>CAYSIC010000006.1:77524-91443 GCA_964430985.1 uncultured Atopobium sp.
GCGTGGGCAAAATCACACCCTTGTCCGTCAGGCGGTCGCGGCCCACGCGCGTGGGGGAATGAGGTCGATCTCGAAGGCGACGGCTCCCCCGGCGACGTTGACTCGAAAGTTCGCGGTCAGGCGATAGGGGAGCTGAAAGGCCTCGATGCCGTAGGCGAGCGCGTGGCGTACGGCCCACTCGCCGCGCGCAGGTTCGCCCAGGAGCGCAGCCACGCGCTCGGCCTGGGAGGTGATCGAGCGGCAGATGCGCTGCTCGGCCTGAACGAGCCTGGATGCGGAGGCTCGATTGGCATCAGGGAGAAGGCGCTCCGTGAGCAGGGCCGCGTTGAGGGCGGCCTCCACGCGCAGAACCTTGATCTTGGCGAGCCAGGCAAGCGACTCCTCGTCTACGCGCAGGTAGAAGAGGCCGGAGGTGCGAGGCCTCACCACGTGCAGGGACGGAGTCCTCACGTCGTCCGATCCTAGGCCGGCTTCTTCGAGGCGCTCCGCCAGCCGCAGCTCGAGCGCGCTCGGGACGCGCACGCTCTCGCGCCCCGGCGTCCCCGCATCCTCGGCCCGCGCGCGCACGTTCTGCATGAGGGCGACGAGCAGGGACATGGGGTCGGAGGATAAGAGCAGCCTCTGGGAAAGATCCTCGACGTCCAGGGAGGAGGAGCCGCCAGACGAGCGCGAGCCAGCGCTCAGCGACTCGTCCGAATCGTTGCGCGCTTCGGACGAGTCGTCGTCTCCGGCGAGTGCCGCGAAAAGCCTGCCCAGCCTGCCGCGCGTCTCGTTGTCCTGCTCAGCCATGCCCTCCACTCCTTTCTGGACTCCTCATCGTCCGCGCGGCTAGCCGCGCGGGTCGCTCTCTATGATGCGCCGAATGAACAGGCCGCTTCTGAGCTTTGGCTCGAACCACGTGGACTTGGGGGGCATGAGCCGCCCGGCGTCGGCTACGTCCATGAGCTCTCCGACCGAGGTGGAGAACAGCGAGAAGGCCACGCCGTCCCTGCCGGCACGCCGCTCGAGCTCGGCGGGTCCGGCCGTCCCCCCCACGAAGTCGATGCGCGAATCGGCCCGGGGATCGTCTATGCCGAGCGTGGGGCCTAATACGCGGTCCTGCAGAATCGAGACGTCGAGTGCCTCGACAGGGTCTGCGGGGGGACTTCCCGCAAGGACGAGCTCGCGCCAGGCACCAAAGGCGTACATGCCAAAGACGCCACGCCGCTCGGGGGTGACCGGTGCGTCCTGCCGGCTCCCCACCGCAAGACCCGCCTTGCCGAGGGCGTCCACGAGCTCGGATTCGCTGAGCCCCGCCACGTCCGCGACGACGCGGTTGTAGGGCAGGACGGTGAGCTGACTGGCGGGAAAAAGAACGCACAGCAGGGATTCATAGGGCTCAGGGGCGTCGGCTGCCCCCGTGCCCCGGGTCTCGCGCAGCTCCTGGCAGACACGCGCGGCCGAGGCGGCGCGGTGATGCCCGTCGGCGATGTAGGCGCGCTCGACGCGCCCGAGCATCGTGTCAAACGACTCAACGTCGACGGGGCGCGCCACGCGCCAGACGCTCTGCTGGACGCCGAGCTCGTCCGTGAAGTCGTAGAGGGGCTCAGAGGACTTTATGGCCTTGGCGAGGGCTTCCAGGGCTGAGCTATCACGATAGGCGAGGAAGATCGGGCCGGTTTGACAGCCGGTGGCCTCGATGTGCCGCACGCGGTCGTCCTCCTTGTCGCGCCGGGTCAGTTCGTGTCTGCGGATGGTGCCGTCGGCGTAGTCGTCGAGCGCGCAGGCGCAGACGATGCCAGTTTGCTCGCGCTTGCCCTGTCTGAGGCGATAGAGATAGTAGCAGGGAGTCTCATCGCGCAGAAGCGTTCCGTCGGCCACGCGGGAGCTCAGGAGCTCACGCGCTCGCTCGTAGACGTCGTCCGCGTACGGGTCGTGATCAGGATCAAAGGCGGACTCGGGACGGTCGATGGCGAGAAACGAGTTCGGGTGTGACTCCACGTAGCTCTGCGCCTCCGTACGGTCGAAGACGTCGTAGGGTAGAGATGCAAAGGTGGAAGCCCTCTCCGGACGGGGTCGATAGCAGGTGATGGGGGCTGCGTGCATGGGTTCTCCTTGATCGACGCATGTCAGATTATGATACCCTGCGCCCTCTATCGTAGACCTGCCGTGTCGGGCCGCCCGCGCCCGTGGTACCCTGAGAGAAAAGACGAGGGGAGTGCGATGGCGCTAACAGGCATCGATGTCACGAGCTGCGAGCTCGTGATCTTTGACTTTGACGGAACGCTGGCCAACACAATCGACGGCATCACGAGGACCGCGCGCGAGGTTCTTCTTGACTACGGCCTCGCCGAGCATGACCTCGGTGACCTGCGGCGCCTTGTCGGACCTCCGTTTCCCCAGGCGTTCAGCCTGGTCTACGGCCTCTCCGAGGCCGACGCAGCTGAGGTCACCGCAGCCTATCGTCGCATCTATGCCACTCTGGGAGTTGACGGGTGGCCTGCGTTCGAGGGCATACCGGAGCTTCTGCGCGCTCTGCGCCGGGCGGGCAGGCGCTGTGCGGTGGCCTCGTCCAAGCGGGCGCCCCTCGTGACCCAGTCCGTCGCCGACAACGGCCTCGACGACCTTTTTGACATGGTTCTCGGCAAGTTCAGCGACGAGGAGTCCACCAAGGCCGCCACGATCGCCCAGGTGCTCGACGAGCTGGACGCGGACGCCGCTGATGCTGTCATGGTGGGGGACCGGCGCTTTGACGTGGAAGCCGCCTCTGCGTGCGAGATTCCCTGCGTGGGCGCCCACTATGGTCGGACCTGCCCGGTCGCAGAGCTCGTGGACGCTGGGGCCTGCTCCGTTGCCGAGACCGTGGACGAGCTCGGCAGGATCCTTCTGGGTTAGGGAGGCCCCTTCGAGCGTCGTCGCTCACGAGGGACGAGAGGTGCCGAGAAAGGCTCGCGGCCTCGGAGGGTACAAGAAGCGGCATGTTGCATGGGGCGGACGCATCCGGCGCACGCCCGGAAGGGAGCGAAAGATGTCTGACTTTGACGTGACGGACGGCTTTAAGAAGCTCTTTCTCGCCAGCGTGGGAGCTGTGGCCATGGGTGCCGAGAAGTCCCAGAAGGTCGTGGGTGAGCTCGTCAAGAAGGGGGAGCTCACGGTCGAGCAGGGCAAGGCCCTCAACAAGGAGCTGAGCCGCAAGGCCAGGGAGGCCGTCGACAATACCTCCGACGTCGCCCTGCGCTCGCACCTCGAGGCCATGTCGCCCGAGGAGCGCAGTGCCTATGCGGCCAAGGTGGCCCAGATGTCTGCCGAGCTCGACTCTGACACGGTAAAGGTTGACGTCGAGGGCGCGGACGCCCCCGAGGACAGCGCGCAGTAGGACGGCTCGTGAGAGAAGAGGCCGAGAGAGACTCGTCGAGAAGCTCATCTGCCACCTCGGACGAGCTTCTCGACGCATGGTACGCGAGCGTGAAGGACCAGAAGTCCGCGGATGACGAGCAGACGATCGGCCTGCTGGGCGGCCGCGCTGTCGGTGCAAGCGACTATGGTCTCTCCACGGCCTCGCGTCTCGCCCGCATCCGCGCGATGCTCTCGATTGTGCGTCGCTACGACATCTTTCATGGTCTCACGCCCCAGAGCCTGCGCCGCATGCTCGAGGAGCTGGGCCCGACCTTCGTCAAGGCTGGCCAGATTCTCTCGATGCGCTCCGAGATCTTGCCCGAGAGCTTCACGCGAGAGCTCTCTCACCTGCGCACGGACGTGGAGCCCATGGACCGCGAGACGGTGCTCGGAGCCCTGCGCGCCGAGTACGACCGTCCCCTCGAGGAGATTTTCGACGCCATAGACGATCGGCCCCTGGGTTCGGCGTCGGTCGCCCAGGTCCACAAGGCGCGCCTGGTCACGGGAGAGCTCGTGGCGCTCAAGATTCAGCGGCCCCACGTGCAGGAGATCATGGCGCAAGACATCTCGATCATGCGTTCGCTCGCGCGCTTCGCCGCTCGTTTCATGGGCGACGAGCACGTCATCGATCTGCAGTCCGTGGTTGACGAGCTCTGGCAGTCCTTCCGTGAGGAGACGGACTTTCTCGTGGAGGCTCGTAGCCTCGAGGAGTTTCGGCGCAACAACGTCGACTGCGCCTTTGTGGACTGCCCCAAGCCGTATCCCGCCCTGTGCACCCGGCACCTCGTGGTGATGGACTACGTCGAGGGCATCCCCATCGACCAGGGCGCGCGTCTCGTCCGGGAGGGCTATGACCTCGCCGAGATAGGCACCAAGCTCGTGGACAACTACACGGGCCAGATGCTCGACGATGGTTTCTTCCACGCGGACCCACACCCGGGCAACCTCGTCATTCGTGGGGGACAGATCGTCTATCTGGATCTTGGCATCATGGGAAGGCTCTCCTCGCGCGATCGCGGCGCGCTCACCGACATGGTCGTCGCCGTGGCGCGGGGGGACTCAGCCCAGCTCGCCGAGGGGCTCCTGCGCTTCTCGGTATCAGGCTCAACCGAGGCTGACCGGGCTCACCTCCTGTCCGATCTGGATGCCATTCTGGCCAACTTCGGCCTCGCCGATCTCTCCGACCTGGACATTGGCGCGTTCATGAACGCGCTCATCTCCCTGGCGCAAAAATATGGCATCGAACTGCCGGGCACGGTCACCATGCTCGCACGCTCCCTTGTGACGCTCGAGTCCGTCGTCGACTCGATGCTGCCGGACACTTCGATCGTGGACATCATCCAAGGTCATCTCAAGGCTCATGCGGAGCCGGGGGCGTTCGTCAAAGGGGAGCTTGCGGGACTCTCCAAGGAGACGCTCGCCGCCGCGCACAGCCTTCTGGGCGCGGCGGGCGATGCCCAGCTCGCCATGCGCATGCTTACGCGCGGGCAGCTGCGTATGAACCTCGATCTGGCCGGGACCGCCGACCCACTTGAGGACCTCTCGCGGATTGCCAACCGTCTCACCATGAGTGTAATCGTGGCGGGCCTGTTCATCGGCTCGTCGGTGGTCTACTATGCGCGCATCCAGCCGGTCATCCTGGGCGTGCCGGTCATCGGCTTCGTGGGCTATCTCGCGGCCTTTGCGCTGGGCACCTGGGTCGCCTGGGACATCATCCGTGAGAGCCACCGGCGTCGGCGTCGCTGAGCGAGCCTGCGCGCGCTGCTTCTCGTCGACCTGGCTCGTGCGAAGAAAAACGCATGTCAGGAGGATGTTTTCTCCGCATGTGCCAAGTCGAAATAATATGGTGCGCGTCGAGCGCCTGGTGAACCAAAATCTAATACAAGTCTAAAAAAGGGCGGCCGCCGCTTACGCGCGGCCGCCGCCCCTTCGTAAAAAACTGCGGGATTGGCCCTATTCGAGCTCGAAGGCTCCCGTGTAGAGCTGGTAGTACGTGCCCTGCTTGGCGATGAGCTCTTCGTGGGTGCCACGCTCGATGATGCGACCGTGGTCCAAGACGATGATCACATCGGCGTTGCGAACGGTCGAGAGCCGGTGGGCGATGACGAACGTGGTGCGCCCGGCCATGAGAGCGTCCATGCCGCGCTGCACGATGGACTCGGTGCGCGTGTCAATCGAGGACGTGGCCTCGTCGAGAATCATGACGGGGGGGTCGGCCACGGCCGCGCGGGCGATGGCGAGAAGCTGGCGCTGGCCTTGGGAGAGGGCGGCGCCGTTCTCGGTGAGCATCGTCTGATAGCCCTCGGGGAGGCGCTGGATGAAGCTGTCAGCTCCTGCCAGGCGCGCTGCCGCCATGCACTCGTCATCGCTGGCGTCGAGCTTGCCGTAGCGGATGTTGTCCATGATGGTGTCGGTGAACAGGTTGGTGTCCTGCAGCACCATGCCGAGCGAGCGGCGCAGGGACGGCTTCTTAATCTTGTTGATGTTGATGCCATCGTAGCGAATCTTGCCGTCGGCGATGTCGTAGAAGCGGTTGAGCAGGTTGGTGATCGTGGTCTTGCCCGCGCCCGTGGCTCCGACGAAGGCGACCTTCTGCCCTGGCTTGGCATACAGCGAGATGTCGTGCAGCACCGGGTGGCTGGGCTCGTAGGAGAAGTCCACGTCAAAGAGGCGGACGTCACCGGCAAGCGGGGTGTAGGTCACGGTGCCGTCGGCGTGATGGGGATGCTTCCAGGCCCAGTTGCCGCTGCGCTCGTCACACTCCGAGACGACGCCCTCGTGATCGATCGTGCAGTTGACCAGCTCCACGTAGCCTTCGTCGGCCTCGGGCTCCTCGTCGAGAAGTTCGAAGATGCGCTCGGCGCCGGCCAGGCCCATGACGACGAAGTTGATCTGGTTGGAGATCTGCCCGATCTGGGAGGCGAACTGCTTGGTCATGTTGAGGAACGGTACGGCGATGGCGATGGTGAGCGTCGCCCCCGAAATCGAGAGGTTGGGGGTCCCGAGACCTATGAAGAGGCCTGCGGCCACGGCTACGATGACATAGAGCAGGTTGCCCATGTTCATGAGAATCGGCATGAGCATGTTGGCATATGCGTTCGCGAAGCGCGAGGCGTCCTCGAGCTTGTCGTTGAGCTCGTTGAAGTCCGCCTCCGCCTGGCGTTCGTGACAGAAGACCTTGACGACCTTCTGGCCGGACATGATCTCCTCGACGTGGCCCTCCACGGTGGCGATGGCCTTCTGCTGGTTCAGGAAGCCCTGCGCGGAGCGGCCACCCAGGACCTTGGCGGCGATGGCCATGATGCAGGAGCCTACGATGACCACGAGGGCCAGGGGCACGCTGTAGTAGAACATGACCACGAGGACCGCGGCGAGCGTGAATATGGTGGAGAGCAGCTGCGGCAGGCTTTGCGAGATCATCTGGCGCATGGCGTCGATGTCGTTGGTGTAGTAGCTCATGATGTCGCCGTGCAGGTGCGTGTCGAAGTAGCGGATGGGAAGTTCCTGCATGTGGTTGAACATGCGACAGCGGAACTTCTTGAGCGATCCCTGGGTGATGACAGCCATGGCCTGGTTCCAGGCCATGGCTGAGGCGAGGCCCACTACGTAGAGGACGATGAGAAGCGCCACGTCGGCGGCGATGGGCCCCGCCGCGCTTGCCCAGTCACCCGTCTGCCAGTGGTCGCCGACCACGGTGAGGGCTCGTTCCATGAAGACGTTGGGCAGCGCCTGGACCACGGCTTGGATGAGCACGCAGACAAGGACTGCCGGCAGCAGCACCGGATAGAACTCGCGTAGCATCTTGAGCACGCGTACGGTCGTCTTGCCTAGGTTTCGCGAGCGGCGTGGACTGCCCTGGGCGGTGTCGCTCGCGCCTACGGTTGCGGTGTCCGCGTTTCTCTTCTTGGCGCTCATGCGCCCACCTCCCTGTTGCCGAGGTCCTTCTCGTCGTGGCTCTTCTTGTTCTGCGAGAGGTAGACCTCGCGGTAAATCTTGTTGGTGCGCAGGAGTTCTTCGTGGGTGCCCACCGCATCGATGCGCCCGGCGTCCATGACCACGATGCGGTCGGCGTCTTCGACCGAGCTCGTGCGCTGCGCGATGATGATCTTTGTGGCCTCGGGCAGGTAGCTCTTGAGGCCCTGGCGGATCATCTTGTCGGTCTTGGTGTCCACGGCGCTCGTGGAGTCGTCGAGGATGAGGATCTTGGGGTGCTTGAGCAGGGCGCGCGCGATGCAGAGGCGCTGCTTCTGTCCACCGGAGACGTTGGTGCCCCCCTGCTCGATGTGGGTTTCGTACTTATCGGGGAAGCCCTGGACGAACTCGTCGGCGCAGGCCAGACGAGAGGCCTCGAGAATCTCGTCATCGTTGGCGTCGGCCTTGCCCCAGCGCAGGTTTTCGCTGATGGTTCCCGAGAACAGCACGTTGTTCTGCAAGACCATGGCCACCTGGTTGCGCAGGGAGTTGAGGCTGTAGTCGCGCACGTCCACGCCGCCCACGCGGACTCTGCCCTCCGTTACGTCATAGAGGCGCGCGATGAGCTGCACGAGCGTTGACTTGGACGAGCCGGTGGACCCGATGATGCCAATGACCTCCCCACTCTTTATGTGAAGGTCGACATCCTTGAGGGCCTCGTGGTCCTTGTCGGCGGCATAGGAGAAGCCCACGTGGTCGAAGTCGATCGAGCCGTCGGCAATCTCACGGAGGGGCTCCGCCGGCTCCTCGATTGTGCTCGTGGCCAAGAGCACCTCATAGATGCGGCGCATGCCCTCCTCAGCCATGACAAGCTGTGCGAAGACCATGGAGAGCATCATGAGGCTCATGAGCATCATGAAGCCGTAGGTGATGAGCGAGGAGAACTGGCCCACGTCGATGAGCTCGCCGTGCGTGGTGATGATGGCGTAGGAGCCGAAGTAGATGACCGCGACGAAGACGACGTCGACGCACAGGGTCATGATCGGGCCGTTAAGGGCGAGAATGCGCTCGACGTGCGTGAAGTCGCGGGCGACCTCCTCGGCGGCGCGCTTGAACTTCTGCTTCTCATAGTCCTCGCGCACGTAGCTCTTGACGACGCGGATGCCCGCGAGGTTCTCCTCGGCGGACTCGTTGAGCGCGTCGTACTTTCTGAAGATGCGACGGAAGATCGGCATGACCTTGCGGACGATCAAGAAGAGGGCCACTCCCATGACGGGGATGACGATCACGAAGACGAAGGCCAACCAGCCACCCATGAGATAGGCGGCCGAGAAGGCCGCGATGAGCATGAGCGGGCTTCGAAAGGCGGTGCGAATGAGCATCATGAAGGCCATCTGAACGTTAGTCACGTCGGTGGTGAGACGGGTTACGAGCGACGAGTTGGAGAACTGGTCGATCGTGGTGAACGAGAAGGTCTGGATGTTGTGGAACATGTCGTGGCGCAGGTTCTTGCCTAGGCCCGCCGATGCCTTGGCGCAGGCGAGGCCCGCGAGGGCGCCGAACGCCAGGGAGGCCAGCGCCATGAGCGCCAGGACGCCCCCGGTGGACAAGATCTGCCCGAGGTCCGCACCAGCCTTGATCGTGTCGATGAGCGCTGCGGTTCTGAACGGAATCAGGACCTCGAAGATCACCTCGCCCAGGACGAGCAGGGGCGTGGCGACTGCCGCTCCCTTGTATTGACGTATGCTCCCCATGAGCTTCTTGGCGACCTGCCCGTAGCTCACATCGGCTGCCGTCTTCTCGAAGGTCTGGTCGGCGGCTAGCTCTTGCTGCATATGGTTTCTCCCCTCTTCTTCTTCTTTTCCCTCTGATCGATGTCTTCCCAGTGCGTGGCCAAGCGATCGAGCGTCTTCGCGAGGTCCTCGACCTCGGCGGTGGAGAGACAGGAGAAGGCTTGTCCTTCGAAGCGCCGGCGATTCAGGAGCTCCTCACGTGCCTGATGCTCTCCCTCTTCCGTGAGCCTGATCGAGAGCGTGCGTCGGTCGGACTCGGAGCGCGTACGTGACACGAGCCCCTCGGCCTCGAGCTTGCTTACCACCTCGGACAACGAGGCTGAGGTGATGTACGAGTGCTCCTGGAGCTTTCGCTGAGTCATCTCCGGCCCGCTCTTGAGCAGCACGAGCAGGATGTGCTGCTTGCCGCTCCTTCCCCCACGGTTCACGTGCAGGAAGTGCCCAAAGTAGCCCAAATCGTACAGAATGCGCTTCTCGGGCGACTCCTCGCGCCACTTTCTGAGTAGGTCAGCCTCCGTCATGGCCCGCCTCTCCTCCCTCTGTTGACCCTGAGATTGGCTTGAACACTCTGAACTGCGCCCGAAGAGTTGTCAAGGTACCATGCGAATTATTCCTAGGCACCTTACAAAGAGTTCACAAGCTCTTTTCTGATCCCTTTATAAGGGGCGCATAGGGTGCCGTCAGCACATCGTAAGAAGCGCTTCGGCGGCGCGAGAGGAGCGCGCGCACGTCCTAGGTTGCAGGGCAACAGGGGCGAGCGGGCATCCGGTCTGCAGCCCACCCGGACGAAAGGAAGAAGATGGGACGACCTCACGACCGAGCAGCTCGGGGGCATCTTCACAGGGGCCATTGCCGACTGGGGCGAGGTCGGCGGCACCGCGGGCACCATCCAGGCCACCAACCGTAAGGCGGGCTCCGGCACCCGGGCTACCTTCGAGGACGCGGTCCTGGCCGGCGAGGCGGTGCCCGACAGCTTCCCGCCCGTCGCCGAGGAGGACTCCTCGGGCACCGTCGTCGAGAAGGTCTTCCAGACCGCGGGCTCCATCTCCTACCTCGCCTTTTCGTACTACGACGACAGCAAGTTCAAGGCGCTCCTCGTCGACGGCGTAAAGCCTACGGCCCAAAACGTCGAGAGCGGGGACTTCAGGATCTGGTTCTACGAGCACCTGTACACCTCCGTCGACGCCGACGACGTCACGAGCGCCTTCATCGCGTACCTGCTCTCCGAGGACGTCCAGGGCTCGCTCGTCGAGGAGCAGGGCCTCATCCCCCTGACGGGCATGCAGGTCCAGAAGGACGCCGCAGGCACCGTCACCAGCAAGTAGATTCCTCCTTCCGGCGCGGCTCCGCGGCCCTTCGCGGCGCCGCGCCCTCTCAGAAAGGAGCGCCATGGCAAGACGCATGATGCCAAAGCGGAGGCTCGAGAAGGTGGGGGGCTCGTCACCGGCGCCGCCCCGCTCATCGTGGGGTCCTTCTCGGTCACGCTCCTCTCGACGCTGCTCGTGCTGCCCGTCGCGGTGGGGTCAGCCATCTTGTCCGGTTCCATCGTGCTCGCCGTCATGATCTTGCCCACGGTTACCACGCTCGTCATCGACGCCCTGGCCGCCGTGCCCGACTCCTACCCGGACGGCTCCTACGCCCTGGGCTACACGCGCTGGCAGACCGTCTGACACATCGTCCTCAGAAGCGCGCTGCCCTCCATCACGGTCGCCGTCATCCTGGGGATGACGCGCGCGTTCGGCGAGACGCTCGCCGTGCAGATGGTCATCGGAGGCGTCGAGAAGGCCATGCCCCCGGGGCTGCTCGACCCGGCCGCCACGCTCACCACAGCCCTCACGAGCGGCCTTTCGAATGTCACGACGGGATCGGTGGAGTATCACGCGCTGTGGTCCCTGGGGCTTCTGCTCATGGGCATGTCCCTCATCTTCATCTTGATCGTCCATCTCGTCGGCCGAAGGGGGTCAAAAAGCCATGCCTAGGGACCTCGTCGCCCACAGCGCCAGGGCGCGCCGCCAGGACCGTGTTGTCACGGGTGTGCTCACGGCCATCGTGGACCTCGTCCTGCTGCTGCTCGCGGCCCTTATCGCCTATATCCTCTACCAGGGTCTGCCCGTGGCCCTCATGCCTGGCTTCCTCACGAATTCCCCTCTGGACGAGGAGAGCCCGGGCATCCTGTTCGAGCTCTTCGACTCGTTCTACCTGCTCCTCTGGGCCCTCGTCATCTCGGTGCCCATCTCCTTGGGGGCCTCGGGCTTCCCGGCAGGATGAGCCCGACAACGTCCTCACGTCGGCGGCCAGGGCCGCCATCGAGGCCTTCTGCGATTGCGATGTGGAGCGGGACCAGCGTATCATCGAGGCCGACGCCGCCATCAACGCCCTCTACGCCGAGTCCGAGGAGAAGCTCGTCAGGCTCATCCGCGACGGCAGGTCCTCGGCCCAGCACCTCCCCGAGCTCCTGATGGTGGACAAGTACTTCGAGCGTATCGGCGACCTGGCCAAGCGCGTCGCAGCCTGGGCGATCTTTCGCGTGACGGGCGAGCACACGGTGGCCGAGAAGACGGGCGGGTGAGGCTCGGCCGGCCGGCAGCAAGAAGAGGGGGCGCAGAAGGAGGGGACGTCGTGATCTACTACGTCGAGGACGACAAGAACATGCGCGAGCTCACGGTCTACGCGCTCACCCAGGCGGGCATCGAGGCCCGTGGCTGCGCCGACGACGCGGAATTTCGCCGCGCGTGTGCCGAGCGCGCTCCCGACGCGGTCCTTCTCGACATCATGCTGCCCGACGCGGACGGCCTCGACGTCCTGGCGCGCCTGCGACGCACCCCCGGCCTCTCCCGCGTCCCGGTCATGATGCTCACGGCCAAGGACGCGGAGCTCGACAAGGTGCGCGCGCTCGACGGCGGGGCCGACGACTACCTTTCCAAGCCCTTTGGGATGATGGAGATGGTGAGTCGTACGCGGGCCCTATTGCGCCGTGCCGGGCGCGAGGGCCCTGCGCCTCATGAGCCCCAGGTGCTCGTGACGGGCGACGTGAGCCTGTGGCCCGCCCGGCGCGAGATCACCGTCGGCGGCCAGGAGGTGCAGCTCACGATGCGCGAGTTCGACCTCCTCGAGTTTCTTCTGCGCACGCCGGGCGTGGTCTTCTCGCGCGAGACGCTGCTGCAACGTGTCTGGGGCTGGGACTTCGACGGCGGCTCGCGCACGGTGGACGTTCATGTTCAGCAGCTGCGCGCCAAGCTTGGCGCCTCTGCGGAGCTTATCGAGACGGTGCGCGGCGTGGGCTACCGCGTCCGCGGGTAGCCGAGGATGGAGGCGTCGTCGTGAGAATCACCTCGAGAGGCGAGCGCTCCCTCTCCCAGCGCGTCTTCGCGGCGATCGTGATTGCGTGCGCCGTCGTCGCCGTGGTGGTGACGGCCGTGGCCTCGGCCCTCTATCAGTCGGCGTTTCTCGCCGACGAGCACGAGCAGCTGGCGGGGGAGTGCACGACCGTCGCCTCGCTCCTCGATCGAACGGGAGACGACGTCGCGGTCCTCGGGGAGCTCGACTTCTCGGGCATACGCGTCACCCTCGTGGAGCCCGACGGCACCGTGTCCTACGACAGCCTCGCGGACGTGACGGTCCTTCCCAACCACGCGGATCGTCCCGAGGTGGCTGCCGCCCTGACGACGGGTTCGGGCTCGGCGGAGCGCGCGAGCGCGACCGCCGGCTACGTGAGCCTCTACGAGGCCGCGCGCCTCGCGTCGGGCGCGGTCGTGCGTCTGTCGGTGGACCGGGCGTCCGTGGGCACCTTCCTCGTCCAGGACGTCGCCACGCTCGTGGCCCTGGCCCTCGTGGTGGTGGCGGCGAGCTGGCTCGTCTCGCGCCGGCTCGCGCGCCGCTTCGTCCGGCCCATCCTCCAGATTGACCCGTCTGCGGGCAACGCCACGGCACCCTACGAGGAGCTCGACCCCCTCGTGGGCCGCCTCAACGAGCAGCACGCCGAGCTTGTGGGGCGCATGGCCCAGATTCAGGATGCTGACGACATGCGCCGCGAGTTTACGGCCAACGTCACCCACGAGCTCAAGACCCCCATTGCCTCCATCTCTGGCGCATCCGAGCTCATGCGCGACGGCCTCGTGCGCACCGAGGACCTGCGCGACTTCGCCGGGCGCATCTACGACGATGCGCAGCGGCTCTCGGCGCTCGTGAGCGACATCCTCATGCTCTCCAAGCTCGACGAGTCCGAGCGCGTGGGCGACCGGGAGATCTTCGGAGCGGTCGAGACGGTCGACCTCATGACCGTTGCCACGGATGTGGTCGAACGGCTGGCGCCGCGCGCGCGGCGCGCACAGGTGAGCGTGAGCGTCGAGGGCGTCTCGAGTCTGGTCACGGGCAATGCGCATCTGCTCGACGAGCTCGTCGAGAATCTCGTGGAGAACGCGATCCGCTATAACAGGCCTGAGGGCCAGGTCTTCGTCTGGGTGGTCCCGCAGGACGGGCGACCCTGCGTCCGCGTGGCGGACACCGGCATCGGAATCGCCGAGGAGGCCCAGGGCAAGGTCTTCGAGCGCTTCTATCGCGTGGACAAGGGGCGCAGCCGTCAGACGGGCGGCACGGGGCTGGGACTGGCCATCGTCAAGCACGCCGCCGCCTACCATGACGCCCAGGTCAGGCTCGAGAGCACGCCGGGGGAGGGCACGAGCGTCACCGTGACGTTTCCGGCGTAGAGAGCCTTTGGGTCCGCGGTGGGCTCGGGTTCGCGGCGCGCCCAGGCTTGCGGTGCACCCAAAGGAACCCCAGAAGAACCCCAGGAGAACCCCGAGTAACCCCAGGAGAACCCCGAGTAACCCCAGGAGAACC
>CAYSIC010000007.1:0-85768 GCA_964430985.1 uncultured Atopobium sp.
CGAGCGTCGACGGCACCGACGGCCATCTCATGAATCTGCTCGTCGGTGGGCTCGACGCCAAGCTCCTTGAGCGAGGTGGGCATACCGATCGAATGGCACCACTGATCCCAGGCATTGATGCCGCGCAGGCCAGTGGCTCGGGAGTCATGGAAGTCGTTCTCCACACCAAAGACGTTGACGCCGAACTGAGCGAACCGCGCAGGGTCGTCGTCGATCACGTACTTGGCCCAGCTCGACCAGATGGCGGTCAGGCCCGCACCGTGCGCAACGTCGAACAGAGCCCCAATCTCATGCTCGATGGCATGGCAGGCAAAGTCGCCGATACGCCCGGTGCCCGTGAGGCCGCAGTGAGAAAGGGAGCCGGCCCACATCAGGTTCGCACGAGCCGCATAGTCCTTCGGGTTGGCAAGGGCCTCGGGGACGGCGGTCTTGACGGTTCGCAGGAGCCCCTCGCTCATGGCGTCGGTGAGCTCAACGTGATCGACCTTGGTGAAGTAGCGCTCCATCGTATGGAACATGATGTCGGCACCAGGAGCCGCGGTCTGATAGGCAGGCACCGAGTAGGTGAGCTCGGGATTCATGATGGCAAAGAGGGGGCGGCCACACTCATGGTTGTACGAACGCTTGAGCATCCGGTCACCTAGGGTATCGATGTTGATGACCGCGGAGTTAGAGGTCTCCGAACCCGTGCCGGCAAGCGTGGAGATGGCGCCGAGCTTGGCGATCTTGTCCGTGCTCACCTTGCCGAGAAAGAGGTCCTCGAGGGCGAAGTCGTTGGCGAGGCCGTAGGCAATGGCCTTCGAGGAGTCGATCGCGGAGCCGCCACCTATCGCGAGTACGAAGTCGACGCCCTCTTGGCGGGCAAGCTCAACCCCCCTCTTCACGAGCGAGAGGCGAGGATTGGGCACGACGCCGTCAAACTCGACGTAGGAGATGCCGGCGTCGTCGAGGCCCTTCTCAACGCGGTCGAGCAGCCCGGTCGTGCGGACGTAGTCGCCTCCCCAGTGAATCAGGGCCTTGCTACCACCGTTCTCTCTGATGAGGCGACCAGCCTCGCCCTCGGTGTCTTTGCCAAACACAACCTTCGTCGATACCAGGTACTCAAAGTTAACCATAATCAAATCCTTTCTTAAATCCGATAAGAGACATACGGAGGGGCGCCGAGGGTTCGCGCGTCGTGCACGGCGGCCGACCCCTCGCCCGGCTACTCCGCCGTGAAGTACATGGAGATGCCCTGGCCCCCGCCGATGCACATCGACACCATGGCATCGCGCTTCTCGGGGTGACGTCGGGCGAGTTCGTAGGCGCACTTGATGGCCAGAATCGTGCCCGTGGCACCAATCGGGTGGCCAAGCGATATGCCACCTCCGTAGATATTGACCCGCTCATCGTCGAGGCCGAGATCGCGCGTCACGGCGAACGCCTGGGAGGCAAAGGCCTCGTTAATCTCAAAAAAATCAATCTTGGTGAGATCGAGGTCGAGCTTCTCGGCCAGCCTCCTGCTTGAGAAGTAGGGTGAGTAGCCCATGAGCTCCGCGCTATAACCGGCGACGGCGTGTCCTCGAATCGCGACCAGGGGGGTACAACCGAGTTCGGCGGCCTTGGCACGTGTCATGACGACCACCGCGGCCGCCGCGTCGTTGAGCGAGGAGGAGTTGGCGGCCGTAACGGTACCCGTGCCGTCGGTGACGAAGCACGGCCTGAGCTTGGCGAGGCTCTCGGCAGTCACGCCCTCGCGCGGGCCCTCGTCGGTGTCGAAGACCGTGACGGAGCCTTTGCGGCCCCTGACCTCAACGGGGACGATCTCTTCGGAGAACACTCCAGCGGTAACGGCCGCCACGGCGCGCTGCTGGCTACGGGCCGCGAAGCGATCCTGCTCCTCGCGGCTCACGTTGAACTTCCGGGCCACGTTCTCGGCCGTGACGCCGTTGTGAGAATAGTCGAGCGGCCAGGTGAGAATGTCGATGACGCCGTCCTCGAACTGCTTGTGGCCCATACGCGCTCCCCAACGGGCGCTGGGCACGTAATAGGGCAGCTGCGACAGACTCTCAGAGCCGCCTGCCACCACGACGTCGGCCGCACCAGTCTGAATCTCCATAACGGCGTCAGCGATCGACTGCAGACCACTGCCGCACTGGCGATTGACGGAGTAGGCGCAGGTCTCGTCAGGCAGGCCGGCCTTGAGGCTGATGGCGCGCGCCAGAAAGCCGTTCTCACCCCAAGATCCCACCTGACCGACAATGACCTCGTCGACGGACGCGGGCTCGACACCGGCACGGGAGACGGCCTCCCGAACCACGAGGGCACCCATGTCAATGGAGGAAACGGTCTTGAGGCTGCCCCCGAACTTGCCAATCGGGGTACGCGCCCCAGCGACGATGACGACGTCGTCGGGGTTCTTTTCAAGGATGCGATTGCTCATCGGTGATGCTCCTTTCAAGGGTGTGGGAAAAACGGGAGTCCCGTCTCCCTAGCGATACTCGTAAAAGCCGCGACCAGACTTGCGGCCCAGGCGGCCCTGGTCAACCATCTGCTTGAGCAGCGGGCACGGACGGTACTTCTCGTCTCCGAAGCTCTCGTAGAGACCGGTCATCGTGGCTAGAACCACGTCGATGCCGGTAAAGTCCATGAGCTCGCAGGGCCCCATGGGGTGGTTGCAGCCAAGCTTCATGCCCGCATCCACGTCCTCGGGGGTGCAGCCCTCCATGACGAGGAAGGCTCCCTCGTTCTGGTATGGCACGATGATGCGGTTGACGATGAACCCAGGCTGGTTGGGCGCTGAAATGGCTGTCTTGCCCAAGACGTCCGCGAGCTCGCGCGCGGCTACGAACGCCTCGTCGGAGGTCCTCTTGCCCCGAATGAGTTCGACGAGTCTCATGACCGGAGCGGGGTAGAAGAAGTGCATGCCCAAGACGTCAGCGGGACGGCTGGTCGCCGCCGCTATGTCATCTACGTTGATGCCGGAGGTATTGGTGAGCAGGATCGCTCCCGCATCAGCAAACTCGTCCATCTTTTGAAACGTCGCACGTTTGAAGTCAAGGCGCTCTGGCACGGCCTCGATCACGTAGGCGGCGCCCGCGATGCGCTCGTAGTCGGTCGCGTAGGAGAGGCGCGCAAGGGTGGCGTCCGCGTCCCCCTGCCCCAGCTTGCCCTTCTCGACCTTCTTTTGGAGGAGCTTTACGACGAGGGCATGGGCCTTGTCGAGGGGCTCCTGGGCAACGTCGACCACTGTGACCTCCAGGCCAGACTGGGCGCACGCCTGGGCTATGCCTCCCCCCATGAGTCCAGAGCCAATGACCGCTATCTTGTTACCGTTCATCGTCGTTCCTTTCTGTGTGTGAGGATCTAGCAAGTGAGCGTCTCTACGGGCGAGCAAGGCTTGCGGCCAGGCCACAGGGACCATCCGGGGCAAGGAGCGCGGAATCCATCTCCTTGAGGTGCGGACTCACGATTGGCGTGAAACCCATCATGTCGAGGATCTGCGTCTGAAGATCGACGCCTGGAGCGACCTCGGTAAGCATGACGCCCTCATCCACGAGCTCGAAGACGGCACGCTCGGTGACCACGACGACGCGCTGACCTCGGGCGCGGGCGTCCGGTCCGTTGAATGAGAGCTGCGCCACGCGAGGGACCATCTTCTTGATGGCCCCCTCACGCTCGATGGTGAGACGACCGCCCTCGAAGCGGTAGCGCGCCCCTTTGGCAGTAAACGTACCGAGAAACACCACCGTCTTGGCGTTCTGCGTGATGTCGACGAAGCCCCCGGCCCCGGCGCAACGCTCCCCCATCTTGGTCGAGTTCACGTTGCCCTCACCATCAAGCTCACCCATGCCCATATAGGTCACGTCGACGCCTGCCCCGTCGTAGTAGTCGAACTGCTCGACGTGGCTCACCATGGCGAGCAGATTCTGGCCGATGCCGAAGTCGACGCCACCAAGCTGAACGCCGCCGTAGATGCCGCTCTCAACCGTGACCATCACCTTGTCGGAGAGGCCCTCCTCGGCGACGACGCGCCCCACCATGTCGTTGGGGATGCCGGTGCCGAGGTTGACCACGCAGCCCGGGTAGAGCTCGGCGCAGCCGCGCCTCGCGATGAACTTGCGCTCGTTGAAGGGCGCGGGCTCCACCGCCGAGGCGGGGACGCGCAGCTTGCCCACGTAGGACGGGTCGAAGTAGATCGAGGAGGTCATGCGGTGGTCCTCCTCCGGGTTGGGGCAGACCACGACCTTGTCGATAAACACGCCTGGAACGGTGACGTCTTTGGGGTTCAGGGTCCCGGTCTGGGCGACCTCACGGACCTGGGCGATGACCTGCCCGCCGTAGCGCTTGGTGGCCAGCACCGCGCTCAGCACCTCGAGCTTCATGGCCTCGTCGACGGTGGTGAGGTTGCCCATCTCGTCGCAGGCCGTGCCGCGAATGAGGCAGGTGTCGATGGGGACCTCGTGGTAGAACATGTACTCCTCGCCGTGGATCTGGATGACCTCGGAGATGTCGGGCTGCGCCTGGGTGCGCTCGTTCATCTTTCCGCCCTCGATGCGCGGGTCGATAAAGGTGCCCAGACCGACCTTGCTCATCTTGCCCGGCAGGCCGCAGGCCATGGAGCGGTAGAGCTGGGCGATCTGGCCCTGGGGCAGGCAGTAGGCCTCGACCTGATCGTGGGCGATCATATCCATCCACTTTGGCTGGAGTCCCCAGTGAGAGCCGATGATGCGCGTCACGAGGCCCTCGTGCGCGAGGTGTTGGATGCCACGAGCACGGTCGGACTGGCCACAGGAATGCAGCAGCGAGAGGCCGCAGGGGTGACCCGTCTCGAGGAAGCGTTGCTCTATAGCCTTGAGGTTGGACTCGGAGGCCGAGACGAGCGTCATGCCGACCGTACAGAGGGTGGAGCCGTCGGTGATGGAGGCCGCGGCCTCCTCGGGGGTGATGAAGACGGCCTTGAGGTTTTCATCTGCCATGTCTAGCCTTCCTGTTCGTGAGCGCTAAGCGATGAGAGCACCAAATCGCGCACAGCCGCTCGATCGGGCTTGTCGGCGGAGGTCTGCGGGATCTTCTTGACGAAGACCACGTGCGTGGGAATCTTAAAGCGGGCGATGCGGCCCGCAAGCGCCTGGCGGACGCTCTCCTCAGTGGGAGAGCAGGTCGGAGCCGCCACGAGCGCGGCCACAGGCACCTCTCCATAGAGCTCATGTGGGATTGCTGTCACGCAGGCACCCACGACGTCCGGCAGCTCGCAAAGGACCTCCTCGAGCGCCGAGCACCAGACCTTCTCGCCGCCGCGATTGATCATGTCCTTCTTACGGTCCACCACCCAGACCATGCCCTCATTGTTGGCATGGGCCATGTCACCAGTGGCAAGCCAGCCCTCGTCGTCAGGACCGACGTCCGGACGGCGGAAATAGCCCTGCGTGACGCAGGCCCCGCGCAGGAGGAGCTCGCCCGTCTGGCCCTCCCCCACCTCGGCGCCGGAGTCGTCCACGATCTTAGCGTCCACGCCAGGCACGGGCTTGCCCGTGGCGCCCGCGAAGACGGAGGTGGGTGAGTCGTACGGGAAGAGCAGCGCGGGCGAGGCCGTCTCGGTCATGCCGTAGACCACCTGGAAGGAGGCCGTGGGCATCCACTCGTGATAGGCGCGCATGACGGGGACGGGCTCGTAACTGGAGCCCGACAGCATGGCGCGCACGCTCGGGAGCTCCGGGAACTCCGCACGCAGCGGCAGGAGGGCGGCAAAGGATGTGGGCGAGCCGTGCAGGTAGGTGACGCTCTCGTCGCGCACGCAGGCGAGCACGCGGCGCGGCTCGAAGAGGCGGTGCAGGTAGGTGGTGGCGCCCACGTAGACGAACTGTGCGAGCAAGGCGATGAGGCCCGTCACGTGGTAGATGGGTATGGGGATGAGGCAGCGGTCGGACGCGGTGGTGCCCATGAGGCGCGCGTAGACCATGGCCGCGTGGCAGACGTTGTAGTTGCGAAGGACGACGCCCTTGGCGACCGACGTGGTCCCGCTCGTGAACATCATGATGACTGGGTCCTCGGGGGCGGCGTCGCAGGGGCCCAGGGGCCCGCTCAGGCCGTCGAAGCCGTAGCCCGCGTCGACGCCGTGGGTCCAGACCACGCGCTCGGGCCCGAGCGGGAAGCCGCCCGACATGGCCTCGAACTCCTCCCCGGCCACGAGCAGGTCGAGCTCGGCGGTCTCCATGAGGCTCGCCACCTCGGGCCCGCGGTACTTGGAGGGGATGGGCACACAGACGGCACGGGCCCGGGAGAGCGCGTAGAGCGCGACCACGAACTCGAGGTCCGCGTGCATGAGCAGGCCCACGCGCGACCCGAGCGAGACGCCCAGCCGTCCCAGGTGCGCGGCGAGGGCGTCCACGTGGACGAGAAGCGCCGAGAAGGTCGTGGCCCGCCCAAGGTCGTCGACAACGGCCACGGCGTCGGGCGTGCGTCGAGCGGTGGCGAGCAGCGTGTGGTAGAGGCTCTCGGGTAGGTCGTCGAAGGTCAGCACGGCGCGGCCGCCAAAGGATCGCGAGGCCATGCCCCTCAGGAGGGACCTGTTCCAGCAGGCGTCTCCGCAGATCATGCTCCCTCCCCCATCCCAGCGCCCAGGCGCAGGAGAGAAAAGACCCGCTGCGCGGCGAGCGTGAAGTTCTCCTCGGCGCGGGCGAGGACCTCCTCCAGGCAGGTGGCGTCTATCACCGTGGGGACGAGCGCGTCCACGCCGCAGGAGAGCAGCTCGCGGGCCTCGGCGTCCATGCCGCCCACCACGGCCACGCAGCCCACGCCGGCGGCGCGGCAGCGAACGGCCACGCCCGAGACGACCTTGCCGTGGGCCGACTGCGCGTCGGCGTGCCCCTCGCCCGTGATGCAGAGATCCGCGCCGGAGAGGGCCTCATCAAGGCCGACGAGCTCCAGGACCCAGTCGACGCCGGGGATGGCCTCGGCGCCCAAGAACAGGCGAGCAGCCGCGCCCAGCCCTCCCGCGGCGCCCATGCCGGGCTCGCCGGACACGTCCGTACCGAAGGCGCGCGCGAGGACGGACGCGTAGGAGGCCATGCCGGCCTCAAGGCGCTCCACCACCTTGGTCGAGGCCCCCTTCTGCGGGGCGAACACGCGGGTGGCGCCCCGCTCGCCCACGAGTGGGTTGTCCACGTCGCACATGACGTGGAAGGACGCGCCCGCGAGGCGCGAGTCCATGCCGGAGAGGTCGATGGAGCTAACGAGCTCGAGGTCGGCGCCCGTTCCAGGGAGCTCCCGGCCGGACGCGTCGAGGAAGCGGGCCCCCAGGGCGCGCATGCAGCCCATGCCGCCGTCGTTGGTGGCCGAGCCGCCTATGGCCAAGGAGACGTCCGTGGCACCGCGATCGAGCGCGTCAAGGACGAGCTGGCCGGTGCCGAGGGTGCTCGTGGCCAAAGGGTCGCGCCGGGACGCGTCGACGAGCGGCAGCCCGGAGGCGGCAGCCATCTCTATGACGGCGCGGCCGCCGGGGAGAAGACCGTAGCAAGCCTCCACGGGCTCGCCGAGGGGCCCGGCGACGCGGGCCCGCACGAGCTCGCCGCCGCAGGCCGACACCATCGCGTCAACGGTGCCCTCGCCGCCGTCGGCCACGGCCAGGCAGGTGTACTCGGAGTCCGGGAACGCCGCGGCGGCCTCGCGCGCCAGGATCTGGGCGGCGCGCGCCGACGAGATCGTGCCCTTAAACGAATCGCATGCAAAGACGAAGCGTGCCATGGCGACTAGTCCGTCTCCTCCATCTTGTCGTCGCTGAAGCGGTAGCGGCCGGCGGAGCCGAAGAGCTCCATGTAGCGGCCAAGCCACGCCGCGGCCTTCTCCTCCGCGTCGATGGAGACGAAGAGGTAGTCCGGGTGCTCGTTGGCCGCAAGGTACTCGCGGACCGCGCCCACGTAGGCGGAGGAGTAGTCGGTCCACAGGTTGATCTTGTTGATGCCGTTGTCCACGGCGCGACGGAAGTTCTCGTCGCCGGCACCAGACCCGCCGTGCAGGACGAGCGGGTACCTCTCGCCCAGGGCAGCCTTGATCTGGGCGAGGCGCTCGAAGTCGAGCCTAGGGACGTAGTCAGCCGGGTAGTTGCCGTGCGCGGTGCCGATGGCCACGGCAAGGCAATCGCAGCCTGTGCGCTCGACGAACTCGACGGCCATGTCGACCTTGGTGTACATGTCCTCGGAGCGGCCGTCTCCCCCGGCAGCCTGGCCAACGTGGCCGAGCTCGGCCTCGACGGATGCCCCGTGGGCATGGGCGAACGTCACGACCTGCTGGACGCGACGGATGTTTTCTTCGAAGGGAAGGCTGGAGGCGTCGCACATGACGCTCGAGAAACCAGCTTTGATGCAGCGGCAGATGTCCTCGAACTCAGCGCCGTGGTCGAGGTTCAGGGCCACGGGGACGTTCAGGGGCTCGGCGAGCGCACGGACCATGGGCACGAAGGCCTCGGCCGTGGCGTTGAGCCTCATCTGACGGGGAGACAGGTCGAGAACCACCGCGGACTGGTTGGCCTCGGCGGCGGCGAGCGCGGCCTTGACCATGTTGAAATCCGGGCAGTTGGGGGCGGGAACCGCGTAGTGGTTGACGCTTGCGTGCTGGAGTATTTCCTTCATGGAAACGTACATGTTGTGAGTCCTCCTAGAATGCCTGACTCGCCGGCACAAGCTGATGGGTCAGCTGCGAACGGGAACGCGTGGAACGGATGGTGTCTATGTGATGCAAGCGTTTGGAAAAGGGCGGGAAGGCTCTCGCCTCCCCGCCCGGCTGGAGCGTGGTCTAGCCGAGGAGCTGGTCGAGGACGCCGTTGCCGGCCATGTTGCCCTCTTCCTCGACCGGCTTGCGGAGGAGGAAGTACAGGGTGCCGGTGACGGCCGCGCCAGCGAACCAGAACAGAACGAACTGGAGCGGGTTGCTCATCATGGGGATGACGAAGATTCCACCGTGGACGGCCGCGGACTCAAGCGCGAAGTAGCCTGCGAGGCCGCCGGAGACGGCGCCGCCGATCATGCAGGGAACGATGGCGCGCCAGGCGTCCTGCACGAGGAACGGGATGACGTACTCCTGGATGTAGCAGCAGGCGAGCACGACGCCGGAGAGGGTGGTGGAGCGCTCCTTCTCCGTGAACTTCTTCTTGCCTGTGAAGCGGTCGATGATCTGGGCGAAGCAGACGCCGAGCGGGTTCTGCATGCCGCCGCACATCTTGCAGGCCGCGGGCCCAAGGATGCCGTCGGCGTTGAGGCCGTTGGCGACGAGGGCCACGGCCTTGGAGATCGGGCCGCCCTGGTCGGTAGACATTCCCGCACCGATGGCGGCACCGAAGATGAAGCCACCCACGCCCTGGAGGTTCATGAGGGCACTGGTGATGGCCGTCATGAACCAGCCGATGGGCACACCGATGACGTACCACATGAGCAGCGACGTCACAGCGGTGCCGACGACTGGGATGATGAGGATCGGGAAGACGGACTGGACGGAGCTCGGGACCTTCTTGGAGGCGTCCTTGAGGAAGTTCACCACGTAGCCGGCGATGATACCACCGATGACGGCTCCGAGGAAGCCGGCCTTGATGGTGTTGGAGATGACGCCGACCGCAAAGCCGGGGGCAAGGCCGGGCTTGTCGGACAGTGCGTAGGCCGTGTAGGCGCCGATGACCGGCACGCACACGTCGAAGATGGCCGAACCGATGGCGTAGATGACCATCGCGAGGGTGTACTGGTCGTACGTGAACTCCTTCATCTCGGCGGCGATGTTATAGCCACCCATGGCCTTGGCGATGCCCCAGAGCACGCCGCCACCGACGATGAACGGAATCATGTAGGAGATGCCAGTCAAGACGGCGTCCCACACGACGCGTCCCTGGCTCTTCTTCTTGGCATTCTTGCGCTGGATCTCTGCCATTAGTCAATAGCCTCCAATACTTCGTCCACGACCGAAAGTGCGGTCTCCAGGGTCATGACCTCATTGGTCTTGCAGCTCAACGTGGGGATGGGCTCAAAGCGCTCCTTGTCCTTGATCTTCACGTCAGCTGCGATGATGGCTGCGTCCGCACGGGCAAGGTCCTCGTCGGTGATGACGTTCTCGGCCCCAGTGGCACCCTGGGTCTCGATCTTGGCCTCACACCCCCGCTTCTCGAGTGCCGTGGCGAGGGACTCAGCGGCCATGAAGGTGTGCGCGATGCCGATCTGGCACGCGGTCACGCCGACGATGAACTTCTTTCCTGCCATTTTTCCTCCTCTCCCTTACTCGAATCTACTGAAGCCGACCCCTCCTGACCCATCCTCGGGTTTCTACTGTCGTGGAGGTCTGTGGCGTTAATCATATTTACTCCACAGTAATTTGGGGGTATAAATCAGTTTATGTGCGGTTATTCATATTTTGAACACTATTTGTTCGTTTTTAGTTTGTTTAAATACTAAAAGTTTTCTAATATGAACTAATTTCCTCTATATATTCATATTTTCTTCATATAGATGCACCGATGATTTTGTCTCACTTCTTCTTCGCTATGATGCACAAAGCGATGCTCGCACGAAAGGACAAGCGTTCGATTCATTTTTCGGAAGAGGAGGCCTCACGTGTCTCAAACAAACGCTACGGAGAGATTCTCGGTCACAAATAATATCGTTCTGCTCATCATCTACACGTTCATGGGCGCCTGCCTGCTTCTGGCATCCATCCTCGTCCTGACTCAGCCGCTTCCCTATGCGGAGAATCCACTGCTCATGAAGGTTGCGATGGGGTGGTTCGGATTTCCCCTTGCCATAGCGTTCATGGCGCTCAACGTGAGAAAGATCCTCACGCGCCGTGACGCGATTGTAGTAGACGAGCTCGGCATCACCGACCGCACCGATGGGATGGCCTCTGGCTTCATCTCCTGGGACGACATCGAGGAGGTCTTTCTCCTCAAGCTCAAGGACGATACCTACCTCTGCGCGGTCCCTCAGGACTATGATGCTTGGCGTACACAGCTCGGCACTCGTCAGAGGCGTCTCGCACAGGCCAACGTCGACGCCGGCTTCGCCCCTATCCGCATACAGTTCAAGAAGGTCACCGACGTCTACACTGCCCAGGACGGACTCTGTGCCGTACGCCGCTTCCATCCCGAGAAGATCACCCGCGTCCGCAAGCCAAAGTACTAAGAAGGAGCCACTAACTCATGCTTGACGTTATCGTCAAGGTTCTCTCGTTCATCGTCATCATCCTCTTGGGCATCGGCGCCGCGCGTAGTTCCACCTTTGGAGACAGTGCTGGTAGGCTCATCTCGCGCATTGTCTTCAACCTCACCCTTCCGGCCGCAATTGTGCGTGCCTTTCAGACCACTGAGTTCAGGCCGGCTCTCTTGGGCCTCATCTTACTTGGCTTTCTCGCGAGCGCCCTTCCGTTCTTCTTCTCCCTCGTCGTCTATCGGAAAAAACCCCGCGAAGAGCGCATCATCCAGCTGGCTAACGTTTCGGGCTTCAACATCGGCTGCTTTGCCCTATCCTTTGTGCAGGCGTTCTTTCCCGCCTCGAGCGTAGTTGCCACCTGCCTGTTCGATGCGGGAAATTCCCTCATGAGCACAGGAGGCACTTGGGCACTCATGCGCGCGCTCGTCCTGGACGCAGGCGACACTTCGGCACACGAACGCGCGGGCGTCTTCGTGCGTTCGCTGCTCTCCTCCATACCGTTCGACTGCTACCTTGTGCTCATCGCCTTAGGTCTCGGAGGAATCCGTCTTCCCTCCCAGCTCATCGCCCTCATCGACCCAATCGCGAGCGCAAATTCCTTCCTCTCTCTGTTCATGATTGGACTTATGATTAGGTTCTCCCTTGACGGAAGGAAGGCCGCCGAACTCGTGAGGCTCCTTGGCTGGCGTTTTGTCTTTGCCACGGTCCTCTCGTTAGCCGCCGTGTTCGTGCTCCCTCTCGACGAGGGGGTTCGTCAGGTAGTCGCCGTCCTCGCGTGGGCTCCCGCCGCATCGACTGGTCCACTCTATACGCTGTGGGCCGGCGGGGACGAGGGGCTCGCAGGCATGGCAAACGCAGTGACCGTTCTCGTGGGAGTGCTTGTCATGACCTCCCTCGTACTCGTGATGGGGGTCTAGGTGAACATCCTTTGCTTCGGAGAACCTCTCGTGAGACTCGCCACCATCGCGCACGAGCGCCTCGACGAGGCGCGCAGTCTTGACATCTCTTACAGCGGCGCCGAGACGGTCGTGGCCATAACCCTCTCCCAGCAGGGTGAGAACGTCTCCTTTGCGTCAAAGGTTTCCGACAACCACCTGGGAACCAATGCCCTCATGAACCTCTCTCGCTACGGAGTGGACACCTCTCGCGTCATCCGCTCGGACGATCGGATGGGCATCTACTACAGCGAGCGAGGTCTCTCCATTCGCCCAACCGTCGTCACGTACGATCGCTCGGGCACCGCGATGGCCAACGCCCATCACGCCGACTTCGACTGGGATCGCATGCTCAACGGCATCGAGGCGTTCTTCTTCTCGGGGGTCGTTCCCGCCATCTCGGAGGAGGTGCATCAAACCTGTCTCGAGGGACTCAGGGCCTGCAAGGGGCGCGGCATCCATACGGTCATGGACCTCAACTACCGCGAGACGATGTGGGCCACGCGCGAGGATGCACACGAGCGGATTGGGTCGCTGCTCCCCTATGTCGACCAGCTCATCGCCTCAGAGGACGATATCCTCTCCTGCGAGGGGGCCCGTGTCAATGAGACCGAGCTCTTTGACTACTGCCTGTCATGGGCCCATGGCATGATGTCCGATCACGCCATGCAGTCACTGTGCTTCGTCGTCCGCCAGATCGACCGCTATGACGTTGCCTCCATTCGCGGTGCCGTCGTGACACGCAAGGAGACTTTTCTCTCACGTCTGCAGCAGGTCTCAGTTGCCGACATCTCGAGCAGCGGCAGCGTCTTTGCCGCCGCAATCGTACATGGTGACGCCTGCCACTGGGACCGCCAGTTCACTGTAGACTACGCGACGATGTCAAGCGCATTCAAGGCGACGGTCTACGGGGACTTCACCTCAGCGAGTGAAACCGAAATCACTTCCCTGCTCGCAGAGGGAGCGAAACCGAACATCCGTCAATAGGGGGAGATCTTGTGAGCGAAAGCTACGAGCTCGAAACCGCTGCCGAGCTTTTGCTCGCGCACGTCCTGCCCAAGCCAGGCACACTCGTGCTGGGTGCGCACGGACTTGAGTTCATCGCCGACGAGGGGACTACGCACGAACGGCTGACCTGGGACGAAATGACGCAGATCCGCTGCGACATCTTCCGAGGGCACGTACGCTCCATCGAAATTCATGCTGCCACGGGTCGGGTCACCCTCTACACCGCAGACGATGGGGCGGGCGTTCTGCGCTCAATTGCCGCCCACATAGGACGAGACAAGATCGTCTCCATCAACGACGAGGCGATGCGGGCCCCTAGCGTGCTCGATCGCATCCGCGCGCGGCGCGGCCGAGGCTCGACGCATACGAGCGCGTAGCATACGAGCGCGCTGGCGAATCAGAGCTACGGCACGCTTAGGCCCCTCGAGCCTACATCAACTCCTCATTCATACGCAGGACGTTGACACACGTGCCCTGGGCCCAGATCCGCAAGTTCTGCGTGGGTGCCTAGCGATGGATGCCTAGCGCGCGGGAGGTTCCAAGCCCAGATGGTCGAACGCGGCCAAGGTGGCCTGCCTACCCTGGGGCGTGCGCACGATGAGCCCGCGCTGCAGGAGGTAGGGCTCGTAGACGTCCTCCAGTGTGGAGGGATCCTCGGAGACCGCGCTCGCGACCGTGGTAAGCCCCACGGGACGCCCCTGGAAGGTGCGACAGAGGGCCGTGAGAATGCGCACGTCCATGGTGTCCAGCCCCAGAGCATCGATCTCGAAGAACTCGAGGGCCTCGACGGCGACCTCGGCGCTAATGGAGCCCGTAGCCTTGACCTGAGCGTAGTCGCGCACACGCTTGAGCAGACGGTTGGCCAGGCGAGGCGTCCCCCGCGAGCGCGAGGCGATCTCGGCCGCGCCTCGGGCGTCGATCTGGACGTCCAGGATCTGAGCCGAGCGGCTCACAATGACCGCAAGCTCCTCGGGCGTATAGTAGTCCAGGCGATACGAGATCCCAAAGCGGTCGCGCAGGGGCCCTGTGAGCAGGCCGGTCCTTGTGGTGGCCCCCACAAGAGTGAAGTGCGGCACGTCGATTCTGATGGAACGCGCCGCCGGGCCCTTGCCGATCACGATGTCCAGGAAGAAGTCCTCCATGGCGGGATAGAGGATCTCCTCGATCTGGTGGTTCAGACGATGAATCTCGTCCACGAACAGGACGTCGCCCTCCTCGAGGTTGGTGAGGATGGCCGCAAGGTCGCCGGCGCGCTCGATTGCAGGCCCGGAGGTCGTGTGCATCTTGGCGTCCATCTCGTTGGCCACAATGCCAGCGAGCGTTGTCTTGCCCAGCCCCGGGGGCCCCGAGAAAATCACGTGATCGAGAGCTTCGCCGCGGTCGCGAGCGGCCTGGATGAGCACGCGCAGGTTCTCACGGACGCGCTCCTGGCCGATGTAGTCGTCGAGCGTGTGCGGCCTCAGGGTTCGATCCTGGTCGAGGTCGTCGGGCATAAGGTCACCGGAAACCTCGCGAGCGGTCGATCGACCCACCGCGGGGGCTGGGCTGGGCACGCCGAAGAGGTCCTTCTCGCCCGCCTCCCACATCAGCGACCACTCCCCAGACGCCGCAGCGCGTAGGCGAGCACCTGCTCAATCGTAGTGGCACCAGCCTCTTCATGGCCCTCGAGGGCGAGCTCTGCCTCGGAGGAGGTAAAGCCCATGGAGAGCAGGGCCTCGGTGGCCTCGGCCGTGACCCCTGAGGCCAAGGGGGGCGAGGTCGTACCTGGCTCGGAGGAATCCACGAGTCCCCTGAGCTCAACGTTTTTGGAGAAGACATCCGAAAGCTCCACGAGAAGCCGACTCGCCTTCTTGCGACCGACGCCAGGCACCTGCGCCATGCGCGTCGCATCCTGCGCGCTCACGATCTGGGCAAGCACCGCAGGAGAGAAGGTGGACAGAACCGAGAGAGCGAGCTTGGGCCCCACGCCCGAGATGGCGCGAAGCTGGTCGAAGAGGGCCCGCTCGTAGCGCGTGGCGAAGCCATAGAGCTCCATCACGTCCTCGCGCACGATCATGCGGGTGAGGATGGTGACACCAGCCTCACCCGCATGCGGCAGGGCCGCGGCCGTCATCGACGAAACGCCGAGTTCGTAGCCCACGCCCCCCACATCAATCACCACGCGCGCGGGTAGCACCTCGACGAGCGTGCCAGTCAGCTGGACTATCATGAGAGAATCCTCCTTTCCCTGCCGAGCCGCTCGGTCCTGGAGACATTAGCATGGCACACCGCGGCCGCCAGCGCATCGGCGGCATGGTCGGGATGCGGCTCATGATCCAGGGCGAGGATGTTCTTCACCATGTACATGACCTGATTCTTGTCGGCCGCGCCCGTGCCCACGACGGCCTGCTTGATTTGCATGGGCGTGTATTCCCCCACCGACAGACCCGCCCTCGAGCATGCCACGATGGCGACTCCGCGCGCCTGGGCGGTGGCAATGGCGGACTTGGTGTTTTCACCAAAGTAGATCCCCTCGATGGAGAGCTCGGTAGGGCCGTACTTCTCGATCACGTGACTGAGCTCCTGGTAGATTCTTCCCAGACGCACGTCGATGGACTCATGAGCCTGGGTGACCACGCAGCCATACGCCCTCGCCCGGCAAACGGGACCCCGCGTCTCGACAACGCCCCAGCCCGTGTGAGCAAGCCCCGGGTCTATACCAAGGATGACCATACGCCTTCCTATCAAGAACGAACTAATGTTCGCTCCATGATACCACAGGAGGCCTCTGAGCCATATCAGTTTTCCGAGAAGAGCCCCTGCCAGAATGGCTGCGAGGAGCCCCCCGCAGAGGAGTGTCGACCACCCTCCCCAGACATCCCCGAGACGGAGAACCCCCCTCCCAGGGAGAAGTCCCGCAAATACCCCAGGAGGTCGTGGACGTCCTTCTCGCGGCGATGAGCGCCGGCGAGCTCGGACTCGTCATCGACATCGCCCTCGTCATCGTTGCCCTCCTCGGGGACGAACGCGGCGAGCGTCTTCTTGTCGAGGCGCCCGGTGTCCTTTCTGAGACGATCATGCCAGGCGAGCCCCTGCGGGCCACGCGCCTCCGCGAGAGTCTTGGACGACAGAGCTATCTGCATGCCACAGTCCGCACGCAGGGGCTCGACCGCACGCAGACGCTCGATGACGGCCGTAACCAGGGCTTCATGGCCATGCTCGGCCACGATGTCGGAGAGGGGCTGCTCCCACTCGAGGTAGCTCGACAACACGAGGTCCACGAACATCAGGCGCGCCTCTGCCGAGGGCAGCTCATCAAGGGTCGCGAGGTCGGCCGACGGAAGCGAGACATCGGCTTGGGCGGGAATAACCGGGGAGATCGTGTTACGCAAGTGCGCAAGGGCCACGACGTCGGAGCGATAGAGGTCTCCGAGCGGCATGAGGCGCGCGGCGCTCACATGCATGGGAGCCTCGAGGGCGAGCGCGGTCTTGTCGCAAGAGCCAAGCGCCAGGGCACCGGTCCGACGCGCAAGGGCAGCGAGGCGGACCTCAGCGAGATCGCGCGCGAGAACCGGGTCGGCCTCCCCCCGCACATCGAAGCGCTCGACGTTTTGCTCCACGAGGCGCAGGTTGCGCACAAGCCCGGTCGTGGCCTCGTCGGCCTCGCGCTCCCCCGTCTGGAGAACGAGGGCGTGCACGTGCGTGGGACCCAGCGCGTCAACGGCGAGCGTGGCCACGAGCAGGGAGCCAAGGTCGGAGTCCACGAGGGCGCAGACGTCGGTGCACCCTTGCCGAGCAGTCGTCTCGCGCAGCCCCAGGGTCAGCGCGCCCCAGGTCGTGAGCGGAGCATCGTAGACCTCGGGCGTGAGGGGACGCTCGAGCGGGCCCTCCGAGGAAGGGTCCACGTCGCAGACGAGCAGGGTCTCCTCAAGGCTAGGAGCCTGAGCGGCGAGCTCCCCCCACGGGGAGAGAACGAAACTCGACCCACAGAACACCTGATCAGCGTAGCAGCCAACGGGACCCACGCCCACGATCCAGGCCCCAGTGGCCTCCGCGTCGGCGAGAAAGCGCCCCTCCGAGAGTGAGGTCCCCAGCGCGCTTGAGGCATCATCGGTCGCAAAGCCATAGCTGGACAAGAACACGATGACATCGACGTCATAGTCATAGTCATCGTAGTCGTCAAGGTCCTCGTAGGTGAAGGCAATCCCCAGACGCGCGCCGGCAAACTCGAGCTCGGGAAGAGGCGTCGGGTCAGACTCCATCCCTTGTCCCTGGTCAGCAGCCATGGAGCTGAGATAGGCCGAGAGGCGTACGGGCGTGACGTCTCCATCGGACAGAAGCAACGCCTCGGACATGGACGCCCCGTCGATGTCGGAGAGCACGGGAACCAGGCAGGGGCAGGATGCCTCCTCGGACAGGTGCGTCAGGGCCTCCGCCAGGTCCAGGAGGAACCCCTCGCGGTCAGCGAAGCTCACCGGCATGGTGCCGCACAGCGCGGCGGAGGGAAAGATGACAAGGTCGGCACCCTCGTTGGCGGCACGGCGCGTATAGTCGGCCATGCGCTCCACCGTCCGTTCGAAGTCGCCCGCATGCGTACCCATCTGGGCAATGGCGATTCTCATCTGGTCCGCCTTTCTTACGGCTCTCCCCTTCGGTCCCATGATAGCCACGCGTGTTCGTCACGCCGATCGCGCGGCCTCGCGCGCGAGCGAGCAAACGCAAGGGACGGAGCCCCGGTCTCCCGAGGCCCCGTCCCGCGCAACACAGACGCGATAGCCTATGCCTCGGTCTTCCAGAGACCGTGGATGTTGCAGTACTCGTAGACCGTCACGTGCTCGCCAGCAGGCACCTCGAACGTTGCCTCAGGGACATCGCCCGGCTTGAGGTACTTGAAGGCGACGGAGCCCTCGTAGGCAGCGGCGATCCACTGGATGTAGTGCTCCTGGAGCATGGGGTGGTCAACGGAGCCGACGTGAGCCGTGAGCTTGTCGCCCTCGCGCGCGACGACCGGCACGTGCTTCTCGGTGGCGGCGTCCGTGGAGCCGGCCACGAGCAGCTCCATGGGCTCCCCGCAGCAAACGGGCACGGGGCCACCGTCATTGATGACGGCGACGATGTTTCCACAGTGATTGCAGCGATAAAGCTTGATCTCGGCCATAGCTGTTCCTCTCTTTCTGTCACTAACCAAAACCGCATCTACGGCGGCATAACACTTCCTATGATACCCTCCCCGTGCGAAAGCTAGCACGTCGCCGCGCCCCCTACGAGCCGTCCTATGCCACCTTGACGCAGCCGCCCGAGCCCACCAGGTCGATCATCTCGGCCAGAAGGACCATGTTGTGCGCATCGACGTGACAGGGAAGCTCCATGCGCATGACATCGCCCGCCACCGACTCCACGCGTAGCTCAACGCGATCGAGGCCGGGATAACGTGCCAGGATCAGCCCCAGGCTGTCCATGTAGGAACGCGTGAGCAGAGAGGCGGGCATGTTCACCTCGAGGATCTTAGGGCGGTTGGCCTTCTCGTCCAAGACGAGCGGCTCCACGGACAGGCAGATGATCTGATTCCCACGGTCCGAGCGCTCGAGCTTGCCTTCGACCTTCACGAAGACGTCGGAGGCCGACTCACCGGTCTCCTCGTCCACCTCGCCGGCCAGGGTCGCCGCGCACTTCTTGTAGAGCTTGGGGAAGACCACGAGCGTGACCTCCCCCTCCATGTCCTCGAGCGTGACGATGGCCATGGAGTCGCCGTTCTTGGTGGTCTTCTTCTGCACGGCCGTGACCATGCCCGCCAGGCGCAGAGGCTTGCCCTCGGCCACCTTGAAGCGCTCGCGGACGCCACCGGTGGGGTCGGCCACCTCCTCGGAGACCTCGATGTCAGCGATCGTGTAGTCGCGATTCTTGGCCAGGGCGTACTCGTAGGGGCGCAGCGGGTGGTCGGAGACGTACAGGCCCAGGACCTCATGCTCGCGGGAGAGCTTGATCGAGCGGTCCCACTCCACGTTGTCCGGCTCAGGGACGCTGCTCTCGAAGCCCGAGCCCTCCACGTCTCCGAAGAGGTCGAACATTGAGAATTGCCCGACGGCGCGCTGCCTCTGGCGGCGTGACGCGGCATCGATGACGTTCTCGGGGTTGGTCCTGTCTACGAAGCGCATGAGCTGCATGCGCGTGTAGCCGGTGGAATCGAAGGCCCCCGAGCAGATGAGCGCCTCGACGACGCGGCGGTTGGCCTGGCCGGAGTCCATGCGGTCCACGAAGTCGTGCAGGTTCTTGAAGGGGCCCGCCTTCTCGCGCTCGGCCATGATGGCCTCGCCCACGCCCTCGCCCACGCCGCGGATGCCTGCGAAGCCAAAGCGCACGCCCTCGCTTGTGGCCGTGAAGTCGCGGCCCGACTCGTTGATGTCGGGGGGCAGGATGTCCACGCCCTCGTGGCGGTAGGCGGTGACGTAGTGGACGATCTTGTCGGTCTTGCCCATGTAGCTCGTGAGGACCGAGGCCATGTACTCGCGCGGGTAGTGGGCCTTGAGCCAGGCCGTCTGCATGACGAGGATGGCGTAGCCAGCCGAATGGGACTTGTTGAATGCGTAGGAGGCGAACTTCAGGACGTCGGCCCAGATGCGCTCGGCGAGCTCGCGCTTGTAGCCGTTGCGCTCGGCTCCGTTGGTCCAGTGCGCATGCATGGTCTCGTCGGTGCCATCGTCCCAGTGCTGGACCGTCTCCTCCATGAGCTTGATCTTCTTCTTGGCCACGGCCTTTCTGACCTTGTCGGACTCGCCTGCCGAGAAGCCCGACATCTTCATGGAGATCTGCATGACCTGCTCCTGGTAGACGATCGTGCCGTACGTCTCTTCCAGGATGTCGGCGAGACGGTCGTCATAGTAGACGACCTCCTTCTTGCCGTTCATGCGGTCGATGTAGTCGGTGACCATGCCGGCGCCCAAAGGGCCAGGCCGATACAAAGCGATAAGGGCGACGACCTGCTTGTACTCGGTCGGCTTCATGCCCTTGATCGTAGACGTCATGCCCGCGGACTCGATCTGGAAGACGCCTGCGGTGCGACCTTCGCGCATGAGCTTGTAAATCTCCGGGTCGTCGAAGGGGATCTTGTCCACGTCCACGTCGACGCCGTAGGTGGCCTTGATGTTGGCCTTGGCGCGACTGATGACCGTGAGGGTGCGTAGGCCCAGAAAGTCCATCTTGAGCAGGCCCATGTCCGCGACCGAGTGGCCCTCGTACTGGGTGATCTCGACGCCGCCCTTGGTGTCGATCTTGGTGGGCACGTGGTCGTTGACGGGCGTGGGGGCGATCAGGACGGCACAGGCGTGGACGCCCTCGCCTCGGTGCAGGCCCTCGATCGAGAGCGCGGCGTCGATGATGCGCGTGGCGTCGACGTCCGTCTTGTAAGCCTCCTCGAAGTCTGGCGAATACTGATCGGGAGCCTCGTCGCACTTGTGCAGAGCGTGGTCGAGCGTGAGCCTGGGGTCATTGGAAATCATCTTGGAAAGCTTCTGGCCGGCCCAGACGGGAAAGCCCAGCACGCGCGCTGCGTCGTTGATGGCCTGCTTGGCCTTGATCGTGGAGTAGGTGATGACGTGACAGACGCGCTCGGGGCCGTAAAGTTGACGGACGTGCTCGACGACCTCGAGGCGGCGCTCATCATCGAAGTCCATGTCGATATCGGGCATCTCCGAGCGCTGCGGGGACAGGAAGCGCTCGAACATGAGGCCGTTCTCGAGCGGATCGAAGGTAGTGATGTCCATGGCGTAGGCCACGATGGCACCGGCGGCAGATCCGCGCCCCGGCCCCACGCCAATGCCATTCTGCTTGGCCCACCTTACGTATTCCTGGACGATGAGGAAGTAGTCGGCGAAACCCTTATCGCAGATAATCTTGTACTCGTACTCGAAACGCTCCGAGACGTTGGTTCCGGCGACCACCGCGTTTTTCCAGTCAGGACCATAGCGCCGGGCGAGTCCCCGCTCACATTCCTTTCGGAAGCGCTCCTCAGAGGTCTCCCCAGGCGCAAGGTCAGGGAACTTGGGCAGATACATGTGGGTCCAGTCGAGCTCGTAGCTGCACTTTTCGGCGACCTCAAGGGTGTTGTCGATGACCTCGGGCGCCCACGAGAAGAGATCGCGCATCTCATCCTCGCTCTTGAGGTAGAACTCGGAGCCCGTCATGCGTTTGCGGTTGACGTCATCGAGCTTGGAGGCCGTGCCGATGCAGCTGAGCACGTCTTGGGTGGGGGCGTCGTCACGCGTGAGGTAGTGGTTGTCGTTGGTGGCGATGACCTTGATGTCCAGCTCGCGGCCGAGACGCACGATCTGCTCGGAGAGCGTGCGATCGCTGAAGCCTCCCCAGCTGGGGTCGGACAGACCGTGATCTTGGACCTCAAGGTAAAAGTCATCGCCGAAGACCTCTCGGTAGGTGAGGGCCCAGCGACGTGCCTCGTCAGCGCGCCCGGCGAAGTACATCTGTGGGATGATGCCCGACACGCACGCCGAGCTGCAGATGATTCCCTCGTGGTAACGACGCAGCATCTCAAGGGTCGTGCGCGGGTAGTAGTAGAACATGTCACCCGATGCGGCCTCGGACATCATCTTCATGAGGTTCACGTAGCCGCGCTCGTTCTTGGCCAGAAGTATCAGGTGGTAACGACGCTGCTTAGTGCCCTTCTCGATACAGTCGTCCGTGATGAAGTAGGCCTCGCAGCCAAAGATGGGCTTGATCGTGAGGGAGGGTCGATTGGCCCGCACGGCCGAGATGTCGTGCGCCTGGTTCCAGACGCGGACATCCGAGGCCCACTGCGCGTGGGCACAGTCATGGCCGACGGCATCCACGGCGTCGACGGGAGGCTCCTCGAGCTCCCAGCCCTTCTCGAAGCACTCGACGTCGTGCTTCCACTGACGCATGTCCCGTTGGGCGTCGTTGTACTTGCGGCACTCGAGATCAAACTCGGGGACGCCGAACATGTAGCCGTGGTCTGTAAGGGCCAGGGCCGGCATCTTGAGGTCGACGGCCCTCCTGACCATGGACGGCACGCGCGTCGCGGCGTCCAAGATGGAGAAGTCCGAGTGATTATGGAGGTGAACGAAGGCCATGGGGCTCCTTGGGTGCGTCGTCGCGTCCGGTGCGGGCAGCATATGGATAGGGTGCGGGCAGCGGTGCGTCAATTTGTCTTTCTCTAGGATAGCCCATGGCGTGGGCGCACATGATTCACGGAACGCGGCTGCGAGCTGCGCTTCATTGCGTTTGCGCAGGTCAAAGGTGCAGGGTTTCTCCTCAAATGGAGCCACTCCACCTTCGAGCCCCTCCCCTCGCGCGTCATCCTCCGGTTGGAGAGAACTGGGAAAGCGCTGGCGCAGCATACAGGTGTAGACCCCGTCATTGAGAATCCGCTCAAATTCCGCCTACGACGCGGTGCGGCACGCAAGTGGGATGGACGGGCCGCCTTGCACGTCACCAGGCAGCCCTCGCACGTCGCCTCGTGCACCTTGTGACGTGCGGCACGTGAATGCAAGGCCCTCGAGCACGATAAGCAACTGCAGTTTGGGCCTTCGACACACGTTTTTTAAAATCCGACTGCAGTTTGGGCCTTCGATGCGCTCTTTCTTCAAGCGGAAGCCTGGAAATCATAAATTAAATGAATATTTTCTTATAAAGTCGCTGGTAACCAAAACGGACTTGCATTCTTTTCCTTACAGGCCCGACGCCGCCCTCAAAAGTGCACGCGTCGAAAGCCCAAACTGCAGAGCCAGCTGCAAAAACGTGTGTCGAAGGCCCAAACTGCATTCAATATGACCCGACAACGGACTTCTACGACCATTCTCCTCTGCATCATAGTAAACAGGCTAGACAGAGCCCTGCGAGGCCAAACGAGCATCCCCACTATATCCCATATAGGAGCATATATTCCCTTTTTTTATACTCAAAGCGGGGGGTTCGGTTGTAACCCCCTATGATTGGCCTGAAATTCACGCTTCGCAAATCAGCTTCCTGGCGAGAAAAGCGCCAGCCTGCGTAACCGACTCATTGGGGACAGCGCGTCGAACCTGTATTTGCCTAATTTCTTTGGAATTCCATCTTTTTTGTTGGTATGGCAACGTTATTATCATAGTAATTCAGTAGGATTTATTCATACGATAAGGAAAGGGAGCAAGCTCTCCCTCAGCAGATAGGAGGCGCCCCATGAAAAAGACGCTCGACCTGAGAAAGACGGTGTCCGAGCTTGTCGCTGCAGATCCCGAGGTAAAGGACATTATGGCTGACCTGGGATTCAAGGACATCACCAAGCCGCTGGCGCTTGAGACCGTCGGCAGAGTCATGACCATCCCCCGGGGGGCGGCAATCAAGGGAACCGATCTCGCACAGGTGATTGCCGCCTTCGAGAAGCGGGGCTTCGAGGTCTCGAACGCCGTCGACTCCGAAGGGATCGCCCCCGACCCGGCGAAGACCATCGAGGCAACGCCAGCCCCAGCCGCCCAGGACGCGCCCGCGGACACCCCAGAGGCACGCGCCGAGCTGCTCAAGGACTATGTCGCGCGTCTCTCGACAGGCGAGGACCTCGAGGTCGTGCGCGCTGAGTTCGTGCGAAACTTCAAGAGCGTCGACGCCGCGGAGATCGCACGAGCCGAGCAGGAGCTCATCCAGGGTGGCACCAAGGTCGCTGACGTGCAGAGACTCTGCGACGTCCACTCCGCGCTCTTCCATGGAGCCACCGCGCAGGAGCAGATCCTCGCCCGTGCGGAGGCAGCGGTACGGGAGAAGCTGGGAAAGACGGCTGAAAGAGTGGAGGCTTCGGCTAACGATGCCCAAAAAAGGACGACCGCGCTCACGTACTCCCAGGTAGACGGCCACCCCGTCAACGTGTTCATGCGGGAGAACGAGACGATCTCCACCCTCATCGCCAGCGCACAGGCGAGTCTAGCCTCCCAGGCCCCCACACAGGAGATCGTCGAGAGACTCCAGGACCTGCACTTTGTCACGGCGCACTACGCATGCAAGGGCGACCTCATCTATCCGCTGCTTAACCGCACTTACGGATTCTCTGGCCCCTCAGAGGTCATGTGGGGCGTGGATGACGAGATTCGCGACGAGCTGAGACTTCTTTCCGAGGCAGGCCCGAGGCTCTCCGACTTCTCCCCACGCGTCGACAAGGTCCTCACCCGTGCCGAGGAGATGGTCTACAAGGAGAACAACATCCTGTTCCCCCTCTGCGCTCAGCATTTCTCCGAGGAGGACTGGATGCGCATCTACTATGAGATGGACGCCTACGAGACCTGTCTTGCTGGGGGCCATCCCGTCTGGAGCGCAGCCGAGCAGAGGCGCGCAGAACTCAAGATCGTAGGCGGCAGGCCCGCCCAAGAGAACGATGGCACAGACAGCGGCCTCATCAATCTCGGAAGCGGCCACATGACGGCGGCCCAGATCGAAGCAGTTCTCGACACGGTCCCCATGGAGCTCACCTTCGTGGACGAGAGCAACATGAACCGCTACTTCAACGACGGTGAGAAGCTCTTCAAGCGCCCCACCATGGCCATCGACCGCGACGTCTTCTCCTGCCATCCCCCCAAGGTCGAGGCCATGGTGAGACAGATCCTGGAGAGCTTCCGCGCGGGAGAGCAAGATCACGTGGATGTGTGGGCGAACAAGGCAGGCGAGCCGGTCCTCGTGCGCTACATCGCCGTGCGCGACGATGCGGGGACATATCTGGGAACGCTCGAGTGCGTCCAGAACATGAGATTTGCCGAGGAGCACTTCAAGGCCTAGAGAGGACGCGACCATGAGCAGGGTTTTCTCCGTAGCACACGAGCATGCCCCCAAGGACGGGCTTACCATCTCAACCCCGGCGGGGCTCGCCTCCGAGACCTCAATCACGTGGTTCTCGCTCGGGTCCGGGACCGACATCAGCGCCGAGAGTTACGACACTCCCGTCCTGTACGTGGGAATGGCGGGAAGGGGCCGGTTCGGCGACAACGTGGGCGATGGCTTCGCTTTCGGCGAGGGAGACGCGCTCCTCGTAGCATCCGGCACCCCGTGCGGGGCGTCCTGCGAGGAGGGGTTCGTCTATGCAGAGATCATACCGAGAAGGGATCTGACCATGAACAAGGCAGTGCGCGCGGGCGAGGTTTTCAAGCTGACAGAGCTTCTTCCCTACGAGGACGGGAGCATAGTCAACATGGACGTCGCATCCAACGACGCGATGAAGTTTGTCGTCATGGCGTTCGACGACGGCCAGGCACTGAGCCCGCATCGGGCCCCCGGAGACGCCCTCGTCTTCGCCCTTGAGGGAAGGGCCACGATCGGCTACGAGGGGGTCGACTACCCCATCGAGGCAGGACAGACGTTTCGCTTCGAGAAGGGCGGGCTGCATGCGGTCACGGCCAACGGCCGCTTCAAGATGGCGCTGCTGCTGACGCTCAAATAGCGCTAACGCGGCCGAACCAATCGAAGGCGAGGCGTCTAAGGTGCAGTACACGGGCCACTACGAGTCACCGCTCGGGGCTATCACGCTCGCAAGCGACGGCGAGTCGCTCACGGGTCTGTGGTTCAACGGACAGAGGCACTTTGCGGCCACGCTCGGCCACGAGCATGAGGAGGCCGACCTCGCGGTGTTTGCGCAAACCACGAGCTGGCTCGATGCCTACTTTAGCGGCACGGACCCTGACTTCGCGCCGCCGATCGCGCCGTCAGGGTCCGACTTCAGGCAGGCCGTCTGGAAGCTCATGAGCTCGGTCCCCTTCGGGCAGATGACGACCTACGGCCAGATCTCGACTCGCATGGCCAAGGAGCGAGCCTGCGGGCGCGTGAGCGCACAGGCCGTCGGAGGCGCCGTGGCCCACAACCCGATACTGATCATCCTCCCCTGCCACCGAGTCGTGGGAGCGCGCGGGAGCCTGACTGGCTACGCTGGCGGCATCGATAAGAAGGCGTGGCTCCTCGAGCACGAGGCTGTGAAGATGGACGGGCTCTTTTACCCCCGGCACGTCATCGTAAGCGGGAGCGTTTAGAGTGACGAGCGGGCTCTTAAGGGCCCGCTCGTCTGAATGGCCACACTATTTTATATTTAAGGCACCGTTTTGGTGTCTAGCTCCTTCTTTGCCAGGGAAAGCCTTGAAGGCGTCTCACCCCCATCCTCTTTATACAAAAAATCGCCCCGATCCGTAAGGGACGGCGGATGGGGCGACGAGTTCTGAGCGAAGACTCGAGTCTATGCCTATGCGCAGTACTTTTTCACGGTCTCGATCATTGTCTCCGGCGTCGTCTGCGCCATGATGTCGGCCGAGGCCTCGTCATCAATAAAGATGCCGAGAAAGGCCTGGAGAACCGCGACCTGGCTCTCCTCGTGAGCCATGACCCCCAGGTTAATAATAAGTTGAGCGTTCACGAGACCCGTATCCGCCATGCCATCGAACTCAAGAGGGTGACTTGGTTTCACGATGGCGATATAGGGCTTGAGGAGGTGAGCTGGGTCAACGTGCGGCAGAGCCACGGAGATTGCGGTGCACTCAAGGCCAGTGGGATAGTCCCTCTCACGCTCCAGGATGGCCTCAAGCCATGTTTCTTTGACGTAGCCCGCGGACTGGAGCCTCTCGGCGAGACGGCGGAAGAAGTCGAGGCGATCATCCGCCTCGAAGTCGAGGAGCACGAGGTCGGGCTTAAGCAGACTGACATCTATGGTAGACACGTCAGCTACCTCCTTGTTTTTGTGATGACTCGGACGACATGCGTGAGCTATACGGAGTTCAGGCCGCACTTTCCTCATCGTTAGAGAAGACCCTGATCACCGAGGCAAAATCCTCAGCGAGACGCTCGTAGGCGGCAACGGTCATATCGTGCCAGTAGACGTTCGCGTCGGGGCTCTTCGACTTGAAGCTCGCAATAACGCCCTGTGCGGCCTCCCCGGCGTACTTGGCCCCGTAGGTGTAGTAGTTGATCTTGCGGATCCCCGCGTCGATGGCGCGACGGTAGTCGCCATCCGAGACGCCCGAGCCCCCGTGCATGACCAGCGGCACGTGGGCGCGCGTGCGAATCTGCTCCAGGACGTCGAAGCTCAGGTGCGGCTCCCCCTTGTAGATGCCGTGCACCGTGCCGAAGGAGCAGGCAAGTATGTCGAGCCCCGTGTCTCTGATGAAGTCGGCCGCCTGGTCGGGATCGGTGTAGATGGCCTCGGAGACATGGTCGTTCTCATGTCCCACGCCATTCTCGCGAGTTCCCATGCTACCGAGCTCGCACTCGAGGCCGCAGTCGAAGTCCTGGCACATCGCGGCTGCGCGCTGGGAATTCTCGACGTTGACCTCGTAGGGTTCCATCGAGCCGTCGTACATGGCCCCCGTGAAGCCCATCTCAAGTGCACGACGCATGTATCTGAGATGCTCGCAGTGGTCGAGGTGGACGCAGACCAGCGCGCTGGACCGCTCGGCGAGGGCGACCATGGTGGGGCCAATGACATCAAGGGGGACGAAGGGGTCATGGCCCTCGGCGTGCGCGAGAATCACAGGCTGTCCCGTTTGCTCAGCGGCATCCAGCGCCGCTCGCACGGCCTCGAGGCTGGGCACATTAAACGACGCGATGGCCATGTTGTCCTGCTCGGCAATGGCACAGATATCGCGAAGATTGACAATCATGAGTCGTTCCTTCCTTTTTGTGCGATGTGAGTAGCTCAGCGAGCGTCAACAGCATCTGCGTCACGCTCGTCGAGCGTGACCTGACCGTAGCGATGAAAAACGGCGACCGCCTCGTCAATTTGCCCCTGCGTCATCTTGGCCATGGGGAGTCCCGTGGAGAGGGCCACCTGGATGGTCTTGCATGCCTCCTCAAGGTAGACGCAGGAAAAAAGGGCCTGTCGAAGGTCGCGCCCCACGGCGATGACCCCATGATGCCTCAGAACGACGGCAAGGCGGTCTCCCATTGCCCGCACGGCCTCAACTCCCATGGAGAGGCTGCCGGGGTCCCCATAGCGAGCCACGCTCACGGGACCTTCGGTGGCATTTGCCATGGTCGAGAGATTGCACGGAATCTCGTCCATAACCAGCCCGAGGCCGGTTGCGTAGGGTTGATGCGTATGAATCACCGCATTCACATCAGGTCTGTGCGCAAAGATATAGAGCAGCGCCTCGGTGTCCACGGACACCTTGCGCGTCCCCTCGATAACGTTTCCGTCAAGGTCAACGACGAGCATGTCATCGGCAATCATCTGGTCATAGATCATGCCTGACGGGGTGACGACGATCTCGCCCGTTGGCATGCGCCAGCTGAGATTGCCGCCAGACAGAGCGATGAGGCCGTAGGCATCCATTTTGAGCGCCGTATCAAGCATCTGTTGCTTCTCGTTCTCGAACATAAGGCTATTCCCCCACCTTCCTCTTGAGAGTGTCTCCCCTACCAGAGAGCACCGCCCCAAGGACACGGCGTCGGCTCTGCACCTTGGACTGATGGCGACCATAGCCGTAAGCCTTCACGTACTCCTCGTTATTGCGACGCGCATGCGCCTTGAGGGTATCGGGGTGAATCTGGTATTCGAGGTCCCTGATGCGTGCAAACAGTTCTCCGCCATCCTCAAAGGACTTGGTGGAGAGCCAAAACCTTCCGTGCAGAGCATTGTGATTTCCCACACGCAGGTACATCTTTCCCGAGGAGGGGTATTCCCTCACCCGAAACTCATCCAGTTCGGAAAGGTCGTAGCTCTGCTCCTTGCCAAAGAGCTCGAACGATATCCTCGTGTCGTCGAGGGTGACCGCATGCGTATAGCATCGCGCTACGAACGTGTTCCAAGCCTGATAGAGTGCGGCGGCCCCAAAGACGGCGAAGAGCCCACCCATGCCGAAGGCGTTGATAATCACAAGCCACACGCACGCCACGAGGATGAACAGGCTGAATGCCCCTTCCCCTATCACTTCGATCGTGAAGTATGGCTCCCGATACGTGTAAGTTTTGGTCTGCATGTCTGTCCTCCGAAGGTGGGACTCGCACCACACTTGATACGAGTCCCACGGATAGGGTCAGCCGTTCCCGTCGTCTTTTCGGTAGCGACGACTACTCCTGCTGCTCCTCCTGAGCGACGTGAAGCTCGGAGGCCTCCTTGAGAATGCGCCTGCGGTTCCAAATGGCCATAGCCAGGGCGATGGCGGCGGTGATGAGGATGCCGAAGATGCCAAAGACGCCGGCAAGGCGGGTGATGGCCCACGTGAGGGGGTTAGCGCCGTCGCAGATCGAGGAGATCTGGGTGGCTCCTCCCATGTCGAACTGCACGTTCATGGCAGCTTGGGTGATGAGGGGCGCAAGGTCGGTGGCAATGTAGAGGCCCACAGTGAGGACGATAATGCCGATGATGATGCCGCGAAAACCATTGTTGCGAACAACAGGGGTAATCAGCACGAACATCCAAGGGATGACCGCAAGATCGGCGAACGGTAGAACCGTGTTGCCAGGCAAGATCACCGCGAGGAAGATACAAAGTGGCACGAGCACGAAGGAGATGGTCAGCGTAACGGGATGACCGACGCCCACGGCGGAGTCGAGGCCGATGTAGATCTTGCCACGGTTGGAGAAGCGCTTCTCGATGAACTCGGAGGCGGCATCGGAGACGGGGAGCAGACCCTCCATCAAAAGAGCGGCCATACGCGGGATAAGGACGAGCACCGCACCGAGCGATACGGCCAGCGTGAGAACGCCGGTAACGTCATAGCCAGCGAGAATGCCGATGACAACGCCAATGACGGTACCCACAATCATGGGCTCCCCAAAGATTCCGAACTTCTCCTGAAGGGTGTCGGTGCTGATGTTGATATCACGCACGCCCGGAATCTTGTCGAAGATCCAGTTGAAGAGCATGGCAATGGGGGCGTACGCAGTCGTGAAGCCATGAGGCAAAGAGACTCCCGGCATACCCAGCGACTCTTCGACCAGCGGAGCCGTATAGTCCCCCAGGACCATGATGACCACCATGTTGATGACGGCAGCGACGATGCCAAGGGTCATGTTGTCGGTAACGATGGCCACAAGGGCGCCCGTGAAGGCGAAGTGCCAGTAGTCCCAGATGTCAACGTCAACGGTTTGGGTCGTGTTGGTGAGCAGCATGACGATGTTCACGACCAGGCCCAGCGGAATGATGACAAGACCGACGGTCGAGCCCATGGCAATGGCGGCTGCGGCAGGCCAACCGACGTCGATCGTGGTCAGAGAAAGTCCGAAGCGCGCAACCATGTCGGATACGGCGGGCGCCAGCGTGGTGCCCAGAAGGCTGTTGATGACGAGGTTTAACCCGATGAAGCCAATGCCGACCGTCAAGCCGGCACGCAGGCTTTTGCCAAAGCCGGCGCCAAGCGCGCATCCAAGGATCGTTAGGATGATTGGCATCATGACAGAAACGCCCAAGCCCTGGATAAATGAGAAGAAGCCAAGGATCACGTCCATGTGCCCTTCCTTTCGCATATTGAGGAATGATAAGTTAGTGAATGATATTCAGTTCTGTTCTAGTCGAGTCCGACGCGCCCCGCGGTTAGCGCGCCGGAGTATCGCCGGCTGAGCCGCTTGGGCTACTCCTCCATGAGACGCAGAATCTCAGCGTTGGGCACGTCGAGACCCCTTCCCGTGAGGTAGGGGATTCCGTTCACATAAGGGCACTTGAGGCCATGGGGCGCCATCGTCGTAGCCACGAGAAAATCGTAGTTCACCGACTGCGCGGGCGTCTCGGCGATCTTGAATTGGGTGATCTCGTAGCGACCCTTGTACCCAGCGTCATCAAGCATCTTCTCCACCTTCTTACGAACGGCGGTAGAGGTGCAGATTCCCGATCCACAAGCGAACATGATTCGCTTCTTCTTGCTGGTTGCCATGACTCTCACTCCTTTTCTTGCACGACAAGTCGCGCATCGATGCGGGGCCCTCGCCCCTAGTGGCTCTATTCACCTATCACAATCACGCGAACGCGACGGGTGCGCTCGCGCGTGCGGTCATAGTCCACGAAGAAGATGCTCGCAAGGCCGTTCATCTGGAGCTCTCCTGTAGCGACCTCAAAGGTCTGATTTCCACCAATGAGGGTCGAACGAAGATGGGCGTCCCCATTCCAAAGCATCGTGCGATCGAGGTCGGGCAGCCAGGCCTCGGGATTGGGCCAGGACTCGACCTCCTCGAAGTGGTCGACACCCGGGTAACGGTAGGTGTTCCAGTCATGCTGCTCGGGAAAGACGCGCTCGAGGCCAGCATTGAGATCCGCCTGCAAAAACGTGTCGCCATCGGGGGTGTGATCGTGGTCGTACTCCTCGGAGAAGAGCGCGCAGGTGGTGTGACATGAGATGACCGCGGCGATGCCCTCCTGCACGCCACTTGCCTTCACGATGTCTGCGACGTCCGCCGTTATGTCAACATACGTCGGCTTTCCCGCAAGCGTGTCAACGCTGAACTGGCCCTTGTATACGCTCACGTCTAGCCCTTTCTGCAGAAGTCGGTACGAGCGCGGTCGAGCGCCGAGAACATCTCCTCGAGCGTGGCCAGGGGATCGTCAGCCGCGACGATGCCAGAGGTGCCCCCTGTCCCGTCCGCGCCGTATCTGATGGCGTCATAGACGTTCTCCCCGCTGTGGATGCCCGCCGCCTGAAGCACGAGCGTGGACGGGGACACGGACTTCACCGCCTCGGTGGAGGAGCGCATATAGTCCTCCCCTGCCACCTTGCCGGTACCGATGAGGCTGGTGAGCTCGCAAACCATCACGTCGGGCTCGAGCTGGGCGATGGCACGACTCTCCTCGACGGAGTCCGCGCACGCCACCGTGAGGATTCCCACCTCCCGAGCGCGCACAATCGTCGCGGCGAGCTCATGGAGCGTGCTCGGATTCTCCGCATGATTCAGAAAGGTCGCCTTGACCCCCGCTGAGGCCAGGGCCTCGGGGAGCACGTGACCCATGCCGCGACCTGGCACGAGGCTCTCCATGTTCTGCGCGCACGCAACGAGGTGAGGGCACGTCTCGATGATGTGAGGAAGGTCGATGAGCTGAGCCGTAAAGAGGCAGTCGAGATCGTAGTGCTCGCTAAGCTCATCTGCCTTCCTGGCAAGCCGATAGACGTCCTCACCAAACAGGTAAGACTTGGGATTGACTACGAAGAACGGCCTTCTGAGTTTGTATCTGTCCATGAATCCCCTCTCTTGTGCCTGAGTGCGTTCGCCGGATGCCCGTCTTCTAGCTTGTTCATCCGTCACTAAACAAGTTACTTGTCTATTCTTGATGATACAAGCTAGAGAATGTCAAGATTCCGTGAACGGTAGGCAGGGGTCTTTGGGTGGTACTCGGACCGGCCAAAAGGGAGGGCCGGCACGCTTTTTTCGCGCCGGCCCTTAGACCATCTCAGATTGAAGGCAGGAGAGCATCGAGGATGCCGCACATGGGCTACGTAGGCTGGTAGGCCGTTCCCACGATGGACTGGCCCGGCTTGAGCCACGTGTTACTCCATTCGATGGGCGTGTCGTCCTCTAGGAGAATGTTTTGCTCAAGCAGGAGAACCGCCGCTGACTCATCGCATCCCAGCAGCTCACCGTGCTCTCTGCCCGCTACGAGCGCCTGGTAGCGCATGTTGGAGTATTGAATCTTCCTTTTTGAGTACTCTTGCACGGCATCGAAGAGAGGCACCTCGGTGAAGTCCACCGAATCGATACCTGGGCACTCCCTGAGGTTGGTCCAACTTTCCTGACAGATCACCGGCTCGTCCTCGACGCTGCGCACCCTCCTCATGAACATGACCCCGTCGCCCGGCTGGAGCATGAGCTCGATGGCGACATCGGCGGGAGCGGCCACCACACGCTTGTCAATAACGTGCGTAACAAAGGGCTTGCCCTGCATGCGCAGAGACTCGGCAAATGAGATGGGCCTCACCCCGGCGGCATGCGAAATGCCAGGCTCGGCCACGAACGTTCCCTTACCATGAAACTGAGCGAGTCGACCCTCGTCAACGAGAGTTCCTATCGCCCTGCGCACCGTTCCTCGTGAGAGGTCGTATTTTTTCATGAGCTCGTGCTCGGAGGGGATCTTGGTCCCGATGCACCATTCCTTGGAGTAAATCTTCTCGCGGAGTATGTCTGCGAGCTGAAGGAAGAGCGCCTCGGATGCTTCGGGGACCTCACGAGGCTCCCCCGCCAAACGTCTCGTTGCCACGTCATCGACCTAACTCTCGAAACGGTAATTCACCCGCATGAATATACATGATGAAGACAAGTTGCCTAAGACCTCCGCATAATCGCCATGCAAGCGAAAGAGCAGAGGCGGCGCAGATGAAACGGGCCCCTCGCCAAGACGGGGGCCCGAGTCTCCAAGATGCGCGCCAGCCGCAGGGCTACGAGCTCTGGCCCGTGCTGACGCCGCTGCTGCTGAAAGAGCCGGAGCCAGGGGAGCTGTTCTGTCGGCGCTGCCGCATCTCCTCGTAGAGACGCTGCAGATCCTCGAGCGAGATACTGTTGCCCGTAGTGGTGTCACCGGAGCCGGACCCCGAGTCGGCGTTGCCCTGCTCCTGCTGGAGCGCCTCGTCGGAACCCAATATCACCTGGAAGCTCCTCTGCTCGCTACCGCGTACGACCGTCACCGTGACGGTGTCGCCGATGCTGTGCGAGCGCACGGCGAGAATCGCGCCATCGGCCGAGGTGACCTCGGTGTCGCCGATGCCGATGATGACGTCTCCGACCTCGATGCCCGCTTCCTCGGCGGGGCTACCGGAGGTGACATCGGCCACGTAGGCGCCGTAGTTCACGGAAAGGTTGTTCGCCTCGGCGTTGCGCGAGTTCACCGTCGCCATGGACAGGCCGATGTAGGCATGCATGACGGTCTGGCCGGAGATGATCGTGTCGGCGATCTGCGTGGCGTAGTCACCCGGAATCGCGAAGCCGATGCCGGCGAAGCTCTCGGTGTCAGACGAGTAGAGCGTGCAGATGCCCACGAGCCTGCCCTCGGAATCCACGAGCGCGCCGCCCGAGTTGCCGGGGTTGATCGAGGCGTCGACCTGGATCAGGTTGGTATAGAGGGTGTTGCCCGAGGACCCCTCCAAAAGCGTGTTGCGATAGAGTGCCGACACGATGCCCGCCGAGACGGAGTTCTCAAGCCCGAACGGACTGCCCACGGACATCACCCAGTCCCCCACCTGAAGATCGGAGGAGTTGCCGACCTCGATGGGGGTCACGGAATCGCCCTCCAGGTCGACCTTGATTACGGCCACGTCACTCGAGGCGTCGGAGCCCACAAGGGTGGCGTCGTAGCTCTTGCCGTCGATCGTGACGGTGATCTCGGTTGCGCCCTCGATGACGTGGTAGTTGGTAATGATGTTTCCGTCGGTATCGTAGACGACGCCCGACCCCATGCCCGAACCATCGGCATATGTGCAATAGACCGAGACCACCGACGGCAGTGCCTTGGCAGCCACGGCATTGGCGACTGTGGTGTCCTCGGCGGACGGGTCTATCGTGACCTGCTGGGTGGCGCCGGTCGAAGTCTGTATGGAGGTGGGACCTACCACGCCCGTGGCTAGAAGCACGCCTGTGAGCGCGCCTGCACCGACGATGCCCCCGATGAGACCGGCCACGACGGCTCTGACACCTGAGCGTGGCCTCCTCTCGTGATGAGGCCCCTGGGAGTCAGAGGGCCCCGGACCGGTGCCCGGCGCCTCTCCGGGGATGGGTGGGGTGAAAACGGCGGATGTGGCCTGGTCAGGATTTTGCGGCATCGGGGCGCCGTTCGCATACTCGTTCATGCACTGCCTTCTCTCTCCTGCCGCGCGCACGTGAGCACGGCAGCAGCCATTGTTGGTCACGAATGTACCCGTGATGAGCAGGGGCAGACGGGAAAGTCTGCAAGAGCATCCAGACGGCACGACCCTTTTGCGTTTCTGAAAGCCCGGTAAAGGGAGGGGGCAGCGGTCGAGCCCCCGGGGTGCCCTCCCGGAGCGGGCCAGAATGTCCTTCTCGGAGCGGGTCGAGGCGCCCTTCTCACGATTGGGGCGCACTTTTGATGCAAAAGGCCCAGAGAGGCATTCGAGTTTTTCTCAGCCCCTACGTTTTCCCAGCTCAGAGACCTGGCGAGAAGAACCTGTGGGCGTGAGGATCTCCTTTACATCAAAAAAGCGCCCCAATCCTCGACGGGAGGACCGGGACGAAGAAAAGCGGAGCAGGAGGGGTCGGGACGGAGGGGAGGAGGCCGAGGCGGGACGGAGGCTGGCCGCGAGGCGAGGAGGGACCGTCAGAGAACCTCGCACACCTTCCCGCCCTCGACGCGCAGCAGGCGCGTGCACGTACGGGCGAGCAGCGTCGCATCGTGGCTCACGAGCACGAGTGCCCCCGGGAAGGCGGCGAGCGCGCGCTCGAGTGCCTCGGCCGAGTGGAGGTCAAGGTGGTTGGTGGGCTCGTCCATGACGAGCGCGCTCACCCCGGAGCACACCCCCAAGGCAAGCATGAGCTTGCGCAGCTCGCCAGGGCTGGGCTCCCCGCCCGCCTCGAGCGTGGCCCTCAGCCTCTTGGGATCGGTGTTGAGCTGTGCCACGAGGGAGAGGATGCGACCGAGCTCGCTGTCCGAGAGGCGCGCCGCCTGCTCGAGGACCTCGTTCTTTTCGGCCACGACAAGCTCCTGCGCCATGACGAGCGCGGGCACGTCAGTGTCTAGATGCGCGACCAGGTGCCGGAGAAGCGTCGACTTTCCGGCACCGTTGGGTCCCTCGATTCCCACATGGTCGGTGTTGCCGAGAGCCAGGCTGAAAACGTGCAGGGTCTGCCCGTCGGGCCCACAGGGAATGTCTTCCTCGTCGAGGCGGGCCAGAACCTTACGCGGATGCGCACGGGCATCGAACCACAGGTCTCCGTCGTAGCGCTTCTCCACATGGGCCTGCGCGAGCCGCTCCCGCGCATCCCCGACGCGCACGTCCATGCGGGCCGCCAGGCGCGCGGCCACACCATCCTTTCCCGTGTAGACCGCAAGGTTGCGTCGCCCCCTCCCGTCGCTGTCGTGCTTGTCGAGCCCGCGCGCCGAGAGCCGAGCAGCCGTTTTGGACGCGAGGTGCGCCCTCTGCTCGTGCTCTGCCGAGAGGCGCGTGACCTCGCGGCGGGCGTCTCTGCGCGTGCGCGCGGCGTCGGCGCGCTCGAGCTCCGCCTGAGCCGTTGCCTTGGTGTAGCCGCCCGGACGAATGACGGGCCCGGTCGCCTCGAAGCACAGACAACGCGCGGCGAGCGCGTCGAGGAGCTCTCGGTCATGGCTCACGAGCAGCCCCACGCCCGAGAAGTCGGCGCACGCCCGCGCGAGCGCACGGCGACAGGCACTGTCCACGTGGTTGGTGGGCTCATCGAGCACGAGGACGTCAGGATGCTGCCAGAGGGCTACGGCAACCTGGAGCTTCTTGCGCTCGCCGACGCTGAGCTCGTCGTAGCGCCAGGCCATGTCGTCCGTGAGGGCAAGGGAGCGCCGCAGCACTCGAGCGAGCGAGCCGAAGTCGCAGGCGAAGTCCTCGAGCCGCTCGGGCGCCCTGGAGGTCTCCTGTGCGCAGAAGACGCAGAGGGGATGATCGACGGGACCGCTCACGGTCCCTGTGCCGGGGGTGAGCTCTTGGCAGCACAGCCTCCCGAGCGTGGACTTGCCGCAGCCGTTGTCTCCCACGACACCGGTCCAGCCAGCAGGAAGGGAGACGCTCAAGCGGTCGAGCATGGGCTCGGCCTGGCCCGGATAGGTGTACGTGACGCCTGAGAGCGTCAGAGGCGAGGAAAAGGGCATGAGCGACCTCCACAAAAGGCCGCGCGACGCACGCTGCAAGATGCGAGAATGGCATAGGCGGAAGAGCGCTGAGGCAAAGAGGCCCCCCGACGTCGCACGGCAGATAAAGGGGCACACAGGCCCCCGGGCACGTGCTGGGGTGACGCCGCTAGTTGCGCACGATCTTCTCTCCTTTGTGGACGGTCGCATCCGTGCATGCGCCGTGGAATCTACAACACGACCCATCCTAGCACGAGCGCCCGCGCCTCGCACTCTCTTGACCTCGGGAACCGTGAAGGAGCCTGTCGAGACGAACGGTGATATCCACCAACACCAGGTCGTGCCTGACCATCTCGTCCTTCAGATTCTGGTAGCTCAGGTCACTTCCCATTCAACTTTATTCTGTTTGATGCAATTATCTAGGCAAAAAATATCCTGGACTGCCTCATAGAGCAGTTTCTGCCCAGCATCATTCATGAAATCCTTTAACGCGACAAGTTCCCCAAGATGAAAATCTTCTGCGTGGTTTTCTCCCAGACGGTAGGTCTGACGTTACAATCTACAGAATATGGTTGCCTTTTCAATGGATAGACCGGACGCTCTTCTCGCTTCGCCGAACTCATAGCTTTTGACTGCCATGGCATCAAGCTCCTTTCAATAGGTAGAGGAATCTAAACTGCATGGACCGCCGCATCCTCAGCGAGGACAACGCCCTCGCGAACCCGCGTAGTGAGCCAAGGAACGGCAACGCCGTGATTGCGGAGTACAACGGAGAGCTGATAATCCGCGAGTGCTGTCGCGAGGCGTCCACGTTCGTGCTCTCGCCCGACAACACGGATCCCCAGTACGAGGAGGACATGGTCTTCGACAACCCCGAGACGGCGGACGTGGAGTTTCGCGGGGTCATAAGGTAGACATCAGGCGTCAGCGGTGGACAGGAGATAGGCGCTCGCGAGACGCCCCCACCCAGTGGTGGAAACGTCTATCGGGCATGCCCGTATGAGTGGTAGGGTTCAGGAACTTATAAACAACACAGAGGTGGAAGAGAAGATGGCAGCGATAAAGACGCAGAGAGACACGAGGCATTGGATTATCACGGGAGTCATTGCCGTGGCATGCCTTGCTGTCGGCGTGGGAATCGGAGTCTCCATCAGCGGAGACAGCGAGTCTACACACATCGAGACGAAGACACAGACCACCACGGAGACTGACGCCGTGCAGGAGCAGGTGACGGCAGACCAGGCGGAGACGAGGGAGCCCGAGCAGAAGACAGCGAAGGTCGGTGAGGCGGTGCCGGTTCACACCAGCAACGGAGACATTGAGGTCTCCGCCGTGGGCTTCGTCAACTCGCAGTCAGCCTACGACCAGTTCTCGCTCTCCAGCATGATCTCAGACGGCAAGGGAATAGGCATTCTGCTCATGACCGTCACGAACGTCTCCTACGACGACCAGTACAACCCCGGCTACGTCCTTCTTGACCCGGACGTCAGAGTCGAGGACGAGAAGGGCGTCACCATCAGCCCAAAGAACGAGGGCTACGGGTACGACGGTTATGAGGACGCGCCGGGCGGGTTCTTCCCGCTCGCAGACGGGCAGACGAAGAACATTTGCGTCTACTACGTCATAGACGCGGAACTCAGCGAGATCACCCTTGTTGCTGGGGACACGACCGTGCAGATACCGGTCACATCCGAGTAGCAATAGGAGGTGAAATGAGGAAGATAGCAGCAGCTCTCGTGACATGCCTCTTGGTGCTTTCGGCCGCGGCATGCGGGTCAGACGTTATCTCGGGCAGCGTCAGCGAGGTCGTGGAGAGGTGCCAGGACATAACCACAAGCAACATCACCCAGACCGTCGAGGCCACCGGAGACGTCACGCCCAATGCCGTCTGGGAAAACAGAGATAGAAGCGTGCAGGTCATATTGGTGGGGGAAGACACTGACTCCGTCATCGCCACTTTCGAGGACCCAAACGAGAAGCTCAGGAGCACCTTGGAGTCCGGAGGGGAGGTGTCAGTCGGGGGTGTGCTCGACGTGAGCACCATAACGGAACACATGGTGACCCTGGACGAATGTGAGCTTATCTAAAAAAGGAATCCGCCCCGCTCCGCACTTGGCGTCTGGGGGTGACGGGAGGAAGGGGAAGGAGCGAAGGGAGAAAGAGTTCTTGACCGGCCCATCTGGGGCCGTTATAGTGGTGGCGTGAAGAGGCTCGGCGACGGTAAGTCCGGCCGAGTCCGAAGAGGCCACCTATACTATAGGGTGGCCTTCTTCGTATCGGACAAATATTATGGACAAGCCCTTTAAGACGATAGAGCAGCAGACGGAGATACTCGAGTCGCGCGGGATGGCGGTCGACGACCGCACGGCATGGGTCCTCGAGCGAGAAGGGTACTACTCCGTCGTGAATGGGTATAAAGACCCGTTCCTTGACCTCGCCGCCACGCAGGGGACCGACGGGGACAGGTACCAGGACGGGACCTCGTTCTCGGACGTGCACTGCCTCTTCACCTTTGACCGCGACCTGAGGCTGACGATGACTCGCTACTTCGCCCAGGCCGAGGCGGTACTCAAGACGGTGTGCGCGTACCAGTTCGCAAAGGCGCACCAGGGCGAGCGTGAGGCGTTCCTCCTGACGTCCTCGTACCGAGGCGAGAGGCGGTACCGCAGGGACGTCGGCAGGCTCATAGGGGATCTCGAGCGCATCCTGCACAAGTCCCCGGGCTCCCCGAGGCTGTTCAGGCGCGACTACATCGAGCACTACGTGACGAATCACGACGAGGTTCCCATCTGGGTACTCACCAACTTTCTCACCCTCGGCCAGGCGTTCAAGTTTTACGACTACCAGCCAGAGTCGACGAGGAACGCCGTCGCGAAGAGCTTCTCGGCCCTCTACGAGGAGACCCACGACGAGGAAGCGAGAATCAGCCCCCGAGCGCTGAGACTCGCGTACGACCACATCAAGGACTTCAGGAACATTTGCGCACACGACGAGAGGCTCTACTGCGCCCGAGTGTCGCCCTCGAAGGACGTGAGGCTTGACCGCTTGATAGATGACCTGAAAATCGTCCTGACGAGGGAGGAGCACGACAGGATGCGCAGAGAGGTGGCAAGCCTCGTAATCAGGCTCGCGAACGACCTGGACACGTCCCATGCGCTGTTCGTCCTCGACGCGATGGGCCTTGGGGAGGTCGAGCTGTCCTTCTTCCGCGAGTGTACCCTCAGCGGAACGGAGCCGCGCTTCGCGGATTTGCTTGTGACAGACGCGCGACCGGTAGACGTGTAGGACTGGCTGTCCGGGCTCACCAAGACCATGGCATCGTTATCCCTCATAGTGCTCAGGCAGATACTATCCGAGTGCGTCATGCGCGAGCTGGTGGACTGCAACGTCGCGTATGTGCACTACCGCATGCCGAGAGCAGGCGAGACGAGCAGCAGAGACGTGTACGCGCTCGAATAGCTCGTTAAGGCCCTGGAGACGCCGTGAGGTCCACGCCCGCCTACCTCCTCGCCGTCCTGTGCGGGCTGGGGTCGTGTTGCGTGGGCGAGTCGCTGGGGGGCGCACGTGGACCTCGGCGAGGTGCGAGCTGTCGAGGCGTGCGGCATAACCGTGGCCGTAGTGGACGTGTCATGCGCTGGGAGCTTAGTGTGAACGAGGACAAGGTGGAGAGAATGATGGGTCACGGGAGGAGAATAGTCGGAAAAATGTACTACGACGGTCTGCGCAAGGAGATCTTCGCGCAGACCGTCGCGGAGACTGAGACACGCTACCGTGCGGAGGAGTAGGCTCGGCTTGGGACAATTAGAAATATTTTAAGGTTATACAAGCCTTCTATCTGAGAAAACTCTAGCAAGGTTAAATGCGGAACAGGTACCCCACGCCACGAATGGTGACGATATGGGAGGCCACCTGCGGACCCACCTTGGAGCGTACGCGACGGATGTGGACGTCCACGGTGCGGGTGCCGCCGCAGTACTCAAAGCCCCAGACGCGATGCAGCAGGGTCTCGCGCGAGTAGGCGCGCGAGGGATGCGTGACCAGAAAGCTCAGCAGCGAGTACTCCATGAGGGTGAGGTCGACGGGCGCGTCGTCAATGTAGACCTGGTAGGTGGCCAGATTAATCGTCATGTTGTCCACCGTGACGATATCGGCCGGGGCGCTCTCCTCGCCAGGCCACAGGAGCAGGGCGCAGCGCACCTCGAACTCGGAGACGCTGGCCGTAGCGAGGATGAAGTCATTCTTGCCTTGAGCGGGCATCCGAAGCTTGGGGAGCTTGTCGAGGTCCTGCACGAGCAGCACCGGGATGAAGCCGTTCTCGGCAACGAAGACGTCGACGGCGTTCAGAATCTCCTTGCCCATGCCCTCTGCATCAAGAATCACCAAATCGAACTCATGAGTCGAGGAGATGGCCTGCGAGAAGGTCTCCTTGTTAGCAAGCGCAATGGAGACGTCAATCGCATGGGAGAGGTCCCGCATGCGATCATGCAGCCGCGTCGTAGCTGAAATGAGCAGGATGTTTTTATGGTGCATCCTCGCGCCTCCCGAATATAGAAGCATGGGCTTATGAAAGGTTAGCATAGCGCCCCCGCCTAAACGGGGGCGTACATGTAATTTCTCAAATGCGTCGCAGCTCATCATCAAGCCCGAGGCGCCGGTCAACCAGACGAAAACTCCGAGGCGTCCCTCGCAGCCTACGTGATGCTACCGAGAAACTCGGCGGTACGCGCGTTAATCGGGTGATCGAAGACCTGCTCGGGAAGGCCCTGCTCCACGACCACGCCATCCTCCATGAACACGACGCGGTCAGCCACCTCGCGCGCGAAACTCATCTCGTGCGTGACCACGATCATGGTCATGCCGGACTTCTCGGCAAGGTCGCGCATGACATCAAGGACCCCACGGACGAGTTCGGGGTCGAGCGCACTCGTGGGCTCGTCGAAGAGCAGCACCTGGGGGTGCATGGCCACGGCGCGTGCGATGGCCACGCGCTGCTGCTGACCACCGGAGAGCTGGGCCGGCTTGAAGTCTGCGCGGTCGTCCAAGCCAACGGCCGCAAGCTGGCGCAGGGCCTCGGCCTCGGCCTCGGCCCTGCCCTTCTTGAGGACCTTGGTCTGACCGATCATGACGTTGCCCTTAGCCGAGAGGTGTGGGAAGAGGTTGAAGCTCTGGAATACCATCCCCACGTTGCGGCGTAGCTTGTTAACGTCCGTCGAGGACCTGCCGGTAATCTCGGCGTCCTCAATCAGGATGTGGCCGGCGCTCGGTGTCTCGAGCAGGTTCACGCAGCGCAGCATCGTGGACTTGCCGGAGCCCGAGGGCCCCAGGACCACGACGACCTCACCGGGCCAGACGGTAAGGTTTACGTCCTTCAGAACGAGCGTCTCGTCGAAGCTCTTGTTAAGGTGCTCGATGCGCACGATCGGGTGCTCGCCGGGCGTAAAACAATGTCGCGTGAGGCTCTGGTCCTTCGCATGGGCCCTCTTCGCGGCCTCATCGGCCGAGAGCGCTGAGGCAGCCTGCGTCGTGTCTGAGCGACGGTTCTTCTTAGCGGCCATTCGCGACCTCCTTCGTCTGGCGCGCGGACTCGTCCGCACGCTGAACGCGCTTGCGCGGACGTGGGCCCCCTCCACGCTCGGAGCGGGCGATGTTGTGCTCGATGATGCCGACGACCTTGATGAGCGGTAGCGTCACGATCAGGTAGAAGATGCCAGCCGCGACGTACGGGGTGATGTTGCCCGTGACGGTGGTCAGGTTCTTGGAGAACATCATGAGCTCCATGACGCCGACCGAGGACAGGAGCGAGGTGTCCTTGAACGAGGTGATGAAGTCGCTCGTAACCGTGGGAATCACGCGACGGACGGTCTGCGGCAGAATGACCGAAAACATCGTCTGCATGCGGTTCATGCCCAGAGACGAGGCCGCCTCATACTGTCCCTGCGCTATGGACTCGATGCCCGCACGGAAGATCTCGGCAAGGTAAGCCGAGGAGTTTATCGCCATCACGATGACGCCGAGCAGGTTGTTGTTGATATTGATGCCCACCATGGGCAGGCCAAAGAACGCGATGTAGATCTGGAGGAACAGCGGCGTGCCGCGCAGGATGTTGATGTAGGTTATGGCGATGGCGCGCACGACGCGATAATGCGAGATCTTGAGCATGGCAAACAGCAGCCCGAGCGCGATGGCGAACGGGTAGGCTGCCACGACGATGCCTATGCACAGAAGCCAACCGGGAAACAGCGACGAGAAGGAGGTGACAAGGAGCTGAGGCTTCAGGAACATGCCTAGAAATTGGTTGGAGTTCCACGCCTGGACCCATGTCTGGCCATCGAGCCAGTTGACGATCTGCTGCAGCGGCGTGTTGGCGATGACGCTGATGGCACCGGAGTCCACGAGTGCATGCGTTTCGCCATCCGCGACGTACGAACCCGAGACCGCATAGTCACCGCCGGCCGCGGGAAACTGCGTCCCCGTAATCTCGAGCCGCACGAGCAGCCCGGCGCCGACGGGTTCGGAAAAGCTCACCGTGACCTGAGTGCCCACGGCCTCGACCGCAGCGTCGACGTTAGTGCGGCTGAGGCCGTCGAGGACCGTAACGCGTGTCGTCGACCCGTCGAAGCTCGACCCCTCCGGTAACGTAAGCATGACCTGGGTGACTTCCTCACCCTCGTCGACGGTGCCCTCCCAGGTGAGGCGCGTGTCCATGCCGCCGATGACGCCGGAGCCCCCGTCCTCATTGGGGCGCGCGGTAGCCTTGTCGGTAGTCATGGCCCCGGCCACCTGAGGGGCGACGAGAATCTGACCAGCCAGCGCGACCACCAGCGCCACAAGAAGGGCTGCCAGGACGTGCCTCTCCGATCGGTGATGCGAAAGCTCCATGTGTGAGCCTTCCTTTCTAACGGGTCGCGGGATCCCCCTGGAGGGACCCCGCTCGCGTGCCCACTCTGAAGGCTAAGACTAGATCTCGGAGCCGAACCACCTGGTTTCGATCTGGGCCATCGTGCCGTCGGACTGCATATCGACGAGGACCTGGTTGATCGCCTTGGTCAGGCCAGGATTGTCCTTGGAGACGGCGATGCCATACTGCTCGCCGGTGGGAATCTCCTCGGCGATCTTGAGATCCGAGAAGGACTGGGAGAGCATGTTGGTAGCAACGGGCAGGTCGACGACCATGGCGTTGTAGAGCCCCGTCTGCACTCCCATGAGAGCGGCAGTCACGTCGGCCAGTGGCACGACGGTGGCATTGGGCAGATTCTCTCTGATCCAGGCCTCGCCGGTGTTACCCAACTGGCAGGTAATCTGCATGCCGTCAGCATTGAGGCTCTCCTCGGTGGCATCGGAGGAGGCAGAGGTGATGAGGGCCTGGTTGGAGGCAAGGTAGGGATCGCTGAAGTCGACCGACTCGAGGCGCTCGTCGGTGATCGTCATGGCTGTGACGGCCACGTCGGCCTTGCCGCCCTGCTTGATCATGGGAACGATGGTGTCGAACTGCTGGCTGGGGAGGAACTCGCACTCCAGACCCAGCCGGCTGGCTACCTCGTTGGCCATGTCGACGTCGAAGCCCACGGTGTTGCCGTCAGAGTCGATGTACTCGAACGGGGCGAAGCCGAGCTCGGCGACGACGGTCAGCTTGCCGTCCTGGACGAGCGTGTAGCTGGCCTCGGAGGAAGAGGGGTCATCGGTCGTCGTGTCACTCGAGGAGCTACTGCCGCCACAGGCGGCGAGGCCGACCACCAGGGCCGTGGATGCGGCGACTGTAGCGATCTTTGAGACGAGCTTGTTCATGCGTGTTCCCTTCTTCGACGTGCTTTCACGGGGGTGGGAGGCTCCAGCCTCCCCGTATGTCTAAAGCTCCGCGCCGAACCACTTGACCTCGAGAGCGGAGATGGTGCCGTCCGCTTTGAGGTCGGACAGAGCGTCGTTCAGAGCGGACGTGAGACCGGGGTTGTCCTTGGAGACCACGATGCCGTACTGCTCGCCCGTGGGAATCTCCAGGGACACCTGGCAGTCCGTGAAGGAGTTGCTGCAGAGGTACTGCATGACCGGCAGATCCGCTACGGACGCGTCGTAGAGGCCCGTGGAGACGCCCGTTACGGCGGCCACCGGGTCATCGAGGGACACGATCTGAGCCTGGGGAAGGTTCTCCTCTGCCCAGGCGGCACCCGTCGTGCCGGACTGGACGGCGATCTGGACGCTCGCGTCGTTGAGCGCGTCCTCGTCGGTCTTGTCGGAGCCGGTCCGAGTCACGAGGCCCTGGTTGGAGTCAACGTAGGGGTCGGTGAAGTCGATCTCCTGCTTGCGGGCGTCGGTGATCGTGAAGTTGGAGACGCCAACATCCGCCCTCCCGCCCTGCTTGATGAGGGGGATGATGCTGTCGAACTTCATGGCGGTCAAGTACTCGCATTTGAGTCCGAGGCGCTCGGCGAGCGCGTCCATGAGGTCGACCTCGAAGCCCTGGGCCTCGGTCGTGGACTCGTTGACGAAGTCGAAGGGCGGGTTGGCGAGGTCGGAGGCAACGACGAGCTTGCCGTCCTCGACAAGGGCGTAGGCCGCGGCATTCGAATCGTCCGTGGTGGAGATGGCGCTTGCCTGCCCTCCCCCGTTGCATCCCGCGAGCGCTGCGGTGAGCGCGCAGACGACAACGAGGCCGCCTGCGATCCGGCTGGAGAGCTTCATGATGGGCTTCCTTCCCCAAGTGCTTCGGCGCGTGGTCACGCCCTTTCCGACGGAGGCACGAGGTCTTCCCCGTGTCAGGGCTACCGCCCCGTCCGTCGCCTTCAAGCAGTGTGGTTCAAGCGCCCCTCAGAAATCGATGGAGCATCGTTTCTTAACACGATTGACATGAAGTCTCTCGTATTACGTGTATAGATGCATAAAATTAACCATTTGGTACTATAATATGTATATTCTTATCAGAAATATGTTTACTAATGAGAGAATATGCAAACCAGAGCTCGTACCATGCATAAAGATAGGACAGGGACGAGGCTGCATGCTCCGCCCCATTGCGAGAAGAGCCGTCCACGTCATGGCTTCGCACGAGAATGCGAGCCGCACGCGCTGCCTTGCGGCAACCCCTTCGAAAAGACCGCGCGTCGGACGGGCTCCCCGCGAGACGCGCTCCTTGAACGGTCCTCCTCGTAGAGACCCGGAAAAATCTCGGAATCGCGCGAGTAAGCACACGAAACCCTAGAAGCCCCCGTAATAGTGGATGCGCTCCCAGTCGGTCACGGCCGTGCAGTACTCGTACCACTCCTGGTGCTTCTCGCGGACCAGGTAGTCAAAGATATGATCGCCCAGCACCTCGCGCATGAACGAAGAGCCCTCGAAGCGGTCGACTGCCTCGCCAAGGGTGCTCGGCAGGCGCTCGATACCCTGAGAGGCCAGTTGGCCGTCGGAGAGATCGAAGGTGTCACATGTGGCCTCGGCGGGCAGGGGCAGTCCATCCTCAATGCCCTTGAGCCCGGCCGCGATGGTGACGGCGAGCGCCAGGTACGGGTTGGCGGTAGGGTCGGGGCTGCGCAGCTCGACGCGGGTGGCTATGTGCTTTCCCGGCTTGTGCGCGGGAACGCGCACAAGCGCCGAGCGGTTCTTGCGGCCCCACGTGGCATGGTTGGGAACCTCCCCGGTTGAGATGAAGCGCTTGTAGGAGTTGACCGTGGGGTTGGTGACGAGCGTGAACTCCGGCGCATAGGCGAGAACACCGGCAACGTAGTGCTGCCCAAGGTCAGACAGGTGAGCCTCGTGATAGTCCTTAGGCGCCCAGAAGAGATTCTCGCCATCACGGTCGAGCAGGGACTCATAGAGGAACATCGATGAGCCGGGAGCCGTGGTGATGGGCTTGGGCATGAACGAGGCATACAGTCCCTGCGCTGCGGCCTCCTGCTTGATCACGAGGCGAGCAGTCATAATATTGTCCGCGCAGCTCACGGCCTCACTGAAGCGCAGCTCCACCCCATTTTGGGAGGGCCCTGCAGCGTGATAGGAATACTGCACGGGAATGGACATCTTCTCGAGCATGAGCGAGGTCTGGCGACGCAGATCGTTGGCCGTGTCCATGGGCGTGAGATCGAAGTAGCCGGCGTTGTCTAGGGGAACGGGGTTACGGTCGTTGTCGAAGTAGAAGTATTCGATCTTGGGCCCCACGTTGGGCACGAAGCCCTTCTCCTCCGCATGAGCGAAGACCCTGAGCAGACAGCGTCGCGGATCTCCCTCAAAGGGCTTGCGCGACGGCGTGTAAACGTCGCAGAAGACGCGCGCGACACCCGACTCCGTGGGACGCCAGGGTAGCAGAGCAAAGGTGTCAGGATCTGGGAAGGCCAGTATGTCGGACTCCTCAAGGGAGGCGAAGCCGCCCACGGAGGAGCCATCGAAGCCGATGCCCTCCTCGAAGGCCTCCTCGAGCTCCTCGGGAGAGATGGCAAAGGACTTGAGATTGCCGAGCACGTCAGTGAACCAAAGCCGAACGAAGCGTATGTTACGCTCCTCAACGGTGCGCAGGACAAAGTCAACGTCATTCTTGCCGCTCATGCGAGCTCCTCTCCGAGGTTCCGGATCGGTATTCTTCTTAGTCCTCGATAGGGTCGCACACCTGTGTTTCGCACCTGTTTCGACCAGTCAGACGCACGCGAAAATTGACGGATGCCACAGATGCCGACAAGGCGCTACTTCTTGGCAGAGAAGGCCGCATCCACGTTGCGCAGCATGTCATTGGCCGCCTTGCAGGTGCCTCCCGTAGCATAGGCGTTGCAACTGGACGCGCTGGCACAGTCGGAGCAACCGTTTCTGCTTGACCTGACGAGGTAGCGAACGCATAGGGCAACCGCAGCTACCACGGCGACGAGTATGACAACATCGAATGGGGTCATGGTGGACATCCCCTTTAGAGAAGACAACCTCAATGTTAACTTGAGTAAACTATACCCATCTGCGGCATACTATACCTGCCAGGCAACCAATGCCGCACAAAGTTCTTATCGAGAAGGGACGTGTCTCAATGAACGAGGACCAGACCATGCAGCTCGTCATCGTCCGCCACGGCGAGTCGGAGTGGAACAAGCTCAATCTCTTCACCGGCTGGACTGACGTCGACCTCACCGACACCGGCCGCGAGGAGGCCCATGCTGGCGGCAAGGCGCTCAAGGAGGCCGGCTACGACTTCGACGTCTGCTACACCTCGCTGCTCAAGCGCGCCGTCCACACACTGAACTGCGTCCTTGACGAGCTCGATCGCAACTGGCTTCCCGTCCACAAGGCGTGGCAGCTCAATGAGCGCCATTACGGCGCACTCCAGGGCCTGAACAAGGCCGACGCTGCCGCCGAGCACGGCGAGGACCAGGTCAAGATCTGGCGCCGCTCCTTCGACGTCCAGCCGCCCGCCCTCACGCCCGGCGACAAGCGCGACCCGCACGTGCTCGAGATGTTCCGCGACGTGCCTCCTCAGGACCTCCCCTACACCGAGTGCCTGAAGGACACCATCGCCCGTGCGTGGCCGTACTTCGAGAGTCAGATCAAGCCGCAGCTCGAGGCTGGCAAGCGCGTACTCATCGCAGCCCACGGCAACAGCCTGCGCGCCCTCGTCATGCAGTTCGAGAAGCTCACGCCCGAGCAGATCCTCGAGGTCAACATCCCGACCGGAGTACCCTGCTCCTACACGTTCGACAAGGACTGGAACGTCATCGATAAGCACTACATCGGCGATGCGGCCACCATCGAGGCCAAGATCAGCGCCGTAGCCAACCAAGGCAAGGCTAAGAAGTAGAAGGCGCGTTCAGACGCGGCAGGAGGGGGGCGTCGCATCGACTGCGCAGTCGATGCGACGCCCCCCTGGCATAGAGCCGTTTGCGCAAGCGCTCACGGCACCCAAGCTCGTGTCGAAGTGACGACGGGCCTGTACGGGTCCCCGTGCACCTTCCAACATCCCACCCATGACGGAGCCCGTCCTGCATAGCAGACGCGCAAGCACCAGACGTGATCCAAGACGAACGGCCGCATCCTCGGTCGAAAGACTGGACCTCGCCATGAGCGCATGCGGGCGAGAGCGCGTCCATCGCAAGGATCCAGCAAGGGCGTCCATAGGGGCAAAGCACGACGCACAAAGGCGCCACCTGCCTAGAGGGGGTAGCAGGTGGCGCGAAAACTGCCGATCGCGGCGGGGAGAGGGTCCGCCGCTCAGGCTGGGTTAAGCATGCTGCGTGCCCTCACGGGCACCTCTAAGAGATTAAGTAACCTAAGGATAACTTTCAATGAAAACCTTGTCTACCACAGTCTCTCCATAATTCCCAGTGTGTAGGGGGTATTTAAGACGAACACCCGAAGCGAGCCGAACCGGGGCCTACCCCAGGGCCACGTCAAGCACCATCATGATTACGAAGCCGAAGATAAAGCCGAGGGTGCCCACGTTCGAGTGCTCGCCGAGATGCGACTCTGGAATGAGCTCCTCGACCACCACGTAAATCATGGCCCCTCCTGCAAAGGCCAGCAACCAGGGCATGAACGGTGTTATCTGCTTGCTTACGAGCACAACGAGGATGCCGAAGATGGGCTCGACGATCCCGGAAAGGCTCCCCATGATGAAGGCCTTACGGCGGCTCATCCCCTCGCGGGCAAGGGGCAAGGAGACGGCCGCGCCCTCGGGGAAATTCTGCAGACCGATGCCGATGGCTAAGGCGAAGGCCATGCCAAAGTAGGAGCTGGCAGCGGGCTCCGCAGCCTGAGCTGCCATCGCAAAGAGCAGCCCCACCGACATGCCCTCGGGAATGTTGTGCAGCGTCACGGCCGAGACGAGCAGGGTCGTGCGCTTCCAGCTCGTGTGAAGGCCCTCGGGCTCGTCCGCCTCGGGATGAAGATGGGGAAGAACCGAGTCGAGCACCATGAGAAAGGCCACGCCCAGCAAGAACCCGCCCGCCGATGGGATCCAACCGGGAACGCCCTGGGCCTCGGCCTGCTCTATCGAGGGAACGAGCAAGGACCACATGCTCGCAGCCACCATGACGCCGGCAGCGAACCCCAGGAAGATGTGGTGCGTGAGGTCACGGTCGGCCTTGAAGAAGAACACGACCGCAGCTCCGGCAGTCGTCATGAGCCATGTGAAACCACAGCCGAGAGCCGCCCACGCGAGCGCCCGAAGGATGCTTGCATCAAACATACGAGTTACCTTTCACATGCTGTTTTTGAAAGTCAAAGGCATAGCATGCCAGAAAAGGACCCCCGGGGGCAACCCACGACGTCTCGTCTACGGCACGCCACGATGATGGGCGGATGCGGCATGGAGTGCTGAAGAATGCGGGGTCGTGGCGCACAACGCGACTTTCTCGCCTGTCACAGCTCGATATTCATGCGCAAGCGACCCCGAGGCGTGCCCTAGCGTGGAATTCTTGAGCAGGATGCGGACGCGATAGCGGCGTTCCCCTATTCTCGCGCCCCACGTCCTGAGCTTTGCACGGGCAACGTGCTGAGAAATGCACAGAATCTCTCGCTTAACCACGCGTTCATGGCTACTGGCGCCTGCTTTCACGCCGTGCTCTCACAAAAGTCAGAATCGCGAGGGCGCGCCGTCAGCCTCATTGCTGGCGGCGCGCCGATAAACTCAGGAGCTACCTTGCTGTCGATGAGGGCCTAGGCAGCGCTTTCGGAGAGATCCGAGAGGATCTTGTCGTCCTCCTTGTCCCACTTGGGCGTGGGACGGAAGAGCTGGAAAAGCATGGCCGCCAGCAACACGAAGGCCACAACCGTCCACACGCCAAAGCTGCCCAGGACGAAGAGCTCCCAGAGCTGATGGATGATCAGGCTCACGACCCAGGCGAAGCCGCACTGGTAGGCGATGGCGAACCAGAACCACCTGGGGTTGTCCATCTGGCGGCGAATCGTACCGATGGCCGCAAAGCAGGGGGCGTCGAGCATGTTGAAGGCCACGAACGCGCACATGGCGCCCACGTGCAGCAGGCCGGCGGCATCGGTGAACATGCCCGCAAAGCCCTGCCACATGGTAACGGAGTTCTCGGTTGCATCGCCCAGGCCGTACAGGACACCGAACGTTGAGACGAGGTTCTCCTTGGCGATGAGGGCCGAGATCGAGGAGGCCGTGGCCTGCCAGGAGCCAAAGCCAAGCGGGGCGAAGATCACGCCCACGAACGAGCCGACACCCTTGAGGACGGAGTACTCCATGAATTCCTCGGGCGCGCCCTCCATGCCAGGCAGATAGCCAAAGGACCCGGAGCCGCCCTCCCAGCCGGCGAGGCCGAAGTTGGAGAGGAACCAGATGCCCACGGCGGCGGCGAAGATGATCGTGCCGGCCTTCTTGATGTAAGCGGAGACGCGCTCCCAAACGTGCAGCCACCAGGACTTGAGCGTTGGAAAATGGTAGTTGGGGAGCTCCATCACGAACGGCGCCGGCTCGCCGGCAAACATTTTGGTCTTCTTGAGCATGACGGCCGAGACGATGATCGCGGCAATGCCAAGGAAGTAGAACATCGGAGCTACCCACCAGACCTTGGAGCCGCCGAGGAGAACGCCCATGACCAAAGCGATAATCGGGGTCTTGGCGCCACAGGGAATCATCGTGGTGAGCATGGCCGTCATGCGGCGATCCTTCTCGTTCTCGATGGTCTTGGTGGCCAGGACGCCCGGGACGCCGCAGCCGGAGCTGATGAGCATCGGGATGAAGGACTTGCCGGACAGGCCGAAGCGACGGAACACGCGGTCCATGACAAAGGCGACGCGGCTCATGTAGCCACAGTCCTCAAGGAAGCACAGGAGCACGAAGAGCACGAACATCTGCGGGATGAACCCCAGGACGGACCCCACGCCACCGATGATGCCGTCGACGATGAGCGAGACGACCATCGCGGAGGCGCCTGCCGCCTCAAGCCATCCGGTAACGGCAGCGGGGATGGAAGGCACGAACCCGTCGTAGGAGGCTGGGTCGGGCGCGTTGCCGCTTGCGGCGACGGCAGCGATGAAGTCGCTGGCCGTCACAGTGTCGATGACCTGGATCTCCTGGCCGTCGGCAGGGACGGGCTCCTCGTCGGCGGTAACCTCGGTGATGGGCTCGTCGTCAGTGTCAAGGTAGTTACCGTCGGCGTCATGGACGGCGACACTCGTGGCAACGACGTTTTTGGCCTCCGCCGCAGTAACGAAGTCATCGATCACGACATGTGCGTCTGCGTCGTCGGGGTTCTCGGCGAGAATCGCGGCGGCCTCAACGACCCCGGCGGCGTCCACGCCCTTGGCCTCTGCCGCAGCGACGAAGCCGTCAATCTGGTCACCGTAGTAGTGAGCGTCAAAATCCTCCTGATCTGCCTCGTAGATGGCCTGGGAGGTTCCGCTCGTGAAGAAGCCGTCGCCGAAGAGATTTTCGTTCACCCAGTCCGTGCCCGCAGTGCCCACCGTGGAGATGGCGATGAAGTATACGAGGAACATAACAACCACGAAGACGGGCAGACCGAGGATGCGGTTGGTGACGACCTTGTCAATCCTCTCGGAGACGCCGAGCTTCTTGGGGGCCTTCTTGACGCAGACGCTCATCGTCTCGCCGATCCAGTCGTAGCGATCGGAGGTGATGATGGACTCGGAATCGTCGTCGCGCTTCTCCTCGACGGACTTTATGACGAGCTCGATGGCTGTAATCTGCTCCTTGGTAAGGTGGAGCGGCCTGATGGCGTCGACATCACGCTCGAAGACCTTGACGGAGTACCAGCGCTCGAGGCGGGTGTCACACGATCCGGAAATCGTAGCCGCAATCTTTGTGAGCGCGTCCTCGACCCCGGACGAGAAGCACGCAGCGCCCGAAGCGGGAGCATTTGCCGCACCCGCCTCCAGAGCCTTCTTCACGAGCTCGTCAAGGTTGTCGTTTTTGAGGGCCGAGACCTCGACGACGGGCACGCCAAGGCGCCTCGAGAGCTCGACCGTGTCGATGACGTCACCGCGCTCCTTGAGCAGGTCGCACATGTTGAGGCCCACGACGACTGGACGGCCGGCCTCGAGAATCTGCGTCGTCAGGTAGAGGTTGCGCTCGAGATTGGTCACGTCGACGAGGTTGATGATCGCATCGGGACGCTCGTTGACCACATAGTCACGCGAGACGACCTCCTCGGGGGTATACGGGGAGAGCGAGTAGATGCCAGGGAGGTCAACGAAGGTGACGGACCTATCGACACGCCAGGGGGCCTGCTTCTTCTCCACGGTGACGCCGGGCCAGTTGCCCACGTAACCGTTGGAGCCCGTCAGCTCATTGAAGAGGGTGGTCTTACCGCAGTTCGGGTTGCCGGCGAGGCCGATGAACGTTTCTGCCATTTCTTACCTTTCCATGCCCATGCAATTGCTACCTCTGCAATGTCAATAGTTAGCCTCAGTTAACTAGTGACTGATAAAAAAAGAGCTGCACAGAGCTCTGCGATCCCGCGCTAGGCCACGGTCTCGCCAGCGGCAACGTCTCTGACCTCTATGTTGGCGGCCTCGTCCTTGCGAATCGAGAGTTCGTAGCCACGAACCGTGAGCTCGATAGGGTCACCAAGGGGGGCTACCTTGCGCACGTACACGCTGGTGCCCTTGGTGAGGCCCATGTCCATGATGCGGCGCTTGAGCGCGCCAGCGCCTGACAGCGCGGCCACCGTGCAGCTCTCCCCCACCTTCACGTCCTTCAGAGTTGCCATACAGAAACCCTTCTCTTCTTGCCGACGACAGCCGACAGATTGCAGAAACCCCTTTAACGGGCCCTCGGAGGTGCTAGAGCGCGACCATCACGTGATTGGCCATCGTGCGATTGAGGGCCAGGCGAGCCCCCTTGACGCTCACGATGACGTCACCTCGGGCGCTCGAGATCACCTTGACCTCAGCTCCCTCGACGAAGCCGAGCCCGGCGAGATGCTGACGCAGCTCGGCGCCGCCCTTGACGCGGGAGACGCGCACGAGCGCGTCCTCCCCGGCCATAGCGAGCGGAAGTTGAGCCGTTGCGGTCATGACCATACGCCACCTCCCCAAAAGTTAGTGCTGTCTAAATTAACTATGAGTAATATAAGCCTAACTCGGACCGGCGCAACCCCCCGACCCGAAATAGTTTGCTATCTGCAACTTTGGCTGATGCGACAAGGGGACGATGCGATTACGCAAGCGTCACGGAATCTGCCCCTTCTATCAGGACGTTCGTAGAGAAGAAGGCGGAAAGCGCATCGATTCCAAGGGCCACGTCGTGCGCGCCAGCGGTCTCGTAAGCCGAGTGCATGGCGAGTTGGGGTAGGCCCACGTCCACGGCATGCATGCTCGCCTGAATGTTGGAGAGGTTGCCGAGGGTCCCGCCGCCAGCCATGTCGGAACGGTTGGCGAAGGTCTGATAGGGCACCTGTGCTGCGTCGAGAATGGCCACGAAGGCCGCGCGGCTGAAAGCATCCGTGCAGTAATGCTGGTTGGCCGCCTCTTTGATTACGATGCCACCATTGAGCAGGCAACGGTTGGCCTCGTCGTGCTTCTCGGGATGGTTGGGGTGCAGGGCATGCGCGTTGTCGCAGCTCACGAGCATCGAAGTCGCAAGCGCGCGCTGAAGGTCCTCCGGCGTGCGCCCCAGGGCAGCGTTGGTGCGCGCGAGCGTATCGCGCAGGAGGGTGGAGAGGGCCCCCTGCTTGGTGTTGGAGCCCACCTCCTCGTTGTCGAAGCAGGCATAGACGCTGACGTCATGGGGATTATCGGTCGCGAGAAACGCCTCGAGCGCCACGTGGGCGCACTCAAGATCGTCGAGGTGCCCGGCCGAGACGAACTCCTCGGCCCAGCCCCAGACGCGTGGCTGCTCGTGGTTCACGAGGAAGAGGTCGCGCGCGAGGACGTCGGCGGGATCGACGCCCGCGGACGCGGCAACCATCTCGTCGAAGGCCCCGGCGCGAAGCGCCCCCGCCGAGAAGAGCGGGAAGAGGTCGACGGCGCGGCTGAGATGCGGCTCGAGGCCCGCCTCACGGCCCAGGTGGATGGCCACGCTGGGGATGAGGGCCACGTCCCTCTCGATGTTGACCAGACGGCTCCTCACGTGAGCACCGTCACGCACCAGGATGCGCCCGGCAATGCCGAGCGGACGGTCGAGCCAGGTGTGGTCAATCATGCCGCCGTAGGCCTCCACGTCAAGACGCAGGTACTCCTGGGGACCCTCGAGCTCGGGCACCGCCTTGACCTTGAACGTAGGCGAGTCCCCGTGCGCAGCGGCGAGCTGAAAATGATAGGAATCGAGCTCGGAGCCCACCTTGAGGGCAACGACGCTCGAGTTGTTGCGGACGGTGTAGTAGCGCCCGCCCGCCTCCATCGACCAGACCGCGGACTCGGGGAGATAGGTGAAGCCAGCCGCGTCGAGGGCGGCGCGAATGGTGGATGCGGTGTGGAACACGCTCGGACACGCACGAACAAAGTCCATAAGGCCGATGGCTGCCTGGGTGTCTTTCATGGGATGCTCCTTTGAGCGCACGTTTTGTCACCCCCAGACTATCATCGGCCGACAGATGGCGTCGTGCGACGGTTTGGACGGGCCCCGCGAGCGCAGATCGTCCATTTCCCCTAGAATGCTCGTTCGAGACCAGGGACGACACGTCAGGGGAGGCGCATGGCGCAGGGCAGGCATAGTGCACGAAGGGATGGCTCCCTCATGACGCGTCGACGCATGATCGCCTGCACGCTGGGTGCCCTGGGACTCGCGGGCGTTGCCGGGCTCGGAATCTCCGGATGCGACGGTGGCGCTGCGGACGACTTGGCTGCGCAGGGTTCTTCCGCGGGGACCGTCAGCGTCGCTCACCAGGCCGCCGTGAAAAACGCAGACACCGTCTACTACGTGGCCTTCTCGTCCGGCTCCATCATACGCAGCGACCAGGTGAACTCCTCGCGCGAGGTTCTCTACACCAATGGTCAGGTCAATCATCTGGGCGTGCGCTACCTGGCGTGCACTGACGACGAGGTACTCTTCTGCGACGCCCCCACGGCAAGCATCCTGGCGGTGGGAGCCACGGGCGGGGACACGACGAGGCGCACGGTCTGGGCCTCGGAATCGCCCACGAGGCTCCCCCTGCCGATCGTCATCGATCAGGGACGTCTCTACTTCAGCCTGCTCGAGAGCACGTCCATGGAATCGGAGCTCTGCTCGGTCTCCCCCGACGGAACCGACCTCGTGACCCACTTCACGCTTCCCGACGGCTTCTATGCGCATTACGTGGACGTGGAGGACGGCCGCGTCTACTACAGCGGCGTCAGTCCCGACGACACGCGCCAGATTCGCTCAGTGACGCTCGAGGGCGCCGACGAGCTCGTGGTCTTCTCGCTCGATGGGGTCTCGAGCGACAAGAGCGCGCTCAGCTGGCAGGTAGCCGACGGCCGCGTCTACGTGGAGGCCCAAGACGACGTCGCCCTCACGAACCGTCTGGTGAGCGTGGCCACCGATGGCACGGATGAGCAGCTCGTCCACGACTTCAGCTCGCAGAAGGTCATCTTCGACCGCTCTGGGGGCGATCTGTTCTTCGTAGATCGCGAGACGTTCGCGGTGCTTGTCAACACGGGAACGCAGAAGGACGGGACCCCATCGATAGAGGCCCTGGCCACGGTGCCGCGCCGCACGTCCGCGACGGCCCTGTCATTTGTCGAGGCGGGCGACAAGATCGTCTGGGTCACGACGGTCACTCCCGGCGTGGACAACGCCAACGAATACGTCACCTACCAGATCACGCGCGAGGACGCAGCGGTGGTCGAGCTCTCCTAGCGGCGAACGCCGCCATGCGCTGTCGCGGAGCCAGGTCCTTGGATGGGGCCCGGGTTCCTACAGCATGTTCCTCTCGGTGAACTCCGCCTGGACGGTGGCGAGCATGAGCTCCACGTCATCGAGGCCCAGGTGGCGCTCGGACTCTCCCGCCTTGAGCGTGCCGCGCCGCTGGGCCCAGCTCTGCAGTGAGGCAGGTCGCATCTCGTGCGGCAGAGTGCGCACCTCGGGGTCCACGCGACGGCAGACGTCGCGCGTGTCGATGGGCACAATGCGACCGTCCTTGCGCGCCTCGGCGTAACCGTCGATGTGCAGCATGAACCAGGAGTCCTCGAAGGCCGCGTTGTGCGCCATGAAGGGATAGGCGCACAACGCGGCGAGAAGCGCCTTCTGGACCTGCTTGTCCTCCCGGAAGGGCGTCTTGCCTGCGAGGTCAGACCAGGTGATCTGGTGAATCTCCGTGAGGGGCACGCCCTTGGTGGCGTACATCTCGGGCAGACCGAAGTATCCGGCGAAGGGGTCGTGGGGTCTGGCCTTGGGACCCACCGTCATGAACTCGAGACCCACATTGATGATGTAGCCGCGCGCCGGATCGCGCTCGGTGGTCTCGATGTCTATGCCCACGACCATGCCCGAGACCGGAGCGTCCACCCAGGCCACGTTGAGGTCACGCGCGTCCGACCCCGACAGGGCCGTGACCTGCGCCACGCTTCTGTGCTGGAGCACGGCGACCGCACGGATGAGGTCGGCGGCAGACAGGCCCCGCGCAAGGCTCGAGGGGGAGAGCCCGCGCAGACGCTCGGTGCCAAAGCGGTCGCAAACGTCTCGATTGCGGTCGGCGAGGTCGAGCACGAGCTCGTAGGGGAAGGGCTCCTTGCCCGCCGGGGCGTCCATCCAGGCGGACCTAAGAACCCCGAGCGCCTCCTCGTTTTTGGAGCGCTCCGCTGACAGTGACGCGTCATCCGTGAGAAATCCCGGGAAGACAAAGGCGTTTGCGCACTCGATCGCTTGGCTGAGATCCATAGTCCACGCTCTCACTCGCACATGCAGGGGGTCATCGAAGCAATGGTCGACGACCCCTAGGCTAGCAGAACGCAGACGGGCACCCGCACCTACTCGGCGAGAAACACGCGCCCCTCACGGCGCGGCTCGGGCTCGGGAACGTCTGCGGCATATCCCAGAATGCAGTGGCCGATGCCCTCGTAGTCGCCGTTCACGCCCAGCTCGGAGAGAATGGCCTTGCCCTCGGGGGCGTCGAACTCCTCCTTGGCGCGATGGATCCAACAGCTCCCCAGACCAACGGCATGGGCGGCGAGCAGAAGGTTCCCCATCACGAGGCTGCCGTCATAGACATGGGTGGGCACGTCTTTGGGGGCCAGAACGACCAACACGACCGGGGCGCCGTAGAACGGGTCGAACCCTTCCGCGGAGCCCATGATGCGCGCGTTCATGGTCGCAAGGCGATCGCGCAGATCCCTGTTGGTAACGGCTACGATGATGGGGTCCTGTCGCCCCCTGCCGCTCGAGGCCCACAGGCCCGCCTCCACGACCTGACCGATCTTGTCGGCGCTCGGAAGCTCCGGCGTGTAGGCACGCGTGCTGCGGCGGCTCTTGAGTGCGGTGATGACCTCGTTCATGGCTTCTCCTTCGACGTAATGTATTTGATGCCGTTATACCGCAATCTCGTGGAGAAGGCCGGCGGACTCCGCGCCAAAGGGCGAGCGAGCGCCGCGCGCAACTTTGCTGCCATGGGGCCCTCTCACCGAGTCTGTCTCAGGGCACGATTCTTCTCGTCCTAGATCGCATTGCGTACCAAGCGGCAGACTCGCGCAAAATGGTTTGCCCCTCACGGATTAGGGACGACTTTTTGGTGCAAGGGAGTTCTTCTTGGCACCGACAAGACATGCCAGCGGGAAAAACGCCGGGCCATGATCGCACACCAAGGCCACTTCCTCGCAGAGGCATCAAGAATGCGCCTCACTTGCGGGGGCCAGGCCCCTACTCCACGCTCTTGAGCGCCTCGAGCATGTCCACGTGCCGCAGACGGTAGACGACCACGAAGTACAGCATCACCGTGATGGCGGCCACGACCAGGGCCGGCACCGCGAACTCGATCGCCGAGAGAGCCGGGTTGAACATGACCTCGTCGGGCGGTACCACGACAAGGATGTACTCATGCAGCGCCACGCCCAGGGCGTAGCCCGCCAAAAGACCGAACGCGGTGAGCACGATCGTCTCGCGGTAGATGTACATGGTCGTCTCGTTAGTGTGAAAGCCCAGGACCTTGATCGTGGAGAGCTCGCGCATGCGCTCGGAGACGTTGAGGTTGGTGAGGTTGTACATGATGACGATTCCCAGCAGCGTGGCCACAACGATGAGGACGGTCATGATCATGTCGAGCGAGCTCACCACCGTGTTGATCTGATTCTCAAGCGCCGTGTTCTGGACCACGCCGCGCACGCCGGGCAGGCTCATGAAGCGCGCAGACTCGTCCTCGACGCTGGTCGTGGAGCCGTCGAAAAGCCGCACGAGGTCCGCGTTTGACGAGAAGTCCGTGACGTAGCAGGCCTCATAGGCATCGCGGCTCATGAACATGAAGTGGCCCATGTACATCTCGGTGATTCCCGCGACCGTAACCGAGCGGGCGCGCCCGTCGGCTGCCGTAAAGTCGAGGATGTCGCCCACCTTGAGCCCGAGCAGGCTCGCCAGACGCTCCGAGATGACGGCGCCCCCGTCGGGCAGGGTGAGCTTCGCCCCGCCTGTGCGGTCGTTGAGCAGCACATAGTCATTGAGCGCAGCGTCGTCTTGGGGCACGAGCAGGGTGACGTCCTGGCGATCCTGGTTGGCCCCTCCCTCGCGTGAGACGCTCTCGTAGCGAACGGGCGCGTGGGCCGCGACCGCGCCGGACTCCAGGAGATCATCGACCTCTGAGAGCTGGGAGTCAGCGGCGGTCGGGGTGCGAGCGACGATCATGTCGTAGTTCAGGAGCTCGTCGAACTGCCTGGTCCCCATCTCCGAGATCGAATGCTGGACTCCGAAGCCAGCCACGAGCATGCACACGGCGCCGGCCACGCCGAGCACAGTCATGAGCATGCGCTGCTTATAGCGAAAGAGATTTCTCGCCGTGACCTTGTGATTGAACGACATCCTCCCCCAAATGGGCGTGAGGCGCTCGAGGAAGATCTTGGAGCCCCCGCGCGGTGGCTTGGGCAGCAGGAGCTCGGCGGGTCGGGCCAGGAGCTCGCGCTTAACCGCCACGAAAGCGGGCAGGACCGAGCAGGCCGCCGCCAGGATCAGGGCGATCGCAGTGATGCCGGGATGGAAGCGCAGCTGGATGGGAGGCAGGGTGAAGGCGTGACCGTAGGCCGTATAGACGATCCAAGGCAGCAGGGTATGGCCGGCCACGATGCCCAGGACCGCGCCGACGCCCCCGGCAAGGGCTCCGTAGAGCACGAACTTCTTGGCGATGTCCACGTCCGAGTAGCCGAGCGCCTTCAGGGTTCCCGAGTTGACGCGTTCCTCGTCGACCATGCGCGTCATCGTGGAGAGCGTGACGAGAGCGGCCACCAGGTACAGAAGGACGGGAAAGACGCGGGCGAGCGAGTCCACGATCTGGGAGATGGTGTCATAGGTCGCATAGGCCTGCGAGCCCGGCGCCTCGCGGCGCGTGTCCGTCTCATAGGAGGGCATGGTCAGGCGTCCCAGGCGCGTGCGGGCATCGGCGAGCGTCACGGCACCGTCGGTGATCTGGGCCTGGGCGGCGGGCAGAGCCTTTTCGAAGGCGTCGAGGTTGTGCTCGTACTCCTGTCGGCCGGCAACGAGCTGGGACTGGGCGTCTAGGATCTGGTCGTTTGCAGCCGAGAGCTGCTGGCGGTAAGAGGCGAGCGCAGCCTGGTAGGCCGTAACGCCACCCTGGTAGTCGGCATAGTTCTGGGCGTAGGTCGCCTCGCCGGCGTCGTAGGCCGCGCGAGCGGAGCCGAGCTCGGAGGACTTCTGGGAGAGCGTGGCCGCCGCCGCGTCAAAGGCCGCATGGGCATGCGCCAACTGCCGGGCGAGGTCGTCTCGGGAGCCAGCAAAGCCCACGAGCTGATCATAGATGGCCTTGAGCTCGTCGAGCTGGGCGAGCTGCTCCTGGCGCTGCGCCCACGCCGCGAGCTGCGTGACGGCCTCGGCATCCGTGGGGTCAGCGCCGACGGCCTCCGCCCAATGCTCCATCTGGGCGGGAATCTGGTCGCGCACGGCGTCGAGCTGGGCCCACGCGTCCCGGCTGGACTGCCATCCCGCGCTCACCGAGTCCCACCTCTGATCATACGCGGCCGCGGCCTGGTCGAAGGCCCCCTGCCTTCCGTCGAGCTCCGCCTTCTGCGAGGCAAGCTCGGCCTGCCCATCCGCGAGCTGCTGGGCGCCGTCGTCAATCTGGTCCCCTAGGGCGTCGAGCTGCGTGCGCGCCGAGGAGAGCTGATCGACGGCGACGGCGAGGCGCTCGTGCGCGGCGTCAAGCTGCGCCTGGCCCGCAGAGGCAGAGGAGGCGAGCTCCCCCCTCGCGGCCACGATCCGCGCCGCCGCTTCATCCAGCTGCACGGAAGCCTCGCTCAGCTGGGCGCTCGTGTCGTCAAGCTGAGTCTGGACGTCGTCGAGATCGGCCTGCCCCTCGTCAATCTCCTGCTGCCCGGAGGACCTGACCTCCTCGAGGCGCTCCTGGGGACGCGTGGCGAGAAGCTCCCGGAGCTCCTCCTTGTGCGCCTGGACGGCGTCGCGATAGGAATCGGAGTAGGGGTCGAGCCCCGCGGCGTCCGAGAAGCGCAAACGGGCCAGGGTGTAGACGTCCGCATCAAAGGCCCCCTGGTCCACCACGGCGTACCCCGCAAGCGAGCCCGTGCCCGCCGTCGACTGCCCCATGTTCACGAACGAGAGGATCTCGGGCGAGTTGACATAGCCCACCACGGTGAACGAAGTCCGTGTGAGCGAGGTCGTGCCGGACAGGGCATTAGCCTTCTCGATGACGTCAAACGTGTCAGCGAGGGCGAACGCGTCGGCCAGGTTCGAGCCGAGCGCGATCTCGTCGTCCGACTCGGGCATGCGGCCGCCTACGAGCTCAAGTCGCGAGACATCCGCAGGCACCGACATCACACGCACCGCCTGAGTGGTCCCGTCCACGGTCACGTCCGTGAAGGAGCCATACTCGATGGCGGAGGCCCCCATGACCCCGTCAATCGCGGTGACGTCGTCTGGGGTGAGGCCGTAGTCGGAGATGACCGTGAGGTCGGCCAGGTCATACGAGCCGAAGTGGGCTGCACCCGTGGCTCGCATGTCGGGTCCCGTCACGAAGAGACCCACGAGTGCGAACGAGCCCAGGGCCATGAGCAGGAGAATCGACGCAAAGCGTCCCTTGGAGTGAGCAATCGAGCGGCGAAAGTCCTTGGCGAGCGCTGTCTTGCGCTGTCTTTTGGTGAGCGTCACGCGCCCTCCCCCTACCACTCGATGTCGGAGATCGACGTCGGGCTGGCGTTAACCTCGACGGACTGGACGCGAGCGTCATGCATGCGCACCACGCGGTCGGCAATGGGAGCTATGGCCGTGTTGTGCGTGACGATGAGGACGGTCGCGCCCCGCTCGCGGCAGCGTTCCTCGAGGATGCCCAGGACCTGCCTGCCCGTCTGGTAGTCGAGAGCGCCCGTAGGCTCGTCGCACAGGAGGATCTTGGGGTTCTTGGCCACCGCGCGCGCGATCGCCACGCGCTGCTGCTCGCCGCCCGAGAGCTGCGCCGGGAAGTTGTCCAGGCGCTCGGCGAGTCCCACGCTGGCCAGGGTCTCGACCGGATCGGCCGCGTCGGTAACGATCTGGGAGGCCAGTTCGACGTTCTCGCGTGCGGTGAGGTTGGGCACGAGGTTATAGAACTGGAAGACGAAGCCCACGTCCGTGCGGCGGTAATTGGTAAGCTGATGGGGGCCGTACGTGGCGATGTCCTTCCCATCTATGACCACGCTCCCCTCGCTCGCCGTGTCCATCCCGCCCAAGATGTTGAGAAGCGTGGACTTTCCCGCTCCCGAGGCTCCCAGGATGGTCACGAGCTCGCCCCTCTCGACGGAGAAGCTCACATCGTTGTTGGCCACGACCGGGGAGACGCCGCCCGGGTAGCGCTTGAACTCGTGGCCGACCTCGATATATGACATACCTTCGTGCCCGCCTTAAATGAACAACATGTTGACTATTAACAAAGAAGATTCTACCCTGTGAGGAGAACGGGGCAATACACAATGCAAGAGAAACCGTTCATATGGAATCGATCAGCGGGAGACGTCCATGGCTCAGGAGAAGACGGGGCGGGCCACGCAGACCCAGATGCGCATCAAGCTCGCCTTCACTGAGCTCATCGACGAGAAGGGCCTCGACGCTCTTACGGTGAGCGACCTCACGCGGCGCGCGAGAATCAACCGCGGAACCTTCTACCTGCACTTCATTGACAAGTACGACCTGCTTGAGCAGCTCGAGGGAGACTTCATGGCCCGTCTCGAGGAGATTCTCCTGCGTCCACGCGAAGACGGGGCGATTGGGCCCCCCGAGATGTTTCCGCGCGCGGCCATCCTCGAGTCGCTCGAGTTCGTCTCGAAGGACCTCGCCTTCGTCTCGGCCATCGCGGGGTGCAACGGCGACGCCCAGTTCTCGACCAAGCTCCGACGGATCGTGGGCACCCTGCTCGACCAGGGGCTCGCAACCACGGGGCAGCGCGTGGACGGACGCGGCGTCTTCGGGGAGGCCTACGCGCGCGAGCTCGTCCTCGACCATGTGCTCACGATCGTCTCCCTATGGCTCAAGCGCGGCGGCCCCGAGACGCCAGGGTGCGTGGCAGACATGATCTCCTCGGCGAAGGACCTGCGCCCCTCCGACCTCATCGCCTAGGTCGGCTACCGATGGCGGCCCGCAGGGCGCATTCTGCCGACGCGAGAAGCCTGCGCGGCAACGAGGCGGCTATGGTCGGAGCTGATGACACCATCGGAGGGAACCCATGCGTGAGATAGCGTGCGACATCACTGACCCACTCGGACTGCACATACAGCTTGCCGTGCTGCTCGCGAGCGAGGCCCAGCGCTGGCGCAGCCGCGTCACCCTGACGCACGGGGAACGCGATGTGGACGCCAAGCAGCTCATGGAGCTTCTCACGCTCGGCGTGCGCAGCGGCGAGCGCGTAGTCGTGAGCGTCTGCGGACCCGACGAGAACACCGCTGCCACGGCGCTTGAACGACTGACGGCCACGTTCTAGGCGCGTCGCGGGCGCGAGGCGACGCAAGGCGACGCGCTCGCGAATCGAGGCCTGTGGCACGAATCAACGACGTTTGCTCAAGAATTCGGGGCTGTGGCAGAGGGAAGATAGCTCTTCTCTGCCACAGCCCCCGATTCGTAAGCACCCCCACACTCGCAGGCGCTCCTCGTCAGTCATGCGCCTCCCCAGTCTTCTCGATAAGCGGCATGAGCACCTCTCCCCAGCGCTCGATCAGGCGCGCGAGCGACCACGAGGCGTTGGCCGGACTCGTGGATGGAAGCACCGTGGCGACAAGGCCCAGCTCCCCCTCGAGCCAGCGGTGGTAGAGCCTGCCCGCCGTGGAGCCGTTGCAGATGACGGCCTCCACGTGCGCCGCGGACGTGATGCGACTCACATCAGCCGGCACCACGTTTCTTATCGACGCATCACTCGAACCGCGCACGTCGCAGCTCTCGATCGCGTCCCACAGGGCGATGCCATGACGCAGAAGCAGCGCTCGTTTGGCAACCACGTCGTGGATCTTGGGCACCGGCTCTCCCGTGAGCGACGAGATCACCCGCCAGAAGCGATTCTGCGGGTTTCCGTAGTAGAACGCGTTCTGGCGCGAGAGCACCGACGGAAACGATCCGAGCACGAGCACGCGACTCCTCTCGTCGAGCACCGGCTCGAACCCGTGCGCTATGTGCTGATAGTCTGACATGGGGACAGCATATCGCAACGAGCTGAGGCACTCCGTCTGGTTGGGCTCGCTGGACAAGGGGTACAACTGCTCCAACGGCGCGCCTCGCGCGTTACCCCACAACCAGAAGGAGCCCTCATGAGCACCATCTATGACTTCACCGTAAAGGATCGCACCGGGGCTGACGTCAGCCTCTCCGACTACAAGGGCAAGGTCCTGCTCGTGGTCAACACCGCTACCGAGTGCGGCTTCACCCCGACCTACGCCGACCTCCAAAAGCTCTACGAGGAGCTTTCCGGACGTGGCCTCGAGATTCTCGACTTTCCCTGCAACCAGTTCGGAGAGCAGGCCCCCGGCACCTCCGACGAGATTCACACGTTCTGCACCGGTCGCTTCGGCGTCACCTTCCCGCAGTTCGGCAAGATCGAGGTGAACGGCGCAGATGAGAGCCCCCTTTACACCTGGCTCAAGGGCGAGCGCGGCTATGCCGGCTTCGATCCCGACCATAAGATCACGCCAATCCTGCTGGACATCCTAGGCAAGGCCGACCCGGAATGGGAGAAGAAGCCGGACATCAAGTGGAACTTCACCAAGTTCCTCATCGACCGCGAGGGCCACGTCGTTGAGCGCTTCGAGCCCACCGCCGACGTCGCGACCGTCGTGAAGCCGGCCGTGGAGAAATTGCTCTAGCTCTGATAAGAGAGGCCCGAACGGAGGGTTTGAGGCCCTCCTGTGGACAACCGTGTTTGTGGGTGACACCCACGCAGAACAGCCGCCCTGCCAGGGTGGCTGTTTTCTTGTAAAGGAGAACGTCACCCTTCGCCACACGGCTAACATGAGCAGCATCGTGATCCTTTCTGGCAACCCCAAGTGAGGCGCGCGCGTATGGGCGCAAGCGTTTCTCACGAGGCTCATGACCGCGCCACCTATCGCCTGCGCGTCCCCCGAAGACGCCTCCGCTCACGAATTCGGCCCCGTGGCACGTACAGGGCTCTCGGGGCGTTCCCTAGTTCCGAATTCGTGAGCATCACAGCCCCTAGCGTGCCTCAGCACTAAATTCGTAAGCGCAACGTTCCCTGACAGATTGCCCGCTCCGACAAAATTCTTGTGTCGAACGACCTACTCAGCTCTGTTATAGGAATCGTCAGCGTCAAGTGCCACGATAAGCGAGGATCGCAGCTCATCAAGGCGCTCCTCGGGGCAAAGGTAGAGAAGCACGTAGACAGGCTGCTTGAACTTTATGTCGGCGTAGACGTCAGGGCTTCCATCGCCCGTGAAATCGTTGTAGATTCCCGTACCAACCTTGTTGGCCTGACCAACATAGATGTCGCGGAATCCGCTGTAGTCAGAACCCCTGACCTTCTTTTCAAAGGTCAGGATGACGTAGCATCCTGGATAGGCAAGCAGGGAGTCAATTCCCTTCGCATGCGACTCCTCCTGGGCATCCCACATCTCTATGAATGCCTTCGAGCTGAACGCCTTGGTGGCTCCGTCAAGCAAGGTCTTTCGAGCATGCGTGCGGGCCCGCAGCTGCTCGCGCTTCTCGTTAGCGCTGACAATGGGCGCTGCTATGGCATCTCGTGCACTGACTGCCGCATCCTGTGCGGCGTGAGCGGTTTCTTTCAGAGCGTCAGGCGCTTTGGCAGCGGTCCTGGCTGCCACGTCCTTGGCCCGATCAACCGCAGGAGCGACAACCGGCACCACCAGAGGGGCCGCCTCGCGGATAAGGGGAGCGATTTTCTTAAAGACGCCCAAGGCCAAGGCAACCTTTCCACCCCCCTCGGCGAACACAATCGCTGCGCCATCCACAATATTGAGAACCGTGTTAAGCGCAGCAGTGTAGTCAACTGCCGAGCGCGACTCCGCAGACGCGGGCTCGCTGGCATCAGCATCCATGCTTATCTCCTTGATCGGTTTCAGGGTCCGTGCAGCGACGCCTACGCTAGAGCAGCGCGTCTGTGTGCACAAGAAGAAAAAGGCCAACGGTATTCTCTACTTCCGTTGGAACCCCTTCGCGAATATTTCTCCCTCTCTTATGGCGAGGTTCCGTCTCGCCAGCCATTCATCAGGGAGGGATGACCACATGCACGTTCACACTACGTCTGGAGAAGAGACTTCTTGCTATTCAACGATTGAACAGATTTAGTAAGGTCTGGAGGTGAGTACATGAGCACAGTGAGCGAGCGCAAGGGATGGAAGATATCCGAAGTCGAGCGACTAATCGGCCTGCCTCGGCGAGATATCCAGCGCTCCTGCTATCACGGTAAGGGCGGCGTAGGAATCCTCGAACCAAGGGACGGGTCATGGGGCAGGAGACTCTATAGCGCCGAGGATCTCGGGATACTTTTTATCGTCAAGCAGTACCGAGACCGCGGATACAGCCTGCCTGAAATCAAGCATCTGCTTTGTCAGTCAGAGAAAGCTGGGGGCTACCATGCACTTGCCGGCTTTCAGGTCGCGCGACTCCGAGAGCAGGAGGAGATCGCCCGGGAACAAGTCGTACGTGGCGAGGCTCTGCGAGTCTTCCTGAGTGATTCTGAGCGTGAGACCAAGCTCGCCGATCTTGTCGAACTCTGCGTCGCCCATCATATTCTCATCTCTGCCCTGGCTTCTCCAAGGGCTGTCTTAACCACGGAGATAAGGGCATGTCTGGAAGATCTCCTTTCCTGCAGGCGCCAGGGGCTGGACCCCAAGGCGCTCGAAGTGCGCGAAATTGCAGGAGATGCTCTAGCCATTCTCGATAAGGCCCGTTGCCCAGGGACGGAGAGGGTGCCATCACCTCTCGCGGAGATGCTCAACGAGCCCGGCCTAGACCTCGCCATTGAGCTCTGGATGGGTCCGGGTTCATATGCGTATCTCGAAGAGGCGCTCAACATTTAATTAGAAGTAATTTGACAAAAATCAGAAAGGGAAATGACTATGAGAACGAAGGCGGCCTTTGGGAAATCCATGCTTGCGCTAACAGTGGCCCTCATGATTGGATTATCGGTCATGGGATGCTCGAGCATCGCCACTACCGAGGAATCGTCGACTACGACGTCAGAAAAGAAACAGGACCAAAAGGCGGACACGCCCACGATCATAAAGACGTCACCGGACAAGTACACGTGGTACATCAAGGACTACACGGGCATGAACGCGGCAACCGTCGGCTATACCGCCTTGGACACGCGGCGGCATGATCGCTATGGAAGCGGAAACGTCATTCTCACCTATATTGCCGATGATGGAACCTATCTCAATCCCGAAGACGAGGATCTGCTCAAAGAATATGTCATCTACGACCAGAACATCGACCCGAACACGGAAATAAAGCTCTCTTTCCAGCATGACAGCGCGGGAGAGGAGTACGACAGCCTCATTAGCTCTCAGAACTACGAAGAGGTCTCCCTCGCCGTCCACAGGGTCGCAGAGCCATCAGGAAATGCGACAGGCATGACCTTTATAGACCCCTCACCCGACAAATACACGCGCATCGTTCGAGACTATGTCGGAAGAAATCTTGCCGCTTGTGGCTATCTCTCGATGGCTGGCAGACTGACGGACGCCTACGGCAACGGATACGTCACGTTAGCCGTTGTGACCGACGACGGCTCGTACGTCGATCCCGAAGACAAGGATGCACTCTCAGGCTACGTGGTAACGGGGCAAGACGTTACTGCCAACACTCCCATATCTATGACTTTCTCTAGCAACAGCGATGGCGAAGAATACGAATCTCTCGTCAGTATGCAGAGTATCAACAGCATTAACTTAACTGTCTCCAAGATCGAGCCTTAGACAAGGGGCGCGGCCGCTCGCGAAGAGCGACCGCGCATCGGATGATATAAGGAGTTCGGTTCCCCGTCTTAGGCGGATGGGGAGGGGCACCCGCGCATCGCTACCCCGCGATCGTGCTCGTGGCCATGCGGATGGCCTCGTCCTCGTCGTCGGTGACCACCATGAGCGCGGGGTCGAGCTTTGATATGTTGCCCGACTCGCGCATGGGCCCCTCGATCCAGCTCATGAGACCGTCCCAGTACTCGGAGCCAAAGAACACGACCGGGGTCTTGGCCACCTTATGTGTCTGCACGAGGGTGAGCAGCTCGAACGCCTCGTCGAGCGTGCCGAATCCGCCCGGGAACACGATGGAGCCGCTCGAGTACTTGACGAACATCGTCTTGCGCACGAAGAAGTAGCGGAAGGTCATGCCGAGGTTGACCCACTCGTTGATGCCCTGCTCGTGCGGCAGCTCAATCCCCAGACCCACTGACTTGCCGCCAGCCTGGGACGCCCCGCGGTTGGCGGCCTCCATGATGCCCGGTCCTCCACCGGTAATCACGGCCACACCCCTCTGCGCGAGCTTGGCCCCCACATATCGCGCGGCATGATACATGGGATCGCTACGTGGGGTCCGTGCGGAGCCAAAGCAGGAGACGGCGGGCCCCAGCTCGGCCAGAGCACCGAAGCCATCCACGAACTCCGCCTGAATCCGCAGGACTCGCCAGGGGTCCATGTGCAGCCAGTCCGTCGACTCCTCGTGTGACAGAAGGTTTCCCGTCGTGGTGTCGGAGGGAATCATTGGACCCCGCATGATCACGGGACCTCGATGGTACGTCGTCCCGAGGGACTCCTCCCCACGGGCTCCGTTTTCCTGAGTCGAGTCGAAGGCGTCATGCTTCTTGTCGGTCATTGCATTCTCCTTGTTCGCTTACGCGGGCATTGCGCGGCATGCATGAGCAGGTGGTGACCCGGCTGCAAAGGATCGTCACAAGGAAATATACCCGAGCGAAGAACCCGACGATGTGAAAATGGCCCCACCACACGCGCGCCTTTGGCCTTCGATGCACGTTTTTGGAAAACGCAATGTGGCTTGATGTACCGAAGACCCAAACAGCGCAGCACCGGAACATGGGCCGCCTACTCCTAGGCACCCCGAGAGATGACGGTGGCGCTACTCGTGCCCAGGCGCGTGACCGACGCCTCCACGAGCGTGGGCGCCTCCACGCGAAAAGTCCGTGCCTGTCCTGACAAAGACCGCGCCCGCGCTCACGTGCGAGACTACCCGAGCCCGAGCGCGAGGCCAATCGTGCGCACGACAAATGCCACGACCCACGCGACCCCTATCTGCAGCGCAAACACCACCGCTGCGTAGCGGCCTCCAAGCTCGCTCCTCACGGCGCCGATCGCCGCCACGCACGGCGGATAGAGCAAGGTGAACACTAGGAACACGTAGGCCGTGAGCGGCGTGAAGAGGGTGCGCAGCGCGGCCGCCGTGGTGTCTTCCAGAAGGACCGTAAGCGTGGAGATGACGCTCTCCTTGGCGATGAGCCCCGTGACCAACGCCGTCGAGGACTTCCAGTCGCCAAAGCCGAGCGGTGCGAAGACCGGGGCAATGAGACCGCCCAGACCCGCGAGCAGGCTCTGCGACTGATCCTCCACCACGTTGAGCCGCACATCGAAGGTCTGCAGGAACCAGATGACCACGCTCGCCAGGAAGATAATCGTGAACGCACGGGTCATGAAGTCCTTGGCCTTGTCCCATGCCAGGCGAAGCGTGGTCTTGGCACTCGGCATCCGGTAGTTGGGCAGCTCCATGATGAACGGCACCGGTGCACCGCGAAAGGTGGTGCGATGGAGGACGAGCGCCACGAGCATGCCCACGAGGATGCCGAGCGCATAAAGCGACACCATGGCTAGAACCGTTCTGCGTGCAAAAAACGCCGAGCAGAGAAGCCCGTAGACGGGCAGCTTGGCCGAGCAGCTCATGAAGGGCGTGAGCATGACGGTCATCTTGCGGTCGTGCTCGGAGGGCAGGGTGCGCGTGGCCATGATGGCCGGCACGCTGCAGCCAAAGCCGATGAGCATGGGGACGAAGCTGCGGCCCGACAGGCCGAACTTGCGCAGGATCTTGTCCATGACAAAGGCCACGCGTGCCATGTAGCCCGAATCCTCGAGCACGGACAGCAACAGGAACAGCACCACGATAAGGGGCAAAAACGAAAGCACGCTGCCCACGCCCGCAAAGACCCCGTCAATGACCAAGGATTGCACCACCGGATTCACGCCGGAGGCGGTGAGGGCGGCATCGGTCATCTGCGTGAGTGCGTCCACGCCCTCTTCCATGAGACCCTGAAGCCAGGCACCCAGAGATCCAAAGGTGATCCAAAACACGAGTCCCATGATCGCGACGAACGCGGGAAGGGCCGTGCGGCGGCCCGTGAGCACGCGGTCGATGGCCACGGAGCGCAGGTGCTCCCTGCTCTCGCGCGGTTTGACCACGCACTTCTCGCAAACCTCGCCGATGAACGAGAAGCGCATGTCAGCCAAGGCGGAGAGGCGGTCCGTGCCCGCCTCCTCTTCCATCTGAACGATGATGTGCTCTATGCCGGCGAGCTCGTTGGCATCGAGGCACAGTGCCTTGGTCACGAGCTCGTCGCCCTCCACGAGCTTGGTCGCGGCAAAGCGCACCGGGATTCCCGCACGCCGGGCATGGTCGTCGACAAGATGGCCGATACCGTGGATGCAGCGGTGCAACGCTCCGCCGTCAGGGCCATCGGGCGCGCAGAAGTCCAGCCGTCCCGGAAGCTCCCCGCGGCGTGCCACGGTAAGCACGTGTTCGACGAGCTCGTCGACACCCTCGTTCTTGGCTGCCGAGATCGGGACCACGGGGATCCCGAGCAGGCTCTCGAGGAGGTTCACGTCCACAGTCCCGCCGTTGGCCGTGACCTCGTCCATCATGTTGAGCGCCAGCACCATCGGGCGATCGAGTTCCATGAGCTGCAGCGTGAGGTAGAGGTTACGCTCGATGTTGGTCGCATCGATGATGTCGATAACCGCATTCGGGTGCGCATCCAGAATGAACTGCCGGCTCACGATTTCCTCGCTCGTATACGGGGACAGCGAGTAGATGCCGGGCAGGTCAGTGACCGTGACCTTGGCGTGGCCCCGCACCTGACCGTCCTTGCGGTCCACGGTCACCCCGGGAAAGTTGCCCACATGCTGGTTGGAGCCCGTGAGTTGGTTGAACAGCGTGGTCTTGCCACAGTTCTGGTTTCCCACGAGGGCCAGCGAGAGCGGCGCAGTCTCGTCGAGCGCGTCTGCGGAGGCACGTGGACGATAGGCGCGCTCGCCGAGGGCAGGGTGGTTTGAAGTGGGCGCGTGCGCGTTCCCATACGCTTGCTCATGGGCGTCGTGCACGTCCGTGAGCTCGATGTGCGCCGCGTCCTCCTTGAGCAGGGTCAGCTCGTAGCCGCGCAGGCGTATCTCCACGGGGTCGCCCATGGGGGCGTACTTCACCATGGTGACCTTGGTGCCCGGCGTGAGCCCCATGTCAAGAATGTGCTGGTGCAAAGCCTGGTCGTCCGAGTTCACCGAAGCGACGACCGCGTCCTTACCGATCTCAAGTGCATCAAGCCTCATACAGCTTCCCCCATTAGCGACTCCCCCCTCAAGAGAGACATTCTAACGCGAGGAGGTTACGAGGGGGTATCATCGGCTCTCGCGAGGTCCCGAGCCCGCACGGGAGAGGCCTGTCCTTCATCGTACCTGCTCGACCTCATGAAGCGCCTTCCCGCCTATCGCAACAACTCGCGCGCCCGCGTGTGGAAGGACGAGAGCCCCGCCCATATCCGCACGGGCACAGTGAAAATGGCCTAGACTCGCAGCGTGCGCAGGAGCTCCTTGTGCTCGGGCGTGACGCGTCGGCTCTCGATGGCTTTCTGGATGGCCTTGTTGTGCGTCCATGGGAAAAGCAGGCGGCCCTCGAGGGCGCCCAGCGCCGCCTCCCACTGCTTGGCGAGCGCCGTGGCGACGTACCAGGCGACCATCATGTTGACGTAATACTCCTCTGAACGCAGCGCACACACGCGTCCCAGATAGATGGGGTCGAACGCGTCGTCCAAATAGAGCCTCATGAGCACGCCGACACCAAAGCGCACCGCGTAGGGATGCTCCCCATCCGCCATCCAGCCCTCCACCTGCGCGGGCAGTGCGGCGGGCCGGGTCTCGAAGGCACGCGGCGCCAGGATGTCGCAGGTCGCCCAGTTGTCCACGAAGGGCAGGAACTCGTTCAGCGCCGCCACACAGGCGTCATAGTCGCGCACCTCATTGATGAGGAGGGCGTGGATCATTCCCTCCTCGTAGGTCTCGTGCGGCAGCGGGCCCAGAAGCCCACGAGCGTCCGCAAGCCCATCGTGCGTGAGCTCCCGGGCTATCCTGCGCAGCTCGGGAACGCGCACCCCCAGAACGCTCCCGGGATCCACGGTGGGAATGAGCCCGCACTGGAAGCTGCGGTACCTCTCGTCGACGTGCCCCTCAAGTCGCGCCCGGATGTCAACGATCATGCCCCCTCCTCATCGTCCCGCAAAAACGGGTTACTTCGTGAGTGCAAAATCGTGGGCCTCCACAAGCCACACCATGAGCTCGTCGTCCACCTCTTCGGGCATGCCGAGAAGCACGTGGTGCGTCCAACGCCCCGGATAGGGCTCTACGACCTGTGCGATTCGAGGGGCCCGCACGTGGTGCGAGAGTCCAAACGTCACCGTGAGGTAGGGGTCGGGACGCTCGACCTTACGTCGTGCAGGCAGAAACGAGACGGCCCCGTACACCCGGCGCGCCACAAGGCCGATCTGCGTCTTCTGGGCACGCAGCTCAGTATCCGGCAGCTCTGCGGCCAGCCGCGCGCGCAGCGAAAGATAGAGGGGCAGCGCCTCGGCATGTGCGCCGGAGAAGAGCGCAAGCTCACCGTCCGTAAGCCCATCAGCCCTGATCAACCCCACGGACCTCACGCCCCCGCACTCGCCAGCCTTCCTGTCACACATCATAGCCTCCCTCCCCATGACCTAAGATAGCGAACAGGAAACGACGCGGCGCTCCGCGCGCCATTCGACCATGCCCAACGTCATTCCACCATCAGCGGAAGGAACCCCATGCCTCGAACGCTCTTCATAGACGCCGACGCCTGCCCCGTCACACGCGAGGCGCTCAGCTGCGCGCGCCGGGCGGGAGTGCGCGTGGTCATCGCAGGAAACAGCACGCAGAACCTCGAGCGCCACATTCGCCGGGACGACCCTCGAAGCGGGGATGCGGCCCGCCACGGCTTCTGGGTCGAAACGCTTGACGTCTCCGTGGGGGCGGACTCGGCGGATTTCGCCATCGTGGAGCGCCTCTTGGCCAACGACATCGTGGTCACGCAGGACATCGGTCTGGCGGGCATGGTGCTGGGCCGCGGCGCCGCCGCCATCGGCGTGCGAGGACACGTCTACCGCAAGGAGACCATCGACATGGAGCTCTTCATCCGCCACGAGGAGAAAAAGGTTCGCCGGGGCGGCGGACGCACCAAGGGGCCGGCCCCCTTCACGGATGACGACCGCAGGCGCTTCTCGGCGAGTCTTTCCAAGCTGCTCGAGGACTAGCGAGGCACGGCTGGTCGCCGTATGCTGACTTTGCGCTACGCCCGCGTCGCAAAGGCAAGCCCAAAGGCCCCCGGACCGCAGTGCGACGTGATCACGTTGCCCGTCTCATACCAGATGACCTCCTTGAAGCCAAGCTCGAGCGCATGCGCTTCGGCTAACTCCTGCACGCGCTCGGGAAGGCCCGAGGAGCGTATGAAGAAGATGCGCTCGGGGTCGAGCTCCTCGCGCAGGCTAAGGTAGTCGATCAAGCTCACCGCCGCAGGCCCCATGGACCCGCGCATCTTCTTGGTCGCCGTCAGCTTTCCGTCGACGAGCTCCACGACGGGCTTGATTTTGAGCAGCGTGGCGCCCACGAACGCAGCGTTGGAGAGGCGGCCTCCCGCGCGCAGGTAGCCTAGGTCGCCGGGGATGAACGCCATGTGGGTGCGCGCGGAGAGGTCCTCGACGTGAGCGCGCGCCTCGGCGAGCGTGGCGTCGGGGTGCGCACGCACCCACCGGGCCGCATCCGTCACGACGAAGCCCTGGCCGATGGTCACTTGCTTGGTGTCCACAAAGCTCACGTAGTCGCGACCCTCGGCGGCCGTGAGCGCAGACTCGAGAGAGCACGTGGTCGCCGCGGAGTAGGCCACATGCAGAATCTGCGCGTCCGGCTCGGCCGCGTGAATGCGATCGAACACGGCCTGAAAGTCGATAGGGGTGCAGCCGCTCGTGCGCGGCAGCACCACCAGCTGGCGGCACTGCTCGAGCATCTCTGCCGGGGGAAGCGTCCCATCGTCGATGGTCCTGTTCCCAATGGTCACATGCATCGGGACGAGCTCGATGCCCAGCTCGGCCGCCTGGTCGCGCGGGACGTCGCAACCTGTCTCGGCGGTGATGACAATCTTGGCCATGCAGGCCCTCTTTTCTCGCGTCTGCGGACCGTGAACAAGCACTTTTTTTAATCAAATTCAAAAATTAGTGATCTAACAACAAGCAGATAGAAGAGTTGATTCATTGTATGTCCTGAGGACAATTCAAAAAAGAGAGACACGCTACGCACACAGTCGAGCCCGCCGGACACGGGATCTTCTCTGCAAACGCACCACAACTTTGACAAGCGAGTGTGCGATGCTAGGGAACCCGTTGCCTAAGGCGGGTGGAGAGGGCCCAGGAGTACGAAAGAGGAGAGACGCATGTACCTCGAGCAGATCAACGCTCCCTCCGACGTACGCGCCCTTCCCGCTTCTGCCCTCCCCGCCCTCTGCGACGAGATTCGCTCCGCCATCATCTCAAGCTCCGCGGCCGTCGGCGGCCACCTGGGCCCCAACCTCGCCGTCGTCGAGCTCACCGTTGCCCTGCATCGCGTCTTTCGCTCCCCGCGCGACAAGATCGTCTTCGACGTCTCCCATCAGACGTATCCCCACAAGATGCTCACGGGTCGGGCGCAGGCGTTTCTCGATCCCGCGCACTACGAGGACGTCTCGGGCTTCTCCAGCCCGCGCGAGTCCGAGCACGACCTCTTTGCGATGGGGCACACGTCCACCTCGGTGAGCCTCGCCTGCGGCCTCGTCAAGGCGCGCGAGCTCGCGGGAGAGGATTACGACGTCGTGTGCGTCATCGGCGACGGAGCCCTCTCCGGCGGTCTGGCGTTCGAAGGGCTCGACAACGCGGCCGAGCTCGCGAGCGGGCTCATCGTCGTGGTGAACGACAACGAGTGGTCCATCGCCCCCGACCAGGGAGGCATCTACAAAAATCTCGCCGAGCTCAGGAGCACGAGGGGCGCGGCAGCCCACAACTTCTTCCGCGCGCTGGGGTTTGACTACCGTTACCTCGAGAACGGCCACGACGTCGCCGCGCTCGAGGGCGCGCTGAGCGAGCTCGCGGGCGTCGACCATCCGGTGATCCTGCACGTTCACACCAAGAAGGGCGCTGGCTACGCGCCCGCCGAGGCTGACCCGGAGACCTGGCACCACCCCCGTCCCTTCGACGCCAGGACGGGGGCCTTCCTGTCTTCCGCCGACGCCAAGGGCTACGATGCGATCACGGGCTCCTTCCTCTCTGCGCGCATGGCCACCGACAGCAGCATCGTGGCCGTAAGCGCCGCCACACCCTACGTTATGGGCTTCACGCCAAGGCTTCGCGCGCAGGTGGGCCCGCAGTTCGTGGACGTGGGCATTGCCGAGGAGCACGCGATGAGCTACGTGACGGCTCTGGCCCAGGCTGGCGCCAAGCCGGTTCTGGGCATCTACGCGACCTTCCTGCAGCGCGCCTACGACCAGCTCTGGCACGACCTCTGCCTCAACGCGGCCCCAGCCACGATCTTGATCTTCGGTGCCTCGGCGCGTGGCACCACCGATGCCACCCATCTGGGTTTCTTCGACATCGCCCTGCTCGGCTCGCTGCCGGGTCTCACCTACCTCGCACCCACGTGCCGCGAGGAGTACCTCGCTATGCTCGATTGGTCACTCGATTGGCAAGCAGGGCCCGTGGCCATCCGCGTGCCCGTCGCAGGCGTAGTCTCGCGCCCGGACTTCGAGCGACCCGCGAGCTTCGCACGGGGGGCGGAGGTCGTGCGCAAGGGCTCCGACGTGGCGATTCTCGCCTTGGGCGACGTCTTTCCACTGGGGGAGAGGGTCTGCAAGGCGCTCGCGGGGCGAGGGGTCTCCCCCACCCTCGTGAACCCGCGCCTGGCCACGACGCTCGACGAGAGGCTGCTCGAGGAGCTTGGCTCCCGGCACAGGCTCGTGGTCACGCTGGAAGACGGCATCGTAGAGGGCGGCTTTGGAGAGCGCTGCGCGCGCGTCCTGGCCGAAAGTGGGGATGTGCGCGTGCGCTGCTATGGCCTGCCGCGCGCCTTTCTCGACCGCTACGACCCCGAGGAGCTTCTCGCCAGCTGCGGCATGACGGTCGAGGGCGTCACGGACGACGTGATGCATGATTTGGGTCGCGCGTAGACACCTGACGAGTTCTCTTGCAGCCCGAAGGGCTTGTCAGCAGTTTCTTGGCTGCGCCTTGAGTAGCGAGAAATCCGATGAGCCGACGGGCCATCCGGCTAGTAAACCTGAGCTCCAAACGGAAAAAGCGAGAGCTTGGCCATCTTGAGAAGCTGCAGGCCGTAGGGTATGCCGACGATCGTGGCGCACCAGACGACGCCGCTCACGGCATACGCCGCCGCCATCCAGATGCCAGCGAGCACCACCCAGAACAGGTTCGCCACGAGGCTCGGCGCGCCGCCCCCGTAGACAATCTGCCTGCCGAACGGAGCAAGCGTGAGCGAGGCCATCTTCATGCACTGCCGCCCCAGGGGAATGCCCACGACGCTGACGTAGAAGATGAGCCCGGCGAGCACCCACCCGAGAGCCGTCGCCAGGCCTCCCATGACAATCCAGATGATATTGGCCAGCGTGCGCACAAACTCCCCCTTCGACTGTCGATGAAACCATGCTACACCCAAGCGCTAAGCTGCTATCAGCCACCAAGAGAAAGGACTCTCATGAACGACTTCACGTTCTGCTCCCCCACCAAGTTCGTCTTCGGGCGCAGCGTCACCGATCGCGTGGGCCCGGAGCTCGCCTCCGCGGGGTATGCCCACGCACTCGTCATCTACGGACAGGGCTCCGTGGTTCGCACGGGCGTGCTCGGCCGCGTGCTCGCGTCTCTCGACGGGGCCGGAATCGTCCACACCGAGCTGGGCGGGATTCGTCCCAACCCCGAGGTCGGGCCCGTGCGCGACGGCATCCGAACCGCGCGCGAGATTGGCTGCGACCTGGTCCTCGCCGTGGGCGGAGGCTCGGTCATCGACACCGCCAAGTCAATCGCGGTCGGCGTCCCCTACGCCGGAGACGTCTGGGACCTCTTCACGGGAGCGCCCAAGCCCGCGGGCGAGCTCGCCGTGGCGAGCGTTCTCACCATTCCCGCCGCGGGGTCGGAGGCCTCTGCGAGCTGCGTCATCACCAACGACGAGCTCTCCCTCAAGCGCGGCATCCCCCTCGACCTTCGTCGTCCCGTGCTCGCCTTCATGGACCCGGAGCTCACCTTCACGCTGCCCCCGTATCAGACCGCCGCTGGCGTCAGCGACATGATCGCGCACGTCATGGAGCGCTACTTCTCGGCCGCGGGCCCCGTGCCCATCACCGACAACGTGGCCACCGGAATCATCCGCTGCCTCATCCAAGAGACCCCGCGCGCCCTCGCCGACCCCACGGACTACGACGCACGCGCCAACATCATGTGGGCGGGCATGCTCGCGCACAACGGCCTCGCCGGGCTCGGTCGCGGCGTCAAGCCCGGCGGAAGCTCGGCGGGCGGCTGGGAGAGCCACGGCCTCGAGCACGAGCTCTCGGCACATGACGCGCGCGTCACGCACGGGGCCGGCCTCGCCGTCATCTTCCCGGCCTGGATGCGCTACGTGTGGCGCACCTGCCCCGAGCGCTTCTGCTCCTTCGGGCGCGATGTCTTTGGCATCGAACCCGTTGACCCCGCCGCAGACGGCGTCGATGTAGGGCCCGAGGAGGCCGTCACCGACGCGGTCACCACAACGATCGACGAGCTCCAGAGCTTCTTCGTCTCGATTGGCATGCCGCGCACGCTCAGGGAGCTCGGCGTCACGAGGGAACAGATCCCCGCGCTGCTCGAGACCCTCGAGCAGAATAAGGGGCCGGAGTTCGGCGAGTTCAAGCGCCTCACCATGGCCGACGCGCGGGCCATCTACGAGTCCGCGCTCTAGCGGTCGAGCTCTCCTACCCCCTGCGTGCATAGGGGCGCGGGGCCGTAGCAAGCGGCCTCGCGCCTCTTTTTGTTGCCCACCTCGCCCGGTAGGCCAGATGCCCAGCAGCAGGGGTCGCCAGAATCCAATTGAACGATCCCCTGCGTAGCGACCCCACCGCGAACAGCGGCCTCTTCTTGTCTGACATGACGTTCCCTTCCTCTCTGGCCGCACGTGACCTCGTGCATGGGTCTGCTTCCTCGTACTCGCCCCTCTCGCTATGCCCCTTGGCCAGGCTGGCATTCAATGCGGCGAGCACGGGTGCACGACGATGGGGCGTAACAAGACAAAAAGTACCCGAACGGAGCCATCACCCGTCGCGACTGCGCGCCCGCAGCTCACATCCCTCCGCTCACAGAAAAAAGATCGAATCTCCTTCATGTCCCGGCATCTCTGAGCGGTGCCGTCAGGCACGAGTCCGGCAACGGTAAGACAGCGCACAGCACGCCCCTGATACGCTCCCCACCCAAGCATCGAGGAGAGGAGCACGCATGAGCACAGGAAAGCTACCATGGGGCAGAGGACCAAAGAGGTGGGCCGCAAGGAGGGCGCGCTCCGCACTTCTCGTGTGCGCGCTCATGCTCTCCCAGCTCTTGGGCATGGCCGGCCCAACCACGCCGGCGCAGGCCCTCGACGACGCCGTCACCCTTCGAAGCAGCCTCGGCTCCGACTCCCATGACGGCTTCCCCAACTTCATCCATTACTTTAACGTCGACGGGACCGGGGACGTACTCACCATCGGCTACTGCATGAACATGGGACGCTACAACGAGGAGACCGAGGTCTACAACGCGGGGTGGGACTATGCCTCGGGGCCGCTTGCCTACATCGCCTACAACGGCTACCCCAACACCACGACGGTCGCAGGCCGCCAGCTCAGCGAGCTGGGAGCCCGAACCGCCACGGCCATCGCCGTTTACATGGAGTGCGGTTACATCGAGCCAGGCTCCGACTGTCACGTGCCCACGGGTGTCAGCGACGACGGGAGCGGAGGCTACAGCCTCTCCAACTACGGACCCACCAGCAGCGAGGTCCGCGAGGCCGCAGTCGCCCTCTACGAGGCGGCCCAGGCGCACGGGCCCGAGGAAGGTCCTTGGAACCACGCCGCGGTTCGCGTCTACCACGCTCCCTCCCCCCGCGTCCAGAACATGCTCGTCGTACAGAGAAACGTAACCGTGACCCTCTCCAAGGGCTCGGCCGACGCCACCCTCACGAGCGGCAACGACGAGTACTCCCTCGCCGGAGCCACCTACGAGGTACGCCGAGAGTCCGACGACGAGCTCGTGGCCACGGTCACGACGGATGCGGACGGACGCGCGAGCTGCACCCTCTCACCCAACGAGCGCTACTACGCCGTCGAAACAAAAGCCCCGAGCGGATTCGTGACAAACCCCGAACGCACGTACTTCCAGACAGGCGTCGAGAATTCCGTAGAGCATCTCGTCGACGAGCCTGGCACCGTCACGCTCGTCGTGCGCAAGCGGGACTCCGCCACTGGGGGCGCGGCACAGCCGGGAGCCTCTCTTGAGGGCGCCGAGTTCACCGCCGTGGACGCCCATGGAGACGCACACCTTGCCGTCACCGACGCGACCGGTACCGCACGCTTCGAGGGGCTCCCCCTCGGACGGGTACAGGTCGCGGAGACCAGGGCGCCCGCCGGCTACCTGCCTGACACGACCGTCCGCACGTATCACGCGAGTGCCACCGAGCTCGACAGCGCGGGCACAGTCGAGCTCGCCCCGGACGACCCCGTCTCCGAGGACGTTGTCGCCTTCGACCTCGAACTGGCAAAGTTCGCGGACGACGGCCTCGACGAGGGCTCGGGGATCGAGAAGCCCGCCGCCGGGGTGCAGTTCCAGATCGTGAGCAACACCACGGGAGCGGTCGTGGGCACCATCGAGACGAACGCTTCAGGCTACGCCGACACCGCCTCGGACCCGAGCCTCTGGTTCGGCACGGGCACGCGACCCGAAGCCGCGGGCGGGGCCCTTCCCTACGACGCGGCCGGATACACCATTCACGAGGTCGAGAGCAGCGTTCCGGAAGGCTTCTCCCCCGTCGGTGACTGGGCTCTCTCGCCCGATGCCATGTCCGCTGGCGCGAAGCTGCAGTACATCGTTGACAACCATGCGCTCTCCGCACGCCTACAGGTCGTGAAGGTCGATGCCGCAAGCGGGCTCACCGTGCCCCTAGCGGGATTCTCCTTCCAGATTCTGCGCGAGGACGGCAGCTCCGTCACACAGGAGAGCTGGTACCCCACCCACGTCGAGCTCAGTGAGTTCACGACCGACGAGACGGGGACGCTGACCCTACCCCAGCGCCTAACTCCAGGCACCTACTACCTCCACGAGACCAGCTCACCCGCTCCCTACCTCACCGGCGAGAAAGACGTGCAGGTCATCATCGCCGCAGACGCGACGCTTCCCCCGGTCGTCGTTGCACGCTACGCGGACGCGCAGGCCACGGGCCGCGCCACCATCGTCAAGACGGACGCGCAGAGCGGGACGGCGCTCGCGGGCGCGGAGTTCGATGTGATCGCGCGCGAGACGATAACGTCCCCCGATGGAACGATTCACGTGGTCGAGGGTCAAGTCATGGGACACGTCATCTGCGACGATGACGGACGGGCCACGCTCGAGGACCTTCCCCTCGCAGACGGAAGCGCCACCTACGCCTTCGTCGAGACGAAGGTCCCCGCGGGCTACGTCCTCGATGCCACTCCTCATGAGTTCACCCTCACCTACGAGGACTCCGAGACCCCGGTCGTAGAGACCACGGTGGAAGTGAGCAACATCGTCAACTCCCTCGCCGTCACCAAAGTCGAGCTGGGCTCCTCCGAGACGACGCTTCCTGGGACGGTCTTCTCCTGGTGGAACGCGGATGCGGGAGGCACGCCCGACGAAGCCGAGGGCGCACGCAATATCACCGTCGGCGACGACGGGATCCTTCGCATCGAGAAGATCGCACCGGGCGACTGGTACCTCCAGGAGTCCGCACCCGTGCCCGGGTACGTGACGGACGTCACCCGACGCAGCGTCCGCGTGGGCGAGGACGGCATCATCTCCGCGGACTGGTTCGAAGGCGCGGGACAGGCCAGCGCATCCCTGGAGAACGACCACACCAGGGTCGAGGTCTCCAAGCGCGACGTGACCACCGAGGAGGAGGTCCCTGGAGCGTCCCTCAGCGTCACCGACCCCACCGGCGCCGTCGTCGACGCCTGGACCTCGACCGACGAGCCCCACCTCATCGAGAGGCTCGCACCCGGCACATACGTCCTCACCGAGACGATGACGCCCCACACCTATGACCAGTCTCAATCCGTCACGTTCGAGGTCATCGAGACGGGAGAGGTCCAACGGGTGGTGCTCTACGACGAGCCCATCTTAGTCACAGGCCAGCTGGACAAGCGCCAGGAAATCGCCGACGCCCTTGACCCAAACATGATAGAAGACGGTGACGGGGCCAACCGGGCCAGCGTCTCCGTATCCGAGGAGGGGCTCTACGACTACAGCCTCGACTTTCGAAACACGAGCTCGACCTGGGTCGACGAGCTCACCGTCACGGACTCGCTCGACGGAGTGAGAGACGGCCTCGCCGAGCTCGTGGGCATCACGACGCCGCGCGTCACCGGAGACTACGATGGCCTTCTGAACGTCTGGTACCAGACTGACCGGACGCCCGCGGGATACGTTGACCCCGCAGGCGCCAACGCGACGCGCACGGACGACCATGAGAACCCCTGGCTCGAAGGCGACGGCAGGGCGCTCGAATACGCCGGCTGGAGGCTTTGGAAGGCGGATGTGGCCGCCGGGAACGCCGTCGAGCTTTCCGCGTCCGACCTCGGGCTCACGGCCGATGAACACGTGACGGCCATACGACTCGAGTATGGGCGCGTCGAGGAGGGCTTTACCACGCGCATCGGGGACTGGGACCGTCCTGACCTCAAGGACGCCCATGACGATCTAAATGACATTGTGGCGGACCATGACCAGACGCTCTCCTCGGCCGTCCTCCATATGCGCGTGACAGAGGCCTACGAGGCGGGATACGACCTGGATAACGCGGCCGTCCTCGACCTCTTCCGCAACGGAGGAGGAGAGGGCCTCGAGGACCATGACTCGGATGCGGTGACGCAGACGCTGCGCAGGTTCATTCCCCTTCTTCCTGGTACCGGAGAGGGCTCCTCACCAGTACCGCTTCTGGCCTCCCTCGGCCTTACGACGCTTGCCGTTCCTCTCGTGCGCAGGCGCCTTCGCGCCTAGACAAGGTGGCCCGGCCACGGCCGGGCCACCCGCTTCCCAGCCCACCAGGCCAAGGAGGCAGCATGGGCAAGAGGGGCGAGAGAAAGGGTTCTCTCATGAACATCGCAGCAACAAAGTCAGCAGCGAGAAGGGCCCTCGAATATGCGGGGGAGCTCATAGCCGAGGCGCGCTATGCCTCCTTGAGGGCATTGAGCTCGACGAGCCCAAAACGTCTCCAAGAGCTACGCAGGGCCACCTCGTCCTTCTTGGGCAGCGGGCTCTCTCCCTCGATCACCTATTGAGATTGCCAAGCCCGGATGTCCATAGATAGAGGGCGTCCTTCTCGTCTTGGGTGAAGTTGGGTTCACCGCTCATTCTGCGTTCCTCATGACACGACGCAAAGCGGGGCGTGCACCGCTCACGAATCCAGACGTGCGGCACACTGGGCCTCCGTCTGCTCATAAACCGAGGGCTAGGGCAGACCAAAAACGGCATATGCATGCCACAGCCCCCCATTCGCAAGCATCTCCCGTCGGCGGGGCCCCAGCCCTCGGTTTATGAGCACGGCCACGCACCCAGCGGCCACGCGTCGGCATCAGGAAAGGGCGAGCCGCCCGAAGCAGCCCGCCCCCCGTGTCGGCACATCACTCTGCATCGCGCCGATCTGCCGTTCTTACCTGTACGCTCTATTTCGTCGCGGTTTCTCTGTCGGAGTAGCCACGCTGCCCGATACGCTCGAAGCGCTTCATATCGGAGGCGGACATTCCCTCAATCTCGCCGTGGCGCTTCTCGTAGAGGCGGCTCTGCTCGTCCTCCCAGAGGCGATTGGCAACGGGAGCCCACGCCTTGGCCGCGGGACGCGTCTTCTCCGCAAGCTGCTCAGGCGACTCCTTCTCGACCAAGTCGGTCGAGTGGGCACCGGTCTCGGCAACCATCTGGGGGAGCGTCTCGGGGTTCTCGAGCATGGGGCAGGGCTTGAGGTGGTTGTTGTTGAACGGCTGCCCTTCATAGTACTTCATGAAGATGGGAGAGCGCAGCGCGTCGAGCAGGCTCATGTCGCGGATGTTGGCGTTTGAGTAGTGGATGAACACGCACGGCTCCACGTCTCCGGCCGCGTTGATGTGCAGATAGCGACGACCCCCCGCGATGCAGCCGCCCACATACTCGCCGTCGTTCTGGAAATCGAGGGTGAAGATTGGCTTCTTCTCGCGCATTTCGCGGACGAAGTGGTACATCTTCTCGCGCTGCTCAGGTGTGGGGATGAGGTCGGCAGTGGCGTTGCGTCCAACGGGCATGAAGTGGAAGTACCAGCAAAACAAGGCGCCCTTGTCGATCATCCAGTCGATGTTCTCCTCGGTGGCCACCGTGTCCGCATTGTCCTTGGTCCAGCAGCACGAGATGCCAAAGGGGAGCCGATGCGAGCTTAGCAGGTCCATCGCCTGCTCAATCTTGTTGTAGACGCCCTCGCCGCGACGAGCGTCGGTCGTGTGTTCGTTGCCCTCGGCGGAGATGGCAGGCACGAAGTTGCCCACGCGCGTCATGTCCTGACAGAACTTCTCGTCAATGAGCGTCGAGTTGGTGAAGCAGAGGAACGTGCAGTCGGGGTGCCTCTCACAGATCTTGATGAGATCGGTCTTGCGCACGAGCGGTTCGCCGCCCGTATAGATGTACATATGTGTGCCCAGCTCCTTTCCCTGGGTCACAATCGAGTCGATCTCGTCAAAGGTGAGATTCTGCTGGTGGCCATACTCAGCCGCCCAGCAACCGACGCACTTGAGGTTGCAGGCGCTCGTGGGGTCAAGCAGGATGGCCCAGGGGATGTTGCAGTTGTACTTGTCGCGCGACTTCTCCTGAACCGGCCACGCGAGCAGGTTCCCGTCGATGAGGAGTGCCTTGATGAGCTTGGTGCGCATCTCGGGATTGAGCTGGAAGACCTTCATCATGAGCTGGTACCAGTTGCCCTTGCTTTCAATCGCGTCGGAAAACGCCTGGCGCTGGTTGGGGAACACCGAGTCGGGCACCAGCTTGTTGACCAGCTCCATGATCTTGTCGATGTGAGCTGTCGGGTCGTCGTCGATGTAGTCCACGAGCTTGTTAAGCGCCGCGCGCTCCGCTGCCTGCGTAAGTCCCATGATGGTTCTGTCCCCTCCCGCTTTCTCGCCGCTCCGCCGCTTGTCCCTGCGACTCGAATGACGATTCTGCCCTACGAAAAGCTAGCTTTTTATTCTAACTTCACGCTTTCGTTGAAGAGAGGATACGACTTTTTACCTCTCATTTTTAAAGTCTATTCAAAAAATCTACACTCGAGGTCATCTGAAGCGTCCCCAGGCACGCGTGGTTTTCTCCCAGGCGCCGTGACATTCCCCTTTGACCCAGCCGTCCGCGCATCCGCACGGCAGCTCGCGTCGTTTCCGCAACCGTTTGTGCCAGAAGTCCGCCCCGAAGTGTCGGCTGCTCCTATCCTGAAAAAAGGACGCACCCCGATTGTGTCCCTCGCGGCGCCAATTGTGCCAGCGTAGGCAATCGGAGCCCGCGAATCCGTATCATTTGACGCGACAAGGTCGGACTCGTCGCCTTAAGGAGCGAACATGAGACACGCCGACATAATCAAGAACCTCTCTCTTGCCGAGAAGTGCGCGCTTCTCCAGGGCGCCACCACCTTTGGGACCTGGTCCAACGAGCGGGTGGGCGTGGGCTCCCTCGAGTTCTCCGACGGCCCCAACGGCGTACGTCATCAGGCGGGGGCAGCTGACCACCTGGGCCTCAACGGCTCGGAGCCGGCGACGTGCTTTCCCACTGCCGTCACCGTGGCCAACAGCTGGGACCCCGCTCTCGCTGAGCGCGTAGGGACCGCCATGGGCGAGGAGGCCGCGATCCAGGGCGTGGGCACGCTGCTCGGCCCCGGCCTGTGCATCAAACGAAACCCCCTGTGCGGCC
>CAYSIC010000008.1:0-1565 GCA_964430985.1 uncultured Atopobium sp.
CTGTGCGGTTCCGCTTCCTTTCGGATGACGTGGCTGCGTCCCCTGCCGTAAGCTAGGAGCAACCGCGACGAAGGGACGTACATGGTACAGGCAGACACGAGAAGCGAACGGGGCATGGCAGGTTCCTCGGTCACCAGGCGCACGCTTGCGCACTTCTGGCGGGCGACGGCCTCGCAGGGGCTTCTCTTTGCGGCCGACGTTCTGGTGACGGTGGGCTACGTGTTCTTCCTCACCTTTGTGAACCCGCTCGTGGTGGGCCAGATCGTCGACGCGGTGGGCACGAGTGGCGTGGGACCCGACGAGGTGCTTTCGACCTTCGCCCCCTACGTGCTGGCTCTCGTCTTCGCCAACGTGGCTGGCCAGGCCTGTAGCAAGCTCCAGGACTACACCGTCTCCAAGCTCGATATCGCCGGAAGCTACGAGCTCGGGGCCCTTGCCTTCGACACCCTCTCCAACCAGAGCATGACATTTCACGCCAACCGCTACGGTGGCACGCTCGTAAGCTCGACGTCCAAGTTCGTTTCGGCCTACTCGAGCCTCATCCGTACCGCCACCTACTCGCTTCTCCCCAGTGCGGCCAGCATCGTCTTCACCATCATCATGCTCGCGCCGCTCGTGCCCGCCTACGTGGCACTGCTCAGCGTGATTTTGGTCATCTATGTGATCGTGGTGTTCAAGCTCTATCGCAAGATCTTGCCCCTCAACGCCAAGGCCTCCGCGGCGCAGAATCGCCTCTCCGGCGAGCTGTCGGACTCCATCACCAACATCATGGCCGTCAAGGCCTCTGGGCGCGAGTCCCACGAGCGCGCGCTGTTCAGGAGCGCCAACGAGGACGTGCGCACGGCGAGCGCGGCACGCATGCGCCGCACCATCCGAACCGGGGCGACCACGAGCGCCCTCATCGTGCTCATGATGGCGCTCACTGCCGTCTTCATCGTGGGCGGCAACGCCTGGTTCGGCATCTCGGCAGGTACGCTCGTCATGATCTTCACCTACACGAATAGCCTCGCCAATCGCCTCAACTACTTTAACTCTATGTTCCAGCAGATCAACCAGGCACTGGGCGACGCCCACGACCTCACGGTCATCCTCGACGAGCCGCGTCTGGTGGCCGACGACGAGGACGCCTCCGACCTCGCGGTCAGCGCCGGGGCCATCGACTTCGACGACGTGCGCTTTCACTACGCCGACGCGAGCGAGCGCGACTGCGTCTTCGACGGTCTCACGCTGAGGATACCCGCCGGCCAGCGCGTGGGACTCGTGGGCCGCTCGGGCTCGGGCAAGACTACCCTCACCACGCTCCTCTTGCGCCTTCAGGACCTCCAGGGAGGCTGCATCAGCATCGACGGCCACGATATCGCCCACGTGCACCAGGTGAGCCTCAGGCGCCAGATTGCCTACGTGCCCCAGGAGCCTCTGCTGTTCCACCGCTCCATCCGCGAGAACATCTCCTACAGCCGCCCCGATGCCACTGAGGAGCAGGTCGTGCAGGCGGCGCGTGAGGCCAACGCCCTCGAGTTCATCGAGAGGCTCCCCGACGGGCTCGAGACGCAGGTCGGCGAGCG
>CAYSIC010000008.1:1575-10637 GCA_964430985.1 uncultured Atopobium sp.
CGAACAAGCCTGGTCGATGGACCGTGGAGACCCTGCTGGACGCCGTCGACCTGCCGCGATCTGATGCACAGCGCTACCCACAGCAGTTCTCGGGTGGGCAGCGCCAGCGCATCGCGATCGCGCGCGCCATTCTCATGGACGCGCCCATCCTCGTGCTCGACGAGGCCACGAGCGCTCTGGACTCCGAGAGCGAGAAGCTCATCCAGGACGCCCTCGAGAACCTCATGCGGGGGCGGACCTCCATCGTGGTGGCGCACCGGCTATCGACCGTGGCGAGCCTGGACCGCATCGTCGTGCTCTCCGAGGGCCGCATCGTGGAGGATGGCACCCACGCCGCGCTTGTGGCCTCCGGCGGCGAGTACGCGCGCCTGTGGGGGCGCCAGAGCGGCTCGTTTCTGGGCAGCGAGTAGGTCGTCACGTTCTCGCCCTCCGATCTCGTCTGGCAAGAAATTTAGAATGGCGGTTGACCGCTCGCGCGTGTCTGGTATAGTGTTCTGCGCAAACGCACGGGGAATTAGCTCAGTTGGGAGAGCGCGTGACTGGCAGTCACGAGGTCAGGGGTTCGAACCCCCTATTCTCCACCACGTGATTTCGGCGGCGGCTCCGGTCGCCGCTTTTTTCATACGGGCTCGTGGCGCAACGGTTAGCGCAGGGGACTCATAATCCCTGGGTTGCAGGTTCAAATCCTGCCGGGCCCACCATACATGCAACGGCCCGGACCCCTTAGGGGCCCGGGCCGTATTCGTATGGCAGATGCGTGTGGAAACGCTACCCCTGCCAGAGCATGTCCACGCTGATGTCGGCAACCGTGGCGGCGCCGCACATCTCCATGACGTCAGCGAGCTCGGCCGCAAACTGCGCGAGGTAGCCGCGCACCCCGGCCTCTCCCCCGCCGAAGGCGGCTACTACGAACGGGCGGCAGACGAGACACGCCCGCGCGCCCAACGCCAGTGCGCGAAAGACGTCCAGACCGGAGCGCACGCCTCCATCCACAAGGACCTCGACGTCGTCGCCCACGGCGTGCGCGATGGACTGCAGCACGTCGGCCGTGGCCGGGACGCCGTCGAGCACGCGCCCGCCATGGTTGGAGACCACGATGCCGTCTACGCCGGCGCGCGCGGCCCGCTCGGCGACAACCGGGGTCATGACGCCCTTGAGCAAGAAGGGAACGCCCACCTCGTGGCAGGCGGCGACCACCTCGGCGATCTGGGAGGCGTCCTTGGCGCCCGCGGGGGGCACGTGACCCTTCAGGAAGGGCAGGCCAGCCGCGTCGATGTCCATGGCCACGGCGGCCGGATGGGCCCCCAGTGCCTGGGTGAGCCTCTCCTCGAGCGTGGCCGCGTCCCAGGGCTTGACCGTGGGAACGCCGCGCCCGCCTAGCTCCGAGATGACCGCAGTCGCCTCGGACATGATGCGGGCGTCCATGCCGTCTCCCGTGAAGGCGAGCGTGCCCCCTTCGGAGGCGGCCGCAAGGACGCAGCGGTTGTAGCTGGTCGTGTCGTACTTCTCGCCGTAGTGTCGTTGAACGTCGCCCACGGGCCCCACCATCACGGGCACGGACAGCTCCTGACCCAGGACGTGCGTGACGGTGGAGGCCGAGAAGGCCTCGTGCAAGGTGTCCATGTTGACCGAGAGCGCCTGCCATGCCTCCCAGTTCCTCGTGGCCACCCTCCCCGTGCCCTTTGACCCTGGACCGGGCATAGCGTTTTTGCAGGCGCGCCCATCACAGACGGGGCAGGCCTTGCAGAAGGGCCCTATCTGGCCGTGTGCAGCCGCCGCGAGTTCGGCGTATGTCATAGAGAATCTCCTTAGGAAAAGCCCCGGGGCCCGAGCCTTGGGTCCCGGGGCGCAACCACCTGAGAGGGGTGCCTACGAGCGTTCGGAGGCCACGCGCTCAGCGAGCCAATCGCCCACCTCATCCAAGGCAACGTCGAGACGCTCGCCCGTGGCGCGAACCTTGACCTCGGCGGTGCCGGCGGCGACGCCTCGCTTGCCCAAGATGACCTGATACGGCAGGCCAATGAGGTCGGCGTCGGCGAACTTGACGCCGGCGCGCTCCCCACGGTCGTCCAACAGGACTTCGACGTCCGCGGCTGAGAGCTCCTCGACCAGGCTCTGGGCAGCAGGACCGACGACGTCGTCGCCGACGGTGAGCGCGATGACCTCGACCTCGTAGGGGGCCACCGAGACGGGCCACGAGATGCCGCGCTCGTCATGGTGCTGCTCGACCACGGCCGCGAGGGTGCGCGAGATGCCCACGCCGTAGCAGCCCATGAGGAAGGGCCGCTCGACCCCGGACTCGTCGGCGAAGGTGGCACCCATGGCCTCCGAGTACTTGGTGCCCAGCTGGAAGACCTGGGAGACCTCGATGCCGCGCGCCCCCGACAGGGGCCTGCCACAGTGCGGGCAGGGGTCACCCGGACGCACGGTCACGAGATCGACCCACGCGGCGGGCGTGAAGTCGCGCTCCGGGCGCGCGCCGGTGTAGTGGTAGTCGACCTCGTTGGCGCCGCAGGTCCAGCTCGTGGACGCGCGCAGGCTCTCGTCGCAGACCAGGCGCACGTGGGCGGGCAGGCCTACGGGCCCGATGAAGCCCTTGTGCAGCCCCGCCTCCTCGAGCTCCTCCTCGCTCATGAGATGGTAATCGCCAAAGACGTGCTCCGCCTTGACCTCGTTCATCTCGTGGTCACCGGGAACGATGGCCACGACCGGACGTCCCTCGCCATCCACGAGCGCGAGGGACTTGCGCGTGCCGCTCTCGGGGAAGCCGAAGAACTCCGCCACCGCCTCGATGGTTCCCAGGCCCGGCGTATGCACCTTGGCGAGCGTGCCGTCGCCGGGACCCTCGGTGACGCTTACCTGAGTGCGAGCGGCCTCGTCGTCAGCCGCGAATCCACATGAGTCGCAGTAGACGAGAGAGGCCTCGCCCGCGTCGGCCAGTGCCATGAACTCGACGGAGGTGTCTCCGCCGATCTGCCCCGAGTCGGCGACGACGGGCAGGGCCTTGAGCCCGCAGCGCACGCAGATGCTCGCATAGGCCTCCTTCATGCCGTCGTAGGTCTCCTGCAGGCTCTCCTGCGTGGCGTTGAACGAGTAGGCGTCCTTCATAATGAACTCGCGGCTGCGCATGAGGCCAAAGCGCGGGCGCATCTCGTCGCGGAACTTGTCCTGGATGTGGTAGAGGTTGAGTGGCAGCTGCTTGTAGCTGCGCAGCTCGTGCTTGATCAAGTCCGTGACCGTCTCCTCGTGCGTGGGCCCGAGCACGAATTCGCGCTCATGGCGGTCGGAGAGGCGCATGAGTTCGGGGCCGTATGCGTCGTAGCGACCGCTCTCGCGCCAGATGTCGGCGTCGACCATGATGGGCATGAGGCACTCTTGCGCGCCGTGGAAGTCCATCTCGTCGCGTACGATGGCCTCGATCTTCATGAGGGAGCGCCAGGCGAGTGGTAGGTAAGTGTAGAGGCCTGCTGCCTGTTTGCGTATCATGCCAGCCCGCAAGAGCAGGCGGTGACTCGCGAGCTCCGCCTCGGCGGGGTCTTCCTTGAGCGTGGGGGCATAGAGCCGAGACATCTTCTCGTAGCGCTTCAAAGCGGGTCCTTCCCTTGGGTCATGGCAGCGTGGTGCGATACGCCTCGTTGATTCTAGGACAAAAAGCGTGCGTGCCGTCTACGAGAAGCGGCGGGCGATCTCGGCGAAAAGCTCGTCGACGATCGCCTCCGAGCTCACCTTGCGCAGAGGCTTGCCGTCGGCGAAGAGTAGCGCCTGGCCCTTCCCGCACGCGATTCCAAGATCTGCATCTCTCGCCTCGCCGGGGCCGTTGACGACGCAGCCCATGACGGCGACGGAAATGGGGGCGACCACGTCGGCCAGACGCCGCTCGACCTCCTCGGCGATAGGTATGAGCTCGACCTGGCAGCGGCCGCAGGTGGGACAGCTCACGAGCTCGGGACGCCGACGGCGCAGACCCACGGCCGAGAGAAGGTCCCAGGCCACCCGGACCTCCTCGACGGGGTCGGCGGTGAGCGAGAGGCGCATCGTGTCACCAATGCCCTCCATGAGCAGAGCCCCCACGGCGGCGGAGTTCTTGACGGTGCCCTGGCGCAGCGTCCCCGCCTCGGTCACCCCTACGTGCAGGGGAACGTCTGGCAGCTCGGCCGAGAGCGCCCGATAGGTCGCCACCGTCGTGGGGACGCCATGAGCCTTGGCCGAGATCACGAGGTCATCGAATCCACGTGCGCGGAAGTGCTCCACGAACGAGACGGACGAAGCCACGAGCTTCTCGACGAGCGTGAGGTCGTCCCTTGCGGCCACGCGCTCGTCGAGCGAGCCCGCGTTCACGCCAACGCGAATGGGCACGCCCGCGGCCCCAGCCTCGTCAATGACGGCGTCCACATGCTTCCAGCTGCCAATGTTTCCGGGATTCACGCGCAGGGCGGCCGCGCCGCGCCGGCAGGCCTCGAGGGCGAGTCGGTAGTCGAAGTGGATATCGGCCACCACGGGAAGGCTCGAGCGCGAACAAACGTCCTCGAAGCCGTCGAGCGCGGTAGCCTGAGGAACGGCCACGCGCACAATCTCGCAACCCTCCTGGGCGAGCGCGTCTATCTGGGCGAGCGTGGCTTCGGCGTCGGAGGTCTTGGTCGTGCACATGGACTGCACGCACACGGGGGCGCCCCCGCCCACCTTCACGCCTCCCACGCTCACCTGACGGGTGAGCTCGCGCGGGGCCCTCGTGGCCCCTGTCGACAATAGCATGTGAATCACCTAGCCAATCACGAAGCGCAAGACGTCGTTTCTGACGACTATCAGAAAGACGAAGACGAAGAAGACCATCCCGACGAGGCTCACCACGTTCTGGGCGCGCGTCGTGAGGGGGCGGCGCAAAGCGAGTTGCACGACCTCGATGAGAATCTTGCCGCCGTCGAGGGGAGGAATGGGTAGCAGGTTCATGAAGCCGAGCGACATGGAGATGGCCGCCGCGAGTAGGACGAGGTCGGAGGGGCCGGCCGAGGCTGCGTCGGAGGCCATGACCGCGATGCCCACGATCGAGCTTGACTGATCGAGCACCTCCATCGTGTGCTGGGGCATGATGAGGCGCGCGGCGAAGCTTGCCACCTCCCCCGCATAGGCGACGGAGAACCGAGCGGCTTCGATGAGGGCGGGACGATAGGTAGCTACGCTCGAGTAGATGCCGAGCGTCTCGGTGGGCTCGCCGTCTGGCAGGTCCACCTCCACGGTCTGGGTCTGGCCGTCTCGCACATAGGTGAGAGAGAAGTCCTCCCCCGACTCGAGATGAGGCGAGAGGGCATTAACGAGTTCGTCCCAGGTCTCGACCTGGGTGTCATTCACGGCGGTAATGGAGTCTCCCGCCATGAGGCCTGCGTCGTCGGCCACAGAGGCCCCTTCGACGCCTCCGAGCGTGCTCACGTTGGCCGCGTAGTCCACGCCGACGACCATGAGCGCACAGGTCACGATTGCGAAGGCGAGCGCGATGTTGACGGCGGGGCCGGCGAGCAGCATGAGGCAACGCCTGAGGAAGCCGACGCCCTGGTAGGTGCGGGCTCGCTCGTGGGCGAGAAGCTCCTCGTCGGTGAGGTCCGTCTCATGGGGCTCGCCCGCTGCAGTCGATCCGGGAAGCGAGAAGTCATGGCCACGATCGTACTCGGTCAGGAGGTTGGCGTCGCGCGCGAGGGTCTCGAAGGCGGCCGGCCAATCGCGCTGTTCCGGCCGTTCTCCCAGGGCGGCGTCGTAATGGGGCCTCACCGCCGCCCAGTCGCTGAGCACGGCCAGAAGGCTGTAGGCGCGCTCGGTGTCGCAGCCCAGCTCGCTGGCAAGGTCGGTCGCGCTCACGCGCCCGCGGCGCATGACGCAGGAGAGGGCGGGCGCGAGAAGCTCGTCATTGGCGCCCTCCATGCCGCAGATGCGCGTGTATCCACCCAACAGGAGAGGGGTGACCCCCAGCTCGGTGCCTACCTTGGCGCTCTTGTGCGAGAGCCTCCATCGGCAGGGTAGGCCCAGGAAAAACTCGGTCACGCGGACGTGAAGGGCGCGCGCGGCCAGGTAGTGACCGCCCTCATGGACGAAGACGAGCACGGAGAGGACGAGGAGCCCCCAGAAAGCAGCTGAGAGGACGGATGCGACGGCGCTCAAAGGCGAACCTCCAAGAGAGCGGCCGAGGCGAGCGCACGAGCGCGCTCGTCGGCCTCGACGAGCTGTTCCACGCTCTCTACCCGTTCTGTAGTGGTTGCGTCCATGACGAACGAGACGATGCGCTCGATGTCGAGAAAACCACACAGGCCCCGGCGGAAGGCATCGTTGGCCACCTCGTTGGCGGCGTTCATCGCGCAGGGCAGGGTCCCGCCTACGCGTCCCGCCTCGCGAGCGAGGGCCAAACAGCCGAAGGCGACCTCGTCGGCCTCCCCAAAGGTGAGGGGGTCGGCCGCGCACCAGTTCAAGCGCTCGCAGACGGCTTCCCAGCGCTCTGGGTAGCTGAGCGCGTACTGGATGGGGGCACGCATGTCCGAGCCGCCAAGCTGGGCCTTTACGATTCCGTCGACGAACTCCACCATCGAATGGATCTTGCTCTGCTGGTGCACGAGAACGCGGATGCGATCGATGGGCTGCTGGAAGAGATGGTGGGCCTCGATGACCTCGAGGCCCTTGTTCATGAGGGTCGCCGAATCCACCGTGATCTTGGCGCCCATCCTCCACGTGGGGTGCGCCAGGGCCTCGGCGACGCTCACGCCGGCGAGCTGTGCGCGATTACGACCATAGAATGGTCCTCCCGAGCAGGTGAGCCAGATGCGGCTCACGTTCTGCGGGCTCTCCCCCACCAGGCACTGGAAGATAGCGCTGTGCTCAGAGTCAACTGGAAGGAGCCTTCCCGGGCTCGCGAGCGGCATGAGGAGGTCGCCCCCTACGACGATGGACTCCTTGTTCGCGTAGGCGAGGACCTTGCCGGAGGAGAGCGCTGCGTAGCCGGCGTGAATACCCGCAAAGCCCACGAGGGCGTTGACTACGACGTCGACGTCGGGAAGCGAGGCGAGCGCGGTAACGGCATCGGGTCCGTAGGTGAGCTCACAGCCGTCGGGCAGCCCCTCGAGGGCGCCGTCGTGCGCGTGGGCGGGGTCAGATACCGCCACGTGAGCACAGTCGAACTCGCGCGCGGCGGCGCAGAGCCTCTCGGTCGAGGACCTCACCGAGAGGGCGACCACGCGAAGCCGTTCGGCGTGGCTACGGCAGACGTCGAGGGTCTGAGAGCCGATTGAGCCCGAGCATCCGAGAATGGCGACGCACAGTGGGTAGGTACGGGGGGAGCGAGGAGCGGTGTCCTCGAAGATGGTCACAGGAGGACACCTCCGAACAGGAGCAGGAAATAGGCGGCCATGCAGCCGAAGAGCAGGGAGTCGGAGCGATCAAGCAGGCCCCCGTGGCCCGGGAGCAGGCTTCCCGAGTCCTTGACACCCGCGCCACGCTTGATACGTGACTCGAAGAGGTCACCTATCACGCCTGCGAGACCCACGACGAGACCGAAGACCATGCAGATGACTATGCCGAGCTCGGGCACGACGAAAGCACCCAGAAGCGCCCAGATGGCGACGGAGCCCACGATGCCCCCCACGAGCCCCTCGACGCTCTTGTGCGGTGAGATGCGCGGGGCGAGCTTGTGGACCCCGATCGCCGAACCCACGAAGTAGGCCAGGGCGTCGTTGGCCCAGACGGACAACATCACGCCTAGGGTGAGCAGCGCTCCGCCCAGGCCTGGGTCGGACACCCGAAGCAAGACGACGCTCGAGAAGGCAAGCGAGGTGTACAGGGGTCCGAAGGTGGTGACCGCGACGTCGGCGATACTTGCACGTGGGTTGAAGACGAACCAGATGGCACATCCCATGAGCAGCACGAAGATGACGAGCGTCAGGGCGAGAAGGCCGCGCAAGCGCGCCGCCACGGGAAAGAGCAGGGCCGCCGCGAGGCCGAGGGTCTCGTTGGGCAGACGCCCGCCCAATCGGCAGATGCGGAAGAACTCTGAGCAGCAGAGCCACGCCTCGGCGACGACGAGCAGAGTGGTCGTCCAGGAGCCCGCGAACAGACACGCAAGCGTCACGACCGCATAAATGAACCCCGACGTCGTGCGCGTGAGAAGCTTCTCGGCGGTGCCGCGCGCCTTCTGTGCGGGAAGGCTCCCCTCGCTCCTGCGACTCTCCTTGGAGGCGCGGCGTGCTTCGAGGCGGTCGATATGTCGGTCGAGACCCGCTCCCAAGGTGGGCCCCGCGTTCTCTCGGCGCTTGGTCACGAACTCACCACTCCCCCGAAACGCCGCGCGCGCCCTTGGTAGGACGCCACGGCGCGCAGCAGGTCCCAGCGCGAGAAGTCGGGCCAGAGCGTGTCGGTGACGTAGAATTCGGTGTAGGCGAGCTGCCAGAGCAGGTAGTTCGAGAGCCTGAGTTCTCCGGAGGTTCTGATGAGCAGGTCGGGGTCGGGCAGGCCCCTCGTGTAGAGACGCTCCGCGAGTGCGGTCTCGTCCACCTGATCAGGGGAGAGAGTCCCAGCCTGGACCTCATGCGCGATTTGACGAGCCGCGCGGGCGATCTCGGCTCGCGAGCCATAGTTGACGGCGAGAGCGAAGGTCATCCCCGTGTGGTCGCAGGTCTCGTCGAGACCATTCTGGAAGACACGCCGTGTCTTGTCGGGAAGTCCGTCTAAATCTCCCAGGAAGCGCAGGCGCACGTTCTCCTGATGAAAGAGGGGCAACTCGTTCACCAGCGTAGTCGCGAAGAGGTGCATGAGGAGGTCAACCTCGCGCTGGGGTCGCCTCCAGTTCTCGGTGGAGAAGGCGTAGACAGACAAGACGTCAAGACCTATGCGAACGCTCGTCGTGACGGCCTCGCGCAGGGCGTCGACGCCAGCCACGTGACCGCGCGAGCGGTCGAGACCGCGCGCGGTCGCCCAGCGACCGTTCCCGTCCATGATGATGGAGACGTGGGAGGGGATGCGGTCGAGGTCCACGTCCTCCAGGCAGATGTCGGAGGGCGCTACGGCGTAGTACTCCCGCAGCTTTTGGATGT
>CAYSIC010000008.1:10647-18334 GCA_964430985.1 uncultured Atopobium sp.
CTCCATGACCTCGGCCGTCTTGGCCTTGAGAAGCTCGTCAATCAAGGCGACGTGGGAGTCGGTCAGCTTCTGGATGGCCTTCTTCTCGCGCGTCTGCACATCCTCGGGCAGCTCCTCGTCGCGCTCCACCTTGCCGTTCGCCTCACGGCGAGCGTTGCGCACGGCGACGCGAGCCTCCTCGGCCATCTGGCCGCACTCCTTGGCGAGCTCGCGGCGACGCTCCTCGGTGGGACGGGGGAAGGGAAGGCGGATGCAGATACCATCGTTAGAGGGCGTGATGCCAAGGTCAGAGGACTCGATGGCCTTCTCGATGGCCTTGAGGGAGGTCTTGTCCCACGGCTCGACGACGAGCATGGAGGCCTCGGGGACCTTCACGCCTGCGAGCTGGGTAACGGGAGTGGGCTGACCGTAGTAGTCAACCTTGATAGGGTCGAGAATGTGCGGATTCGCGCGCCCCGTACGCACGCGGGAGAAGTTAGCCTTGAGGGCCTCGATGCACTTGTCCATCGACTTGTTTGCGTTGTCCGTATACTGGCTCATTGTTCGTCCTCCTCGACGACGGTTGTTCCTATGCTCTCACCGCAGATGGCCTTCATGAAGAAGCCCGGGTGATTGATGTCGAACACCATGATGGGCATCTTGTTGTCATGGCACAGGGCCGTTGCCGTGGAGTCCATGACCTTGAGATCGCGGCGCAGGACCTCACGGTAGGTGATGGTATCGAAGCGTTTGGCGTCCGGATGCGTCTTGGGGTCGGCATTGTAGATGCCGTCGACGTTGGTGGCCTTCATGAGGACCTCGGCGTTGACCTCGCACGCACGCAGGGCTGCTGCCGTGTCAGTCGTGAAGTAGGGGTTGCCGGTTCCGGCCGCGAAGATCGTTATGCGGCCCTTGTCGAGGTGGCGAATCGCACGACGACGGATGTAGGGCTCGGCGATCTGACGCATCTCGATGGCGCTCATGACGCGGCAATCCATGCCGTTTCGCTCGAAGCAATCCTGTAGGGAAAGGGAGTTGATGACCGTCGCGAGCATGCCCATGTTATCTCCCTGAGCACGATCCATGCCCGCAGCAGCACCCGATAGGCCGCGGAAAATATTGCCGCCGCCCACGACGATGGCGATCTGAGTGCCTGACTGGTAGACGGGCCGTATCTCCTCTGCCAGTCGCTGGGGGACCGCGGGATCGATGCCGAAGGACTGCTCGCCCATCAGGGCCTCGCCAGAGAGCTTGAGCAGCACGCGCTTATACCTGATATCAGACAAGCCAACCTCCACTCGATTGTCTGAGTCGCGCACGCGCGGCTCGATTCACCCAACGATTCTACCAGAGCCCGCTCGGCCTTCCTGCCCGGCCGGGCGAGCGAGGCAAGCATGCACACAAAGGGGGCCGGCGAAGTGCTCCGCCGGCCCCCGAACGTACTTTAATTGCGAGCTACTCGGCGTCGCCGAAGGTGTAGCGGACGAAGCTCACGACCTCGATCTGGCCGCCGAGGGTCTTGGAGACCTTCTGGGCGAGCTGGGCGATGGTGAGGGAGCCGTCCTTGACGAACTCCTGCTCAGTGAGGACGTTCTCCTTGTAGTACTTCTCGAGGCGCCCCTGGGCCATGCGCTCCTGTATGGCCTCGGGCTTGCCGGACTCGGCGGCCTGGGCCTTGTAGATGGCGAGCTCGTGGTCGATGACGTCGGCGGGGACGTCATCGCGGCGCGCGGCGACGGGAGCCGCCGCGGCGACCTGCATGGCAACATCGTGGGCGAACGTCTTGAACTCAGCCGACGCGGCGAACGTGTCGTCGGAGAGCTTGAAGGCTACGAGGTCGGCCAGCTTGCCGCCCAGGTGGATGTAGCCGCCCAAGGCACCGTCAGCGGCGCTTACGCGCTGGAAGCGGGCGATCTTCATGTTCTCGCCGATGACGTGAATCATCTCGGTGAGCTCTTCGCCCACGGTGGCACCGTTCATCGGGCAGGCCTTGAGGGCATCGACGTCGGCGGGGTCGCTCGTTGCGACGACCTGAGCCAGATCGGCGGCGAAGCCGGTGAACTTAGGGTTGGTGCCCACGAAGTCTGTCTCGCAGGTGAGCTCGAGAATCGCGCCGACCTTGGCGTCGTCGGAGACGTAGGTGGCGATGGTGCCCTCGTTGGTGTCGCGGCCGGCGCGCTTTACGGCTTTGGCGACGCCCATGGTGCGCAGGATGTCGACGGCCTTCTCGATGTCGCCGTCAGCCTCGACGAGGGCCTTCTTGCACTCCATCATCGGAGAGTCGGTCATCTCGCGGAGCTGCTTGACGAGCGCAGCAGTAACCTGTGCCATTTGTGCTTCTCCTTTGCTTCTCTGGTGGGTGACTACTCGGCCGCAGGGGCGGGAGCGGCCTCGGGAGCGGGGGTCTCGGAGGTCGCCATCTCCTCGGCGCTGATCTGCTCCTTGCCGGTGCCGGCGAGAACCGCGTCGGCGGCGAGCTCGCACATCAGCGAGACGGAGCGGATGGCGTCGTCGTTGGCGGGGACGCCATAGTCGATGACGTCGGGGTCGGAGTTGGTGTCGAGCAGTCCCACGACGGGGATGTGCAGGCGGTTGGCCTCGCGCACGCCGATCTCCTCGCGCTTGGTGTCGACGATGAAGATGGCCTGTGGAAGCGCGGTCATGTCGCGGACGCCGCCGAGGTTCTTCTGGAGCTTGTCAAGCTCCTTGCCGAGGAGCGCCTGCTCCTTCTTGGGCAGGGTGGCCATGCGGCCGTCCTCGACCATGGTCTCGAGCTCCTCCATGCGCGTGATGCGTGAGCGCATGGTCACGAAGTTGGTGAGCATGCCTCCGAGCCAGCGCTGGTTGATGTAGGGCATGCCGCAGCGAGCGGCCTGGGCTGCGATGGGCTCCTGTGCCTGCTTTTTGGTGCCCACAAACAGAATGGTGCCGCCCTTGGCGGCGGTGTCCTTGAGGAAGGTGTAGGCCTTGTCGGCGCCCAGCATGGTCTGCTTGAGGTCGAGGATGTAGATTCCGTTGCGGTCGCCGAAGATGTAGGGCTTCATCTTGGGGTTCCAGCGACGGGTCTGGTGGCCGTAGTGGCAGCCGGCGTCGAGCAGGGTCTGGATGGTGATCTTAGCCATGGTAACCTCCTGTGGTTGGTCCTCCGCGTGAGGTCATCCCCGAGACGCCACCCGGGACCTGGCTGTTAGTCCCGAGCACCACGGCGGGCGGGTCGTCACGCGTGCGAAATGGTGCCGCGCTCGTGCGCGACACGTCGTGCCTCAGCACAACGAGAAAAAAGTATACAGGCTCATCAGGGACTTGTCGAGAAAAATGTGATTCTATGAGCGCGGGTGCGCGCTACGCGTGGCGTCCTTCAGACGCTCGACGGACAGGTGGGTGTAGATCTGCGTCGTGGCGAGGCTTGCGTGGCCGAGCAGCTCCTGGACGCTTCTGAGGTCGGCTCCCCCCGTGAGGAGCTCGGTGGCGAAGCTGTGCCGCATCGCATGCGGCGTGAGGGATGGGTCGAGGCCGGCCTGGGCGACCCGGCGCTCGAAGCGGGTGCGCAGGGCGTCCGCAGACATGGGGTTTCCGCGTGTCGAGAGGAACAGGGCGTCTGTGGACCGACGCGTGTGGGCCGCGAGCGTCGGACGCGCTGCGTCGAGGTACAAGCCCAGCGCGTCAAGCGCCGTCTCGTAGACGGGCACGATGCGCTCCTTGGCGCCCTTGCCGAAGAGGCGCACCTGGGCTTGGGAGAAGTCCACGTCGCTGACGCGAAGCGCGGCCGCCTCTGAGATGCGCGCGCCCGTGGCGTAGAGCAGCTCGAGAAAGGCATGGTCGCGCTGGCTTATGGGCCCATCGCCCTCACAGGCGGCGAGAAGGGCGCGCACCTCCTCGTCGGACATGACCACGGGAAGCGAGTGCGGGGCCTTGGGACTCGCGAGCGCCGAGATGGGCTCGCGCTCGCAGACCCCCTCGAGCACCATCCACCGATAGAGGCCACGCAAGGCGCTGAGGTGACGGTCGATGGTGCGCGCGCAGTAGCCGGCGCGGGAGAGCTCGGCAAGGTAGCGTCTGAGGTCCCGATGGGCAATGGAAAGGGGCCTCACTCCCTCGCGGCGCACCCAGTCGGAAAACGCGTTCAGGTCGCAGCGATAGGCGCGTACGGTGTTGTCCGAGAGGTTACGGACCACGTCGAGGTGACGGCAGAATCGGTCCACGCTGCGGTCAAGAAGCTCGACCTCCTCCATGCGCTCGCGCGCCTCCGGGGTCGGCTCGACGGGGTCGCAGGCGCCCATGCGCTAGACCTCTCGCGCGTCTACGCCCCCGAAGAGGTCGCAACGCTCGAGGAGGTAGGCGTCGAAGTCCACGCGAGCGCGCTCGGCCAGTGCGTGACGCTTCTCGATCTTGTTGCGCGGCGGGTCGACCAGCGGCGGAAAGAGCCCGAAGTTCACGTGCATGGGCTGGTAGTCTACCGTCTGGGGGTCGGTCGCATAGGCGACCAGAGATCCGAGGGACCCGGTGCGGGGAAGGTCCACGGGGGCCTGTCCTAAGAGCGACGCGTAGGTGTTGAGCGCCGCGAGGAGTCCCGACGCAATGGCCTCGACGTAACCCTCGGTGCCCGTGATCTGGCCGGCCAGGCGCGTGCTCGTGCCCGGCACGGCGAAGGTGTGGTCGAGCGCGTGCGGCGCGTCGACGAAGGAGTTGCGGTGCATGACGCCATAGCGCAGAAAGTCCGCCTGGCCGAGGCCGGCGATCATGCGAAAGACGCGTCGCTGCTCGGGCCAGGTGAGGTTGGTCTGAAACCCCACGAGGTTGTAGGCCGTCCGCGCTTCGTTCTCGGCGCGCAGCTGGACGGCGGCCCAGGGCCTGCGTCCCGTGCGAGGGTCCGTGAGCCCAACGGGCTTGAGCGCCCCGAAGCGCAGGGAGTCATGACCCGTGCGCGCGACCTCCTCGACGGGCTGACAGGCGCAGAAGAGATCGGACCGCTCGAAGTCGCGAGCAAGGACGCGATCGGCCGAGACGAGCGCGTCCACGAAGGCATCGTACTCGCCCTTGTCCAGGGGGCAGTTGAGATAGTCGCCCGCCGACTTCTCCTCGTAGCGCGACTGAGAGAAGACGACGCCACGGTCGATCGAGTCCGCGTCCACGATGGGGGCGGCGGCGTCGAAGAAGCTCATGCGGGACCCGCCCAGAACGGACGAGACGGCGTCGAAGAGCGCCTCTGAGCACAGCGGTCCCGCCGCAATGACCGAGGGGCCCTCCGGAATGCGCGTGACCTCCTCGCGGATGACCTCGATCAGGGGGTTGGCTTCGATGCGCTCGCCCACCAGCCGCGAGAAGGCGGCCCGGTCGACGGCAAGGGCCCCTCCCGCCGGAACGCGCGCCTGGTAGGCGCAATCCAGGAGTTCGCTGCCCATTCGGTTGAGCTCGCGCTTGAGAAGCCCCGCCGCGACGTCGGGCTTGGTCGACTTGAGCGAGTTGGAGCATACGAGCTCGGCGAAATCGGCGGTGTGATGTGCGGGTGAGGCGTGCGTCGGCCGCTGCTCATACAGGCGCACCCCTACGCCCCTTCTCGCCAGCTGCAGGGCGCACTCGCATCCCGCGAGCCCCGCCCCGACGACCGTCACGCGCTGCCCCATGTGCTGTCTCCCCTCGCGTCGCGGGCGGTCTTCCCCGCCCGCCATCCCTTGCCCATCCACCTTAGCATGATGGCACCACGCGCACGCAGCGCTCAGGGCAAGCCCTTCGCCGCATATTGGCTCTCGAGGAGAAAGGCGCGTGTGGGAGCGTACCTGCCATCGGGCAGGCGCTCCACGATCCCGGAGGCCTCGTAGTCCGTAAGGGTCTTGAGCAGCGTGAGGACCCCCTCGTTGAGGCGGCAGGCAAGCTCGTCGGGCCTCGAGGGGGAGGCCACCAGGGCCGCCATGACGGGACCCATGGGCGCACGTTCTCCCGTGCGCGCGAAGCGGGCGATGCCGTAGTCAAGCGAGATCGCGAGCTCGAGGGAACGCTCGTCCACGATGACGCGTGCGCCCTCCGAGGCCAGGCGGTTGGTCCCGCTCGAGGTGGGCGAGAAGATCGAGCCCGGCACGGCGTAGACGGTGCGGTCGAGCTCGAGGGCGGCGTCGGCGGTGGACATCGTGCCCGAGCGCATCCCGGCCTCGGTCACGACGAGCACCTGGGAAAGGGCTGCGATGAGAGCGTTTCTTCGTGGGAAGGTCCAGCGGCGCGGCCCTGCCCCCCAGGGCTCGACGGACACCACCGCCCCGCCGCTGTGAATCGCGCCTGCGAAGACGTCCGCCGAGCTCGCAGGATAGGTGACGTCGGCTCCGCAGCCCGAGACGACGACGGTGGTCCCTCCCGCCGCGAGCGCGGCGCGCCCGGCGGCGCAGTCGCAGCCCATTGCTCCTCCCGAGACGACGGTGACGCCACACTCGGCCGCGACCCGCGCCGCCATCTCGGCCACCGCGAGCCCGTAGGGCGTGGCCCGCCGAGCCCCCACGATCGAGATGCAGGGCTCCGCGAGAGCCTCGGGATCCCCACATCCGTAGAGCGACGCGGGAGGCGACGCGAGCTCCATGAGCGTGCTCGGGTAGCCGTCCTCCCCCGCATTCAGCTTCCATCGCTTAATCGGCTCCATGTCCCTCTCCTCTCATGAGCCCGCACGGGCGCGCAGCCCAACGGCCTCCACGACGTCGTCGGGCTCGACGCGCTCATGCTCAGCAAGGTCTGCGATCGTCCGTGCGACACGGGCGACGCGCACGATGGCGCGTCCCCCGAGCGCGAGGCCCTCGGCGAGCCGCTCGAAGGCCGCGCGCGCCTCGCCGGTGAGGTCGGCCTGCGCGACGGGGTCGCCGTCGGAGGGGCGATGACGCGAGTGCCGCCAGTCGGAAAAGGCGCGCGCGGCTCTTACCTGGGACTCCATCTCGGATGACCCTGTCCCCTGCTGGCCCTGAATCACCCGGGAGCTCATCGGGCGGGCCACGTCGACCACGACGTCGATGCGGTCCATGAGGGGACCTCCGATGCGCGCCTGGTAGGCGCTCACCTTGGCGGGCGGACAGGTGCACGCATGGCCCGGGTCGCCGAGATGACCGCAGGGACAGGGATTGGCCGCTGCGACGAGCTGAAAGTCGCAGGGAAAGGCGTAGACGCCGTCGACGCGCACGATTCTCACCTCGTGGTCCTCGAGCGGCTGGCGCAGCGCCTGCAGGGCCCCGCGCGTAAACTCGGGCAGCTCGTCAAGGAAGAGGACGCCCTTGTCGGCGAGGGAGATCTCACCGGGCAGAACGGGCCTGCCCCCTCCCACCAGGCCGCCGACCGAGACGGAGTGATGCGGTGCGCGGAAGGGTCGCTCCCCTCGAGAGAGGGCGTCGATGGGCTGACCGGCCACGGAGTGGACGAGCATGGCCTCGGCGGCCTCGCGTCCCTCAAGGGGCGGCAGTATCGTGGGCATGCGGCGGGCGAGCATGGTCTTGCCGGCCCCGGGAGGCCCCACCATGAGCATTCCGTGGCGACCCGCCGCCGCGACGACCATGGCCCGCTTTGCCAGCTCCTGGTCAACGACATCCGAGAAGTCAAGCCGCACGCTCTGGGTGTCGAGGCTCGTCTGGGCCTTCCTGGCCCCGAGGGGCGCGAGCTCGTGCACTCCCCCCTTCAGCTGAGCGAGCGTCTGGATTGCGCGCGCCTCGTCATGCCACGCTGATGAGAGCGGGCTCGTGGC
>CAYSIC010000008.1:18344-85039 GCA_964430985.1 uncultured Atopobium sp.
CGTCACGAGAGCGTATCCCTCCTGCTGCGCGAGGAGGGCATAGGCCACGTCCCCGCGCACGGGGCATACCGAGCCATCGAGCGCCAGCTCGCCGACGAAGAGGCTGTCCCGCGCGACCTCCGGGGGCAGCTGGTGGGTGGCAATGAGAATGGCGACGGCCATGGGCAGGTCGAACCCGGTGCCCGACTTGCGCATCTCGCTGGGCGCGAGGTTGATTGTGACGTGCAGCCGTGGGAGCGTGAAGCCGCTCGAGCGCAGCGCGCAGCGCACGCGCGAGCGGGCCTCGAGGACGGCCGAATCGGGCATGCCCACAATGTCCAGGCCAGGGATGCCCCCCGAGGTGCTGACCTCGACGGTGACGGGAAGCGCCTCCACACCCCTGAGCGCCGCCGTTCTCACGCTCGCGGACCCGGTGTCCATCAGTCGTCCAGGGAGAAGGCGCCGAACAGATGGCGCAGGCGCGCCGAGTCGTTGCCCACGACGTTTAGGGCGATGACGTCGAAGCGAATCGAGAAGACCTCGGGGTGCTCCATGAGGTAGGCGAGGGCGAGACGACGATAGCGAAACCTCTTGTGGGCGTCCACGGCCAGCTCGGGCATCGCGTCGGCGCGCTCCCCCAGAGCGAGGCGCGTCTTCACCTCAACAAGAACGACGGTGTCGTTGTTGTCATCGTCGGAGTCCTGCGCGACGATGTCCGCCTCGCCGTAGGGGCAGCGCCAGTTGCGCTCGAGCAGGCGCCAACCGCGGCGCTCGAGATACGCCGCCGCCATCTCCTCCCCCTTGCGGCCTAGCTCGTGCGGGGTGAGATCGGCCGCGCCCCGAACGCCCGCCTCTCCCCCGTCCCCCTCGTCAGCCCCCTCGGCGAGATATTCCTCGTCCGAGTCCGCCTCGTAGTCGCACGTGCGCTCGTAGCCGTCCTGCATGAGTGCCTCCCTCGGTCCGCCCTGTGTTCAGACAAGGGTGACAGAGGGTATTTTCGGCTCGCTTTCTAGTGTTTCGCGTCCCACTGACCAACGTCTGACCATGCCGGGGAGCACGTCCGCCAACTCCTCGATGACGTGGGACCCGAGCGTCGAGACAAAAAGCACGTCAGAAAGGCTCTCTCAAAAAAGCGGCATAGTCTCCACGAATTTTCCACAAAATGAGACGCGATGAAGGGGGGTGAGTCCTCGCGCACGTATGGCGGCGATGTGCTCCGGGGAACCGTAGCCCTTTGACTCGGCCAGGTGATAACCCGGATACACCTCATCGTAGGCGACCATGAGTGCGTCGCGGGTGACCTTGGCCACGATGGAGGCGCAGGCGATGGCGGCGATGCGTGCGTCCCCCTTCACGAGACACTTCTCGGCAGGGTGGGCGTGCATCGGGTTTCCGTCGATAAGAACGCAATCAGGCTCGACGCCCGTGTCGGAGATGGCGGCGGCCATCGCGTGGCGCAGCGCGCCCGCCATACCCATGGCGTCTATGGACGCAGGCTCCACATGTGCGATCCCTATGGCCACGGCGACCTCGGCGACCGTGGATGCGAGTGCCTCCCGGCGCGAGGGGGTGAGCTGCTTGGAGTCGTTGATGCCCCAGATGATGGGATCGTCCGGCAGTACCACGGCTCCCACGGTGAGGGGGCCTGCGAGAGATCCCCTGCCCACCTCGTCAACGCCCACGATCACGCCGCCTCCTCCAAGCTCGTGCTGGAGGGCGTACATGCCGCGCACGCGCTCGCGCTCCGCTTCCTCGTGCTCGATGCGGCGTCGAGCCACCTCGACTGCGTGATGGACCTGCTTGCGAGGGTCCTCGGCATAGCGCTTGACGAGCATGCGCGCCTCCTCGAGGGGGGCGGACGCTATCGTGGCCGTGACCTCGCGTGCCGTCGCGGGACGAACGGACATGATTGTCTTCCTTTCACGAGAATGTCATTGCCATCGCGGCCGCGCCGTGCGCCATCTTGCGACTGGCAAGGATTCCGACTCGCCAGCCTGATGAGACGTTAGGAACCTCTCCACAAGGTACTTCATCCCGCTTTTGCGGCCATCGTCGAGTTGGATGGCGTCTGCCCTCCCCGCCGACGCGCGATAAAGAAAAAGCCGCCCCCGCAGGGACGGCTCATGATGCGTGCGGGTGGGGCGCTAGTTGCGCTTCTCGCGGATACGCGCGGCCTTGCCGACGCGATCGCGCAGGTAGTAGAGCTTGGCGCGATGGACGTCACCGTGACGAACGACCTCGAGCCTGGCAATCTTGGGGCTGTGGAGCGGGAAGGTGCGCTCGACGCCGACGCCGAAGCTGATCTTGCGCACGGTGAAGGTCTCTCGCGAGCCAGCGCCACTCATGCGAATGACGTCGCCCTCGAAGACCTGCTCGCGGGTGCGCTCGCCCTCGACGATGCGATAATGAACCTTGACGTGGTCGCCAACGCGGACGGCGGGGATGTCCTCGCGAATCTGCTGGCGCTCGATGGCGCGAATGTAGTCCATGCTCTTTCCTTGTCTCCTCTAGAGGTGCCGCCGCTAGGCAAGCGACACATAGGCTTACACACAGCGGCCAATTATAGGACACCCCGTGGCCTGGAACAAGGTTCTTCTTGAGGCGTCATAGGGTGGGCCCTCTCCGCCGGCGTGTCTCGCCACTTAGAGGCAAAATCCCACGACCACTCCTGAGTCCACCCCCGCCTCGCCCGTCGAGGAGGGAAAGCCCGAGCTCATGACCTGGTAGAAGTAACGCGCGTCATCACCCGTGAACGAGTATGGATAGGGGGTGCGGTACCACCAGGCGGACCCGAGCGCGAGCGCATGGGCGGGGTCGGAAGACCCCGTGACACCAGCCTGGGCAAAGTAGGCGTACTGCTCCCCCTCCGCCGATAGCAGCGCGTCATAGGCCGAGAAGTTCACATAGCCGGTCGCCGCCGAAGGCGCGGCCCCGTACTCGTCCTCGAACCAGGTGAGGCTTCCGCAGACCTCGCTGGCCGAGAAGAGCCAAAGGGCGTCCGAGGTCGTCGTGACGCTCCCCATATCGTCGGTCACGCCCACGTTGTTGGTGAGCTTGTCGACCGGAACCACGAGCGAGGAGAGCTCGGCGGGCAACAGGGCGCGCCCGTCGTCCGCCAGCCAGATTCTGAGGCCACTTGCCCGCCAGCCTCCGTCACTGGTCGAGGAGGGCTCCATGGGACGCATTCCTATCGGCGATATCATGAACGTGAGCCCTGCCAAGCCCGAGCCATCCGAGCGCACGTCCTGCCTGATGCCTACGATGCGCACGTCGGTCGCCACGTTGTTACCCAGCACGAGCTGTCTGGACGCTCCGATCCCGAGGTTGTAGCCCTCCGCAATCCGAATGCCCTGCTCGTCGCTTTCAGCTGCGGCGACCCTCTGGGCGATCTGGGCAACGTCTTCCCAGGAGTAGTCCTCGAAGGAGGCGGGCGCGAGCCCTGACGCAGCCGGCTCGGGCGAGCTCTCCGAGCCCCCGCTCAGCGTGACAAGCCATAGAAGGCCCGCGGCCGCGATGGCGAACGTGAGCGAGAGCACGACCGCGACGGCCGTCAGGCTGCGTTTATCCCTGCGTCTTGACATGTTCCTCCCCTGTTGCCGCTCCTCACCCGAGGGTAGCAGACCAGACGGGCGCAGCCAGGGAGACGCCTGGGAATCGGGGCTGGGACAAGGTGTCCGGCACCCGATTGCCGAGCGCGGGAGAGGGCATGGGAGAGACGTCCTCTAACGACGCCAGGACTGGGGTATCTTGAGCTGCTCGTAGATGCGCACGGCATAGCGGTCGGTCATGCCGGCAACGAAGTCGGTGACCTGCACCTCGAGAGCGTCGTCGTGAACGCGGTACTCCTCGGGCACCTCGTCGGGATGGGCCAGGAAATAGTCGAAGAGCTCCTCGAGCATGGCGTAGGCCTTGGGTTCCTCCCATTTGGCGTCGCCGTGCTCGTAGAGGTTTGCGAATAGAAAGGAGCGCGTCGCCATCATGGCCTCCCAAACGGATTCGGACATGCCCACGTCGCCCGTCTCGGAGCTTCTCTCGACTACGTCGCGCACCATGGTCTCGATGCGCTCCGACGAGCTCGCGCCCAGGACCTCGCGGGCGGCGGCGGGCAAGTCGGTCTCAAGGAGCAGGCCTGCGCGCTCGGCGTCGTCGATGTCGTGGCAGACGTAGGCGATGCGGTCGGCCAGGCCCACGACGCGGCCCTCGGGCGTGGTCGCGCGCCGGGCGCCAGAATGGTTTCGGATGCCATCGACGACCTCGAGGGTGAGGTTGAGGCCAGCCCCGTCGCGCTCAAGCAGCTCGACGATGCGTCCGCTCTGCGCGTTGTGCTCAAAGAGCCGTCTGCTGGCGGGCTCACCGGGGTCAAGACCCCGGTAGCGTGCAATCGCATGGGACAAGGCGCGCTCTCCGATGTGGCCGAAGGGCGTATGGCCCAGGTCGTGGCCAAGGGCCACGGCCTCCGTGAGGTCCTCGTTGAGCCCCAGGGGGCGGGCGATGGAGCGCGCCACCTGAGCCACTTCGAGCGTGTGGATAAGGCGGGTGCGATAGTGGTCCCCCTCGGGAGCGAGAAACACCTGCGTCTTGTGGGCCAGCCGACGGAAGCTCTTGCTGTGCAGGATTCGGTCGCGGTCGCACTGGAAGCAGGTCCTCAGCAGGTCCGGCTCCTCGGGTCGCGGCCGTCCACGTGACGCATCGGCAAACGTGGCGTCCATCGAGAGCGTCTCGTGCTCCGAGTGCTCGAGCTCCTCGCGTCCCCGCATGCGCATGATGGCTCCTCGTCCTTAAAGGAAGAGGGGGACCGAAGTCCCCCCCTCTCTCTCGTATGAGATTGACGGCTAGGCGCGCTTCTTCGCCCCGCCGTTCGAGATTATCTTGGCCTGAGCCGCCGAGAGGCGCGCGATGGGCACGCGATACGGCGAGCAGGACACGTAATCGAGACCAAGATCGTAGTACATCTGAATCGAGTCGGGATCGCCGCCTGTCTCACCACAGATGCCGCAGACAATCTTGTCGTTGGCCTTGTGGCCCCCCTCAACGCCGAGCTTCACGAGCTTGGCGATGCCCGGGTCGAGCGTCTCGAATGGGTTGGCCTTGAGGATCTTCTTGTTGAGGTACAGCGGGATGAAGGCGCTCTCGACGTCGTCGCGAGAGAAGCCGAAGCCCATCTGGGTGAGGTCGTTCGTGCCAAAGGAGAAGAAGTCGGCGTACTCACCGATCTCGTCGGCGGTGACGGCGGCGCGCGGAATCTCGATCATGCATCCCACGGGGATGGAGAGCTCGACTCCGGTCTGCTCGCACACACTCTCGACGACATCCTCGATCTGCTCGCGCACGACCTTGAGCTCCTCGACGGTGGAGATGAGCGGAACCATGATCTCCGGCTTGGGGTTCAGGCCGCGCTTCTTGAGCTGCGCAGCGGCGCCAGCGATGGCGCGAACCTGCATCTCGGTGAGCTCGGGGTACACGATGCCCAGACGGCAGCCGCGCAGGCCGAGCATGGGGTTGACCTCCTGGAAGGAGTCGAGACGAGCGAGCATATCGTGACGGGCCTTGAGCTGGATGTGGCTTTCACCGCGATCTTCCGCGTGTGCGAGATCGATAGCGTAGGCGCGTGGGTCATCGAGGAACTCGTGCAGGGGGGGATCGAGCAGTCGTACGATCACTGCCTTGCCATCCATGGCCTCGAACATGCCAAGGAAGTCCTCGGTCTGAACCTTGAGGAGCTGGCCCAGGGCCTGCTGCTTGGCGCCCGGCTCATCGGCGAGGATGAAGGACTGAATGATCTTCTTACGGTCTCCCAGGAACATGTGCTCAGTTCGGTCGAGACCAATGCCCTCGGCGCCGAAGTCGCGGGACAGCTTGGCGTCGGTGGGGTTGTCGGCGTTGGCGCGCACGCCCATGTTGCGGCCACGCGAGGCGTCTACGCGTACGGCGTCAGCCCACTCGAGAATGGTCTCGAGGTCTCCGGTGAGCTCGGGGCGGGTCAGGGTGACGGCACCCAAGATGACATCACCGGTCGTGCCGTTAATGGAGATGACGTCGCCCTCGTGGAGCACGACGTCGGTGCCAGCGACGGCGACCTCCTTGTTCTTGGCGTCGATGCGCAGCGCCTCCGCTCCGCAGACGCAGGGGGCGCCCATGCCGCGGGCGATAACGGCCGCATGACTTGTCTTGCCGCCGTGGCTCGTGAGGATACCCTCGGCCGCAACCATGCCCTTGAGGTCGTCGGGCGTGGTCTCCCAGCGGACGAGGATGCAGGGCTGGTCCTTGTTGGCGCAGTGAACGGCATCGTCGGCCGAGAAGACGATCTGCCCCACAGCAGCGCCCGGCGAGGCGTTCATGCCCTTGGTAAGGACCTTGAAGTCGGCCTTGGGATCGAGCTGCGGGTGCAGGAGCTGGTCAAGCTGAGACGGGGCGACCCGCATGACCGCCTGCTCCTTGGAGATGCGTCCCTCCTTCTCGAACTGCATGGCGATGGCGAGCGCTGCCATGGCGGTGCGCTTGCCCACGCGGGTCTGGAGCATCCAGAGCTTGCCCTGCTCGATGGTGAACTCGATGTCCATCATGTCGCGGTAGTGCTCCTCAAGCGTGAGGAAGATGTCGTCGAGCTGCTTGCCAGCCTCCTCGAGGCCCTCGACGTGCTTGAGGTCGGCGATGGGCTCGGTGTTGCGGATGCCCGCCACGACGTCCTCACCCTGGGCGTTGACCAGGAAGTCACCGTAGAACTCCTTGGTGCCGTCGGCGGGGTTGCGCGTGAAGGCCACGCCCGTCGCGGAGGTGTCGCCCTTGTTACCGAAGACCATGACCTGGACGTTGACGGCGGTGCCGAGGTCGTCGGAGATCTTGTTCTGCTTGCGGTAGATGATGGCGCGCTCGTTCATCCAGCTGCCGAAGACAGCTTCGATGGAGAGGCGCAGCTGCAGCTTGGGGTCTTGCGGAAACTCCGCGCGCCCATTGACGGTGACCTCGGGATGAGCATGCGAGTCGACGTTGACCGCGAAGATCTGCTTGAAGGTCTGCGCGAGGTCCTCGAGGTCCTCGGCCGACAGCTCGGTATCGAGCTTGACGCCGACCTCGGCCTTCTTGACATTGATGGCATCCTCGAAGAGCTGGCCATCGACGCCCATGACGACGCCGGAGAACATCTGGATGAAGCGGCGGTAGGAGTCCCAGCCAAAGCGGGCGTTGCCGGTCTGCTCGATGATGCCGTGGACCGAGACGTCGTTGAGCCCGAGGTTCAAGACCGTGTCCATCATGCCCGGCATGGAGAAGGGCGCGCCGGAGCGCACGGAGACGAGCAGCGGGTCCTTGGGGTCACCGAGCTGCTTGCCCATACGCCCCTCGAGGTCAACGCGAGCAGCATCGATCTCGTCGAGGACGCCTGCGGGCCAAGTGTTGTCCGAGGTGGAATACGCGACGCAAGTCTGGCAAGTGATGGAGAATCCCGGAGGAACCGGGAGGCCGATCCGGGCCATCTCGGCGAGGTTGGCGCCCTTACCGCCGACAATCCACTTCGAGACGTCGACGGTCTCGCCCGCCAGTTCGGTGGCGTCCACGCCGTCGGCGCCGACGCCGAAGCGGTACACGTGCTTTTCAGCCATACTGTCCTCTTTTGCTTTCCTGGGTCCCAGACACGCCCGCGGAGGCGTGCACTTACTACAAGCTCGCACGCGAGGTTTCAGCCTCGCGCCATCTGGATATGGTAACAAGCTCCCCTACCAAGAGGCGCTCATTTAGATATTCGGTCACTGATGGCGGGTAAACGGCCATCCGCGAATAAGAGATAGACCCAGGTGTGCAACCTGGGTCTACTGGTAGTACTATAGAGAGTTTCCCATTTATTTGTCCTCGGACTCCTTGTTGAAGACGGCGCCGATTGCATGAGTCGGCTCCTCCCCCGTGAGCGTGGAGAGCACCGTGACGGCCGGGCCCAGAAGGTCAATAGAGGGAATGCCCCGCCGGTCGAGCTCGCGGCGAATCTCACGTCGAAGAACGCCGTTGGCAAAGGTGTGAAACACCGCGCTCGGGCGGTCCGGGTCGAAGTCCTCGTCGAAGTAGGTACGTACGGTGTTGACGTCCTTAACGTTCGAGAGGCGTCTAATCTCTACGGACCCGTCGCCAAACTGAGCCGCAGCCGCCATGACGACCGTGTTGGCCGTCTCGCCGCGCGAGTCCGACAAAACATAGATGAGTGGAATCGCCTGCTCGAAGGCGTCGTTGTCCAAATCAAGCGTAGTCATCGCGAGTCCTCCTGTAGCCGTAGCCATGCCTGGGCGCGGATGCCCAAGACCACCCTATCCTACTTCTTACGCGAGAGCGCGCCAATATCGGCGACGCCCACGAAGACTTCAACGAAGCGGTTGAGCAGGCGCAGGCGATTCTCCCGCTTCGCAGTATCCTCGTCCATGACAAGAACGTCATCGAAGAATCGGTCGATGGGCGCCTTGAGTCCGGCAAGGGCGTCCAGGCAGCCCGCGAAGTCACCGGCGGACAGAAGGCGATCGACCTCTAACGAGCCTCGCTCGCACGCCGCGAGCAGAGTGCGCTCGGCCTCGCCGAGAGGCTTCGGGTCCACGGAGGTGCCCAGGCTCGCGTCGGCGAGGTGGGCGGCGCGAGCATAGGTTTGCGCGAGCTCCTCGAAGAGCTCCGGGCTTGCGTGGCGCGCGTCCTCGAGGGCATGGGCGCGAGCGAGGAAGACGGCGGGATCGACGACGCCGACCGCTGAGATGGCCTCGACGGTGTCGGGGGCAACGTGCTCGTCGCGCGCGATCGAGGCGAGGCGACCCTGGAAGTAGGCCTCGACGGCCCGTTCGGTGGCGCTGCGATCGAAGACGAGCCCCTGCTCCTCGTAGGCGTCGAGCGCGCAGGACACGAGGTCTGTCAGGTTGGCGACGGGGGCTTCTCGCAGCATGGCGATCACGCCGATGGTGCTGCGACGTACGGCGAAGGGGTCAGACGAGCCTGTGGGCGGCTGCTCGATGGCAAACATGCCGCAGATCGTATCGAGCTTGTCGGCGACGGCCACGCAGGTACCCACGGGCCCCTCGGGCAGGCGGTCTCCTGCGAAGCGCGGTCGATACTGGTCGCGGATGGCATGGGCGACCTCGGCGGGCTCGCCGTCGTGCGCGGCATAATAGCCGCCCATGACGCCCTGCTGACTCGTGAACTCGACGACCGCCTGCGTCACGAGGTCTGCCTTTGCGAGAAGCGCTGCACGGGCGGCCTGGGTGACCTGCGTCTCGTCGAGCAGAAGCGAGCGACGGGCGATCTCGGGGGCGAGATGCTCCATGCGCTCCGACTTCTGGAGCATGGTACCAAGCCGCTCCTGGAAGGTGACCTCGGCGAGGCGGGGCAGATAGGACTCGAGCGGATGCTTGAGGTCCTCCTCGTAGAAGAACTTGGCGTCATCGAGACGGGCGCGCACGACGCGCTCGTTGCCGTCGATGACGCGTTCGTTGTTCTCGGGACGCGTGTTGGAGACAACCACAAACTCGCGCGTGAGAGCGCCGGAGGCATCGTAGATTGGGAAGTAGCGCTGGTTGGAGAGCATCGACTCGCAGATGATCTCATGGGGTACCTTGAGGAACTCAGCGTCGAAGGTGCCCACGACGACGGTCGGCCACTCACAGAGGTTCACGACCTCGTCGAGGACCTTCTTGGGAGTGTCAACGCGCGCGCCATGGCGCGCAGCCTCGACCCCGGCGATGCCGGCCGCGATCGCCGCACGACGGCGCTCCTCGGAGAGCACCCCCGAAGCCTCGAGGATCCCCTCATAGGCTGCGGGCTCGGAGACCACGTGCTCCCCCGGTCCCAGGACGCGATGGCCACGGGTGGTGTTGGAGCTCGTCACGTCAGCGTAGGTGACAGGCACGACCTCGCTGCCAAGAAGGGCGCAGATCCAGCGAATCGGTCGCACGAAGGTCTGGTGCTGGGTCCCCCAGCGCTGGCTGCGGTAGTTAGGCCACTCGAGGGAGCCGATGAGGCGCTCCGAGAGCGTGGAAAGGATGGGTAGCGCGGGTGCAGAGGCAATGCTCTTCTCGGCGAAGACATAGGTGCGGCCATCAGAGTCCTGGCGACGCACGAGCTGATCGGCGCTCACGCCGCATTTGCGGGCAAATCCAAGGGCCGCCTTGGTGGGGCCTCCGGACTCGTCGAAGGCGATCGAGGCTGCCGGACCACGCTTGACCTCGTGGACCTCCTCGGTCGCGCAGGCGACGTCCGCCACGAGAGCGGCGAGTCGACGTGGGCTCGAGATCACGCGCACCTCCCCGTGCGCGAGGCCTGCCTCGTCGAGACCGTCGCGCACGAGCCCCTTGAGCTGCCGCACCGCGCCCATGAGCGGGGCCGAGGGCATCTCCTCGCAGCCGATCTCGAGCAGGAAGTCATAGCTCTTAGCCATCTAGGCCACCTCTTCGTTCGATGTGCGCGTGTCGACGGCTTCTTCGAGGTAGCCCTCGCAGCAGGCCTTGGCGACAGCGCGCACGCGTAGGATGTAGTTGGCGCGCTCGACGGCGGACAGGGCACCGCGGGCGTCGAGCAGGTTGAAGGCATGGGAGCACTTCATGACGCAGTCGTAGGCCGGCAGGGGTAGGTGGCGCTCGAGGCAGCTTCGGCATTCTCCCTCGTAGTCGTCGAACTTCTGCCGCATCATCTCAACGTTGGCGACCTCGAAGTTGTAGGCTGAGAACTCGCGCTCATTCTCCAGGAAGACGTCGCCGTAAGTCATGGGAGTGCCGTCGGGCAGATAGCTCCACACGAGCTCGTAGACTGAGTTCACCCCCTGAGCGTACATGGCGATTCGTTCGAGTCCGTAGGTGATCTCGACGGGCACGGGATCAACCTCGATGCCGCCCACCTGCTGGAAGTAGGTGAACTGTGTCACCTCCATTCCGTTGAGCCAGACCTCCCAGCCCAGTCCCCATGCGCCCAGGGTGGGGCTTTCCCAGTCATCCTCGACGAAGCGCACGTCATGCAGATCGGGGTCGAGCCCTATGGCTGCCAACGAGCCGAGGTAAAGGTCCTGTGAGTCGGCGGGCGATGGCTTGAGCAGGACCTGGAACTGGTAGTAATGCTGCAGGCGGTTGGGGTTCTCGCCGTAGCGACCGTCGGCGGGGCGGCGACACGGCTGCGGATAGCAGGTGCGCCATGGGGTGGGGCCCAGTGAGCGCAGGGTCGTGGCCGTGTGGAAGGTGCCGGCGCCCACCTCGGAGTCGTAGGGCTGCATGAGCGTGCACCCCCATGCTGCCCAGTAATGCTCGAGCGCGAGAATCATATCCTGGAACGTAAGCGCTTTGTCGCTCATATCCGTCCTTTTCCTGTTGATCCGGCGCGCCTAGAGCCCAGCGACGTCGGTGAGGGGCCAGTAGATGAAAAGCGCCCTCGATGTTACGTCATCGACGCTCACGGCGCCGAAGTAACGCGAGTCCTTCGAGTTGGTGCGGTTATCGCCCATGACCCAGACGCAGCCTGCTGGAACCGTGTAGGGATAGGTGACCTGTGCCGCGCCTGCGAGGTCCGACAGGGAGTAGCTGGGCTTGCCGAGAGTGTAAGGCTCGTCGAGGGCGACGTCATCCACGTACACGGAGCCGTCTCGCAAGTCCACGCTCTGGCCCTCGACCGCGATGACCCGCTTGATGAGGGTCTGGGCATCAAGCGGGCTGTCAAAGGTCACGATGTCGCCAGGCTGGGGTCCCTTGAAGTGAAGTGTCACCCGCTCCCCAATGAGCAGGTCTCCTTCCTGGATGGTCTCGAGCATGGAGCCCGAGGGGACCAGATAGGTGCCAAAGACGAAGGTCCTCAGCAGAAGGGCCAGAACGAGGGCGAGCCCGACGCAGCCCATGAGCCACCAGCCTCCGCCAGCGCCACTCTCGTCATGCTCGGTCATCGCAGGGGGCCTCCCTCTGCCTGGGCCCTGCGCGCGCGGGCCCATTCGTCGTCCGTGAGCCCCGCGCCGTCGAGCAGGTCGGGCCTCCAGCGGGCGGTGCGCTCGAGGGCGTCGGCGCGACGCCAGGCGTCCACACGGGCATGATCGCCCGAGAGCAGGACCTCGGGGACGTCCATTCCACGATAGCTCGCCGGACGCGTGTACTGCGCATACTCGAGCAGGCCCGTCGAGAAGGACTCGTCCTGTGCGCTCGCCTCGTCTCCCAGGGCCCCGGGCAGAAGTCGCACGGTGGCGTCAATGAGGACAAGGGCCGCGAGCTCTCCCCCGGTCAGGACGTAGTCGCCCAGGGAGACGACGTCGTCGGCCAAAGAGTAGGCACGCTCGTCGACGCCCTCATAGCGCGCGCAGACGAGCAGCACGCGCGGAGTGCGCGCGAAGTCGGCGGCGTAGCTCTGATTGAAGGGATGGCCGCAGGGCGAGAAGAACACCACGCGCGGCCGCTCCTCGCCGCGAGCGCTGAGGTCCTCAATGGCCTCGAAGATCGGCGCGGGCTTCATGAGCATGCCAGGTCCCCCGCCGAAGGGGGCGTCGTCGACCGTCCGATGGCGGTCATGGGTCCAATCCCTCAGGTCATGGGCCTGAAACGAGAAGACCTGCGACCTTCTCGCGCGCCCCATGATGGAAGCGTCCAGGTAGGGGTCAAAGACCTCAGGAAAGACGGAGAGTGCCTCGAAGCGCATCAAAGCCCGTCCTCCTCGCTAGGCCATGTCAGGCCGTCCGGCAGACGCAGCGTGATGGGGCCGGATTCGGGGACCGTGAATACGACCTCGTCAATGACGGGCAGAATTACCTCGCCGGCGCGCGTGCGCACGCACCAGGCGTCATTTGCGGGGCCGATCATGACCTCCTCGATCCATCCGCGCTCGTCGGTACCCTCCACGCATACCTCTCGCCCCACGAGCGCGGGCGCATCGTGCAAGGCGAAATCGTCCGGCAGGTCGCTCTCACGAGCGAGCAGAGTCTTTCCTACGAGCCCCTCGGCGTCTTTGAGCGTGGCCGCTCCCGAGAGGGTGACGAGTTGGCCCGAGCGATCGTCGTCGGAGCAGGCTTCGACGACATGCCAGCGCCCGCCCCTGAGCGCAGGCGGGACGACGGCCACCGTGAGTCCCACACGCATAAGCTGAGGAAGGCCGTCCACGCAAACCGTGACGACCTCCCCTTTTCTCCCGTGCGGCTTGACCACGCGGGCTATGGCCCTGAAGCGCTCGTACATACGGCCCTAACCTACGACCTCGACCTCGACCGCCGTTCCCACGCGCTGACCGAGGGCACGAGCGAGGGTGCGGATGGCCTTGATGGTACGGCCCTTGCGCCCGATGACGCGACCGGCATCCTTCTCGGAACAGGTGACCTCGATGAGCGAACCCGCCTCGGAGTCCGTCACGTCCAGCGTGACCGCGTTCTCGTCGTCGACGAGCCCGCAGACGATGAACTCGATGAGGTCACAGACCTTGTCAGAGGGCAGCTCGGTCTCATCTACGCCCGTGGGGGCTTCGTCTGTGGCTTCCATTCGAATCACGCTACTCGGCGTCGGCCTTGGCAGCCGCCGCCTTGGCAGCGGCCTTCTTGGAGAGCTTGGCCTTCTTCTCCACGACGGGCTGTCCGCTGCGCACGATATCAACGAGATGGGAAACGGTGCTTGAGGGCTGGGCCCCCTTGGAGACCCACTCGTCGACCTTCTCAAGGTTGATGTCGATGGTCTTGGGATTGGTCAGCGGGTTATAACGACCAATCTCCTCGATGTAGCGACCGTCGCGCGGCATGCGGCCGTCGCAGACGACGACGCGGTAGTACGGGTGCTTCTTGGCACCGTGACGGGCCAGGCGAATCTTAACTGCCAATGAAAACTCCTCCAAACGAGCGATGCGCGTAGTAGATAGGCTGGCCGCACCGCAAAGCCACAAAACAGTTACTCATCATACGACTCTTCACGACGGCCGCAAGATGCAGTTTTTGTGAACTGGGTCCACGTGGGCCAAGCCGGCGTGCGGCGATTCAGTGCCTTTTAAGGGTTGATGGGTAGGATAGCACACACGACAGCCAGTAACCGTGCGAAGGGATGGCCATGAACATACTTGTCGTCGAGGATGAGCGCAACCTTGCCGATGCGATCGTGCGCATCTTGAACGACGCCTCGTACAACGCCGAGGCCGTCTACGACGGGAAGGTTGCCCTGCGCTCCGCACTCTCGGGCGCCTATGACGCCATCATCCTTGACGTGATGCTTCCCGGTATGAACGGCAACGAAGTCGTCCACGAAATGCGCCGACAGAACGTGAGCACCCCGGTTCTGCTGCTCACCGCACGTACTTCCATCTCCGACAAGGTCGAGGGGCTTGACGCCGGTGCGGACGACTACATGACCAAGCCCTTCGAGGCCCCTGAGCTGCTCGCGCGTCTGCGCGCTCTCACGCGCCGCCGTGGCGAGGTCCTGCTCGACGAGGTGAGCTTCGCAGACGTCACCCTCGACCTCACCACCCATGATCTCGCATGCGGGGACCATTCGGTACACCTGTCGGGCAAGGAGTTCGAGGTGATGAGCATCCTCATGAGCTCGAACGCGCGCGTAGTCTCCAAGCAGGACTTGCTCACCCGCGTCTGGGGTACCGACGCGGAGGCGTCGGAGAACTCCGTCGAGGCCTACGTCTCCTTCCTGCGCAAAAAGCTCGGTCACATCGGATCCGAGGTCCAGATCACCACGCTCAGGATGCTCGGCTATCGTCTCGAGGTCTTCGACGACTAGCTTCGAGGAGACACCATGCTCACCAAGCTGCGCCGCGAGTTCGTAGCCATCACGATGGCCCTCGTGGGCGTGGTGCTCATCGTCGCCCTGGGTTCGACGTTGCTCGCGAGCGTCTCGAGACAGCGTGGCGTCACGAACAGCCTCCTCGAGTACGCCTTGGACGGGCAGCTCGTCCCGCAGTTCGGGGACTCGAGCGGTCGGCAGGGCGCGGACACGGCGCTCACCATGACCGTCGAGGTGAGCGCCGACGGCACGGTGCGGGCACGTGGCGACTCCCCTGCTCGGATTCCCGCCGACACCCTCTACGACGTTATAGTTGAGGTTCTGAGCTCCGACCAGGATTCGGGCCAGAGCGCCGACTACCCCATCGCCTGGATGCGCACGGCCACGGGCGACGGTTTCAGGATCGCCCTCGCCGACACCTACTCGCGCGACGCTGGCCTGCGTGCGCAGGCTACGACCGACCTCGTGATCGTCGTGGTGTCCATGGGCACGCTCTACGTGGTGGCATGGCTCCTGTCCGGCTGGGTCTTGCGCCCCGTGCGCGAGACCTGGGAACGCCAGCGGCGCTTCATTTCGGACGCCTCCCACGAGCTCAAGACTCCGCTTGCCGTCATCGTTGCCAACACCCAGATACTCGACTCGGAGCGCGACCTGCCTGAAGCGTCCCGGCGCTGGGTCAAGAGCACCAGCGAGGAGGCGAGCCACATGAAGAGCCTCGTGGAGGACCTTCTTACCCTCGCCCGCGCTGACGAGGGTCGTAGCCTGGGGTCGGGCGAATCCCCTATGCGCGAGGACGTTGACCTCACGGCCCTTGTGGAAGGCTGTGCCCTGGAGTTCGACGCGGTCGCCTTCGAGCGGGGCTGCTCCATCGAGTGCGACCTCGCGCCCCAGGTGCATCTAACCGGCGATCCCTCCCAGCTCGGGCGTATGGTGCGCACGCTCGTGGACAACGCAACGAAGTACGCCCAGCACGGCACCCCCGTGCGCGTGCGGCTCGCCTATGACGCGCGCCACGTTCGCCTCACGGTCTCCAACGCCGGAGAGCCCATCGCGGCCGAGGACCTCGGACACCTCTTCGACCGCTTCTATCGCACTGACAGCGCGCGGGCGCGTCAGGAGAACGGAGGCTTCGGCCTCGGTCTCGCCATCGCCAAGAGCGTCGTCGAGGCGCATGGGGGCAAGATCTCCGCTGCGTCTACGCCCGAGGGGATCACAACCTTCACTGTGCTCCTATAATCGGACCATGACGAACTCAGCCGACAAGGACCTTACGGGCGCGGACTTTCCGTTTAGGTGGGAGGGTCCCGCCATCGGCCTGCTCGATCTCGACGCCTTCTTCGCATCGGTCGAACAGGCCGACCATCCCTTGTGGCGGGGCAAGCCCGTCATCGTGGGCGGGTCCCCCTCCAAGCGAGGCGTGGTCTCCACGGCCTCCTACGAGGCCCGTCGCTTTGGGGTGCACTCCGCGATGCCCTCGTTTACGGCCGCGCGCCTCTGCCCCGATGCTATCTGGACACGGGGCAACTATGCGCGCTATCGCGAGATGAGCGATGCCGTCATGACCCTCGTGGGAGCCGAGACCCCCCTCGTGGAGCAGGTCTCCATCGACGAGGCCTTCTTCGACGTCACACCTGCCCGCTTCTCGTGCGAGAGCCCGATCGAGATCTGCCGTCGCCTCCAAGAGCGTGTCTCCGAGCTTGGCGTGACCTGCTCGATCGGCCTGGGGACCAGCAAGACCGTAGCCAAGATAGCCTCGGAACGCGAGAAGCCCCGGGGTCTCACCGTGGTCTTTCCCGGCACCGAGCGCGCGTTTCTCGCCCCGCTTGGCGTGGGGACCATGAGCGGCGTGGGGTCGGCGACCGAGGAGCGCCTCGCCCAGATGGGAATCACCACCCTAGGCGAGCTGGCCCGTACGGACACGTGCACGCTGGAGCGCGCGTTCGGCGTGCTGGGCCCCCGCATGGCCCAGCGGGCCAAGGGGCTTGAGAGGAGTCCCGTACGTGCGGCGTCGGCGACTGACGAGGTCAAGTCCGTCTCGAACGAACGCACCTTCGAGCGGGACCTCACGAGCGAGGCAGAGGTTCGCGCCGCCGTGCGCCATCTCGCCTCCCTCGTGGGCCGCCGCCTGCGCAAGAGGGGTCTCCAAGGATCGACCGTCACCCTCAAGCTCAAATACGACACGTTGCGTGGGCACACCGCGCAGAGAGCTCTCTCGCACCCGACGGACGACGAGCGCGTCTTCGGGGCGGTAGCGGTGAATCTCGCTGGCGAACTCTGGCACGAGGGCGCTCCCGTGCGCCTCCTGGGCGTGGGAGTTTCGGGCTTCGACGCAAGGCGACCCGAGCAGCTTGAGCTATTCGACACGAATGAGTCAGACGCACCAGAAGGCGATGGAAGCTCGGCGCTAGGGCGCGTCACCGACGAGCTGCGCGAGCGCTTTGGAGATGACGCCGTGAGCTATGGGCGCGATCTGCGCTTCCGGGGCCGCACATCTGATACCGCGCCCATGAACAAGAGCGACTTCTAGGCGCTGAGACTACGCATCGTCGTTCGCGCCCGCAAGGTCCAACTTGATGCGGTTGGCGTCGCCCCAGAGACTCTCGAGGCGATAGAAGGCGCGAGCCTCAGGCTGGAACACATGGACGACCACGGATCCGTAGTCGAGAAGCACCCAGGAGAGCTGGGAGCGACCCTCGCACGAGAGGGGCGAGACGGCGCAGTTCACGTGCACGCGCTCACGCACCTCGTCGACGATGGCGTCGACCTGCCGGGCAGTCGCACCCGTGCAGATGAGGAAGTAGTCGCAGACGTCGGTCTCGGACGAGAGGTCGAGCAGGACGATGTCGGCGGCCTTCTTGGCGTCAGCGGCGAGCGCGGCCACGCGCGCGAGGTCGAGTGGGGTTTGGGGCATGAGATCTCCTTGCTAGCGAGTGCGCACGCGACGTGCCGCGAGCGCGTTGTATGTGTCAATGGTACCCGGATAGAGATAGCGGCCCCCCTCGAGGATGTAGACGATCCCTCCCACAAACGAGCTCCAGAACACGTCGTCGAGGGGGGCCGTGCCCACGAGCGCGCGCGTCCTCTCGATTCCGCGAGAGGGTGGTCTGAGTGGCTCGATGCCGTCTGCGACGAAGAGGACTTTGTCGAGGGGAGACATCTCGGGCGCCGCCGTGGTGTGCACCGCGATCGCATGCCAGACCTCGCCGGGAAGCTCGGGGTAGCGGGAGGGCAGCTCGCGTGCGGCAACGACCCCGTGCAGAAGCGGTCGGACGAGATCGAGGTCCCCGCCCATCTCCACGCCCAGCTGACGCGCGCGAGCCACGAGCTCATCCTCGCTGATAACCTTGTCCCAATCGTGCAGGATGCCGGAAACGCGGGCCCAAAGCGGGTTGACCCCATAGGTCAGCGCGAGGTCCTCCGCCGTGCGCGCCACGCAGAGCGAGTGCGCCAGACGATGCGAATCGGAGGCGAGCCGAACCTTCAGGTCCGCCTCGAGGCGAGTCACGAGAGCGCGCTCCCGCGCCGTGTAGAGCCCCTCGCCCTCCCCCGCCATCAGGACCACACTCCGCCGCCGCAGATGCGTGGAACGGCCTGCGCCCCGTACAGACCATGCTTGTGGAGATAGCCGGTGACGGGAGCGGGCGTGAGGTAGCGCAGGCTCTGCCCAGCCCCCACGCGCTCGCGCAGGTGACTCGACGAGATGGCGAGCGCGGGGACCGAGAGATACGTGACGTCAAAGGCGACCCCCGAGGCCTCCACGACGTCCCAGGCGTGATCGAGGTCATAGCCGGGGCGCGTGGCGGCCACGAGGTGCGCAAGTCGGGCGATGTCGGCTGCGTCACGCCATCCGACGATCTCGGTGATCGCATCGGCTCCCGTGATGAAGTAGAACTCCACGTTGTCTGGATAGGCCTGCCTGAGCAAGTGAAGGGTGTCGGCGGTATAGGTGACGCCCTCACGGTCGACCTCGAAGCGCGAGGCTACGAAATGCGGGTTGTCGGCCGTGGCGAGCAGCGTCATCGCGTAGCGATCCTCCCCCGAGCTCACGTTGCGGTCGAGCTTGAAGGCTGGGTGCCCGGCGGGCATGAAGACCACGATGTCGAGGTCGAGGTCGCAGTAGGCCTGCTCGGCAGCCACGAGGTGGCCGTTATGGATGGGATCGAACGTACCCCCCATGATGCCAAGCCTGTAGGTCCGGTCTCCCTTGCTGCCCAGAACGGGAAGATCGAGCTCGCGCAGGGTCTGAGCGTCCGCGCTCATCGGATTTGCCCCTCACCGCGTATGAGGTATTTGGTCGTGGTGAGCGTACAGGCTCCCATGGGGCCTCGAGCGTGAAGCTTCTGGGTCGAGATGCCGATTTCCCCGCCTAGTCCAAAGACGCCGCCGTCGGTGAAGCGCGTCGAGGCGTTGGCATAGACCGCCGCTGCATCCACGCGCGCGAGAAATGCCTCGCAGGCGGTGTACGACTCGCTGACGATGGCCTCGGAATGGCCCGTCCCATAGTGGTTGATGTGCTCCACCGCGTCATCGAGGCCCCCCACGCAGGTCACGGACATCTTGAGGTCCAGATACTCCCTCCCCCAGTCGTCGTCGGCGGCGGAGCCCATGGAAACCCCGCAGGAGGCTGCCACGGAGCACGCGCGCGCGTCGCCCACGAGCTCGACGCCACGCTCGGACAGGCGTCGCAGGATGGGGGGCAGAAGGCGCTCGGCGGCGGACTCGTCCACGAGCAGGGACTCGGCGGCGTTGCACACGCCGGGCCTCGAGCACTTGGCGTTCTCCACGATGCGCGCGGCCTTCTCGGGGTCGGCACCCTCATGCAGGTAGATGTGGCAGTTGCCCGTTCCCGTCTGTATCGTGGGCACCGTGGCGTTCTCCACGCAGAAGCGTATGAGCGAAGCGCCGCCGCGAGGTATGAGCACGTCGACGAGGCCGGTCGCGCTGATGAGCTCGCGCGTGGCGGTATGAGAGGCATCGTCGGGGACGTACTGAAGGGCATCGATGGGCAGCCCGGAGGCACCGAGCGCCGAGCGGCAGGCGTCCACGAGGGCCGCGCACGACTCCTGGGCCGCCGAACCCCCCTTGAGCACGCAAGCGTCGCCAGCGCGCAGGCAGAGCGCGAAGGCGTCTGCCGTCACGTTGGGCCTGGCCTCGTAGACGATCGCCACGACGCCGAGGGGGACCGTGACCTGCTCGACACGCAGGCCCGAGTCGAGGGTGCGCCCCCCCACCACGAAACCAAGCGGGTCGTCCTGGGCGGCGATCTCGTCGAGCGAGGAGGCAATCGCGTCCAGACGTTCCTCATCGAGCATGAGACGGTCCAGGAGGGGTTGCGGCATGTGCGCCTCGCGCGCACGGGTCAGGTCGCGGCCGTTGGCCGCGAGAATCTGCCCCGCGCGCGCGATGATGGTGCGACCAGCGCACGCGATCGCCTCCGAGCGCCGCGCTCCAGAAATCCGCCCGAGCTCGTTGGCGACGGCGTGGGCAAGGGCTGCCTTGGTGTGTGCCTCTGACATGAGCTTCTCCCCCCTAGAAGACGAGCAGGTCGTCTCTGTGAACCGCGGGTTGCGCGCGCTCGGTGCCCAGGAAGCGCGCAACGACGTTGAGTTTGAGACCGCGGACGCGGTTCATGTCCTTGGCGCTGTAGCGCGTCACGCCGCGTCCGACGACTAATCCCGAACGATCGGTCACGGTGACAACGTCCCCTGCGGCGTAGTCGCCCTGCGTAGCGATGACGCCGACGGGCAGAATCGAGGCCCCGCGCTCGACGACGGCGCGCGTGGCCCCCTCGTCGAGCGTGAGCGTGCCGCGTGGGACCTCGGCGAGACCTATCCAGAGCTTGCGCCCACCTTCGTGGGGGGCGTCCGCAGGCATCTCGAAGCGTGTCCCCATTTGCTCGCCGTGGGCGACGTCAACGAGGGCGGCCGGCCTTCTCCCCTGGCAGATCACGGTAGGGACGCCCACGGCGAGCATCGCGCGCGCCGCTCGGAGCTTGGACGACATGCCTCCAGTGCCAAATGACGTTCCTACGCCCCCCGCCATGGACAGGGTGCGTGCGTCGACCTCGCTCACGTGCTCGACGAGCCGGGCCGAGGGGTCGCTCTGGGGGTTGGAAGTGTAGAGCCCCTCGACGTCCGAGCAAATCACGTAGAGATCGGCCCCTACGAGGGCCGCCACTATGGCGCCGAGCATGTCGTTGTCACCAAAGGCGAACTCGGCGACCGAGACAGTGTCGTTTTCGTTGACGATGGGAATGGCTCCCAGGTCGAGCAGGCGCATAAGGGTACCTCGGGCGTTGAGGTAGCCCCTGCGGTCGACGAGGTCGCGACGCGTGAGCAGAACCTGTCCACAGCTTACGCCATGTTCGGCAAGGACGTCAGCGTAGGCCTGGGTAAGCCGGGCCTGGCCGGCCGCGGCGCAGGCCTGCAAGGACCCGATGTCACGCGGGCGCTTGCGGAAGCCCAGGGCCTCGCGCCCGGCTGCCACGGCGCCAGAGGACACCACAATGACGCGCATGCCCTCCTGGTGCAGGGTGGCGATCTGGTCGCACAGCGAGCGGACGAAGGAGTGGTCGAGCGCGCCACGCTCGTCCACGAGCGTGGAAGAGCCGAGCTTGGCCACGACGAGCTTGCCAGCGCTCACTGAGCGTCGCCCTCCTCGCCTTCCGCATGTTCGTCATCTACGAACTCGTCAAAGTCTACGAGGGCGTCCTCGTGCTTGTCGATGCCTTCGTAGGTGAAGGCGAAGCCGAGGATGCGGACCTCATCACCGTCCGTGGCGCCCGCCTTGGCCAGCGCCGCGTCCAGGCCCGAGCGCCCGAAGCGGTGCTGCAGGTAGGAGACCGCGTCATCGTTGTCCCAGTCCGTCTGGATGACCATGCGTTCGATCGCCGCTCCGCTCACGCGCCAGACATGGCGTTCCTCGCGCACGACGTCGAGCTTGCGCTCGCGACGCTGCCGGTCGAGCTCCCACGTCGAGGTGAGGTCAAGCCCCGAATCGCCCTGGCTTAGGTCGGCCCTGAGCCTGGCGACCTGTGAGGCGCAGGCGGACACGAGGGCGTCGAGGCCCTCGCCCGTGGCCGCAGAGACGGCGAAAAAGGCGCGGCCGTCCTCCTCGGCGGCCTTGGCGAGGCGGCGCGCGGCGTCTGCGGTATCCGGTAGATCGCACTTGTTCGCGACTACGATCTGAGGGCGCAAAGCGAGCTCGGAGGCGTAGGCCGCGAGCTCTTCGTTGATGGTGTGGTAGTCCTTCACCGCGTCGCGACCCTCGTAGCCGCCTGTGAGATCGACGACGTGAAGAATGAGGGCGGTGCGCTCGATGTGGCGAAGGAACTGGTGGCCGAGGCCCCTGCCCTCGCTCGCTCCCTCGATGAGGCCCGGCACGTCTGCACAGACGAAGGACTGGCCGTCCGCGGCGCGGGCGACACCCAGGTTGGGGACGAGCGTCGTGAAGGGATAATCGGCGACCTTGGGCCTGGCCGCGCTTATGCGAGCGATGATCGAGCTCTTCCCCACCGATGGCATGCCCACTAGGGCTGCGTCGGCCATGAGCTTCATCTCGAGCTCGATCCAATGCTCGCGCGCGGGCTCACCCTTCTCAGCGAAGGCGGGTGCGCGGCGCACCGAGGTCACAAAGTGTATGTTGCCGCGGCCGCCCGCGCCGCCGGGGGCCACGACGACGCGGGCGGCCGGATGGGTGAGGTCAGCTAGATCGTAGAGGGGTTCTTGGGTCTGAGGGTCTAGCTCGCGCACGACGGTGCCCACGGGAACGCGCAGAACGAGATCGGGGCCGTCGGAGCCATGACGGCGCGCTCCCTGCCCATGCGTGCCGCGCTCGGCGCGGAAATGGTGCCTGTAGCGATAGTCAATGAGGGAGGAGAGCTGGGGGTCGGCCTCCACGATGACGCTGCCGCCGTGCCCGCCGTCGCCTCCGTCCGGGCCGCCCCTAGGCACGAAGGCCTCGCGCCGAAATGACATGCAGCCCGCTCCGCCGTCGCCGCCACGTACGTTTATGTGAGAAAGGTCGGTGAAGGTGTTCTCCACGTGAGCCTCCTTCGATTGGGCCTTCATGGTACGGCAACTCCGTCATATGTGCGCGTCAGCGCCCAGCCCTGGGATGCCTCAGGGGACGCATAACAAAAAGGCCCCGCCGGAGCGGGGCCTGCGTGGTACCCGAAAGTCCTTAGGCTTCGCGGACGTGCACCTTGTGCTGGACGCCCTGGGTAAACTCGACGGTACCGGCGGCGAGGGCAAACAGGGTGTCGTCCTTGCCAATGCCCACGTTGTCACCAGGATGGATACGCGTGCCGCGCTGACGGACGAGAATCTCGCCAGCCTTTACGACCTGGCCGCCGTAGCGCTTGGTGCCCAGACGCTGAGAGTTGGAATCGCGACCGTTGCGGGACGAGCCGAGACCTTTCTTGTGAGCCATGGAAGAGCCTGCCTTCTACTCGAGGAAGAAACGAAAACTACGCGGGAATCTCAACTACCTTGATCTTCGTCAGCATCTGGCGATGACCTTTGGTGCGGTGGTAGCGCTTGCGCTTCTTGAGCTTGAAGACGAGAATCTTCTCTCCCTTGAACTGATCGACGACCTCGACGGTGACCTTCTTGTCCTGAAGAGGGGCAGAGCCAACGATGGTCTTGGTGCCGTCATTCAGGAGAAGGACGGGGAGCTCGACCTTGTCGCCAGGCTGCGCGTCGAGCTTTTCGACGTCGATGACGTCGCCCTTGGCAACCTTATACTGCTTGCCACCAGTTGCTACGATTGCGTACATGTGGGAACCCTTCATTGCTTGTGGGTGCAACAGTCCTTCATATTACTAGCAGCGCCTTGGCTCGTCAACAAAAAGTTGACGTGACCTGCGAAACCGTAAGGGAAAAGACGGGCGCGGGCCGTGTCGAGGCACGAAACCTTGCTAAGGATACTGATACGCGCGCGTCTTGCTCGAACGTCAGGGCGGGCTTCACAAGACGCCCATCTTCTGCGTGCATCCCCTCAGGCGCGAGCTCCTTCGATCGTGACGTAGCCGTCGCCTGCGCCCGCGGCCTCATGAAAGACGGGCCGTCGAGCGGAGGCTCCCGCCTCGCCTGCGGTCGCGGGGGCGTGGCGACGCTCGTCTGCAGCCTCGAAACGCAGACGTAGCGCATGACCCGTGAGCAGGGTGCCCGAGTAACCCACACCAGCCTTGAGCGTGCCCCCGAGGCAAGGAATCAGCTCAAGAGCGGTGCGTGCGAAGGCACGGTAGGCAAAGCCCGCCCCCACGACACCGGCGAGCTCGACCGCGCGCGCCGGTGCGAGGGCTCTCCCGTATGACGCTGCGATGTCGAGCGCGAGGGTGGCCTGGTTGGCGCACATGAGGGGGAAATCGGAGCCGGGAACGAGACTCACGGCCCCCACGACCGCGTTCTCGAGCGCGCAGCGCCGGACGAGCCCGTCGACCACGGGACGTCGGCAGAAGGAGAAATTGGCGGCGAGCGCGAGACGCTTGTCGCTGCTCGAGGCGAGCCAGGCGCCGAGCTTGTCGGCAAGTGCGGACGCGCTCGATGCGGCAATGACGCCGACGCGGGCGGCCGAGCGCTCGTTGAGTCCTAGATCCGGCACATCGAGGGCGCCCTCTACGATCACGCCTACTGAGACGCCCGCGCGCACGTACGATGCCACGAGCGAAGAGACGTCAGAGACGCCTGTGAGCACGAGCGCGACGTCGGGTGCTGGATTCAGGGCGCGCGCGTCGGCAAGGCCCCTGACCTCGACCATGCCATTTGGCCTCTCGGCAACGAGGGAGCCCTTGACGGCGAGGGCGAGGTCATGCGGGCACGTGGGATCCACGTGGACACGCACGACGATGGCCTCGTCCTGCCCTCTGAAGGCGTCCTTGCCCGAGGAGAGCACCTCAAAGAACCTCGTCGCCGTAGCCGTCTTCTTTCTTGCCATGCGAGCCCCTCCCTTCGGGTCACGCCCTTTTCCTAGGCTGCCTTCTGACGGTGCCGCCATACAGACTGGACCACCCCGACGGAGGCGAGCTGCGTAATCATCGAGGACGATCCGTAGCTCACGAATGGCAGCGGGATGCCTGTGATTGGCATCATACCGATGCACATGCCCACGTTCTCAAGAACCTGAAACGTCCACATGGCCACGCACCCCACGAGCACGAGCTTGGAGAAGGCCGACTCCATCTTCATTGCGAGCAGGATGGTAGAGAAGATCATCCAGGCGAACAGGCTCAGGAGCACGATCGACCCCAGAAAGCCGAACTCCTCGGCAAACAGCGCGAAGACGAAGTCGGTGTGAGCCTCGGGCAGAAAGCCGCCTGCAGCTTGCGTGGCGTTTCCCACGCCCTTGCCGAAGAAGCCTCCCGATCCCACGGCGATCTTGGCCTGCAGGAGGTTGTAGCCGTCGCCCGAGGTGTCGGAGGCCGGATCCATGAAGACGGTGAGGCGCTTGAGCTGGTACGCCTTGAGGATATGGGGAAGTCCCTCGATCATGGAGGTTATGACCACGAAGGCCGCTACGCCCACGATGAGTGCAATCGTCACGATCACCCAGCGACGCGGCGCACCGCTACAGATGATGATCGCCGCCCCGATGACAAAGATGATGAGGCCCGTCCCAAGGTCATAGGACAAGATCATGACGAGGGGGACGAGCAGCGTCGCACAGAGCCTGGCGTAGTCCCTGAAAGCCTCAATCTTGCCGTTGTACTGCGCCGCTGCCGAGGCCATGAGGAAGATGACCGCGACCTTGGCCGGCTCCGAGGGCTGGAAGCGAATCGGACCGATCTTGGCCCAGCCGACCATGCCCTTGGCCTCCCAGCCCACTCCCGGGACCTTGGGCAGGAGAAACAGGGCACAGGTGAGGACGAACAGAGCCACCGTCATGTTGGAGAGCGCTCGGTAGTCGTAGCGCCATATGACGAAGGCGACTGTCAGGCCCAGGGCGATGCCGGCGAGGTAGCTCACGAAGTTGGCATCGGAGATCGTGAGAGAGGCGGACCAGATGGTGACGATGCCGACGATTACCGTGAGAAGGGCCGGAATCAGCTGAGAGAGGTAGAGGTGGTCGAGCCTGCCGCCCTTGCCGCTCACGCGGGAATGGGCGGCCCTCCTCGTGCCGCCGCCAAAGCGTGCGAGAGGCCCCGCGGAACCTACGATGTCACGTGCCATTCAGGCCCCTCCCTAGTCAGCGTTCGAGGTCGCAGCGGACGAGGTGTCCGGCTCGCCATAGATGGCCCCGAAGACGTCGCGCACCACGTACATGGCCGAGCTCGCCCCTTGTAGAACGCGGTCCATGTTGGCACCTACGACGTACTTGGGGTCCTCGGCGGGCGCGTAGCCCACGAACCACCCGATGGGGTCGCCGGTGGGCTGCTCGGCCGTGCCGGTCTTGCCGCGCACGGTGACGCTGAGGTTGGTCCAGTGGGAGGCCTGGGCGCTGTCCTCCTCGTAGACGACCCCGTGCATGCCCTGGGCCACGAGGTCGCGCCACTCTTGGTCCTCGTCGACCGTACGCGTGGTGGTGCCGCGGTACTCGGAGACGAAGCCCTCCCCGAGCCGGCTGCGCACCCCCCTCATGACGTGCGGCCGCCAGATGGGTCCCTCGTTAGCGATGCTGCAGTAGCTGCAGACCATCTGCAGACAGGTCACGAGCATGTCTCCCTGGCCGATGGCGATGTTGCAGTTGTCGCCACCCTTCCAGGTGCAGTCCTCGTCTGCATAGCCCAGAGACTTGAAGTAGTCCCACTTCCAGGCGGCGTCGGGGATGCGCCCTGCGGCCTCCCCGGGCAGGTCGATGCCCGTGACCGACCCCAAGCCGTAGGCGCGGAAGGTCTCCTGCATGCCCTCGGGATTATCCGAGTAGTAAAAGCCCTTGCCAATCTCGTAAAAGACGACATCACACGAGAAGGTGATGCCGTTCGGAAGGTTCATGGACCCATGCCCCGATGCCCACCAGCACTTCATGACCGTCGAGTCATCGGCGCTGCCGGACCACGTCCAGGTACCCGTGCAGTACCAGCTGGAGTCTGCGTTGGCGATGCCGTTGTCGAGGGCTGCGAAGGAGGTGAGGGGCTTGATGACCGAGCCCGAGGGATATTGCCCCGCAATGGCGCGGTTCATGAGCGGGTAGTGAGCCTCCTCGGCCGAGAGCGCCTCCCAGTCGGCCGAGGAGATGCCTCCCGTGAAGACGGAGGGCGAGAAGGTCGGGGCGCTTGCCAGGGCAATGATCTCCCCATTAGTACAGTCAAGCGCCACCACGCAGCCGCCCGTGGCGTCGTAGCCCTCTTGGCGTACCTGCTCCATGACGCGCGCGAGGGACTCCTCTGCGGCCGTCTGGACATCGAGGTCCAAGGTGAGGACGAGGTCGGAACCCGATTGTGGCTCGATGCTCGTGGCGTAATCGAGCACGCTGCCGTTTGCGTCCACGTGGACGGTCTGCTCGCCACGCACTCCCGCGAGCACGCTCTCGTACTCGATCTCGACGCCTGACTGGCCCACGACGTCGCCCGAGCGGTAGGTGATGGCGCCCTCCTCGGCGTCGGCGCTCGCGGCCAGCTGGTCGGAGGTGACCGTGCCGGTGTAGCCCACCACGTGCGCGGCGAGCGACCCGTGTGGGTAGGAGCGCTGGGTACGCTGCTGAATCACGACGCCGGGAAAGCTCTGCGCGTGCTCACCGATGAATGCGATGACCCTCCTCGAAACGTCAACCGAGATCGTGCGCAGGCTCTGATAGCCCTCGCTCGTGTCTTGTGCCTTGCGACGGACGGCTTGATAGGGCATGCCAAGGAGATTTGCCAGAAGCTGCATCTCGACCTCGTCGTCGAGGATCTCCGAGCCGGCCACGACCGTGAGGCTCGGACGGTTGGTGACGATCTCGGCCCCGTTGCGGTCGAGGATGCGCCCGCGGGGGGCCTGCGTGTAGACGGTCCCCGTGCGGTTGGACTCGGCCTGCTGGGAGTACTCGTCCGTCGAGACGAGCTGCATGGACCAGAGCTTGGCGAGAAGCGCCGCGAAGACTGCCCCCACGCTCACGGCGAGGCCCGTGAGGCGCGCCGACAAGGTCTTTTCGACGGAGGAGTCCGAGCCGCCCTGGGCGCGCGGCGAGGCGCCGCCGATATCGAAGGTGAAGTTGACCTCGGAGCGTCCATAGACGAGGAAGACCACGAGCAGCACGAGTGCGAGCACGGCACAGACGATGACGATGACGAGGGAGAGGTTCATAGTGCCCCTAGATTCCCCGTTGGGAGAAGCGACCGCCCTGCCCGCCGAGGCTGGGACCGGAGGCGCGCACGCGAGCGAAGTAGTACGCGAACGGAAGAAAGACCACGATGGAGAGGGCGGCAGTGGGCAGGGTCCTGAAGACCAGGACGTCTATGAGCGAGCTCGCCTGACCCACGAGCAGCATAGCCAGATGGTAGGCGAACGAAACGACGAGCGCGGAGACCGAGAAGAGCCCCACGGAGGCGGAAAGATCACCGGCCATGCGGTTTCTACCCTCGAGTCCAAGCACGTACGAGGTCACGGTTAGGCAGAAGGCCATGAGCCCGATGGGGCCCGTCGTGGAGAGGTCGAAGAAGAGCCCCGCCAGAAAGCCGCATATGACGCCACGCCGCCCGCCCAGAGAGAGTGCAACGCACGCCGTGAAGACGAGGGCGAAGTTGGCATGCCCGTTGCCGAGCCCCACGTTGGGAGCAAGAGCGAGCTGGAGCACAGCGCACAGGAGGGCGAGAAGGGCCGTGCTCCTCGTGTCGCGGTTCTTGTCGGTAACCTGCATGGACCCTCCTACTCGGTTTTCGCGGTCGTCTCGACGGCCGTCTCGGAATCGGTTGGCGTTGAGGTGGCGTCACCTGTCTCCTGCGCGTCGGCGGCGGCAATGTCTTCGGTGGTGGCCATCTGCTCCTCGCTGAGCGAGGTGATCACGAGAACCTCCTCGTATGACCCGGTCTGAGCGAGGGGATCGACGACAATGTTCAGGTAGGGCGAACCGGGGCTGTTCTCAACGCTCGTGACCTTGCCGATGGGCAGACCCTTAGGGAAGATCCCGCCCAGGCCGCTCGTGACGATAACGTCCCCCACCGAGACCGACTGGCTCGTTCGCACGAGCGTGAGGTTGACCTGACCCGATGCCGAACCGCACAGCATGCCCTGGGCGCGGCTCGTCTGGGTCATCGCGGAAATAGCCGAGTTCTCATCCACAAGCAGCCGAACGGTCGAGGTGGTGGCGCTGCAGGTGATGATCTGGCCGACCACGCCGCTCCCCGAGGTCACGGGCATGCCCGCCGAGAGTCCCGAGGAGGTGCCCTTGTCGATGGTCACCGTGGTGCTCCAGGAGTCGGTCGATCCCGAGATGACGCGCGCAGCCGTGGACTGCAGGTTGTTCGCATCGGAAAGATCGAGCAGGCCACGCAGTCGCTTGGCCTCCTGCTCGGCCTCCTCGAGCTCGACGTTTCTAGCTTGGAGCTGGGCGTTTTGGTCCTGTAGCTCCGAGAGCGTAGCCTGGTCGGCGGTCAGGTTGGTCATCACGTTGCCGATGCCCTGGAAGGGGGCCGCCACCGTCGCGCCGAGGTAGCGCACGGGGGTGGTGACGAAAGAAAAGGCCCCTCGCACGCTCTCCAGGGGACCGTGCGTGCCCGTCCGGACGCTCAGCGTGAAGAGCGTGAGCGAGATCGCGACGCAGACCACGAGGGCGCGGGTGCCGCTTGACTGCCGGTTGCTGCCGATGGTCGGCGACGCCATCCGACCCCTTTTGGAAAGAGGCACGCCTACTGGCCCGCGCTCTGGACAAAGCCACCGGACAGGGCATTGGCCTCTAGGACCTTGGCACAGCCGTTGACGACATTTTCTAGAGCGGTCGGGCTCACGTTGACGGGGACTCCGGTCTCCTCGCGCAGACGCTGATCAAGGCCGCGCAGAAGCCCGCCGCCACCCGTGAGCAGAATGCCGTAGTACATGAGATCGGAGGCGAGGTCGGGCGGCGTCACGTCGAGCGCGTCCTTGACGGCCTTGGTGACCTCGTCGAGGGGCCGATCGAGGGCTCGACGAATCTCCTCGCTCTCGATGCGCACGGTCTTGGGCAGGCCACTCATGACGTCGCGTCCGTTGACCTCGACGTCGAGCTCCTCGGCGAGCGAGGAGGCGGAGCCCACTTTGATCTTGATGTCCTCGGCCGTGCGCTCTCCGATGGAGAGGTTGTACGCGTCGCGGACGTGCTCCAGAATCGTCTGGTCGAATTCGTCGCCTGCCGTGCGGATGGACTGGGAGACCACGATGCCGCCCATCGAGATGACGGCAACCTCGGTGGTGCCGCCCCCGATGTCGACGACCATGGAGCCGGTCGGGTCTTCGATGGGCAGGTCGGCGCCGATGGCGGCGGCCATGGGTTCCTCGATCAGGTAGGCTTGACGCGCCCCAGCCTGGATGGTGGCCTCGAAGACGGCGCGCTTCTCGACGGAGGTGACGCCCGAGGGCACGCACACCACTACTCGTGGACGGGGCGACCACGGGTAGTGGTGGTCGCGAGCCTTCTCGATGAAGTAGCGCAGCATCACCTCGGTGACGTCAAAATCGGCGATGACGCCGTCCTTGAGCGGGCGCTCCGCAATGATGGAGCCGGGGGTGCGTCCTATCATGCGCTTGGCGTCGGCGCCCACCGCCAGAACGCGGCTCTCGGACTTGTCGATGGCCACGACCGAGGGCTCGTTGATGACGATGCCCTGGCCGCGCACCGCAACGAGCGTATTGGCGGTGCCGAGGTCGATTGCGAGGTCGCCGCCGTACTCTCCAAAGAGGGAGTCAAAGATTGACATTGCTTTGGTCCTAGTCAGTCGAGGTGTTGCCTGATCCAGACTGGGAGGCGTACTCGGGCGTGACCGAGGTGACCTTCCAGCTGATGCCATCGCGCTTCATCGAGATGACGTAGTCCTGCTCCCCGCCCGAGGCAAGAGCGGCGGTGAGATGGACCGTCGAGTCGGTCATGGTCTGGTCGACCCCATTGACGGAGAGGTCGGCGCCCGAGGGAAGGGCGTCGCCCATCTCCTGAATCTGTTCGGTCGAGGTGCCGTTCACGACATAGGGGGTCAGATCTGACCCGCTCGTCTTGGCGGCGAAGAGCTCCTCGACGACAGCCTGCTGCGTGGGCCAGCCGTAACCTCTCGTGTAGGCGAGAATGGAGACGCCCACAGCGAGCAGGAGCACGACGAGAATTACGATGAAGACCTTGAGCCCCGTATGCCGGTGCTTCTTCCTGACCTTGCGCTCCTTCTCGTCGGCGGCCATGAGGTCCTCCTCGGTGACCGAGAAGAAGCCCGTGTCCTCTGGAGACGGCATGAGCTCGCCCGATGAGCCCGTGGGATCGAGCGGGTCATAGTTTGCCCCGTAGCCCGCGGCGGCGAGAAAGGCATCGGTCTCAGAGGGGCGACGCTCGCCCAAGGAGGCCACGGCCTTACGAGCCGCATCATAGGAGGCCTGAGCCTCCGGTGAGAACGGGAACGAAGCGTCGGATGCGGCGTGAGCGAAGGCGTCCACAGCCTCTGACATGCGGTTTGCCGCAACATAGGCCAGGCCAAGGTCACACCAGACCTCAGACTGGCTCTCGAGCGGGGTCGTGAAGTCGAGCGCGGTGCGATAGGCCTCCACGGCGTCGACGGAGCGACCGAGCCTCATGAAGCAGCTACCCAGCTTGGAGAGGGCCACGGAGGGCGCGGGATTGGTCTCGTCGATGGCTGCGCTGCGGTAGGCGATGCCCGCGCTGCGCACGTCGCCGGAGCGTTCGTAGGCCGAGCCGAGAGCCAGGTAGGCCTTGTAGGGGGTCGCATAGGAGGTGTCGGCCACGGATTCGGTGAGGGCCGCTATCGCCTCGGGAAGGTGACCGCCGGCGAGCAGGGCGCGGCCGCGGTTGCAGCTGAGGGCGCCTCTCTTGCCGTAGGCGCCGTCGGCGAGCGCGGAGTTATACGCCGAGGCGGCCGCGTCGAACTGCCCGAGCTTCATATAGGCGTTGCCGCGCAGGTGGTCGACCTCGCCGGAGGCCTCGCCGGGACGAAGGGCCTCGCCGAGGTACGTCACGGCGCCCATCCAGTCCGCGCTCTGATAGGCGCGCTTTCCCGATTCGTATGCCTGTTGGTTCACGATGCCCTCCAAGGCTGTGCGAGCGCGCGACTAGGCGCGACCATGCTCGATTCTAACGGAGTTGATGATGTCACCCTGGCGCAGCGCGCCAATGACGTCGGCACCTTCGAGGGTGGTGCCAAAGACCGTGTAACCCGAGTCAAGACCATGCTGGGCCCCGAGACAGAAATAGAACTGGGAACCTGCGGAGTCGGGGTCTGCCGAGCGGGCCATGGCTAGCGCACGGTCGACGTGGGAGTTGCGCGGGTTGGTCGTGTACTCCTGGCGGATGCGGTAGCCAGGGCCGCCCGTGCCGGGAAGCCCGGTGGGGCCGGAGGCTCCCGCTGCCACCTGTGCGCTCGTCATATCGCGCGTGTGGGGGCAACCTCCCTGGATGACGAAGCCGGGCACGTAGCGGTGAAACTTCAGACCGTCATAGAAGCCAGCCTCGGCGAGCTCGCAAAAGTTGGCGACGTGAACGGGAGCGCCGTTGGCGTCGAGCGCCACGCGGACAGTGCCCCGGGCGGTGTCGAACACGGCAACCTCGTCTCCTATGGTCTTGTAGGACGGCGTGTAGAGCGGGTCTTGGATGAAGCCCATGTCCCCTCCTGATTCGAGCGTGGCGCATGCGCGTCCACCCCTTGCTTGCAACTATGCAATCTTAGCAGGAAGTCCAGGGTTTCACACATTTGGCAGACGTGGACAACGTGCTCCACGCTCGAGTCTGCCCCTTGCGCACAACAGCCTGCGCAAGGACCCCCTCCGCGTGCAAAGGCAGGCTCGCCAAAAGATGGAGCCGTCTGGAGCGCGGCCGTGGCACGGCCTAGGAACTCTGGGGCTCCCAGGAGGCATAGCTCTGCGAGAAAAGCGTCGCGTAGCTCTGCGCGGCCTCCACCGGGGCGAGGATCTTCTCGCGGTCGGAGGTGGGGTCCGCCGAGGCGACGGAGATTGACCATGACCTTCCCAAAGCGTCACAGCGGTTGCGCAACCAGTTGCCGAGCGTGTCGAGGTTGTCGATTGTCGACGCGTAGGCGCCCGCACCGTCGTCGAGCGACTTGATCTGCGAGATGAGGTTGGACACCTCGATCGAAAGGTCAGCCGCCGCGGCCTGGCCGGAGGAGCGCGCGTCGGAATCGGGGGAGACGCCGACGGAGCGCAGGCTCTCTTCGTTTGCGTCCGCGCGCGCGGAAAGGGTCCCCAGGCTCTCGTAGGCCTCAGAGACGGCTGAGAAGACCTTATCCGCGTCAGTGGCCGAAGACGTGTCGGACGCGTCCGAGGAGGAGGCCTCCTCGGAGCGGTCCTGGCCGCTGAGCAGGTCGAGGAAGCCGGGAAAGCCTGACTGGGAGGTGTCGGCAGGAGTCGTTGCCTTGGTCTGCGTGGCGTCGGGGTCCCAGGGGTGCGTGATCAGCAGAGACGCCCCTCCCACCATCACGACGGCAGCGAGCGCCGCGAAGAGAAAGACGCGGGTGCGGGGCATGCGGTCATGTCGGGCCGTCGGAGACGAGTCTGCGCCGCCGGCGGGGATGGCGCTCTCGATGCGGGTGATGACCCCCGTCTCGTTGGCGTCGTCGACGAGCGCGCTCATCTGGTTCGTGTTTCCGATCTCGGGCAGGTCGATGTCGCGCGTGGCGCGCGCCGCCGGCTCACGGGAGAGCGCCGAGCCACACTTGGGGCACGTCTCGGCACCGGGAGCCACGAGCGCTCCGCAGGTCGGACACCACGAAGCCTCCCCGAGCGATATCTTCTGCGTGAGTCCGAGGTCAGCGTGGCACCACGGGCAGCTGAGGGAGCCGTCCGGCACCCTCATGCCGCAGCTGGGACAGCGCATGGACGACACCTTCCCCTCCCTCCCCTCTACCTAGGCCAGATTGTCCAGAACGTACGGAAGAATACCACCCCGGGCGAGGAAGAACCCCTCCATCGGGGTGTCGACGCGCACAACGCACGCGAAGCTGAATGAAGTCTGGTCGCCGCGCGTGGCGCGCACCGTGAGCGTCCGGGGGCGAGGCAGCCCGCCGGAGAGGTCCACCGGCTCGAGGTCGAAGGTCTCGTCGCCCGTGATGCCGAGCGTCTCGGCGCCCTCGCCCTCCAGGAATTGGAGCGGCAGGATGCCCATCTGGACGAGGTTCGAGCGATGGATGCGCTCGAAGCTCTGCGCGATGACGGCCCGCACGCCCAGGAGCAGCGGGCCCTTGCCGGCCCAGTCGCGACTCGACCCGGACCCGTAGAGCCTGCCGGCCACGACCACGAGGGGGACGCCCTGCGCGCGGTAGTCCTCGGCCGCGTCGAAGATGGGAACGAGCTCGCCGGAGCGCAGATTACGGGTCCAGTCGCCTACGCGGCCCTCGGCGAGCGCGTTTCTAAGCTTGACGTTGGCAAAGGTGCCGCGCGCCATCACCTCGTGGTTGCCGCGCCTCGAACCGTAGGTGTTGAAGTCCGCTGGGGCTACGCCGTGCTCCTCAAGATAGCGCGCCGCCGGGGAACCCTGCGCGATGGAGCCGGCCGGTGATATGTGGTCGGTCGTCACGAAGTCACCGAGAAGGGCCAGCACGCGGGCACCTCTGACCTCGATGACGTCTGACGCGTGCGCGAGCTCGAAGTACGGGGCTCTCCTCACGTAGGTGGAGCTCTCGTCCCACGGGAAGGTCGCCGAGCGAGTAGCCACGATCTTCCTCCAGGTGGCGGAGCCCTCGAAGAGGCCTGCCGTCCCCTCGGTGTAGAGCTCCCGGTCGAGGTGCGCGGACAGAAGGGCGCGCACCTCCTCGTCGGTGGGCATGAGCTCGCAGAGCATGACGGGCTCGCCGTCCGCGCCCACTCCCACCGGCTCGCTCGTGAGGTCGACGTCGACGGTGCCGGTGAGCGCGTAGGCGACCACGAGAGCCGGCTGGCAGAGATAGTTCTGACTCACGTCGGCAGAGATGCGCCCTTCGAAGTTGCGGTTCCCCGACAGGACGCTCACGAGCTCAAGCTCCCCGGCGCGCGCCTTGAGGCAGTCCTTGATCTCCCCCGAGTTGCCAATGCAGCTCATGCACCCAAAGCCGCAGGTGAAGAAGCCGAGCTCACGCAAGGGCCCCAGAAGCTCGCAGCGCTCGAGCAGAAGCTCGGTGGCGTGGCTGCCGGGCGCGAGGATCCTCTTGACCCAGGGCCTGGCAAGAAGGCCGCGCTCGCGCGCGCGGCGGGCGACGAGCCCCGCGGCAACCATCATGGCCGGGTCCGTGGCGGTGGTGCAGCTCGTGATTGCGGCGATGGCCACGGCACCGTGGGCCAAGGGCCCCACCCCCTCCACCTCGATCATCTGCCCAGGCATGCGCCCGTTCGCACGCGCACAGGACTCGAAGCGCCCCTTGAGCCCCCCTACGCCCACGCGGTCATGTGGGCGCGTGGGGCCGGCGAGCGAGGGCTCCACGCGGGCGAGGTCGAGCGTGAGCGTGCGCGCGTAGATGCGGCCGGGAGCGTCGCCAAAGACCCCCTGCGCCTCGAGGTAGGCGCGGGCGAGCGCGATCTTCCGGGCGTCGCGGCCCGTGAGGAAGAGGTAGTCGCAGGTGACGTCGTCCACGGGGAAGAGGGTCGCGGTGGCTCCGTACTCCGGCGTCATGTTGGCCACGCAGGCGCGCTGCGTGGCGGATAGCGAGTGCGCTCCCGATCCCGTGACCTCGACGAGCGTGCCGACGACGCCTTGGGCGCGCAGGAGCTCGGCAACGCTGAGGGCGAGGTCCATGCCCGAGACGCCGGCCGCGAGCGCGCCCTCGAGCCTGAGCTCGACGACGGGGGGCACGAGCAGGGAGATGGGCTGGCCAAGCGAGGCCGCCTCCGCCTCGATGCCGCCGACTCCCCAGCCCAGGACCCCCAGGCCGTTGGCAGTGGTGGTGTGCGAGTCAGTCCCCACGAGCGTGTCGAAGCAGGCTACGGGGAGCTCATCTCTCGCCTGCGCGTCGGTGGTCACGACCTCGCAGAAGCGCTCGATGTTGAGCTGGTGGCAGATGCCCTCTCCGGGGGGCACGATCTGGACGTTTTCGAACGAGGAGGCCGCCCACTTGAGAAACGAGAAGCGCTCGCGGTTGCGCGCGGCCTCGAGCTCCTGGTTCTTCTCGACGGCCGAGGGGCACTCGACGACGTCGGCGATAACGGAGTGGTCGACGATGAGGGTGCACGGTATCTGTGGGTTGACGCGCATCGGGTCTCCCCCGCGCTCGACCATGGCGTCGCGCATGGCGGCGAAGTCCACGAAGACGGGGACTCCCGTGAAGTCCTGGAAGAGCACGCGTGCCGGCATGAACGAAATCTCTGTCCCGGGCGTGCCCTTGAGCCCGGCCGACACCACGGCGTCGGCCATGCGGATTGCCTCGTCGTCGGTCTCGGCGTGGCGCACCACGTTTTCAAGCAGGCACACAAGAGCACGCGGGAGCCGCTCCGCTCCGGGGATTGCGCCGACGCGATAGGCGAGACGCTCGACACCGGCCGCCTCGATACGCACGGGCCTGCGCGCCGTGCGCACCGCGTCGTTAAAGTCCACGGTTTCTGCGATGGTCATGGGTGCCCTCCAGCCTCCTGACGAGGCGCGCGAAGCGCTCGTCCGTCTCATAGCTCGCGAGCGAGCGGTCGTAGAGCCAGTTGAAGAATGCCACCGAGGGGACTCCGGCGGCAAGGGATACGACCACCATGTTAGTGCGGAGGTGGGCAATCTCGAAGAATGGGGCGTGGAGTATACACCCACCTGCAACAATGCCGATGATCACGACGAGAAGGGCCACGCGCAGGCCGGTGAGGGGCTGGGAGATGCGCCAGATGAGCACCACGCCCACGGTCGTCACCAAGATCGTGCCGACGGTCGAGATCTCCTCGAACGAGTAGCCCAGCGCGCGGGCGCAGACGAGCTCCACGAACAGACCGCAGACGATGGCGGCCGAGGCGGGAAGCGAGCGCGCGAGCACGTTGGCCAGAAAGCCCCCGCGCACCCGCTCGTGGTTGGGCTCGAGCGCCAGGACGAAGGACGGCAGGCCGATGATGGCCACCGAGATGAGTGACATCTGGATTGGGAGGAACGGGTAGGGCGGCATGATGATGCAGATGAGCGCGAGGGCCGCCGTGAAGACGGTCTTGACGAGGAAGAGCACGGCCGAGCGCTGCAGGTTGTTGATCGAGCGGCGGCCCTCGGCGACGACTTCGGGCATGTGCGCGAAGTCGTTGTCGACGAGCACGATCTCAGAGACGTTGCGCGCCGCGGCCGAGCCCGAGGCCAGGCAGACAGAGCAGTCCGCCTCGCGCAGGGCGAGCACGTCGTTCACGCCGTCGCCCGTCATGGCGACCGTGCGCCCGCGCTCGTGCAGGGCGCGCAGCCTCGGCGAGTGCCTCGGGCGTGTCGAGCGTGGTCGCATCTACGAAGTGCTCCGCGTCGGGCACGCCGACGCGCGCGGCGATCGCCGAGACCGTGCGCGGGTCGTCCCCGGAGATGACCCTGAGCTCGACGCCCTGCTCGCGAAAGTAGCTCATGGTCTCGGCGGCCGTGTCGCGGATCTGGTCGCGTATGGCCACGCATCCGAGCAGGCGCACGTCCCCCTCGAGCCCCCCGTCTGCGGAGAGGCCCGAGGCCTCCCCGACCACGAGCACCCGCTCGGTCGCATCGAAGGCCCGCGCGAGCGCGTCGGCCTCATGCGCGCGGTCGGGACCGAGCACGAAGGAGGCGGCCCCCATCACCAGAGCTCGCCCGTCCTCGCAGACGCAACCCGAGTACTTGCGCTCCGAGCAGAAGGCCACGCGCCGCCGCGCGGGTAGTGCTCGCACGCCATGCTTGGTGGCGTAGCGCAGGAGGGCGCGGTCCGTGTCGTTCGCGTCCTCCTGGTTCGCCGACGAGATGCTGACGAGCGCGCTCTCGGCGTCGGCCACGTCGGAGCCCGCAGCCGCGACGATCGAGGAGACCTCCATCTCGCCCGTCGTGATCGTACCGGTCTTGTCGAGGCACAGCGTGTCCACGCGCGCGAGGGTCTCCACGCAGTAGAGCTGCTGGACGAGGACGTTTCTTCTCCCCAGACGCGTCGTGGCGATGGCGAGAATCGAGGAGGTGAGCAGCACGAGCCCCTGCGGGATCATGCCGAGCACGGCGGCCACGGCGGCCAGGATTGCGTTCTCGATCGTAGCGGCATCCATGAGCAGCGTGCGCAGGAACAGACCCAGGCCCAGAGGCACGAGCGCGACGCTGGCCAGCTTGATGATCGCCCGGAGGGTCTCGAGAATCTCGGATGCCACGGGCTTGACGTGCTTTGCCTCGGCGTTGATGCGCGCCGCGTAGCCTTCGACGCCCACGCGGCTGACGCGGCACACGAGGCTTCCGGCATCGAGAAAGCTTCCCGAGAGCAGCTCGTCCCCCGGGCCCTTGGAGACCGGCTTGGCCTCGCCCGTGAGCAGGCTCTCGTCGACGCTCACGTGACCCGAGACGATGACGGAGTCGGCGGGGACCTGGTCGCCGTGGGACAGGCGCACCAGGTCGTCCAGGACCAGCTCGTGGGGATCGAGGGAGCGCTCCCCCTCGGCTCGCACAACCGTGACCTCCTGCTGCGTGAGGATCGTGAGCTTGTCGACCGTGCGCTTGGCGCGCAGCTCCTGCACGACGCCGATCAGGAGGTTCGCTGCGACCACGACCATGAAGAGCAGGTTCTTGGGCTCGCCGGCCAGGATGACGAGAAGCGCCAGGGCCAGGTTCACGCCGTTGAAGAGCGTGAAGGTGTGCTCGGCCACGATCTCACCGACCGACTTGGTCCTGACGTCGGTGCTCGCGTTCGTGCGCCCCGCGGCCACCCGCTCGGCCACCTCGGCCTCGCTGAGCCCGGCGAGCTCGCCATCTTCCTCTCGCATGCGCCCCTCTTCCCTCGCGTGTGCCGAGACCCGTCTGAAAGCATTCCCATTCTCGTGGTTGCACTACCGCACGCGCAGCGCCACGGGGCAACCTTACGAGAACGTCAGAATGATGTCACGAGCGGATGGAGACTTCTCGCCGCGCCGCACGTTTCTCTCGCCTCCGATCCGTGCGGCCGCAAAGCCTTCTTTTATGCACCGCGAAAGCAGACCAACAGGGAGTTTGCCAATCTCTATGCATCTCGTACCCCGTTGTGGCCGCACAAACCAGAGATGGCCGAGAGACAGCTCCCCCGCCCCAGCAAATTCTGACTTTTGTGAGAGCGCAGGTGAAATATATGCACCAAGTCTCGAGAACAACAGGGCGTTCGAGAATCTCTATGCATTCCAGCAGGCAGCGCTCTCACAAAAGTCAGAACTTATCGGCGCGAGAAGCCGAGTAGGTGAGGTCAGCTGTCGTCGCGCAACCGCCACCGCGGCGATTTTGGCGCGCTCCCCCGCCGCGCGCCCGATTGGGTATACTAGCTCACGCATTGCGCCCATAGCTCAGTGGATGAGAGCGTCTGCCTCCGGAGCAGAAGGTCGTGGGTTCGAATCCCCCTGGGCGCACCCGCATGCTCGCTCCCCGGACACCGTACGATGTCCGGGGCGCTTTTTTGTGTTCCACGCAGACTTCGCCCTAAGACTCGGTCTTCGTCGTAGAAATCCGCATCTAGGCAGCAGCCGTTACTGGCAGGTGACTGGACCTTGGGCATCGCCGTCTGGGCCACGGCTTTCCTCCGTCAGTCCTAGCCAGACAGACTAGGCCCCTCGCAGCGTCGACTCAATCCAGCCGACCAGGCCCTCGTATCCAACGCCGCAGTCGGCCGCGCGCAGGGCCTCTTCGGAAATCCGCCGCGCCTACAGGCTCAACGTGGCATCGCACGCCCGGGCCAGCTCGAGGTCGTGCGTGGACACGATGACGCACGTCCCCTCCCGGGCCTGCTCGAAGAGGAGGTCGCGGACGACTCTCCTGTTGCGCTCGTCGAGAGACGCGGTCGGCTCGTCGGCGAATATGATCGACGCCCCCTTGTAGATCGCCCTTGCTATGCCAAGCCGCTGCTTCTCGCCTCCCGAGAGCACGGCCGCCCGCTCCGCAGACCGGCCGCCCAGCCCCACCTTCTCGAGGACGGCCTCCACGGCATCGTGTCTCGTCTTCGCGGCCCTGCGGGACAGCGTGACGTTGTAGCTCAGGGCCTCCTCGTCGATGACGCCGCTGTCCTGGTAGACGAACGCCGCGTCCTCTCGCCAGAAGCGAAGTACCTCCTTGCGCGGGCGGCCGGAGATGACCCGGTTGTCCAGTACCACCCGCCCACGCGTCGGCCGCAGCAGGAGGCCCAGGCAGTTGAGCAGGGTGGTCTTCCCGGACCCCGAGGGCCCGATGATCGCAGTCGAGGAGGCGCTCGGAGCCTCTATGTCCACCGCATCAAAAATGCTTCTTCCCTCTATGTCGACGCCAAGACCCTCACCCACGAGTGCCATAGACCTCTGCCTCCCTACGAGACGAAACGGCGTCGAAGGCCCTCGACGCAAAGACGGAGCGAAACGCACTCTGAAACACGAGGTACAGGGCCGCAGGCAGGGCGACGGACGGAAGGATCCCCTGCGCGACGCCCAAGGCCTCCCCGCACGCGGCGGTGGCAACGCAGAGGAGCGCGAGAAGGACCTGCACCCTCATGCCGTCGAGCGCGATGAGCGGGTAGGGGTCACCGTTGCTGCGCCGGGCGAAGACGAGCCTCTTTCTGAGCTCGCTCCACGACATCGACGCCTGCGCGGCCATGGCGACCACGACGCCCCCCGCCGCAGCCGCGGCAGCCAGAAAGGAGCTGACCCGCGAGGATGCGATCTGCGCATACGTCTGCGCGAGCTCGAAGAGGCGATCGATCGACGCGATGAACTCGCCTGAGCCCGTCTCCCGGACCAGCTCCTCGAGCTGCTCGCCGTCGGAGAAGAAGAGGTTTCCCGTGGAGAGCATCGCGCCCGTGAACCCCTCATAGTTGAGGTCTTGAATCGGTCCGTCCACCAGCACGACGAGCGGGTTGGCGTACGTGGCGTTCTGGCCGCCCTGCGAGGTGTTGGCCCCCAGGGCGAGCAGCCCCTCCCCCTCGTAGCGCCAGAACGAGAAGGCGGCGTCTCCTGCCTCTCCGCCCCAAAGGGAGGCATACTCGCGTGCGGACGGTGGAACCTGGTCGTCCGGAAGGGGGAGAAGCTCTCCCTGCTCCCCGTCCTCAGCGACGCCCACGCCGACAAGCCCAAGGTAGGCCCTATTAACGATTACGTATGTGTCAAAGCCGTCAAGGGAGTCCCCGGAGAGACCTATGGACTGGCTGACGTCGAGCGAAAGCATCAGGATTCCCCGGTCGTCCGCGTCCTTGAGCAACCTGCTCACGGCGCTCCGTCCGTATCCCATCCCTCCGTTGTGCCTCTCTGACGGCAGGGATCGAATGGTGATGCGCGTCGCGTCCGCCATGCGCTCGTAGACCTCCGACTGGGCCAGGAGCATATGCTCCTGTCTCATGAGTGTAAGGCCCCAGAAGAGGCCCAGCGCAACCACCAGGAGCCCGCCCGCGGTCAGGGCCGAGCCGAGCACGCGCACGGGGGCAGCCACGCCCTCTCGCCGAGAGAGCCCCTTGAAGGGAGGGACCAGGGCAGCGCCAAGGAGGCTTCCCACGAGCAGGGCCACGAGCAGGAAGAGCAGAATCGTCTCGGAGCCGGCGCGCGCCGCCAGGGCGAGCTGCTCGATGCCACCGCGAGCAAAGAAGACATAGGCCGCAGACGCAACGAGCCCGACCGCGAAGCCCTGAACGAACATCGTGATAACACGCAGGGTCGCGAGCGAGCGGACGCGCCCGTAGGGCACGCCACCGACCAAAAGGACGCAATTCGCGCGCCACTCCTTCTGGGAGAGACAGAGTATGGACGCCGCCAGAAAGAGGGCCGCGGCGGGCACAAGGAGGCCCGACGCGTTGAGGAGCATGGCTGCCGCAAGGACGGGAACGCTCAATCCCTCGAGCGGCCCTCCCCAGTCCACCACGATCGAGCGCTCAGACGCCCATCGCTCCACGGCGTCCCTGAGCCCGGGCGCGTCCGAGGCATAGTAGGTCCCGCTCAGCGGCCGCGTCCCCACATCCTCGGGAGAGACGACCTCGCCTGTGAGGCCCGCGTCGAGCCACTTGAGGGCGCTCCCCTCCACAACCGGTCCCAGAGGGGACTCCGTGGGACCGGAGAACAGGATGATGTCGTTCTTCTTGAGGTACTGCTTCTCATCGGGAGATGTCTTGCAGATCATCGCCTGATGGTCATTTCCTATCGCAGACAGCTCCTGCGCGAGCTGCTCCTTGGGCACCTGCGCCTCCGCCGTGTTGAGCCCAAAGTAGACGTCCGCATCAAACGGCTTCTGCTTCTGGTAGCTTTGGATTGCCTGCAGCGCGCAGAAACAGAGCACCACCGCAAAGGTGCACGCAGACAGGCGCATCGCGAGACGATACACAACGCCCCCTCTTCAAAGAAACGAGGAGGGCCAGAGCCCTCCTCGTCACCGCACATTCATAAACTCTCAAAGAGCTTCGTACCAGTACGAATCCTGCTTGTTCTCCCATGGGAAGTCAGTCGGACAGGAAACCCGCGAATAAGAAATTTCTCCCGCACGGGTATCGATACTCGTGTTGTAGGTACCATCAAGCTCGCAGGAACTGCGATGGGATCTGGAGCCATGGTCGTAGTTAGAGTGAATGAAGAAGGCCCAGTTTCCGTAGGTCCAGGTGCCGCCAACAGAGGGGTACCGCACTATCTGCGGAGACGTGATCCGTGTCAAATCGGATGATGGTGTCACCTCAGTAGCAAGAGCTACCGAGGGAGCAACCACCAGCAATGAAAGAGCGGCGGCACACACTCCACATGCAATTCTCTTTAACATTTCAACTCCCATCTCCCAGAACCCGATACAACACCAACAATTAAATCACCTAACTGAAGCGATTTGTATTTAAGTTAGCATATCTATCTCATAATCTGAAAATTATCTGTAAACGGTAGGTTGATATCTGTGGATGGTAATTTTTAATAATTACGTACCTATTTAGCATATAGGGATTTAAAAGTACTCAAATAGAAAGAAATACTTCGTTCGTGTGAGAAATTCATACGTACTGTGAGAGGCACACTCGGGACGGAATCGGGCCTTAACCCGTACGCATCATGTTATGAAGGATGGAGTACTCCCCACGGTGAAAAATCCAAAAAGATAAGGAGAAAGAGCTTTTTTGTGACCCGGTACGAGTGGGGCGAAACAATAAGTCGTTGATGTTCCTACTAGGCGGTTATTAAGGCGACAGCGAACTCACACTCATTGCTGGCGGAAATCGAGCCGTCAGTTTTGCCAAACTTTGTTATCGCGGCAGAGTGGACGGCAAGCGCATCATCAACCGCAAGCAGCTTCGGCTGCCTCATTCGGCGAGCTTCTCGAACACCTGCGCGTATTCGTCCATGAAGTCGACTGCCACGTCTGCAGCGTCAGACTGCGAGGCGACCGGCTGTATGACCACCCAGGGGCGGTTGTTCCTCAGTACCGTTACGGACCGTCCGGATCTATTAACCTCGGCGGTTACTTTTGAAAAGTTTTTCTTGACCTCGGCGAGTCCCATCGTAAGAGCAGCCATTTTTTCTCTCCATTCTCAATAATAGTCAATATTATAGTCATAATACACTACTCTAAACATAAGAGTCGCGCCCCCGGACACCGTAGGTTGTCCGGGGGCGCTTCTTTGTCTCCATGGAGGGGTCGGCCCTAGGTCCTCGACGCGACGCGCCCCACAAAGAGCTCGTCGTAGGCCTCGAGCGCCGAGGCGGCATGCACGTCTCGCCCCAACTCGAGCAGGCGACCCTCCTTGAGAAACCAGATCACGTCGCACGCGCGGTCCACGTTGTCGAGGATGTGCGAGGACATGACCACGCAGCTTCCCTCGTCGGCCGCGCGTCTCACCAGGTCGCTCTGCAGCTTGACGTTGGTGGGGTCCAGTGCGTTCATGGGCTCGTCGAGCAGGAGGTAGCGCGCCTGGGTCTCGTAGGCGAGCGCAAGCGTGAGCTGCTGCTTCATCCCCTGGGAGTACCTGCGCACGCGTCGCGTGGCGAAGTCCTCCATATCGCACGCGCGCTCGACCTCGCGAACGTCGGCCGACGAGCGCCAGAGCTCGCGCGCCATCTTGAGGTGCGCCCTGCCCGTGAGGCCCGGGTAGAGCAGCGTGGCGTCGCCGGGCGCGTAGAACACGCGCCGGTGGCGCTCGGCGGAGCGGGGGTCGAGCCCGTCGACGTCAACCCCGCCCACCACGCGGGCGCCCGGAAGGTCCGCCAGGGCGCGCAGGAGCGTGGTCTTCCCGCTGCCGTTGGGAGCCACGAGCCCATAGGTGCGCCCCGGCTCGAGCGCGAGCGAGAGGTCGCGCACCAGGGCGCCTCTTCCGTACGAGAGGGTCAGGCTCTCAGCGCGCAGCATGACGACCACCCCTTCCCTTCCGTGGCGCTCGTGCGAGCGCGCACGCGACGCAGGCAGACGAGAGAAGCAGAAGCCCCGCCGCCCCGGCCGCGGGCCCGGCGGGCAGGGCGCATAGGACGGGCACCCCGCAGTCCGCGAAGCCGGCGGCGCGGGCGAAGTCGAGGCAGGTCAGGGGCAGCGCCGCAAGCGCGGCCGAAAGGGGCGCTAGCGCGGCGGACGAGGTAGCCTGCGCCGAGCACGCGAGGCCGAGCGCCGCGAGGACCGCCAAGGACACTGCCGCGGCCCGAGGCGAGCGCCCCATGAGGGCTGCGGCGCAGCCGAGGGTGACGACCACAAGACACGAGACGCCGGCGAGAAGGGCCGTCCACGAAAGCGTCGGGCCGAGCGTGGAGGCGCAGACCTCGCCCGCCCGCACCCAGACCACCGGGTAGCTCGCGTCCCCGATGCCGTTGGCAAGCGCCACCCCCAAAGACACGAGGACCAGGGGCACGAGCACAACGGCCAGGGAGAGGAGAAGCGAGACGCCCACGGACGCCCCCAGCCGAGCGGAGCGCGCGGCGGGGGCCTGCGCTATGAGCGCAGGGCCAAAGACGAGGTCGCAGGCGGCCAGGCAGATGGTCGCCGCGGGAACGAGCCACGCGGCGGCGGGCACGGTGCCCAGAACCCAGGAGAGGTACACGAGAAGCGGCATCTGGCGCGCCGAGGGGTAGACGTCGAAGTCCCCCTCGGCGAGCCCGGCGAGCAGGCGTGAGCGCGCTCGCACCTGCGCGCAATCGAACCCCACGGGGTCCACGAGCTCGCTGCCCCGGTCGTAGAGCCCCACGCGGAGGTCCTCGTAGGCCCCGAGCGCGCGCCACCCCTCGGAGCGACCCTGCGAGAAGACGAAGGCGGAAAGCGTGTCGCGCATGCCCCGGGCCTCCGCGCGCTCGGCGGAGCCCGGCTCAAGGCCCGACTCCAGAAGCGAGAGGCGTGTGAGCTCGTTCTGGTAGCCCGAGCGCTCGTACGCCCCCGCGTCCATCCCCGCGTCGAGCACGAGCGGCCACACGAGCAGCGCGGCCACAAGGGCACACAGGGCGTACGGGAGCGGGCGTGCGAGCAGGGCGCGCGCAAGGGAGCCCATGAGCGCGAGCGCCTCTCGGCGACGAGCCCCGCGGGTCTGGGTCACGGCCGCACCGTCACGCGGGTCCATCAGGTGGGTCGCCCGAGGGCCACCCCCGCTGGCGGGGCGCGCACCTCCCCGGGCCAGCGCGCCCTCGCCAAGCGCGAGGCCGCCGGCCGCAAGGGCGCACCAGCCCACGAGCGCCACCACGCCCCTAGACGGGGTGGCCCCTGCGCGCAGGGGAACGGTCGGCAGGTAGGTGAAGGCCCCCACGACCCCGGGCAGGTCGAGGTAGGTCATCGGCAGCCACGCCGGCCAGCCCGCGCCATGCGTGGCGACCAGGGCGGCGAGCGTCGCGGCGAAGGCGGCGGCCGCCGGGACGACGCTGCCAAAAAGCGAGACGCTCAGGTGCGCCACGAGGGACAGAAGAAGGGCGGTGAGGGCGCACAGGAGGGCGCCCCAGGCGAGCGCCTCCGCGGCCGGGCGGACCACGAAGTCTCCCCCGCTGCCCGCCACGACGGGAAACGCCAGGTCACCGATGCCGTTTCTCACGCCCAGGAACACGAGCGCGGGCAGCCACGCGAGCACGAGGCAGCCCAGGGAGACGAGCGCGCAGGATGCGGAGGCGGCCACCCCGCGCAGCCCCGTGCGAAACGGCGCGGCGCGAGCCAGGCGCCCCCTCCCCTGCAGGCCGGCCGCGACGAGGCAGGAGACCATGAGGGGCACGACCCAGGCGATGCCGTCCACGAAGGTGTCGTAGGCGTCGACGCCTCCCTCGTGGACGCTGAGAAACGGCAGGATGCCCGTCAGCGGGGAGAGCGAGTTGCGGAAGGGCGCCAGCAGGAACAGCGTGGCGGGCAGGTCCTCGACCGACGTGAGGAAGGGGTCCGACTCCAGCTCGGACAGGGCTCGGTACAGCGTCGGGCGCGCGGTGCCCACGCCGTCGGGCCCCTGCTCGAGCCAGTCGGCCTTGGCCGCGGCGTAGGCTGCCCAGTCCCCCTGCTCCCAGGCGTCGTGCATCCTCCTGACCACCTGGGCCTGCGCGCCGTCGTCACCCGGTGCCAGCAGCTGGTAGTTGAGGTCGAGCTCCCCTTGCTCGTCAGAGGCCAGCTGGGGCGTGCAGGCACTCATGAGGAGCAGGCCCCACGAGAGCGCGACGAGGGCCACGAGCACGACGCTCCTCGAGAGCACGCGGACAAGCGAGCGCGCGTATCTCAGCACCATGGGGCCTCCTAATGAGAAGGGCGGATCCATTGCCTGGACCCACCCAAAGAGTGGACAACACCGGAATAGCCGACACTAAATACTAGCTAATCGTATATTCATATTTATATTGAATCGCCGTTCCCCTACCGCAAGAGCAGAGTGCGGGATAAGATCGGTTAATCTCCCTGATGCGACTTACAGAATAGGTATGAGGAAACGCAAGATTCCTATATGAAATATTATACATACCAATGTTATGTCCGCTAACTCCGTTAGGACAGCGATACTGCCAGTGCGTATCAACAACACTTTCATACATCATTCTCGGTTGGATACCCACATCATCCATTGGAGAGGGAAGCTCATTAGCATGAGCTGCAGTCACACTCCCAAACGCAAAGGTAATAGCCGCAAGAAAAGCGATAAGAACGGGAGCAAGATGACGTCTGGCAAACTTAGAATTACCGTATGACATAATACGCTCCGTTCTTTAGCTAGTATTGAAATATAGTCTGTAGACATTTATAGCTTAGCTCTTAATACTCATGATTTAAGACTTTTTTAAGTTGTCATCAGTGAAAGAAGGTCAAAGCGAGATGAGCGGCATTAGCAAACCCTGCGAAGAGCTCCTTTCTCAATTGATAACATCAATCATTTCTTTTTTCTTAATCTCGACTAGAGCGTCTATGTCCTGCGGGGGTCTCATTTTCCAGAGTTGCGTACCTCACGATGAGAGAATATCGCGAGATAGCTAAGGCTGCTTTGTCAGCAGTGAGAAGGGAGGCTTCGTCCCTGCCGGTTTGGCCGCCCTTAGGGAATATGGACCCATAGGCCGCTCCACCAAGAACGCGGACTTGTCCGCCTTAGAGCCTAAACGATTCCTCGGGCTTTCATAAGTTGTGAACGCTTCTAAGAGGATTATTGCGATATTATCTGCCGTTCCACTTGCGTTTATTGTTGCAGAGGGTATCCTCTTTGCCCCCTTGCCTGCATATGCCAGCGATAAGCCTGTTGAATACGATTTGAACAACACTTTGCCAGATTCTGTTTTTGGCGTGGGCGGGCTTTCCACAACGCTCCCCAACGTGTCCATTGGCTTTTCCGTGTAAAGAAGGGGCTATCGGATGGATGAGCTTTATTCAGGTTTCACCTGGGTTGATCACTTTGCCTGGAGACTGACCGGAACGTCGGAAGACGGGGACATCGACTTTGGGATTACGTGTCCGCACGATATTTTTCCGCTTGTTGCCGTCGCCATTGAGATGGAGGCTCAGAGGGGGATGGCCGATAAGACCATTCGCCTCGACGGCGAATTTGCAAAAAGACTTGCAGGGGTCCTAGCGAGTGGGGCATATCTCAAGCGGCGCTCTCGAAGATCACAGGAATAGGCGATCCTGTCATCGAGGAGGTCGCCGAGGGTCTGGCCTCTCCCGACATCGAGGTAAGTTCGGCTGCGATCCTGATGGTTGTGGGTGGGAATCTGCTCGATTAGTCAGAGCGTGTTCGTGTATCTTGCGCTCAGACGGAAGAGCGGCACCGGTATTTTTGCCGGTGCCGCTCTTTGCCGTCTCCATGCGCGCACGTGCTCCCCCAGGGCCTTGCGACGCATCAGGGGCTCGGGCAGGCGGATCGTTCTTCTCGGCCGACCGCGGCCTGACCTCCACCGGGCGGGGCGGCCCACGTAACCGGCGTGCAACGGCGCTATGATACTATCCACTGACTTTTCGCAGAAGAATCACGGGAGAGCACATGATCGCAGTCGTCAAGAACACGGCCACGCCCGAGCAGATCGCCCACTTCGTTGAGTGGATCGAGAGCAAGGGCCTCAAAACGGACATCTCCAAGGGGGACAACACCACCATCATCGGGCTGGTGGGAGACACCACGCTCATCGACCCCTACCTCGTCGAGGGCATGGATATCGTCGAGCGCGTCCAGCGCGTCTCGGAGCCGTTCAAGAAGGCCAACCGCAAGTTTCACCCGCACGACACCGTCATAGACTGCGGACACGGCGTCCTGGTGGGTGGTGGCCACTTCCAGGTCATCGCCGGCCCGTGCTCGGTCGAGGGCGACAACCTCATCCGCATCGCGCGCGAGGTCAAGGCCGCGGGCGCCACCATGCTGCGCGGGGGCGCCTACAAGCCCCGCACCTCCCCCTACTCCTACCAGGGCATGGGAGAGGAGGGCCTCGACCTGCTCTGCGAGGCCCGCGCCGAGCTGGACATGCCCCTCGTGACCGAGATCATGGACCCGCGCGACGTGGATAAGTTCGTGGACCGCAGGATCGAGGTCTGGCAGATAGGGGCCCGCAACTCCCAGAACTTCCCCCTGCTCAAGGAGGTAGGCAAGACCGACGCCGTCATCCTGCTCAAGCGCGGCATCGCCGGAACGATCGACGAGCTGCTCATGGCCGCCGAGTACGTCATGAGCGAGGGCAACCCCAACGTGATCGTCTGCGAGCGGGGCATCCGCTCCTTCGAGACCCGTACGAGGAACACCTTCGACCTCAACGCCGTGCCGGTGCTGCACGATCTCACGCACCTGCCCGTCTGCGCCGATCCGAGCCACGCGACGGGCCACACGCGCTACGTGGGCCCCATGGCGCTGGCCGCTACGGCCGCCGGGGCCGACTGCCTGGAGATCGAGGTGCACGATGACCCCAGGCACGCATGGTCGGACGGCGCCCAGGCGCTCACGCCGACGCAGTTCGCCGACACCATGGTCCGCATTGCCAAGGTGCGCGATGCCCTCACGATAGAGGTCGAGTAACCCATGGCTGATGATGCCATCCGTCCCGCCGAGAAGAGCGAAGTCGTCGTCGGGCGCGTGGGCGTCGTGGGCCTCGGTCTCATCGGCGGCTCGATCGCCCGTGCGCTGTCCCGCGCAGGCCGCGAGGTCTACGCCCTCGACCTCGACGAGGACATCGAGCGCTTCGCGGCCATAGAGACCACGTCCGGCACGCTCACCGACGGTCTCGTGGGCACCTGCGAGCTCATCGTGCTCGCCTGCTACCCCCAGGGCTGCGTGGACTGGCTGCGCGCGCACGCCGACCTCGTGAGCGCGCACGCCCTCGTTATCGACACGGGAGGCGTCAAGCGCTCGGTCTGCGAGCCCTGCTTCGAGATCGCGCGCGCGGCCGGCATCACCTTTTTGGGATGCCATCCCATGGCCGGGACGCAGTTCTCCGGCTACGCGCGCTCCCGGGCGGATATGTTCGAGGGCGCGCCCCTGGTCGTGTGCCCGCCGCCCGAGATACGCGGCGTGGCCTGCCTCGCACTCGTCGACCGTCTTGAGGGCCTGTTGTCCCCCTGCGGATTCGGGCGCCTCACCGTCACCACGCCCGAGCGCCACGACGAGGTCATCGCCTACACCTCGCAGCTCGCTCACGTGGTCTCCAACGCCTATGTCAAGAGCCCCACACTCGCGCGGCGCGAGGGCTTCTCGGCGGGATCGTACAAGGACCTCACGCGCGTGGCGCGGCTCAACCCACAGATGTGGTGCGAGCTGTTCCTGGACGACGCCGACAACCTCGCTCTGGAGATTGGCACCCTCGTGGGCGAGCTCAACCGCTACAAGGAGGCCCTCGAGGCGCGCGACGCCGAACGCCTCACCGAGCTCCTCGTCGAGGGGGACCGCCTCAAGCGCGCGGACGAGAGGGAGGACGAGGTCTGATGACATTCGAGAAAAAGCAATGCGCCGAGAGGAGCGTCGTCCGCGTGGACGCGAGCTCGCGCTCCTATGACGTTCATGTAGGTGCCGGAATCCTCGGCGAGCTGGGGGCGATCGTCCGTGCCAGTGCAGGCGGCGATCGCTGCTGCGTGATCTCGGAGACCAACGTGGCGCCCCTCTACGCGGACGCGGCCGAGGGGTCCCTCGCCGCCGCTGGCTACGACCTCGCCCGTCGCCTCGTCTTCGCGGCCGGGGAGGGCTCCAAGCGGCTCCCCGTCCTTGCCGAGCTGCTCGAGGGCCTCGCCGCGCGGGAGCTTGGTCGAGACGATGTCGTCATCGCCTTGGGCGGCGGCGTCACCGGAGACGTCGCGGGGCTTGCGGCGGCCCTGTACCTGCGCGGCTGCGAGGTCGTCCAGGTTCCCACATCGCTGCTCGCAATGGTCGACTCGTCAGTCGGGGGCAAGACCGCCGTTGACCTCGCGGCCGGCAAGAACCTCGTGGGAGCCTTCTGGCAGCCTGCGGCCGTCGTGGCCGACGTGCGCTGTCTCTCCACGGTCACGCCCGCGCTGCTCACGGACTCCTGTGGCGAGGTGATCAAGCACGCTGTCCTCGCCGACGCCGCGCTTCTCGACGAGCTCACGCAAAGCCCCCTCAACGACCCCAAGACCGACGAGAGCCGCATGGCCCGGGTGATTGCCCGAAACGTCTCCATCAAGAGGGACGTCGTCGCGGCCGACGAGCGCGAGAGCGGCCTGCGCCAGACGCTCAACCTCGGTCACACGATCGGCCATGCCATCGAGGCCGCGAGCGACTTCTCGCTCGGACACGGCTCCTGCGTCGCGGCGGGCCTGAGCTGCATGGCACGGGCCTCCGAGCGCAGGGGCTGGTGCTCGTCGCAGACCCGCGAGCGTATCGAGCGCTGCGTGGCTGCCCATGGCCTGCCTACGGACACCGAGCTTTCCCACGACGTCCTCATGGGCTATATGGCCCACGACAAGAAGCGCCATGGAGCCACGGTCAACATCGTCGTGCCCGAGGAAATCGGCCGCGTCAGCCTGCGTACCGTGACCCTCGAGGAGCTGGCAGAGCTCGTGGGGCTCGGCTGCGGGGTGCGTGGCGCATGAACCTCGTTATCAATCCTGGCGCCTTGACCGGTGAGGTCCGGGCGCCCTCGTCTAAGTCCGAGGCGCACCGTCTGCTCATCTGCGCTGCCCTTTCGGCGGGTACCACCGACATCGACTGTACGACCACCTCGGCCGACATCGACGCCACCGTCTCGTGCCTCGAGGCCCTGGGCGCCCGCGTGGCCCGCACGAGGCGCGGCTTTCGCGTGGCGGGCCTGCCCCGCGACGCCGAGGGAAGGCCCCTCCCCACGCGCGAGGCGCTTCTCGACTGCGGCGAGTCCGGGTCCACCCTGCGCTTCCTTCTTCCCGTCGCCTGCGCCCTGGGCGCCGAGGCGCGCCTCACGGGCCACGGTCGTCTCCCCGAGCGGCCGCTCTCCCCTCTCTACGAGGAGCTCGTCGCCCACGGCTGCGAGCTCTCGGCCCAGGGGCGGATGCCGCTCTCCGCGGGCGGTCGCCTGGAGCCCGGCCGCTTCGAGCTGCCCGGGGACGTCTCGTCGCAGTACGTGAGCGGGCTGCTCATGGCGGCCCCCCTCACGGGCGGCACCGTCGAGGTCCTGGTGAGCGAGCCGGTCGAGTCGCGCCCGTACGTGGGTCTGACCACGGGAGCGCTGGCCCGCTTTGGCGTCGAGGTGCGCGAGGGCCCCGCGACCACCGCAGACAGCCGCCCCGCGCGGCTCTTTGGCGTCGACGCTCCGCGAGGCCTCGTCTCCCCCGGCTCGGTCGAGGTGGGCGGGGACTGGTCCAACGCCGCATTCTGGCTCGCGGCCGGCGCCCTGGGCGCCGACGGCGTCGCCGTCACCGGTGCGGACGTGCAGAGCCCCCAGGGAGACCGCCAGGTTCTGGGGGCCCTCGCCCTCCTGGGAGCCCGGGTCGTGCGCAGCCGCGAGGGGGCCGCCTGCGCCCCGGACCGCCTTCGCGGCCGCACGCTCGACGTGTCGAGCTGCCCTGACCTCGTGCCCCCCCTGGCCGCCGTGGCCGCCGTGGCCACGGGCACCACGAACGTCGTGGGGGCCGCGCGGCTGCGCCTCAAGGAGTCCGACCGCCTCGCCACCGTCTCGGCCGCCGTCAACGCCTTGGGCGGACGCGCCGAGGTCACGGACGACGGCCTCGTCATAGAGGGCGTCAACGAGCTCGCCGGCGGCACCGTCGACGCCGCCAATGACCACCGCATCGCCATGATGGCCGCCGTTCTCGCCACGCGCTGCTCGGGCCCCACCACCATCGTGGGCGCCGAGTGCGTCGCCAAGTCGTATCCCGCCTTCTTCGAGGACTTCGCCTCCCTGGGCGGGGCCGTCAGAAAGGAGAGCTGATGCCGTCCTCGCTGGGCACCGCCCTTAAGGTCACGATCTTCGGCCAGTCCCACTCGACCGCCGTCGGCTGCGTCATCGAGGGCCTCCCTGCGGGCATGCACGTGGACCAGGAGGCCCTTGCGGCCTTCGTGGCCCGGCGTGCCCCCGGCAAGGCCCCCTGGGGTACGCCGCGCAAGGAGCCGGACGTCCCGCGCATCGTGAGCGGCCTCAACCCGCGCGGCGAGACCTGCGGCGCGCCCCTGGCCGCCCTCATCGAGAACACCAACACGCGTTCGGCTGACTACAACAACCTCATGGTCGTCCCGCGCCCGGGCCACGCCGACTTCGCCGCCTGGGCCAAGTGGCACGGCGCCCAGGACGTTCCCGGGGGCGGGCACTTCTCGGGTCGCCTGACCGGGCCCCTGTGCCTGGCCGGGGGCCTGGCCCTGCAGTGGCTCGCCACCCAGGACGTCGACGTGCGCGCCCACATCGCCGAGCTCGCGAGCATCGCCGACGAGCCCCTGCGCGCCCTCGACAACTCCCCCGCCGCCCAGGACGAGCTCGCCCGCCAGATGGCCGCGCTGGCCGACGGCCGCGACTTCCCCACGATCGACGAGGAGGCCGGCCGACGCATGACCGAGGCCGTCATGGACGCCCGCTCAAAGAAGGACACCGTCGGCGGCATCATCGAGTGCGTGGCCACGGGGCTTCCCGCCGGCGTGGGCTCGCCGATGTTCGACGGCATGGAGAACACCCTCGCGCGCGCCCTGTTTGGCATCCCCGCGGTCAAGGGCGTGGAGTTCGGGCGCGGATTCGAGGTCGCACGCCTGCGCGGAACCCAGAACAACGACCCCTACGAGGTGCGCGACGGCGCCTGCGTGCCCACGACCAACAACTCCGGGGGCATCCTCGGCGGCATCACCACGGGGGCTCCCCTGCACGTGCGCTGCGCCCTCAAGCCCATCTCGAGCGTGATGGTCGAGCAGGACTCCGTCGACCTCACCCGCATGGAGCCCACCAAGCTCAAGATCCACGGACGCCACGACACCACCGCCGTCATCCGCGCCGTCCCCGTGGTCGAGGGCGTCTGCGCCCTAGCCGTGGCCGACGCGCTCCTCGCCTGGCCCGCCGAGTAGGCCCGCCAGGCGCACGCATCGCCTCCTCTGAAAGGTCCCAGGAACCCATGGCAGAACTTCCCGAGCTCAGACAGGACATCGACCGCATCGACGCCCAGATATTCCGGCTCTTCGCCGAGCGCGCCGACGCCTCCGAGGGCATCGCCGCCTACAAGAGGGAGCACGGTCTACCCGTCTTCGACCCCGTGCGCGAGCGGCAGAAGGTCGCCGACGTCAGCGCGCGCGTCCCCGCCGACCTCAGGACCTACGCCCAGGTCCTCATGGAGCTTCTCATGGAGGCCTCCCGCGCCCGCCAGCACGCGCTTCTCGACGCGGGCGAGAAGGACGACGCCACGGTTCGCATCGCGGATGCCCGCGCCCGCACGCCCGAGCTCTTCCCGCCGAGCGCCCATGTGGCCTGCCAGGGGGTCGAGGGCGCCTACTCGCAGATCGCGACCGAGCGCTTCTTCAAACATCCCTCCATCAGCTACTTCGACTCCTTCGAGGGGGTCTTCCGTGCGGTCGAGCAGGGCTTCTCCGACTACGGCGTGCTGCCCGTGGAGAACTCCACTGCCGGCTCGGTCAACGAGGTCTTCGACCTCATGATGGAGCACTCCTTCTCCGTGGTGCGCACCACGCGCGTCAAGATCGACCACAACCTCCTGGCCAGGCCCGGGACCACCCTGTCCGACGTGCACGACGTCTACAGCCACGAGCAGGCCATCAACCAGTGTGGGGCCTTTCTCGCCGGGCTCGACGGGGTGCGCGTCCACGTCTGCGAGAACACCGCGATGGCCGCCCGCCAGGTGGCCGAGTCCGACCGCGCGAACGTGGCCGCGCTCTCGTCGCGCTCCTGCGCCGGTCTCTACGGCCTCGACGTCCTCGCCAAGTCGGTCCAGGACCGCGACAACAACTACACCCGCTTCGCCTGCATCTCCAAGAGGCTCGAGATCTACCCCGGGGCCAACCGCACCTCGCTCATGATCGTGCTCCCCCACGCCCCCGGCTCCCTCTACAAGCTGCTCGCCAAGTTCTACGCCCTCGACATCAACATCCTGAAGCTCGAGAGCCGCCCCATCCCCGAGCGAGATTTCGAGTTCATGTTCTACTTCGACGTCGACTGCTCCGTGGCTGCACCCGAGTTCTCCGCGCTCATGTCCACGATCGGGAGCCTCTGCCAGGAGTGCCGCTACCTGGGCAGCTACGCGGAGGTGCTCTGATGAGCGAGAAGCCCGCCGCACCGTACGGCCTCGTGGGGCGCACGCTCGCCCACAGCTGGTCTCCCCAGATTCACGCACGCCTGGGCTCCGCGCCCTACGACCTCATCGAGCTCGAGCCCGATGAGCTCGCCGACTTCGTGCGCGGCGGCTCCTGGCTGGGTCTCAACGTCACCATCCCCTACAAGCGCGAGGCCGCGCTTCTTGCGGACGTTCGCTCGGAGCGCGTGGAGCGTCTCGGCGCGGCCAACACCCTCGTGCGCCAGAAGGACGGCACCATCTTTGCCGAGAACACCGACGTGCTCGGCTTCTCCTGGATGCTCGAGCGCTTCTGCCGACGCGAGCTCGCGGGTGCGCCCGCCGACGTACTCGGCGGGCGCGACGTGTTGATCCTGGGCGACGGGGGGGCCTCGGCCGCCGTGCGCGCCGCGCTCGAGGACGCCGCTCACGCCCGGGTGAGTGTCATCTCGCGCCGCGGGGGTGACATCTACGACACGCTCCTCGAGCGCCACGCTGACGCCGCCCTCGTGGTGAACGCCACCCCCGTGGGGATGTACCCGTCGTGTCCCGCCTCGCCTCTCTCCGCCAAGACGTTTGACGGCCTCGCGGGACTTCTCGGCGTACTCGATGTCGTGTACAACCCGACCCGCACGGGGTTGTGCCTGTCCGCCGAGAGGCGCGGCCTGCCCTTCGAGAGCGGCCTTGCCATGCTCGTCGCCCAGGCGCTCTTCTCGAGCGCGCTCTTCCAGGGACGTGCGCTCGAAGACGCGCTCGTGGGGCAGATCGTGGGAGAAATTCGCGCGCAGACGGAGAACGTCGTGCTCATCGGCATGCCGGGGGCGGGCAAGACGAGCTGCGGCCGGCGACTCGCACGTCTCCTAGGTCGTCCCTTCGTGGACGTCGACGAGGTCATCTCAGCCGAGCAGGGCCGTGGGCCCGCTCAGATCATCCGGGAGGACGGCGAGAAGGCCTTCCGCGCCCTCGAGTCCGCGACCACCGGTCGCTATGGCGCGCGCTCGGGCCTGGTCATCGCCTGTGGCGGTGGAGTCGTCACCCGCCCTGAGAACTATGACCTGCTACACCAGAACGGTCGCATCGTCTTTCTTGATCGCCCGCTCGCCGAGCTGAGTGCGCAGGGGCGTCCCCTGTCACAGGATCGTGGCATCGAGCGGCTCGCCTTAGAGCGCATGGGGACCTATCGGGCGTGGGCGGACATCGTCGTGGCCTGCACCGGATCCTCCGCTTCCGACGCGGAGCTGATCGCGAGTCTCCTGGACGCCTAGCCGAGCCACATCGCCATTGCGTTCCGTCCGCCGCACCGCTCGGCGGTATGGCTTGTGCGCAAACAAGTGGCACGTATACTGGGGCGAGAAACCAATCGGGGGTAGTCGCGCGACAGGTGTGTGGACGGGACTCTAGCTCGCGATTCGACAGCAGAAGGGGATCGCGGAGTGAACATGCGGCAGATAGCGGAAGAGGTTCTTGCGGCGGTGGGCGGTAAGGGCAACGTCACGGCGAACGACATCTGCATGACCCGCCTCAGAATCCTCACCGAGGACCCCTCCCTCGTAGACACCAACATGCTCGCCTCCGCCCAGGGCGTCTTAGGCTTCGTGCGACGCGGGACCAACGGTCTCGAGGTCGTCTTTGGTCCCGGCAAGGCCGAGGCCGTCCAAGAGGAGCTCGTGAGCCTTACGGGAATTGAACCCTCCGACGAGGTCTTCGACGCACTCAAGGGAGCCCCCGCGTCGGCGCTGAACGTCCACATCGCACCCAATCCCCTGCGGCGCGCGGCGGACGCCCAGCGCACGGGGCGGCAAAAGGCCGCCCTGCAGCTCGAGAAGGATGACGAGGCCGACGTCAGCGAGCTGATGAGCATGCTCGACAAGATGGGTCCCGCTGGCGAAAAGACCCTCTCCGACGAGCCGCATGCGGCCGAGGACGGCGGGGGCTCCCGCGCGCGCGTGCTCGTGATCAACGGGCCCAACATCAACATGCTCGGCATCCGGGAGCCCGACATCTACGGACATGACACCTATCGGGCCCTGCTCAAGACCTGCCGCGAATCTGCCCTTGAGGCGGGCTTCTCCGAGTGCTCCTGCTTCCAGTCCAACCATGAGGGGGATCTCGTCGACGCCATCCAGGATGCCTACGACGACTACGATGGGATTGTCATCAACCCCGGCGCCTATACGCATACCTCGGTCGCGATTCTCGACGCTGCCAAGGCCGTCGCGCTGCCCATGGTCGAGGTGCACATATCCAAGATTGACGAGCGCGAGGAGTTTCGACAGGTCTCCTACATCCGCGCCGCGTGCTTCGAGACGATTGCGGGCATGGGCATCGAGGGGTATCGCAAGGCCCTCTTCGACCTGGCCAAAGAAATCGGGCTCTAGGGCCCGGGCCTGAGGGGCGCCGCGGTCCGTCGAACCCTCCCCGTGCCGTCGCCCCTTCTCCGATTGGGGCAAGTTTTTGATGTTCAGCCCCTCTCAGTCTTTCAAACATCCATAAAATACCGCGTTTATCGATAAAAACGATCGCAACGGAGCCGCAGCCGTCCTCGAACATCAAAAAGTTATCCCAATCGTGGGAGGGTGACCGCAGAGAGAAGCGGCCACGGGACGTGGTTCGGTCGCAGGCAGCGACGGCCTACCGACAGCTCCAGGCGCCCCCCTCGGTGACGATGAAGTCGACGGCCACGTCATGGGCGTCGTGCGGGAGCGGGTTGGAGGAGATCTGCGCGAGACGCGCCAGCCCAATTTTCTCGCCCGGGTAAAACGCCAGGAAGCGGTCGTAATAGCCGCCGCCATAGCCCACGCGCTGACCCTGGGCGTCGAAGACGAGCCCCGGGACCAGGCAAGCAGAGCCGACGAGCTCAGACGCGTTCATCACGGGCGCATCGGAGGCGGGTTCGAGCAGGCCGTGCGTGCCGCTCGCGAGCTCGTCGAGGCCGACGATCTCGCAGAACCCCAGCTGATGGCGACCGACGTCGCAGCGCGGCACGGCGACACGACGCCCACGAGCGAGCAGTCCCGCAATCAGCGCGCGCGTGTCGACCTCGGAGCCACACGAGACGTAGGTGAGCACGAGGGGCGCCTCGGCAAAGGGGGGAAAGTTGACGAGGTTACGGCAAATGACCTCATCAGCGCGGCGCCGAGACTCTTCCGGGGCGTCCGCGCGCATGCGACGATAGGCGTCTCTAAGGGAGCATTTGTCGGCATCCGTACCGTATGAGCTTGCCATGAGCGTCCCCCTCTAAGATTCCAACCGTCTCATTCTAGCAGGGTTTGCCTCTGAGCCTCCCACAGGCGCCGCCGTTTGCCGTACCATAGACCACGTTGCAAAAAACATACGCGCGAGCGACCGCGCGCCACACAAAGGAGTCAGCATGCCCAACGAGGGAAGCTACGAGGCAGCGCTCAGGCGCAGCGACGAGGTCCATGCCGATCTCGAGGTAAATGCCGGGGCTTACACCATGCTCACGGGAGATCGGCCTACGGGACGTCTGCACCTAGGTCATTACTTTGGCACCCTCGTCGACCGCGTGCGCCTCCAGGAGCTCGGCGTGCACACCAACATCGTCATCGCCGACTACCAGGTCATCACCGACCGCGACACCACCGAGCACATTCGCGACAACGTTTACAACATGGTCGTCGACTACCTCGCCTGCGGCATAGATCCCGACCGGACGCTCGTCTTCACGCACTCCGCCGTCCCCGAGCTCAACCAGCTCATGCTGCCGTTCCTCTCGCTTGTGACCGAGGCCGAGATGGAGAGGAACCCCACGGTGAAGGCAGAACAGGAGGCCTCGGGCCACGCGCTCACCGGGCTCCTCCTCACCTATCCCGTCCATCAGGCCTGCGACATCCTCTTCTGTAAGGGAAACGTCGTTCCCGTGGGACGCGACCAGCTTCCCCATGTCGAGATCACGAGCAAGATCGCACGGCGCTTCAACGAACGCTACGCCCCCGTCTTTCCCGAGGTCACGGGGCTTCTTACTTCCACACCGCTTCTGCCGGGTCTCGACGGGCGCAAGATGAGCAAGTCGTATGGCAACGCCATCTCCTTGTGCATGTCGGCTGACGAGACCGCACGTCTCATCAAGAAGTCAAAGACCGACTCCGAGCGCAACATCACCTACGACCCCGAGGGACGCCCCGGCGTCGCTGCGCTGCTCACCACCGCGGGCATCTGCACCGGACGCGAGCCCGCCGAGATTGCTGCCGAGATCGGCATGGGCGGCTCGGGCCAGCTCAAGCGCTACGTCACCGAGGTCGTGAACGACTACTTCGCACCCATCCGCGAGCGTCGGCGTCGCTACGAGCAGGACATGGACTACGTTCACGACGTCCTTTCCGAGGGAAACGCCCGCGCCCGCAAGGTTGCGGCCACCACGCTCGACGAGGTGCGCAGCGCCATGGGGATGACCTACTAGCGCAAAATAGACCGTGCGTGGGCTCGTACATGACCGAGCCCACGCACGGGAGCGAATTGCCCATCACCACCATGAAAGCTTCCGACAAGTCTCACAAGGTCTCGCGGAGCCTACTGGGAGCCTCGTCCCTCAGCGTCGCGTACATGACGGCCTTTATGGTATGCAGGCGGTTCTCGGCCTCCTCGAAGACGCGCGAGCGCGAGCCCTCGAAGACCTCGTCGGTGACCTCGAGCTCGGACAGGCCGAACTTCTGGTAGACCTCCTCGCCCACGTCGGTCTTGCGATCGTGGAAGCTCGGCAGGCAGTGCATGAAGATCGCGTCGGAAGCGGCCTCGTCCATGAGCTGCGCGTTCACCTGGTAGGGAGAGAGGAGCTCGATGCGCTTGCCCCACAGCTCGGCGGGCTCGCCCATGGAGACCCAAATGTCGGTGTAGATGACGGAGGCCCCGTGTGCCCCGGCGGCCATGTCCTCGGTCAGCTCGATCGCGGAGCCCGACTCCTCGGCGAGCGCGCGGCAGGTGTCCACGAGCGCGGCGTCGGGCATCTGGGCGGCGGGGCCGCACGCGCAGAAGTCGATGCCGAGCTTGGCGCAGACCACCATGAGGGAGTTGCCCACGTTGTTGCCGGCGTCGCCCATGAACGTGACCTTGCGCCCGCGCATCTCACCGAACTCCTCCTGCATGGTGAGGACGTCGGCGAGCATCTGCGTGGGGTGGAACTCGGTGGTGAGGCCGTTCCAGACTGGCACGCCCGCGTGGGCGGCGAGAGTCTCGACGCGCTCCTGCCCGAATCCGCGGTACTCGATGCCGTCGAACATGCGCCCGAGCACGCGCGCGGTGTCCTCAATCGACTCCTTCTTGCCAATCTGCGAGGCCGAGGGATCCAGATAGACGGCGTGCATGCCGAGGTCGTGGGCGCCCACCTCGAAGGCGCAGCGCGTGCGAGTCGAGGTCTTCTCGAAGATGAGGGCGACGTTTTTGCCCTCGAGATAGCGATGCGGCCCGCCGGCGCGCTTGGCGCGCTTGAGGTCGGCCGCGAGGTCAAGCAGGCTGCGAATCTCCTCGGGGGTAAAGTCCAGGAGCTTCAGAAAGCTGCGCCCGGAAAGGCTGGGTACCATGGGTCCCTCCTTGTGGGCGCGTGGCGCCCGTCGTCGTATGGTGGCACAAGAGCCGTGAGAAATTGTATCCCAGACTCCGAGGCCTAGAGCTCGTCGCGCCAGAAGGCCATGCTCATGCAGTGCGGGCCGCCGCGGCCGCGAGAGAGCTCGGCAGACGGTATCTCGAGCAGCTCGAAGCCGGCGCGGCTCAAGATGTCGTTGGTCACAGAGTTGCGCTGGTAGACGAAGATGCGACCCGGGCGCACTGCGAGCGTGTTGGATCCGTCGTTCCATTGCTCGCGGGCGCTGGCGATCTCGTCGTCCCCTCCGCACTTGATGAGCCGCACCCCGTCCACGCCCAGGGCCTGGGCGAGAATCGCGTCGAGGGTGCCGTCGAGCTGGCGAATGCGCACCTCACCCGCATGGGCTCCGCGCTCGAGCTCGAAGACGCGCAGGGTCCCCAGGATGGCCGGATGCACGGTGAAGGTATCCACGTCGACCTGGGTGAAGACCGTGTCGAGATGCATGAAGGAGCGCTTGTGAGGAATGGAGAACGCGAAGACGCGCTCGATGCCAGAGGCGGGCTCCCCCCACAGGAGGCGATGGGACAGGGCGTCAATCGCAGCGGGCTGGGTGCGCTCAGAAATGCCCACGCCAAGGGTGGAGGGGCCCAGCACGAGGATGTCGCCTCCCTCGATGTGATAGGGGGAGTCGCTCTCGTGCCAGCGAGGCACGCCCGCATAGACAGGATGGTAGCGAAAAACGAAGTCCCCGAAGATCGACTCGCGCCGCCGGGTCGCGGAGAGCATGCGATTCATCGAGACTCCACGCCCGATAACCGAGAAAGCGTCGCGCGTGAAGTAGACATTGGGGATGGGGTCCACGACCAGCGGGGAGACGGCATTGCCGTGGGTGAACATGAGGTCCGCAAGCGACAGGAACGACGAGGGCGCGAGGTCGAGCTCGTCGGCGCGCACGCCCTCTATGCACTTGTCAACGAGGGCCGTCGTGTCCGAAATCGAGTCGAGCCTCTCACGCACGGCGGCGCGGGCACGCCGGCCGTCCACCCCCGACTCATTGAGCCAGCGCTCGCAGAACTCCGCGCGGGCATCCTCGTGCGCGTCGAGCGCCTCGGCGACGAGCCGGTCAAGGTAGAGCACCTCCACGCCCTCGTCAGCGAGCATCCGGGCAAAGCGGTCGTGCTCGCGTTGGGCCTCCTGCAGGAAGGGGATGTCGTCGAAGAGCAGAGGCGCCAGGGTGTCCGGCGAGAGGTTCAGGAGCTCGCCGCCCGGACGGTGCAGCATCACCGTGCGCAGGCGCCCTATCTCTGAGTGTACGTTGAGGCCCCGCTGCATCTGGCTCCCCTCGCCGACGGTTACGTTTGTCCATCACCATAGCGCAAGCGGCCCTGCAGCCCCTCGACGGCTGCTATTATCGAGAAAGGCAACTCTGGCCCGGCCCCTCGACCGGACTACACGAGGGGGGATGGACATGGGCAAGCAGGACAACGGAGAAGATTCTCGGAACAAGGCCCCCTCGGACGAGGCGCGTCGTAGGCACGACTATTCCTTCACCCAGAATCGCGAGCTGTCCTGGCTGCGCTTCGATGACCGGGTGCTCGACGAGGCCTTCGACCCCGAGGTCCCCCTCTTCGAGCGCCTCAAGTTCTGCGAGATCTTCGACTCCAACCTTGACGAGTGGTTCATGATTCGCGTGGGAGGCCTTTCGGACCTTGCCTCTCTCAAGAACCAGCCCAAGGACAACAAGTCTAACCAGACGCCCGCCGAGCAGCTCGACCAAATCTTCTCAGCCCTCCCCTCGCTCGTAGAGCGCCACGAGCGAGCCCTGTTCGAGGTGGAGGCCGCCCTCGCGGGCAAGGGCCTCGCTCGCGTCAGCCCAGCCGACTACACCGACGCCGACCGCACCGTCGTGACACGCTACTTTGACCGGCGGCTCGCACCAATCATCTCGCCGCTCGTCGTGGACCCGCGCCATCCCTTCCCCAACCTCAGGAACGGGCGTCTCTTCGTGGCCTGCTCCCTCAAGGCGGCCGGCGACGAGCGCGGCATGCTCGGCCTTATCGAGGTCCCCACCACGGAGCCCCGCGTCGTCGAGCTGTCATCCGGACCCGGGACCTGGCGCTACACCCTCGTCGAGGACGTTCTGGGCTACTGCCTCGACCGCTGCTTTGGCGACTACGCGCCCCGACGCGCCACCGTCGTACGCGTCACGCGCAACGCCGACATAGACCCCGATGGCGAGGGTGTCGAGGAGGAGGAGGACTACCGTCAGCACATGAAGAAGGTCCTCAAACTCCGCCAGCGACTCCAGCCCGTGCGCCTTGAGATCCAGGGAAAGCTCGGCGATGCGCTGGAGTCGCTGGTGGCCCGCGAGCTCCACCTCGAGGGGCAACGAATCTTCCACGTCGAGCGCCCGCTCGACCTTAGCTACGTCTACCAGCTGGAGGAACACCTCCCCGATCCTGTGCACGCCGCCTGCATCTTCGCGCCGTTCGAGCCTCAGGTCTCCCCCATGGTCGATCTCGCGCGCCCGCTCAGGCCCCAGGTGGAGGACCACGATGTCCTGCTCACCTATCCCTACGAGTCCATGGCACCCCTGCTGCACCTCCTACGCGAGGCCTCCGTCGACGACGCGTGCATTTCGATCAAGGTCACCCTCTATCGCGTGGCCACGCGCTCCCACCTCTGCGAGAGCCTCATGGCCGCCGCGGAGGCCGGCAAGGATGTGACCGTCCTCATGGAGCTGCGCGCCCGCTTCGATGAGGCCAACAACATCGCCTGGGCGGAGCGCCTCGACGACGCCGGCTGCACCGTCATCTACGGCTCGGAAGGCTTCAAATGCCACTCCAAGATCTGCCAGATCACCTATCACGACAGGGACGGCATCAGTCGCGTCACCTGCCTGGGGACAGGTAACTTCAACGAGAGGACCGCCCGGCTCTACTCCGACTTCATGCTGCTCACGGCCTCCGAGCGCATCGGCGCCGATAGCAACACCTTCTTCCGCAATCTCTCCCTGGGAAACCTGCGAGGCACCTACTGCGAGCTCGGCGTGGCCCCGGCGGGCCTCAAGCCCCTCGTCATGAGGGGTCTAGACCGCGAGATCGAGCGCGCCCGCGCGGGCGAGGCGGCGCGCGTCTTCCTCAAGATGAACTCGCTCACTGATCGCGACGTCATTGACAAGATCTCAGAGGCCTGCGAGGCTGGCGTCGAGGTCGTGATGGTCGTGCGTGGCATTTGCTGCATCAAGGCGGGCGTGGCCGGCAGGACCGACGGGCTCGTCGTACGCCAGATCGTGGGGCGCTTCCTCGAGCACGCGCGCATCTACGCCTTCGGCGCCCAGGCGGACACGATCTTCCTCTCGAGTGCCGACATGATGACGAGAAATACCGAGCGTCGCGTGGAGATAGCCTTCCCGGTGCACGATCCCGCCTGCTGTGCCATCGTCCGTCACTTCATGGAGCTGCAGGTCGCCGACAACATCAAGGCACGCCAGCTCACGAGTGAGGGCACCTGGGGGCCCGTTGACGCACCCGATGGGGCCGTGAGCGTCAACAGCCAGGAAGTCCTTCTCGCCGAAGCGTATCAGCACGCGCAAGACGCCTCCGCGAGTCGCTTCGCGCGCACGCGACGGCGCCTCAGAGCCTCAGTCAAAGCCCGGGAAAGCGAGAGGGCATCCGACTCCCTCGTGCCAGGCACCGCACTCGAACCCACATCCGTCGCCTCGGGCCGGGGGCGTCTTTCGCGTGCGCTCGCCCTTTTCGGGGCAGCCTTTCGCACCCTTCTTGGAGGAGATCGCTAAATGACAGAGACTCAGACCCTCGAGCTCACAGCCGAGCGCATGACCTACGGCGCAGACGCCGTCGCCCACGACACCGACGGCAGGGCCGTCTTCGTTTCCGGAGCCGTGCCGGGCGACCGCGTGCGCGCCATCGTGGACAAGACCAGCGAACGCTGGGCTCACGCCCGCGTCGTCGATATCCTAGAGGCCTCGCCCGATCGCGTTGCGCCCGCCTGCCCCTACGCCGGCATCTGCGGCGGATGTCCCTGGGCACAGCTCTCCTACCCCGCCCAGGCCGAGGCCAAGCGCGCCGGCATCGTCGACGCGCTCGCACGCATCGGCCACCTTGACCGAGAGCGCGTCGAGGCCCTCGTGGAGCCACTCGTCTCCCCCTCTGAGCCCTGGGGCTATCGCAACAAGATCGAGCTCGGCGTAGGTCGCACGAGGGGCGGCAAGGTCATCCTGGGCATGCACGGAACCGGAGAGGGGGGGCTCGTGCAGGTCAAGAGCTGCATGCTGCTCGACCGCGCCCACTCCGGGACCGCCCGCTCCGTGGCGGGGGCCGTCGCCTTCCTCTCCAACAGTCATGGTCTTGACCTCGAGCGTGTGGGCATCCGCGCCTCCCGGCGCACCAAGGACGTCGAGGTTGCCCTCTGGGACCGCCCCGGTCCCTTCCCGCGCGCGCAGGCCTCCAAGGTCCTCGCCGACGCCGCACGCCCCACTTCCGTAGTGCGCGTCCTGCAGAAGGGGCCCGCCAAGGCCCGCCGCATCGCTGGCGTCGAGTGCCTCTCCGGCGCGGGCTCGTGGGGAGAGCTTGTGGGCGAGGAGCGTATGCGCGTCTCGGCCCCCTCGTTCTTTCAGGTGAATACCAAGGGTGCCGAGACGCTCGTGAGGCTCGTGCTCGAGGCGCTCGACCCTCAAAAGGACGAGGAGGTCATGGATCTCTACTGCGGCGCGGGGACCTTCACTGTGCCCCTCGCGCGCAGGGCGGCCTTCGTCTCGGCGGTCGAATCGTATGGCCCCGCGGTACGCGACCTGCGCCGCAATCTGGAGATTGCCGGCACGGACAACGTCGACCCCATCGGTGGCGACGCAGGCCGTGAGTTTCCCGACGCAGAGGCCGACGCCATCGTGGTGGACCCGCCGCGCGCAGGCCTTGCGGCCGACGTGGTGGAGCGCCTTTCCGCGCAGCCGGCGCGCGCAATCGCCTACGTGTCGTGCGATCCGGCCACCCTCGCCCGCGACCTCGCACGCTTCGAGGCCATCGGGGCCTTCTCGCCCGTCCGCGTAATGCCCGTAGACCTCTTCCCTCAGACCTTCCACGTCGAGACCGTAGTATTGCTGTCACGCAATATGTAGCGAAATGCATATTCTTGCAAGGAATGATCACTTGGAAAAGAAAGTTGGAATCTATCGAGGGGTAAGCGCAAATGAAAAGAACAGCTCTATAGCCCCTCGGCACAGATTTCTGCTTTGACAAGGGCGGTTGCAAATGTCAGCCGTGATCTTATGATTTCAATTTTTTACAAATTAAAATATATGATTGAATTTGATAAAGAAATCTCCAAAAAATATTGATGTAGAGTGGGCAACCGCTATGGGAAATCATGAACCGAGTAAAAATGATCAGATAGTACTAGCACAGATATCCATTTCTGAAAATGGGGAGATTATTAGTCAAAGAAAAATGAACTCCTTCAACAAAGGAATCAAAATCATCGTAGACGCTATCAATCGGAAATGAATTATCACACGTCGAGACGGTGACCCTTTTACGAAAAAGGGGGGCCTTCCACGGGTGGACAGCGCCCACGTCCTTCTGCGCACGCCACCCGCCCAGATGGGGTATCGTGGTCAAAAGGACGGGCGTACCGACGCCCTGACGTTCCGCGCACCCGTCAAAGAGAAGAACGGTGCCTCATGTCCAAGCGCGACCGGGGAGTACTGCTGCTGGGCTCCGGAGACGTCGTTCACAACCTGCGCATGGTCAACTGGGACCTAGATCGTAAGGGCTACGACTGGGCCCATGAGTTCGACGACCGCATCAAGGACTCCATTGAGCAGGGGCGCTTCGAGGATGTCGTGGGCTACCGAGGCCTGAGCAAGATGGCCTCGCTCGCCGTTCCCCTACCCGACCACTTCAGTCCCCTCCTCTACGTGCTCGGCGCCGCCGACCCAGACGAGAGGGTGACGGTCTTCAACCACTCGTGTCTGCTGGGCTCCGTGTCCATGACCAGCTACCTGTTCAGCTAGGCCCTCCATCACAGGACCAAGTTCAAGTTCGCCACGCGGCGCACCAAGCCGGCCGCGGCATCCGAGCCCCCTCTCTTTCGTCATCAGGGGCGAGCACAGGCATCTGAGGAGCCCCCGGGAGAAGCCGTCGCACGGACAACTCACGGTAATCCCCTTTCTCGGCTTGGAATATTGGCAGCTCAGTACGGCGTCTCTGTCTTTTGGGACTCCGTGCGCACGACGGTTGCACGTCAGGGAAGAAACG
>CAYSIC010000009.1:0-58589 GCA_964430985.1 uncultured Atopobium sp.
GCTGCTCGGATTTATGGCGGTCTCGGTCTGCGTGGCGCCGCTCGACGTCATGTGGTCGGGGTTCAAGCCGGCGACCTCGTACTTCTTCCGCTACGCGTACGTGGTTTCGTTTGCGGTGGTGCTCGTGGCGGCTCAGGGTTGGGAGGCGTTGGGCGGTTTGGAGGTCCGCGCGCGCTTACGAGCGCTCGGTGTGGCCGCGTTTCTCGCCTGCCTGGGCATCGGCCTCGCGGTGATGAACGTCAAGCTGTACACGCGTCAGAGTCCCGTGGGCATAGACGTGCTTCTGGCGACGTTCGCGCTGCTCGTGGGCTTTGCCCTGCTCGTCTGCGCGGCGGTTGGGCCCAAGAGGGGGCGCGCGCGCGTCGCGCTTGGGGTAATGGGAGCCCTTTTGGCGGCCGAGCAGGGTGTCAACGCCGCCTCGGTCTTCTCGCACTACGCGCGCAGCGTGGACGACTGGGGCGCTTACATCTCCGAGCTGCATCTCGTCTACGATCAGATGGAGCGCGGAGACGACGGCCTGCGCGTGGCGCAGACTGACTTCTCCTTCAGGGGGGAGGGGGCGAACCACGCTACCACTACCGAGGGCTTTCTCATGGGAGCCTCGAGCCTCTCCGAGTACACCTCCACGATGGGCAGTCCAATGGTCGACTTGCTGACGCGCCTGGGCTACGCGGGCACCAACGAGATCTTCGGCTACTATGACAACGCCCCCATGACGACCACCGATGCGCTCCTGGGCATCAGCTACACGATCTCTCGTGCGCAACCCCCACTCACGGAGGTCGTCGGGTCCGTGAACGCGCCCCACCCGGGGTACAGACTATGGAGAAGCACCGTCAACCTGCCTGCTGCCTACGGCATCGCGGCGGGGGCGGGTGACGTCACGTGGCCGGAGGTCTCCTTCGACAACCAGGACGCTTTTTCGATCGAGGACGTCCAGGACGAGTGGCAGGGCTTCTCGCTCGTCAAGGATCCGTTCGCCAACCAGGAGGCCATGCTGGCCAACATGACGGGCCAGGACGCCTCGGGGCTCTATGCTGATGCGGAGGTCTCTGAGCTCACGGATGTCGCGACGACGGACTCACGCACGTGGAACGTGACGATTTTCCAGGACGGCCCCACCTATCTGCACGTTCCCATCATGTCGACGCTGCGACAGCGCTGCATGGTCTCGGTCGATGGCACGGACGTGCGGTCGGTGGGAAACAACTTCGACAATGGCGTCATCTACCTCGGGGAATGTACGACGGGTCAGGTCCTCCAGGTCACGGTGCGCCTGACTCCGGACATGACGGGGTCTCAGACGGTGAACGGCACGCTTGCGGGTGGTCCCGACGAGGTGGCGGAACAGATTCTTGCGGGATCCTCCTCGTCCGACCTGCTCGTGGCACGCACGCTCAATACGAGCCGCTTCTTTGAACTGCGTGGGGCGCTCGACGATGACGCTGCGAGGGCGGAGAGCTTCGAGGACGGTCGCGTGAGCCTGAGCTTCTCTGCCGACAAGGGCGAGACGCTTCTCACGGTGATTCCTTACGATACGGGATGGCACGTCACGATTGACGGGGAGCCGGCCGAGGTGCGCAGGCTCTATGAGGGGCTCTGCGGCGTCGACGTGAGCGCGGGCGAGCACCAGATCGAGTTCATCTACGAGACGCCCGGATTGGCCGCGGGTGCCATGGCAAGCGTCTCGAGCGTGGCGGCCTTTGCAGTCTGGCGCGAGGTTGCGCGACGGAGGCGTCTGCGGGAGCGCATCTGATGTGCGGGCGCGAGCTCTGAGTCTGGCCAAGTCTGCCACGGTGCACGGAACTGCTCGTGAGGGGCCCAAAGTGTGGCCCCGCTTCGGCTCCAGACATGCTCACGAATTGAGGGCTGGGGCACTGGCTGGGCGTGGTTGCTTATGAATGCGGGGCTGCGGCGGGCGAGAAGCGTCTCTTCCGTGCCACAGCCCCGATTTTGCAGGCGCGTTTGCGTCCGGGATTCCATCGGCGATGCCTCGTCCTACCCCTCGTCGTCTACGAATCCCACACGATAGGCCGAGAAGACCACGGAGCCCTCGTCCTGCGTGGCGTCGAGGTCCACGTCGGCCCAGATGCCAAAGTCGTGGTCGTCGTCGGAGTCGCGGAAGATCTGGCGCACGTGCCAGACATGGGTCTTCTTCTCGTCGGACTCGTCGATGGAGAGATAGGCGGCCGAGCGGGCGTCGCCGCCCAGCAGGATCTCCTCGTGCTCCTCGTGAAAGGCTCCGAGTGCCCGCTGCCAGACTGGAGCGCGCCAACCCCACTCAGCGTCAAGGCGGCCGAGCTCGTCCACGTCGCCCACTGCCGACGCGCGCACACGGGCGAACAGGGCGTTTCTCACGAGCAGCGTGAGGGCGCGCCGATCGCGAACCACCTCGTCGGCCGCCTCGGGCGGGGCCGCGTCGAGTCCTCTGTCGGCCGAGCCAGCCGCGATCCACTCGTCCACGAGCGAGGAGTCCACCGAGCGCACCACCAGTCCCAGCCAGGCGATGATATCCTCCAGGCGCTCGTCGCGCTTGTCGGCGGGAACGGTGCGGTCGAGAGCGCGAAACGCCTCCGAGAGGTAACGCAGAAGCGTTCCCTCGGAGCGTGCGATGCCATAGCGCCCTATGTACTCCTTGAAGTCACTCGCCGTCTCCACCATGTCGCGCAGGACGGACTTGGGTGAGAGCGCAAAGTCGCTCGCCCAGGGCACCTTGGCGCAGTACTCGGAGAAGGCAGCGTCGAGCAGCTCCTCGAGCGGCCTGGGATAGGTGACCTCGGCCAGGCGCTCCATCCGCTCATCGTACTCCACGCCGTCGGCCTTCATCTCGGCCATGGCGCGGTCGCGCGCGGCGCGCTGCTGGGCACGCAGAATCTGGAAGGGGTCCTCGAGTGTGGCCTCAGCCAGGGATATGACGTCGAGCGCATAGGTCTCTGATGCAGGGTCCAAAAGCTCAAGCGCGGCGAGGAGAAATGGAGAGAGGGGCTGGTCGAGCGCAAAATCGTCCGGCAGGTCTACCGTGGTGCGGTAGCTGGTGCTTCCGTCTGGCCCCTCCTCGCGTACGACCACGCCCGCATCCATGAGCGTGGCAAAGATCTCGTCGGTGCGCGTGGAGAGACGGGCTTTCTCGTCATCGGGCTGCGCGGAGTCGACAACGAGCGCGTGGACGCGGGCCCAGGCGTCTCCGCCCTGCTCGACCTCGGCGAGCACCATCGAGTGCGTGATCTTCATGCGGGGGCGTAGAGGGTCGGGCACGGCGGACTCAAGGCGCTCAAAGGTCTGCTTGTTCCAACCCACGAAGCCCTCGGGGGGCTTCTTCGTCTTGATCTTGCGGGCCTTCTTTGGGTCGCCGCCGGCCTTGGCGAGCGCGCGGGCATTCTCGATTTCGTACTCTGTGGCTTGGGCGATGACTCGACCCTCGGTGTCAAAGCCCGCGCGACCGGCGCGCCCTACGATCTGATGGAACTCGCGCGCGTTGAGGTGGCGCATGCGGCGCCCATCGAACTTGGAGAGTGCCGTGAGGATGACGGTGTGGATGGGCACGTTGATGCCCACGCCGAGCGTGTCGGTCCCGCAAATCACGGGCAGGAGGCCCCGCTGTGCGAGCTTCTCCACAAGCAGGCGATAGCGCGGCAGCATGCCCGCGTGGTGCACGCCCACGCCGCAGCCCAGAAGGCGACGCAGGGTCTTTCCGAAGGTGGTGGTGAAGCGCGTGGACTTGATGGCATCTTTGATGGCCTCGCGCTGCTCCTTGGTGGAGACGCCGTAGCTAGCTAGCGACTGTGCACTCGCAAGAGCCGCGTCCTGCGAGAAGTGCACAATGTAAAGGGGTGCGTCGCCCGCGCGCAGGGCGAGCTCGACGGTTCCCTCGAGCGCCGTGTCCACGAACTCATAGGAGAGGGGCACGGGACGCGGGGCGTTGGCGATGGTGTCCACGACGCGCCCGCCCGTGTGCTTCGCGAGCGCTGCTGCGATGGCGGTGGTGTCGCCGAGCGTGGCGCTCATGAGCAGGAACTGTACGTGGGGCAGGGTCAGGAGCGGCACCTGCCAGGCCCAGCCGCGATCTGGATCGGCGTAGAAGTGAAATTCATCCATGGCAACGCAGCCCACGTCGCAGGTATCTCCCTCGGCGAGCGCCTGGTTTGCCAGGATCTCGGCCGTGCAGCAGATGACGGGGGCGCTCGCGTTGATCGAGGCGTCACCGGTGATCATGCCCACGTTCTCGCGACCCAGGAGGTCCACGAGGTCAAAGAACTTCTCGCTTACCAGGGCCTTGATTGGGGCGGTGTAGTAGGCACGTCGATCCGTGCAGACGCTCATGAAGCACATGCCCAGGGCCACGAGCGACTTTCCCGAACCGGTGGGCGTGCCCAGGATGAGGTGGTCGCCCGCCGCAACGGACAGAAGGGCTTCCTCCTGGTGTGGCCACAACTGCATCCCGCGTGCGCTAACCCAGCCAAGGAAGAGGTCGAGAGCCTCTTCGGCGGAGAGGTTGGGGTAGCTCCTGTCGTCGGGCCAGGGGATGAGTCGACCCAGGGAGCCGGGGGCGTTGGGTCCGCCGTCGAGCGTCTCTGCGGTTGTGGTCTGGTCAGGCGGCTCGGCCATGTATGTCTCCTCTGTGTTCGTGGCCTTTCATTCTACTCGCCCATGCGATTTTTCAGTCGCTCCCAGATGCCGTAGGGCGACCTCCTTCCGCCGGACGTGACGAGAAACGAACCGCTTGCGCCAGGCGATTCTCGCCCGTGAGCTCGTGTCCTATGCTGAGGGCAACGAGAGAGAGCGAGCTTCCCGTCCAGACGCTCTACGCAGTGAACGAGCCATCCCATCCCATCCCTTCCTTCTCCTGGCTCGGTCTGGGCGCTGTTGTTCTCTCGTCTGACCTTGGGGGCCCGGACCTTGCTCCGGGCCCCCGTCGAGTGGACATCGCGCGCAGACCATTGACTCCACGGAACGTGACAGCGGGGGCGTCCTCGCGCGGGCGAGCGTTGACGCGGACTGGGGGGGCTTGGGTGCTCGATGGCGTCCATGCGCAGGACAAGCACTTTGCCCTTAACGAATGGGCAACCGACAGACGCGCCTACCTCACGCCGTAGCGCTCGTAGTAGGCGTCGAGCGCGACATTGAGCTCGGGGGTGATGACGCTTCCGTCGAGGGCCTCCCTCACTTCGGTCATGCTCACGATCGAGGCCACGGGAAAGCCGTAGCGCTTCTGAATCTCCTGCTGGGCCGTGATGCGCCCGCTCTTGCCTACCTCCATGCGATTGAGCGAGACGATGAGCCCCTTGATTTCGACGCGTGCCGCGCCGGTCACGAGGGGGTAGGTCTCGTCGATGGACTTGCCTGAGGTGGTGACGTCCTCGATCATGACCACGCGATCCCCGTCGGCAAGCGGCGAGCCCAGAAAGCTCCCGGCGTCCGCCCCGTGGTCTTTGGTCTCCTTACGGTTGGCGCAGTAGCGGACCTCCTTGCCGTAGAGGTCGTGCAAGGCGATTGCGCAGGACACGGCCAGGGGAATGCCTTTATACGCAGGTCCGAAGAGCACGTCAAAGTCCAGGCCAAAGTTGTCGTGGATGGCATGTGCATAGTACTCGCCCAGTCGTTTGAGCTGAGAGCCGGTCACGTAGGCACCGGCATTCATGAAGAACGGTGACGTGCGTCCGCTCTTGAGCGTGAAGCTTCCAAAGGTGAGAACGTTGGATTCGACCATGAAGTCGATGAACGAGCGCTGGTAGTCTTCCACGGGATCTCCTCTCGGCGCATGCGCGCCGTTTGGTTTCATGACACTGTAATTCTAGTCCCAGGCTCGACGTCGAGGCCCATGAGTCATTTTTGATGTCTAGTGAGGTGCAGTTTGCCTTCTTAACACACGTTTTAGAAAAGTCAGATGTAGTTTGGCGTTTCGACACGCACTTTTCTAGACGTTTCGTTGGGCGACTCAAAATGACTCCCAGAGAATCCGCAGGTAGATAATTTATCAAAATGTGTATCAATAGAAGTTTCTCCCCTTGGAGTAAAAAAGACGGGTAGCGAGAGGCCAAACTACATCCGGAAATCGAAAAACATGTGTCAAAGGCCCAAACTGAGAAATGAACGGAGCCAATGTCCGCCGCAGGGCCATCAAAGCCTCTCGTCTCTTGTGGAAGAGCCGAGAGCAGCAACGCTCATTGCGGTAGAGTGGGGCGGGATAAACTGCGGGCGGAGCGCATGGCCTTTCAGGTGCGCTTCTCCCTCGTACGAAGGGGCACCCTGTGGAACGTACCAGAATCGCGCAGCTCTACGCGGATACCGAGCAATCCGGAGGTGCTACCGTCACCGTAGCTGGATGGATTCGCTCAGTCCGTGACATGAAGAACTTCGGCTTCGTCACCCTGAACGACGGCAGCTGCTTCAAGGACCTTCAAGTCGTCATGAACCGAGACACGCTCGAAAACTACGATGAGGTCGCTGCCACGGGCGTGGGATCGGCAGTCATTTGCATGGGGACGCTCGTTCTCACGCCCGATCGTCCGCAGCCCTTCGAGCTGCAGGCGTCGACCATCCTGGTCGAGGGCCCCTCCGCCCCGGACTATCCCATGCAGAAGAAGCGCCAGACACGCGAGTTCCTGCGCACCCAGCAGCACCTGCGCAGCCGCACCAACCTCTTTCGCGCGGTCTTTCGCGTGCGCAGCGTTGCCGCCGCCGCGATTCATCGTTTCTTCCAAGAGCGTGGCTTCGTCTACGTGAACACTCCAATCATCACCACCTCGGATGCCGAGGGCGCAGGAGAGATGTTTCGTGTGACCACGCTCGACGTGGCCAACCCCCCGCGCCTTGAGGATGGTTCGGTTGACTGGTCCGAGGACTTCTTCGGGCAGGCTGCCAGCCTCACCGTCTCGGGCCAGCTTCAGGCCGAGAACTTTGCCCTTTCCTTTGGGGACGTTTACACCTTTGGCCCGACCTTTCGCGCAGAGAACTCCAACACGCGTCGCCACGCCGCTGAGTTCTGGATGGTCGAGCCGGAGATGGCCTTCTGTGATCTCGCAGGAGACATGGACTGCGCCGAGGCCATGCTCAAGTATGTGATTGGTGCCGTGATGGATGCCTGTCCCGACGAGATGACCTTCTTCAACAAGTTCGTCGACAAGGGCCTCGCCGAGCGTTTGACGCACGTGGCCACCTCAGACTTCGCGCGCGTGAGCTACACTGAGGCCATCAAGATCTTGCAGGAGGCAGTCGCCTCGGGCCGCGACTTTGAGTACCCTGTGGACTGGGGATGCGACCTGCAGACCGAGCACGAGCGCTACCTCACCGAGGAGCACTTTGGCAAGCCGACCTTCGTCACGGACTATCCAGCCAAGATCAAGGCGTTCTACATGCGCCTCAACGACGACGGAAAAACTGTCGCCGCCGCAGACTGCCTGGTGCCTGGCATCGGCGAGATTATCGGAGGCTCACAGCGCGAGGAGCGTCTCGATGTGCTCGAGCGTCGCATTGTCGAGCTCGGCATGAGCACCGACCAATATCGTGCCTATCTTGACCTGCGCCGTTATGGCGGTTGTCAGCATGCGGGCTTTGGCCTGGGCTTTGAGCGCCTGGTCATGTACCTCACGGGCGTGGATAACATTCGCGACGTCTTGCCGCACCCGCGCACCGTGGGCAACGCGGACTTCTAGGGGACGACCTCGAGGGGGCGCGACCGTCGGACTCGCGGGTTCGCGCCCCCTCGTTTGAGGTATCATCGCGAGATTGCGTTTCTGACGCGGGAGGGATTCATGGGCTTTCACTGCTCGGATTGTGTGTACAGCTCCTTTGTCTTTCAGGAGGAGACCCGGACGTATCAGGGCGCGTGCAGTCGCGGCTACACGCTCACCGATCCGCGGGTTCACCAGAGCCCCAAGAATCGCTTCGTCGTGCGTCCCGATCAGCTCGTCCCCACGATCGACCCCTTTGGAAACGAGTATCTGCGCACGTCGAACGTCTGCCACCAGTTCCTGCGCCCCCAAGACGCATCGCCCAGGGCTCGCTAGTCCTCTTGATAGACGCGCGCGGGGGGGGCTCTCTTCTTTGATGGGGCCTCGTCACGGTATTCGAGGGCTTGACGTGTACGGACATAATCGGTGTCTTCGATACGGACGGCAACGCCGCAGGAATCTACGACCCGAGCATCTAGGTCGTCGTGTCAGACGGTTATGATGGGGGTGGGACGCTAGAAGGCGCCCCGCCCCTTTTCACGTATCGATGAGGTGATCCCATGTCAGACATCATGCGCGACTTGATCTTTCCCGCTCCCGTCTTTCACGAGAAGATCTGGGGAGGCCGCCGGCTTGCCACGGACTTTGGCTATGAGATTCCCTCGGGGCCCATTGGGGAGTGCTGGGCGATAAGTGCCCATCCCAATGGTGACTGCGTCGTCAACGGAGGTGCCTGGGACGGCCTTCTCCTCTCTGAGCTCTGGGACACTCATCGCGAACTCTTTGCCGGAGCTGGGGGGGACCGCTTCCCGCTGCTCGTCAAGATCATCGACGCCAAGGAGGACCTCTCGGTGCAGGTGCACCCCGATGACGTTTACGCCGCCGAGCACGAGAACGGATCTCTGGGCAAGCGCGAGTGCTGGTACGTGCTCGCGGCCGATGAGGACGCCACGATCGTGGTGGGCCAGCACGCACACGACCGCGCGGAGTTCAAGCAGATGGTCGACGAGGGACGCTGGGACGATCTGCTCAATAAGGTGCCCTGTCACGTGGGAGACTTCTTTCCCATCGAGCCGGGCACGATTCACGCGATTCAGGGTGGCACGATGATCCTCGAGACCCAGCAGTCCTCCGATGTGACCTATCGCGTCTATGACTATGATCGCGTGGGAGCCGATGGAAAGTCGCGCGACCTGCACCTTGCGCAGTCCTTGGACGTCACGGACTATGACCAGCAGGTCCCAGCCTCAGGCGTGGTGACGGACCCCGAGGTCGATGGCGTGACAAAGCTCATGAGCTGTCCCAGCTTCGCGGTCGAGCGCGTTCGCGTCATGGGCCAGAAGACTCTTGCGCAGCCGTGGCCGTTTCTTTGCGTAAGCGTCATTGAGGGTGAGGGCACGGCTTCGGTCGAGAAGGCAGGCGTGACGCATCAGATCACGCGTGGAACGCATTTTCTCGCGCCTTCCTCATGCGGTCAGCTGACGCTCGCGGGCACCATGACTCTCGTCATCTCCCACCTGCCCGATCCTATCCTTTAGGGCCAGATTCGCGAGACGATCGCCCCTGTGGAATGCTAGCAAAAGAGCCGCGGTCAGACGGAGTGTCTGCCCGCGGCTCTTGGCCAAGCGCTGGTGCGGTGAATCCAAATCCAAAAGTGCCCAAAAGGGCCCAAAGGGGCTAGGCGTGGAGCTCGGAGCCGCAGTGCGGGCAGCGCTTGGCACCGGCCTTGATCTCCTCGAGGCAGAACGGGCACGTGGGAGCAGCCTCCTCGACAGGCTCCTCAACGCTTCTGTGGGAGAGCGATTCCATCTTTTCGTGCATGGTGTTGATTGCCTTAATCATGAGGAAGACCACGAGCGCAATAATCAGGAAATTCACTACCTGGGAAAGAAAGCTCCCTATGTCCATGCCCAGAAACACAAGGTCGAGGGCAAGCTCTCCGCCGCCGGTTATGGTGGCTATGAGTGGCGTGATGATGTCACCCACGAGGGAGTTAACTATGCTCGTGAAGGCGCCGCCGATGATGATGCCGACGGCCATGTCCATGACGTTGCCACGAGCGATGAACTCCTTGAACTCGTTCATAAAAGACTTCATGTGAGACACCCTTCTTAAAAACGCTGCGAGTATGCGTGGGCGCGGATGAGACGAACCAACTATAGCGCCTGTGTGACGCCTCGGCTAATGCGCGAGCTGGTCCAGCCCAACTCGTCAGTGTCGAGCAGCACGGTAAAGGGCCCGTCGTTGACCAGGCTCACCCGCATGTGCGCTCCAAAGACGCCACGTCCCACGTGTTCGGCACCGAGCGTCTCCTCGGCGAGATCGCAGAATCGCTCGTAGAGGTGGCGCGCCTGCTCGGGCGCAGCGGCTCCGGTAAACGAGGGACGCAGACCGCGGCGAGCGTCGGCAAAGAGCGTGAACTGGCTTACCACGAGCACCTCGCCCCTCGTATCCAGAAGAGAGCAATTGGCCTTGCCGTCCTTGTCGGCACAGATGCGCAGGCGGGCGATCTTGTCCCACAGCCGGCGCGTGAGGGCCTCGTCATCGGTGGGGGCCACGCCCAGAAGTACGAGGTAGCCCGCGTTGCAACTGCCCACCACCTTGCCGTTCACCTCGACCCGTGCCTGCTCGACACGCTGGATGAGCGCGCGCACCCTACGCTCCCAGGCGATAGAGCGCCATGAACTTCTCGGTCAGGTAGTCGGTGTAGTAGGTCGCCGAGAAGGGCTCGCCGCATGCCGCCTCGATAAGCTCGCCGGAGTCCTTGGAGCGTCCCCAGCGCCAGATACGCTCTTTCAACCAAGCGCGCACGGGCGCAAGATTGCCTGAGGAGCAGATGGCATCGAAGTCCATACCGCCGGTGACCATCGCGGCCTTGAGCTGTGCCCCAAAGGCGCTGCCTAGGGCGTAGGTGGGAAAGTAGCCAAAGCTACCGTCAGACCAGTGGGTGTCCTGTAGAGCGCCTTGCGCATCGTCGGGAACGCTGACGCCCAGATACTGCCGGTACTTCTCGGCCCACAGGCCCGGCACGTCGGCGGCCGTGGCCTCGCCCGAGAAGAGCAGCTGCTCGATCTCGTAACGCACGATGATGTGCAGGGGATAGGTGAGCTCGTCGGCGTCGCAGCGAATGAGGCCGGGCTCTGCGCAGTTCTCAGCTAGGTAAAGCTGGTGAGCTGTCACGCGTGAGAGCTGTCCGGGGAAGCGCGCCCGCATGACCTCGAGCAGTGGCTCGGCGAAGGCCTCCGAGCGGCCCACGATGTTCTCGAAGAAGCGCGACTGGGCCTCGTGCATGCCCATCGACGTGCCACCCTTGAGCGAGGTGAAGCGATATGAGGGATCGACCCCCTGCTCGTAAAGGGCATGACCGCCCTCGTGCAGCATCGAGAAGACGTTGGAGAGAACGTTTTGGGGATAGACGTGGCTGGCGATAAGGACGAACCCTGTGGACGGCCCGCCCGTGAAGGGGTGCTCGGTGCGCCCGAGCCACAGGGCATCCGCGTCGACGCCCTCGAGGCGCACGAGGTCGTGCGCGAGTGCCCACTGGCGCTCCTCGTCGTAGCTTCCGTCCATGCAGACGTGGCTGGGCTTGCGGCGGCTGGCCATGCAGTCGGCCAGAAGTGGCACGACGCAGTCTTTTACCTGTTCGAAGAAGCGGTCGTAGAAGGCACGGTCGCTGCCCCACTCGTTCTCGTTGAGCCAGACGTCGTAGGGGTCGGCATGTGCGTCGCGCGCGACGGCCATGGAGCGCAGGGCACTCACGATGCGGTCGAGGTAGGGCTCGAAGCTCTCCCAGTCGTTGGCTGCCTTGGCGCGGCGCCAGACGTCGTTGGCCTCGCAGGTGAGACGGCTGAAGGCCGCCTGCTCTGCGGCCGGTACGTCCATCAGGGACGCTCGGTCGCGGCGCAGGATCTTAATTTGGGCCAGGCGGGTCTCGCCCAGAAGCTCGGGGCACTGCTCGAGACGGTCGAGCAGACGTCCCACCGCAGGAGCGCAGAGCGTCTCCACGCGGGTCTGCTCGAGGGCGGCCACGGCCTCTCCGCGCTCCTCGGTGGCGCGCACCGGATCGATCACAGGTCCCAGAGAGCCTATCTCGTCAAGGGCGTAGCGCAGAGAGAAGAGCGTGCGCTCAAGGGCGTCGAGAGCTCCCATGTCGGCTCGCGGGTTAGCGAGGGCCGCGTTGAGCTGCTGCGTTTCGGATGTGTCTGGCATGGTCCCTCCTGCAAAGGCGATGTTCGAATGGCCCAAAGTGTACCTCGCCCAGCCCCCCGCCCAACCACTTGGGCCACTCAGGGCACATTCTGCGCAAAGGCCGCTCACCTTGCGCGTCCCAGACCGTATCATCAGGAGGCTTGGACACGAGGAGGGGGCCAGGGGCCCGCTCGCTAAGGAGGGCTTTCATGGACAGGGTACTGGGCATCGACGTAGGTGGCACGAGCATCAAGGTCGGCCTGTTCACCCCGGAGGGGGAGCTTCTTGAGGAGCGCAAGATTCCCACGCCAGCCCTGGTGGGGCAGGAGGCCTATGACGTGGTCACGGATGGCATCGTCCGCGTCCTTACGGCCCATGACAGCGTGCCGGACGACGTGATCGCCTGCGGGCTGGACATTCCCGGACCCGTGGCCGATGACGGTACCGTGGGCTTCCTTCCCAATATCGAGCTTGACCCCGAGGGGCTCGTCGGAGCGATAACGGCCGTCTTCTCGCATGCGACGGTGGCCTTTGTCAACGACGCCAACGCTGCCGCCCTCGGCGAGATGTGGGCTGGCGTGGCGCATGGGACGTCGAGCTTCGTGTTCATAGCGCTCGGCACCGGCGTGGGTGCCGGCGTCGTGGCCAACGGGCGCCTGATCGCAGGCGCCTTTGGTGCCGGCGGCGAGGTCGGGCACATCACGGTCAACAGGGACGAGGAGCTCGTCTGCGGGTGCGGCCGGCGCGGCTGCCTGGAGCAGTACGCCTCCGCCAAGGGCGTCGTGCGCCTCTACCTCGCGGAGTGCGAGCGTCGCGGGGTCACGCCGGTTCCCATCGAGCATGCCACGGACACACTCTCGGTCTTTCGCGCCCTGGCTGCGGGCGACGACTGCGCCAAGCTGGCCGTGGATCAGATGTGCGAGTACCTCGCCCTTGCCATGTCCCAGATCTCATGCGTGGTCGACCCGGCGATGTACCTCATCGGCGGCGGGGTGGCCGGGGCGTTTGCCACCTTCGCGCCGGAGCTTCGCGCGCGTTTCTTGGCTCACGCGCTGTCCACCTGCAAGAACGTGCGCATTGAGGCGGCGAGCCTGGGAAATCAGGCGGCCATGTACGGCTGTGCCTACGAGGCCCTGCGCCTGCATGCCGAGCTCGCGTAGCGAGGCAAGACGTCACTCGCGAACGTTCGGCCTACGTGCCCCCACCGAGTCCTAGAGGTGGGGGCGTTTTGATTTGCATCGACTTTCCGCAAAGGAGGGCTCGGGCGAGGCAGGCAAGCCATTGAGCGTGGAAAATCGCCGCCGACGGAAAACCTTTGTTTCCTTACGAAATTCTTCGTATTCTTGTGTAACGACCGCATATAGGTGTGTTATATTCGTGGCTATTATGAGGGCTTACTATGGAGCTCTCACAGGGACGGTGCCAAGGCACCCTGAGAAAGGAGTGACAGATGGCAAGCGAGAGCACCGCGTACGACCTCTTGGCCGTGACGGGCTGCCCCACGGGCATTGCGCACACCTTCATGGCAAAGGAGGCCCTCGAGAAGGCCGCTGCCGAGCGCGGTCTTACCATCAAGGTCGAGACTCAGGGCCAGGCGGGCGTCGAGGACGAAATCACCCCCTCCGAGATCAAAGCCGCCAAAGCCGTGATTCTCGCTGCCGACAAGGACGTCCAGCCCGAGCGCTTCACGGGCAAGCGAGTCATCAGCGTCGGCGTGACGGCCGCCATCAAGGATCCCAACGGCCTTATCGACAAGGCTCTTGCGGCCAAGGTGACCGGAGAGCTCTCCGATGAGGTGGCCTCCGCGGGCGAACGGGACGTCCAGGAGAAGGAGTCCATCGGACACCAGATCTACAAGCACCTGATGAACGGCGTCAGCCACATGCTCGTCTTCGTGGTCGCCGGCGGCGTGCTCACGGCCCTGTCGTTTCTCTGGGGCATAACGTCGTATGATTCCACCGCGTCCGACTACAACTCGTTCGCCGCCATGCTCAAGATCATCGGTGGCATTGCCATGAACCTCATGGTGCCCGTGCTCGCCGCCTATATCGCCGAGTCCATCGGCAAGCGTCCGGCGCTCGTGCCCGGCTTCGTGGCCGGCATGATCGCCATTCAGGGCCTGCCCGTCTCTGCTGAGACCGGCCTTATCGACGCTGGTGGCGCCGGCGTGGGCTTTGGCTTTCTGGGGGGCATCGTTGGCGGCTTCCTTGCCGGCTACGTGATCTTGGGTCTCGAGAAGCTCTTGGCTGGCTTGCCCAAGAATCTGAACGGCCTCAAGGCGATGTTTTTGTACCCGCTCCTGTCGACGCTCGTCGTCGGCCTCGTGATGCTGGGCATCTCGGGCCCCATGGCCGCCATCAACACGGGGATGATGAGCTTCCTGAAGGGCATCAGCGCCGCCGGCCCGGTGGCGCTCGGCCTGGCCATTGGCTGCATGTGCGCCTTTGACATGGGTGGTCCCGTCAACAAGGCCGCCTACGTCACCGGTACGATGATGCTCACTGCGGCGCTCGAGGCTGGCGTCGGAACCCCCGATTACAACTTTGGCACCAACTTCATGGCTGCCGTCTCGGCTGCCTGCATCGTCCCGCCGCTCATCACCACGTTCGCGGTTCTCGTGGGCAAGAAGTACTTCTCACAGGAGGACCACGACGCCGGAATCGTTAACCTCATTCTGGGCTGCACGCACATCACCGAGGGAGCCATTCCGTTCATGACCAAGAACATCTGGCCCGTCATGCCCATCATGATGCTCGGCTCCTCGATCGCCTCCATCCTCACCATCTTCTTTGGTGTTCACGACCCGGCACCTCACGGCGGCTTTCTCGTGCTGCCGGTCGTCGACGGGGGCCTTCTGTGGGTCCTGGCCATTCTCATTGGTGCGGTCGTGGGCGGCATCCTGTTCGTGATCTTCAAGAAGAGCGAATACGACAAGAACGGCGGCGTGGTCAAGTAGGAGGCGCCGCGCACGGACGAGTCCTGTCAGGGGACCTGGCGCTTGCGTCGGGCCCCCTTTGTCGAACCATCGGGAGGAAGCCATGATTTACACGCTCACCACCAATCCCGCCATCGACCTGAACGTCACGACGGGTACGCTGAGCACCGAACGGGTTAACCGAACCCGCGACGCCGTCTACACGCCCAACGGCAAGGGCCTGAACGTCTCGTTCACGCTTGGCCACTACGGCGTGGACTCGCAGATCCTGGGATTCTTCGGGGGCTTCTCTGGTGACTACGTCGTGCGCGAGGCGCAGAGAGTCTGCCCTGTGCGCCCCGTGACCATCGACGGCATCACGCGCATCAACGTTTTCGTGACCACGCCGGAGGGGGAGTACAAGTTCCCCAACGCCGGGGCGACCGTCTGCCGAGAAAAGCAGGTCGAGATGCTCGATCTCTTGCGCGACGTTCCCGACCTCACCTGTCTGGTGGTGTCTGGCAGCTTGCCGCCCGGACCTGATCCGAGCTACTACGACGAGCTCATCGACGTCGTGCGAGGTCGCGGTGCCGAGTTCGTGCTCGATATCTCGCACCCGCATCTCGCCGATCTCGTGGATAGGCGACCTCTGCTCATCAAACCGAACGACGAGGAGGTCGCAGCCATCTTTGGGGTGGACGTGGGCGACGAGGGAGCAATTCTCGCAGCTCTATCCGAGCTCCATCGGCGCGGCGCCCAGAACGTGCTGCTGACCTTGGGGGGCGACGGCGCGTACTTCTCCAACGGTGCCCACGTCTGGCGCGCGAGCGCGGCTCAAGTCGAGGTGCTCTCCACGGCCTGCGCGGGCGATGCCACGCTCGCGAGCTTCCTGTCAGTGTGGCTGAACGAGCGCGACGCTGTGGAGCGTGCGCTTGTGCGGGCCATGGCGACGGGCGCCAATGTGGCCATGAGCGCGGGGTTGGGGGACTTCTCCCTCGTGGACGAGCTCTCCCAGCAGATCGTAGTCACGCGGCTCGTCTGAGGGGACGTCGAAGCCAAGCGAAGGGGGCGCGGGACATGGTAACGGGCGAGGCACGAGGTCGTATGCTCGCCGCCGAGCGGCGCAAACGTATCGTCGAGCTCTTGAAACGTCAGTCGTCGGTGCTCGTTTCTGACATCTGCGAGGAATGCGGGGTTTCGGCCGTCACCGTCCGCGCCGATCTTGACTACCTCGAGGGCGAGGGGCTGCTCAAGCGTACCCACGGCGGCGCGGTTCCCGTTTCCACATACGTGATCCCTCGTGTGTCCGAGCGGGTGCGCAAGAACGCCCGCGCCAAGCAGGCCATCGCGGCACGCGCGGCCGAGCGGGTGGGCGACGGCGAGATGATCCTCGTGGGCTCGGGCTCGACCGTCCTCGAGTTCGTTAAGGCCCTGCGTAACAAGCGCGACCTCACGATTATCACGAACTCCTGTCATGTCCTCGAGTACGCCGAGCAGCATCTGCACGAGGCCACGGTCATGTCCACGGGGGGTGTGCTCGAGCGGGAGTACCGTCACTATTATGGTCCGCTTCTGGCTGCGAGCCTCACCGACGTCTACGTGGACGAGGTGTTTCTGGGCGCAGACGGCTTTGAGCCGAGCTTCGGGTTTCTTGCCGAGTACGAGCAGACCGCCTACGCCAAGGTCGAGTTCCTGCGCCACGCGCGCATCAGAACCGTGCTGATGGATGCTTCGAAAGTGGGGTCCGGCCGCTCCTTCGCGCGCTTCGCCAAGCCGGACGAAGTGGACCTCGTGATCATGGACGCGGACCCCGACGGGATTGTGGACGCGTCCTGCAACGCGGGCGAACGCACGGTCGAGGTCATAGGCGCGCGCGCCTAGCCTCTTGGCGATGGGCTCTCCGACGGCCAGGCGGGCTGGGCGTTCAGGTTAACGTGGGCCTTGCGCCAGCCGGCCTCGGCCACGAGCTTGTAGGCGAGGCGCGGCATGGGGCAGCGGGCTTCGAGCGCGGAGTCGAGGCTCTGCCCGGCTAGAACGGCAAATATGAGCTGGTCGATTGCCTCTGATCTGGGGCGCCTCATTCTCCCCATGCGCGCCATGCGTGCCGTGGACAGGACCATGCCGCCTCCGCCCACGGCGAGGCCCCCACACCAGGCGCTGCCCGTCGCGCGACAGAAGTTCTCGAGCACCGCGAACGAGGGAAGGATCTGGTCGGCCTCATAGAAGCCAAGGTTGGAGATTGCGTAGACGCGCGTGCCTGGGGCGAGCGTGTGCTCTCGCGACCAGCGCTCGAGGCGCTCCATGAGCCCCGAGGGTGGGGCGTCCGCATAGAGAGGGTAGCCTAGAATGAGCGTGTCCGCCTGTGCGAGGGCGTTCTCGTGCAGGAGGATGGGAGCCGACTCGCCCGCGTAGACGCCTAGGGCTTCCCAGAAGTCGGAGAGCAGCGCGTGCGTCGCGCTTCTCTCGGCGCGTGGGCTCGCGTTGAGAAGGGCGACGTGGCGGGGAACTCCGAGGGGAGTGGGGAGGCGCTCGGGCTCGGGCGTGGGCTTATCCGAGCGCTCCCCGAGGCCACCTGCACGCAGGTCCGTTGGGAACCAGACGCCCTGCAGATTAGCGCCCTGGTTCACCGCGTTGGCCATCGCGAGGCGCCCGAAGCATGCGCGCTCTCGCGCGGTCGAGGGGCCGTAGAGCCAGATCCTCTCGGCGAAGGTTCTTGGGTAGCGCGGGCGATGGTGCATCTGGCCGCCCACGATCCTGAAGTTGGGATGTAGGTAGGGCAGGCCGCGCTCGAGGGCGCGCTTGACGAGGCCCCCGTAGCCGCCAAACGTGTTTTCCCCAACGATCCAGAGCTCGTCGGTGGCTCCGAGCAGGGGGCCCAGATCAGTGAGGCCATCCTGTAGTACGCAGCGGCCAGGCGTGCGCGTCCAGCATCTGAAGCAGCCTGTGCAGGCGCGGGAGGCCTCGATCTGCTCACGACCGACAATGACGTCGCAGCGCTCGTCAAGTCCCAGACCGGCGCGCGTGGCTTCGTCAAGGTCGCAGATGACGGTTCTCATGGATTTGGCGTCCTTTTTCCTCGCTTGTTCGGGCGGGTCATCGATCGAGGGACCTATCACATCGTATACGAGATGCTAGTCAGCCCCCTCCTGAGCAAAACGGCGACGCACCCAAAAGGTTGCGCCGCCGTCGGCTGGTTGGTCTTCGAGAGGCTGGGAAGCTACGCCTTGTGGGAGGAGCCAAGGTTGTCCATGTGGCTGGAGACGACGTTCACGATTGCATCCATGCCAGGCTTGGAGGGCTTCTTGGGGTCGAAGTTGTTGGGGTTATCGCTCATGTAGCCCATGAAGCCGCGCGTGAATGCCTGGCGGAGCTCGGTGGCGTAGTTCACCTTGCAGATGCCGTTGGCGATGGCCTCGGCGACCTGGTCGTCAGGTACGCCCGAGGTACCGTGGAGCACCAGGGGAATGTCGAGGCGGCTTCGAATCTCCTTGAGGACGCCCTGCTCGATGTGGGGCGTTCCCTTGTAGACGCCGTGCGCGGTGCCCACGCCCACGGCGAGCGAGGTGCAATGGGTGCGCGCCACGAACTCCTCGGCCTGATCAGGGTCGGTGTAGGGGTTCATGCCCTCCACGGCGGGGCCATCGTCCTCCTTGCCGCCAACCTTGCCGAGCTCGGCCTCGACGGGGATGTTCAGAGGCGCGGCGACCTTGGTGACAGAGGCCGTGAGCGTGATGTTGTCCTCGAAGCTGACGTGAGAACCATCGATCATGACGGAGGTGTAGCCCGCGTGCATGGCTTGGATGCTGCGCTCGAAGCTATCTCCGTGATCGAGGTGCAGGGCCACGGGAACGCTTGCGGCCTCGGCGGCCACGCGGCACATTGCAGAGAGGTAGTCGAGGCTCGCGTACTTGATGGTGCCAGGCGTGGTCTGCAGGATGACGGGAGAGCGGCGCTCCTCGGCGGCGCGGATGACGGCCATGACGAACTCGAGGTTCTCGATGTTGAACGCACCGACTGCGTAGTGCCCAGCCTGGGCGTCGAGCAGCATTTTCTTCGTGGTGACGAACATGCGAACTCCCTTCTTCTGCCGGACGGTGTCCGGCCCTGTGGCGTTGTCATCATTGTACGTGTGCAGGGCCTTCCCCCTGGCCTGCGAACGCAGCGAGCGGGGAAGATCAAGCTGCAGAAGGGCAAGCAAACGAAGCATGTTCTGGATGCCCTGTGGTTGCTGATGGCCCAGGGAGGTCCCCCAGACACGTCTCCAGATGCTGGAAGGCGGTTCTTGGGAGCGAGGGGAACTTTCTAAAGAGAAAGTAAAAGCACTGTGATATCTTGCTCTTAAGAAAAGTAAAGGAAACACAAATCCGCCACAATGAGAAAAAGCGGGGGTGCCGACCCATGTCGTCAGCGTCGAGCGAAGAGCGTCGCACGGCCATTCTCTCCATGCTTGAGCGCGCGACGTCTGTGCAGGTCACGCAAGTCGCGGAGGCGTTTGGCGTCTCGCGCGTCACGGTGCGCGCGGACCTCGACGCCTTGGCGCGCGACGGCAAGCTTCGCCGCACGCACGGGGGCGCGGTCTCGCTCTCGCGGACGCTCACCGTCTCGGTGCAGGACCGTCGCGTCAACGTGAACGTCGAGGCCAAACGAGCCATCGCTCGCATGGCAGCGCCGTACGTCCATGACGGGGACGCAGTTCTCGTGGACTCGGGCACCACCGCGCTCGAGTTCGTCCGGGCCCTGGGCGATCGCACGGGCGTCACCATCGTGACCGACGACTTCACCATTGCTGACTACGTGGACCGCTCTATGCCGGCTCTCGACGTGGTCATGCTCGGGGGTGGTCTGCGCAAGGGGCATCGCTACACGGCGGGCCCTCTGACTCTTCGCTCCCTCGAGCTGTTGCATCCGAGCAAGGCCTTCGTGACTCCTACCTCCTACGTGCCGGGGCGTGGTCTCATGACTAACAACCAGGAGATGGCCGAGCTCAAGAGAGCGTTTTTGACCTGCGCCGACAGGACCTTCATCCTCATGGACGCGACCAAGGTGCGCGCGCCGGGGCTCATGTGGTTCGGCACGCTTGCGGACGCGGACGTCGTCATCATGGACCAGGACCCCGAGGGGCAGGTCGCCGCGGACGCCGTCGACCTGGGTGCGCGCGTCGTCGAGGCCCATACTGAGAGAAAATCCCTATAGAGAGAGTGAAGCCATGGCCATCAAGCTCGTCCTGACCGACATCGATTCCACGATTCTGCCACGTGGCGAGCGCGAGGTCTCTTCGCGCACCGTGCACGCCTTCAACCAGGCTCTCGACGCTGGTCTCGTGGTGGGGCCGGCAAGTGGGCGCGGCTACGCGTGGATTCCGGCCTTCTTTGGCGGGGACACGCGCTGCTGTGCCACGGCCCTCGCCACCAATGGCCTGCAGATCTACTCCGAAGGAGAGAAGATTCTCGAGCGCACGCTCTCTCGTGAGGCTCTCGTGCAGATGCGTAGAATCGTGGTCGAAACGCCGGGTGCGGGGCTTCTCTGCTTTGATGATGCCCGGCCCCTGCTCGTGGAGGGTGCGGTGGAGGAGCTTGCGCCCATCTTTCCCGCCTATGCCCAGAGCTGTGTTCCCGTTGACGACGTTCCCACGTTTCCCGTGGTCAAGGCCAATGTCTTCACGGGTGGCAACGAATCTGACGCCGCCGCTCTCGTGGAGCGCCTGAACGAGGAGGTCTGCGAGGTGGACGTTGACCGCGCCCTGCCGCGCTTCTCCAACGTCATGCCTCGGGGATGGAACAAGGGGACCGCCCTCGTCTGGCTTTGCGGGCGTCTTGGCATTGCTCCCGAGGAGGTCGTCGTCTTTGGTGATGCGGACAACGACCTGCCGCTCTTTGCTCACGTCCCCCACTCGGTGGCCGTCGCGAACGCCACGCCCGAGGCGACTCGTGCCGCCCGTTGGCACATTGGCGGCTGCGAGGAGGACGCCGTGGCCCAGGCCCTGGAGATCCTCGCTTCCGGGGGGTGGCCGTTCGAGGCCTAGGCCATTGCGCGCCTATTTCGGTGCGAGCGTCTTGGCGCTGCCCCTTCTACGCAATTCGGTCGACGGTGGTCTGCGCACGCAGCTCCTCGGCCACACTAAGGTCGAAGTGGCCAGTGGAGGGCGTAAGGCAGTTGGCGCTCGCGCAGCTCATCGCATAGGCCAGCTGGTCGACGACGCTCATCTTTCGAGCCATGGCCACGGCCATGGCTCCCACCATGGTGTCGCCAGAGCCCACGGGGTTCACGACCTCGATCTTGGGGGCGCGGCCGCGAAAGACGCCGTCGTCACAGGCCATGACGGAACCCTCTCCACCAAGCGAGACCACGACGAGCTCGATGCCATAGCGCTCGTGCACCTCGCGCGCGGCAGCCGCGACCTCGTCGATTGACGAGGGGCGTCGGCCCAGGATGGCAGCGATCTCGTCGGCGTTGGGCTTGATCATGGTGGGGCGGCTCGCGAGGCTCCGCACGAGCAGCGTGCCCGAGGTGTCCAGGATGACGGGCACGCCCGCCTGTCGCACGATGGCGACGAGCTCGCGGTAGGCGTCCTCGCCGGCCCCTTCTGGAACGCTGCCGTCTATCGTTACGACATCGGCCTCGCCCGCGATGCGGGCGACACGCTGCCTTATGGCCCGCATGTCCGCCTCCGTGATCGGGCGTCCCGGCTCCAGGAATTCGGTCGAGCGGCCATCGGGCTCGAGCACGTTGACGCAGCAGCGGGTCTCTGACGCCACGCTGACGAAGTCGTGCTCGATGCCGTCTGCGTCGAGCAGCTCGCAGAGCAGCCTGCCGTTGTTGCCACCCGCGAATCCCGTGGCCACAATCTCCTCGCCGCATGTTGCCACGGCGCGCGCCGCGTTTAGGCCCTTGCCTCCCGCGTTGTCGATGCACGTGGCCACACGCATGACGGTTCCATCGACGAGGGGGCCCGCGAGCTGATAGGCCTTGTCGATGGAGGTGTTGAGCGTGACGGTTGAAATCATGTGGTCTCCTTTGATGATGAGGGCCAAGGCGTTCCGTGCGCGAGCACGTCTTCTGAATCTTAGCGTCCCCTCAAGACTATGGCGGAGGCGGACCGGCTGAGCTCCCTGGTTTCGAACCCTTGCGTTTCTCGCTGAGGATCGATTCTGCAGAGCTGAGCCTCCCCTGCGCAGGGGAGGCTCTCTGCTGCTGGTGAACAATGGAAAGCTCACGGCACTCATTCAAAAGAGGTACCATCCAATTAATACCAGTATCTGAAAAAAGAAGACGATAAAACAAAGAAAAAGGAAAATTTAAAATGAACTCAGGTAGGTGAACTATGCTTAATAGATGTGATTAACTCTAATAAAATGCTTCCTGAAAGTAAAATTTCGGGTGAACGGTCGAATTTTACCGATGAACGGTATTTCAGAATGATTTGCAGAAGACATGGAGAAACCTGTTATCAATAAGCTACAGTGGTGAAGCAAGTCACATGGTTACAACCAGTTAATCCTACAGAAGAGCGTGGCGATCTAGGATTTTCTCGTAGGGCGAGCCGTAGGGCATCACGGACGAAGGAGGAGTGCGATGGTTGGCTGCATTCTCACGGGACATGGAGCGTTTGCAGAGGGCATGCAAAGTGCGCTCGAGATGGTTGGCGGACCTCAGTCTGACTTCGCCGCCGTGACCTTTCTCGAGTCCGAGGCGGCTGAGTTTCCCGCAAAGCTCGCCCAGGCCATCGAGGAGATGACCGCGCGCTGCGGAGAGGTCGTGGTCTTTTGCGACCTGCTCGGCGGTACGCCGTTCAACCAGGCGATGATGACCGCGGCCCAGACGCCCGGCGTCGAGGTTGTCACGGGCACCAACCTCCCCATGCTGCTTGAGTGCATGAGCGAGCGCGGCGAGTCCACCACGGCCGAGGAGCTCGTGGCCACGGCCGTCGAGATTGGTCGCATGGGCATCGACCACAAGACGCTCGACCTCTTGTCTGACGACGCGAATGACCAGGATGGCGAGGGTCTCTAATGCCGGCTAACTTCTGGGACAACGTGCTGGCGTCGTCGTTCGCCCTGGGCGCGCTCCTGCTCATCATGGGGATCGTCTACCTCATCTGGCGAGCCGTCACGCTCAAGAAGAAGCAGAAGTACTTCGCTGAGCTGCATGAGGAGCTCGCCGTGGGCAAGCCCGTTGTCTTCGGGGGCGGCATCTACGGCACGCTGACCGAGGTTGGCCCCGAGCGCGTGTGCGTGAAGGTCCGCTCCGGTGCGGTTCTCGAGGTCTCGCGCTTCTCCGTGCAGATGATTCAAGCCGATTCCAAAAAGTAGATTCTGGTAATTTGCGCCTCTGGCGCATGACATGTTGTACGACGCGCCTCAGGCGCGCCTAGGAAAGGAGAGAAGATGGCGGAGCCTAACATCGTCCTTACGCGCATCGACGCCCGTCTCATTCACGGGCAGGTCGCCACCCAATGGAACTCCACGCTGGGGACCAACCTCCTGCTCGTCGCCAACGACGAAGTCGCGGGGAACACCATGCGCCAGAACCTCATGAAGATGGCAGCCCCCACGGGCGTCCAGACGAGGTTCTTCACGCTTCAGAAGACTATCGATGTCATTCACAAGGCCGCTGCCAGGCAGAAGATATTCATTATTGTCGAGAGCCCCGAGGATGTGCTCACACTCGTGCGCGGGGGCGTGCCCATCAAGAAGGTCAACATCGGCAATATGCATATGTCAGAAGGAAAGCGGCAGGTCGCCACCTCGGTCGCGGTGGATGACGCGGATGTTGCCGCCTTCAAGGAGCTGCGAGAGAAGGGGGTTGAGCTCGAGATCAGGCGCGTTCCCTCGACGCCGGTCGAGGACCTTAACAAGCTATTTGCATAGCGGCCGTCTTGCGTGGGCCGTAGGTGCTCGCGACAAGGACCTTACGTTGTTGAATGTATATGAAAGGAGGAACATAGATGGATAACGTCTCAGTCATACAGGTCGCTCTCATCTTCATTGTCACGTTCATCGCGGCAATCGATCAGTTCGACTTCCTTGAGTCGCTGTACCAGCCCATCGTCACGGGCGCCATCGTCGGAGCCATCCTTGGAAATCTCGAGGTCGGACTCGTCGTCGGCGGCACGTACCAGCTTATGACGATTGGTAATATGCCGATTGGTGGTGCCCAGCCGCCCAACGCGGTCATCGGCGGCATCATGGCGACCATCTTTGCCTGCTCGCTCAATCTGGACCCGAACATTGCCGTTGCCACGGCGATTCCGTTCGCCCTGCTCGGCCAGTACGGGGTTACCCTGTTCTTCACGCTGCGCGCCCCGCTCATGGAGTCCTTCCGCGGCGCCGCTGCCAAGGCCGACACCAAGGCCATCACCAAGCTGACGATCATCTCCGAGGCCATTCTCGGCCTCATCTTCGCCGTCATCGTCACCCTGTTCTTCGTAGGTGGCCTCACCGTCGGTCAGCAGATCGTTGACGCGATTCCCGATTGGCTCAACGGAGGCCTCTCCGCCGCCGGTGGCATGATGAAGTTCGTCGGCTTTGGCATCCTGCTCAAGATCATGATGAGCCGCGACATGTGGGGCTTCTTCTTCCTGGGCTTCGGCCTGGCCATCATCGTGGCCGCCATCCCAGCGCTGGCCTCTCCTGCCCTGCTCATCCTGGCGCTTATCGCGTTCGGCATTGCCTTCTGGGACTTCCAGCAGCAGACCGAGCTTGCGGGTGCCGCTGCCCTTGATGGAGGTGACGAAGATGGCATCTAACGAGAGATTCGAGATTCCCGCGCAGTACGAGGATCTGACGCCGGCCTCCCAGGTCGACCAGAAGACCCTGAATCGCATGGCTCTGCGCTCCTGCTTCCTGCAGTCCTCGTTCAACTACGAGACCATGCAGTCCGGTGGCTGGCTGTTCGCCATGATCCCCGGCCTCGAGAAGGTCCACACGAACAAGAACGACCTTGCGGCGTCGATGTCCCATAACCTGGACTTCATCAACACGCACCCGTTCCTCGTGACGTTCGTCATGGGCATCGTGCTCTCCCTCGAGCAGAACAAGGTCGACACCCAGACCATCCGCGCCGTCCGCATCTCTGCGGCCTCGCCGCTCGGTGGCATCGGCGACGCCCTGTTCTGGCTCACGCTCGTGCCCATCACGGCGGGCATCACGTCCAACATGGCCATCGCCGGCAGCATCGCCGGGCCGATCGTCTTTTTGCTCGTCTTCAACGCCTTCCAGTTCGCGTTGCGCTTCGGCCTGATGAACTGGGCGTACAAGGTGGGAACGAGCGCCATTGACGCCCTGACCACCAACATGCAGGCGTTCACGCGCGCCGCCTCCATCATGGGTGTCTTCGTCGTGGGCTGCCTGACCGTCACCATGGGCGGCACGCAGGTCAACCTGACGATTCCCAACGGCACCGCTCGCAGCCTGACCCCGACCACGGTCATCGTCTCCAACGAGGACGCCAAGAACTTCTCCGACCTGGCCGTCGACACCGAGACCGCAGAGGTGGGCTCCCTTGCCATGACCGACATCGAGGGCAACCCCCTCGTGATGGCCGATGCCGATGGCAACACGGTCACGTCTGGCGAGACCGAGCTGGGCAACGGCATGACTTCCGTCACCTACGGTACGGTCAGTGAGACTCCGGTCACGTTCTCCGTGGCAAACACGCTCGACACGGTCATGCCTAAGCTCGTGCCGCTTGCGCTTGTCCTGCTCCTGTACTACCTGTTCACCAAGAAGAACTTCACCCCGATCAAGGGCATCGTCTTGATGCTCGTCATCGGCATCCTTGGTGCTGGTCCGTTTGGCTGGTGGCCCAACATCTGGGTCGCCTAGCGACTGACCGCTTCTTCGGGGAGGTGTGCGGTTCTCCGCGCACCTCCCCTTGCTTATCGCACGCTCGTCTGGCGTGCTCGGTTTGGGTTCTATACGTGAGGCATGCACCAGGTGGGTTTCCCGGCCTTCGCCCGGTCCATGCCTTGGGCATAACAAGAGAGAGCGAGGTCACATGGGCACCGTATCAAGAAAGCAGCCGCTCTATGACCAGCTCGTCGACCTCCTGCGCGAGAAGATAGAAAACGAGCTCGAGCCCGGGGACCTTCTGCCGTCCGAGCGTGAGCTCTCGGAGCGCTACGGGCTCTCGCGTACCACGGTTCGCCTGGCGCTCAAGGAGCTCGAGACCATGGGGCTCATCAGCCGCCGGCACGGGCGGGGCACCTTCGTCTCGGACATCTCTCATGAGGCCACCAATCTCATGGGAACCTACAGCTTCACCGAGCAGATGAAGGAGCTCGGGCGGGTTCCCAAGACGGTCCTTCTCGATTTCGGGGTGCGTGAGGCGACCAAGTCCATTGCCGACCACCTGGGCATACGACTGGGCGAGAAGGTCTATCGCATGCGGCGGCTTCGTCTGGCCGATGACGTGCCCATGATGGTTGAGCGCACCTATCTGCCCGTGAAGGAGTTCGTGTCGCTCAGCGCCGACGACGTGGCAAAAAAGCCGCTCTACGACATCATCGAGCAGGACTACCACCAGAAGATTCGTGCAGCCGAGGAGGAGTTCTATGCGAGCATCGCCCGCAGCGGCGACTCCGCCGCTCTGGGCATTGCCGAGGGCGCCCCGGTGCTGCAGCTCATGCGCACCACCCATAACGACAAGAACATAGTCATCGAGTACACGCATAGCGTGGCACGCGCTGATCAGTTCACATACAAGATCTCACATATTCGCAGCTAGGACGCGTCCTAGCGAGAAGGGAGCATGACCATGTTTGAGCTGGACACCAAGACCCTGACCTCGATGGGGGCGCAGATCACCGCCCGCGAGATCAAGCAGCAGCCCGACCTGTGGGAGGAGACGCTCAAGATCTACGATCAGAATGCCGGGGCGATCGCCGCGTTTATCGAGCGTGCGGCCGCGCTTGGCGGCAACGATCGACGTACCCACGTGGTCTTCACTGGAGCGGGTACCTCGGCCTACGTGGGCGATACGGTGACGCCGTATCTGCGCCGCCATGGTGACGCGCCCTACTTCGTCTTCGAGGCCATCGCCTCGACCGACCTCGTCTCGGCGCCTCTGGACTTCCTGCGTCCCGAGGACCCCACGGTGCTCGTCTCCTTCGCCCGCTCCGGCAACAGCCCCGAGAGCCTTGCCGCCGTGGAGCGTGCCGGCCAGGTCCTAGACAACGTCCTCTATCTCAACATCACCTGCGCGCCGGAGGGCAAGCTCGCCCAGCAGTTCGCGGGTGACGCCAAGAATCTGACGCTGCTTCTGCCCGGGGCCAACGACCAGGGCTTTGCCATGACCGGCAGCTACTCGTGCATGGAGCTCCTCTCGACCTTGATCTTCGACACCGCCTCGCGCGAGGAGAAGGGAGCTTGGGTCGCCCAGATTGCCCAGATGGGACGCGAGGTCATCTCTCGCGAGTCTGAGATACAGAGCTGGATCGATCAGGACTTCAACCGCATCACCTACCTGGGATCCGGTGCCTTCGGGGGCGAGGCGCGCGAGTGCCAGCTCAAGATTCTCGAGCTCACGCATGGTCTTGTCGCCACGTCCTTTGACACCTCGATGGGCTATCGCCACGGGCCCAAGTCCTTCGTGGACGGCAAGACCCTGGTCTTTGTGCTCGTGAGCAATGACGCCTACACCCGCCAGTATGATCTCGACATCTTGGACGAGATCGGCGGCGACGGGATTGCCCGGTCCGTTGTGGCCGTTCAGCAGGAGGGCACACAGAGGTACGAGGGTGACTCCTTCACCTTCGGAAGCTCGTACGCGCCTTTGCCTGCGGCCTATCTCGCGCTGCCCTACATCATGGTCGCGCAGAGTGTCGCCCTTATGACCTCCGTCAAGGTGGGGAATACTCCTGACACGCCCAGCCCCACTGGCACCGTGAATCGCGTGGTAAAGGGCGTGACCATCCATCCGTTCGAGGCGTAAGGAGACCGCCATGAGCGCGTATGCCATCTATGCCGATCGTTTTGTCCTTCCTGGCTCGGTAGTCGGCCCCGGCTATCTGCCGGTCGCTGACGGAAAGTTCGGATCTTTCACCACCGAGAGGCCCATGGGAGAGATCGTCGACCACTCTGGATCCTGGATTGCCCCGGGGCTCGTGGACACGCACATCCACGGCTTCTATGACCATGCGACGGCCGACATCGACGCCGAGGGTGTGAACATCTCCAGCGCCGCACTCGCTCGTCGGGGCACCACCTCCTGGCTGCCCACGACCTTCACCGAGACGCCGGAGCACATTGGCGAGGCCTGCGCCTCGATTGCCGAGGCCGACGAGAGCCGCGAGCCCGATTTCGTGGGCGCGCGCATCCAGGGCATCTATCTGGAGGGCCCGTTCTTCACGATGAAGCATGTGGGCGCGCAGAACCCTGCGTTTCTCATTGATCCCTCCTATGAGATCTTTGCAGACTGGCAGAGGCTCGCCGGTGGGCGCATCGTCAAGAGCGCGCTTGCGCCGGAGCGTGACGGCTCCGCGCAATACGCGGCCGCGCTCGACGCAGAGGGCGTGGTCACTTGCATCGGCCACACCGACGCCACCTACGAGCAGACCCTCGCTGTCGTAAACGTGGGCGCCAGCTGCTTCGTGCACACCTACAACGGCATGCGCGGCCTGCACCATCGCGATCCGGGTGTCGTGGGCTGCGCCATGACCACGCCTGACACCTACGCCGAGCTCATCTGCGACGGTCATCACGTAACCCCTGCTGCCGCGGACGCCATCGTGCGCGCCAAGGGCTGGGACCACGTGGTTCTCATCACCGACTGCCTGGGCTGCGGAGGCATGCCCGAGGGTGAGTACATGAGTGGCGGCCTTCCCGTGGTCATGCGCGACGGGGCCTGCTACCTACGCGATGGGGACAGTCTGGCCGGATCGGTGGCCACGCTCGCCGAGGTCGTCAAGAACGTCTACGATTGGGGCATTGTGACGGCTGACCAGGCACTTCGCATGGCGACCGAGGTGGCAGCCCGCTCCGCGCGCATCGATGACCGCTGCGGCTTCATCAAGCCGGGCCGCCTGGCGGACTTCGTGGTGCTCGACCGTGACCTTGAGCTCAAGGCAACCTACCTGGCAGGCGAGCTTGTGAAGTAGGGGGCTGTGCCCGCAGGCGGCGTGAAGCGCAACCCCACGGTGAAGAGCCGAACCCATAATCGCGACTCCTGCGAGAGAGCCATCATAGGGATGCATAGAGGCCCCTGGACAACCGGGGGCCTCTTTACGTGCGGTGCATAATCTTGCATGCTCGTGCGGGGGGCATTGGCGGGGCCCCTCCTCTTGCCACGGGCCCTCACGGACGAACGAACTCGCGCTTCGCACGTGAGCCCGGGCGAGCGACGCGCCTGTGCTATGATGCCCTGAGGCTATGACGGAGAGGTTCGGACGTCGCGTTGCCGCAGGACAGAGAGGGAGCTCATCGGCTGAGAGGCTCCTCCACGGCAGAGGTTCGGAGTTCACTCCACCAGCTGCGAACTGAACGGCGCCCGGCTGAGGCCTTTGCGCTCACTAGGCAAGCCGTCCTCCTCACGACACGGGGTGCGCAAGCGGATTCGGTGGAGAGAAAACCACTGGGTCAACCGAGGTGGTACCGCGGAATTACTTCCGTCCTTGGGCAGATATGCCTGGGGGCGGTTTTCTCGTCTGAAAGGGGAGAAGCATGGCGATGTCCGACGACCTCACGTCCATTGAGGCGTACGTCAAGGAGGGGCTTTCACAGGCTCAGAGCATGGAGGCCTTGGAAGCTCTGCGCGTGGGCGTGCTTGGCAAGAAGGGCAGCCTGACCCAGATCATGCGTTCGATGGGTAAGGTCGCGCCCGACCAGCGCCCGGTGATGGGCCAGCTCGCCAATACGGTGCGCGGCAATGTGGAGGCCGCGCTCGCGGCGCGTCGCGAGGAGCTCTCGGCCGAGCTCATGGAGCGGAAGATGGCGGCCGACGCCTGCGACGTCACCCTGCCGGGCCGCATGCTCAGCCTGGGCACGCAGCATCTCATTGGTCAGATTCGCGAGGAGATCGAGGACATCTTCGTGGGGTTGGGCTACACGGTCGAGGACGGTCCGTATCTCGAGACCACCTACTACAACTTCACTGCGCTGAATGCCCCCGAGGATCACCCGAGCCGCTCGGCCAAGGACACCTTCTACGTGGTCGACAACGCGCCCGAGGGCAAGCAGACTCATGTCCAGGGCGAGTCAGACATCCTTTTACGAACCCAGACCTCGGGCGTGCAGGCCCACGTCATGGAGTCCACCAAGCCCCCCATCTACATGATCTGCCCGGGCACCGTGTTCAGGCCGGATACCGCCGACGCCAATCACCTGCCGCAGTTCACGCAGGTCGAAGGTCTGGTCGTGGATGAGGGAATCACCTTCGGAGACCTCAAGGGTACCTTGGACTACTTCACGCGCGAGATCTTTGGCAAGGATCGCGCTACGCGCTACCGCCCTCATTTCTTCCCGTTCACGGAGCCCAGCTGCGAGGTGGACGTCTCCTGCGGCGTCTGCGGCGGCAAGGGCTGCCGCTTCTGCAAGGATACAGGCTGGCTCGAGATCTTGGGCTGCGGCATGGTCGATCCCAACGTCTTCGTCAACTGCGGCGTGGACCCTGAGAAGTACACGGGCTTCGCCTTTGGCATCGGCGTCGAGCGCGTGGCCTGCCTGCGCTACGACCTGCCCGACCTCCGCATGCTCATGACCGGTGACATGCGCTTCCTGAACCAGTTCTAAGAAGGAGAAGAACATGCGCATCTCATACGAATGGCTAAAAACCCTGGTGGACCTCCCCGGCGATCCGGCTGAGCTCGTGGCCGAGTTCACGCGAACGGGCACCGAGGTCGAGGCGGTCGAGAAGGTTGGCGCCAACCTTGAGCATGTGGTCACAGCTCAGGTCGTGAGCAAGAAGCCCCATCCCGACTCAGACCACATGTGGCTCTGTCAGGTCGACGTGGGCCGGAAGAACCTGGACTCTGGCGGCAGCCCCGAGCCGCTGCAGATCGTCTGCGGCGCTCAGAACTTCAACGAGGGCGACAAGATCGTCTGCGCCATGATTGGTGCGGTCCTGCCTGGCAACGTTAGGATCAAGAAGAGCAAGCTGCGCGGCATCGAGTCCTACGGCATGAACTGCTCGGAACGTGAGCTGGGGCTGGGGTCGGACCACGAGGGCATCATGATCTTGCCGCCGGACACGCCGGTGGGCATGAACTTCACGGACTATCAGGGTCTCTCCGACACGGTCATCGATGCGGAGATCACTCCCAACCGCCCCGATTGTCTCTCCATGTGTGGCATAGCCGTAGAGGTCTCCGCGATGCTCAACGTGGATACCCACATCGAGCTGCCGCGCATTGCTCGCGAGTCGGGTCCGGACGCCCATGACCTCGTAGACGTGACGATTGCGGACCCCTCGCTCTGTGGTCGCTACACCGCGTGCGTCGTGCGTAACGTGAAGATCGGCCCCTCGCCGGAATGGCTCGCGCGCCGTGTCGCCGCGGCCGGCGGGCGCTCGATCAACAACGTCGTGGACGTGACCAACTACGTGATGTATCTCACAGGTCAGCCGCTGCATGCCTTTGACCTGGGAAAGCTCTCCGAACGTGACGGAAAGCGACACATCGTGGTGCGAGCCGCACAAGATGGCGAGAAGCTCGTCACGCTTGATGAGGTCGAGCGTGCCCTCACGAGCGACATGTGCGTCATCACCGACGATGGTTCGACACCCGTGGCGCTCGCAGGCGTCATGGGCGGCCTCAACTCCGATATCGACGAGTCCACCTGCGATGTGCTGCTGGAGAGCGCGACCTTCTCGGCGGGCCACATCTCTCGCACGAGCCGCAACCTCGACCTCATGAGCGAGGCCTCCATCCGCTACGAGCGCCAGGTGGATGGCGCTAACTGCGCCACTGTGGCTCAGGTCGCGGCAGCCCTCTTCGAGGAGTGCTGCGCGGCCGAGGTCTGTCCGGGCATCGTGGACGCGTATCCCGCGCCCGTTGAGCCGGCCGTCATAGCCCTGCGTACGGGACGAGTGCGCGCCCTGGCCGGTGCGCCGATTCCCAACTGGTTCATGGCCGAGCGCTTGGGACGGCTGGGATGTGCCATCGAGAAGCTCGATGTGGCTCACTACCAGGTCACGGCTCCCACGAGCCGTCCTGACCTCACCCGTGAGGTCGATCTCATCGAGGAGGTCGTGCGCCTATGGGGTGAGGGCGACATCGCGGCGACCCTTCCCGCTCCTAGAAATCACGCCGGAGGTCTTACGGTGGAGCAGCGTCGCCTGCGTCTCATGGGCTCCACCCTGCGCTCCTGCGGCCTCTCCGAGACCTCCACGTACTGCTTTGCCGACAAGGACGACTTGGGCCGTCTGAACATCCCCGAGATCGGCCGTGGCGTCCCCGTCCAGATTATCAACCCGCTCGTGGCCGATCAGTCGCAGATGCGCCGCTCGCTCCTGCCGGGGCTTCTGCGCTCGGTGTCCTACAACGTGGACCACGACGTGGACAACGTGGCACTCTACGAGGTCGGTCGCGTCTTCTTTGGTCACGAGCACGCTAGCCTGCCCGACGAGCCCAGCTATGTCTGTGGGGTCCTCTCGGGCAGGCGCGCCGACGACGCCTGGAACCAGCGCTTCGACGAGTACGATTTCTTTGACGCCAAGGGGATGGTCGAGCAGCTCCTAGACGCTCTGCGCCTCACCAAGGTGCGCTTCAAGGTGGCCTCGCCAGAGGAGTACCCCTGGCTGCAGCCAGGGCGCGCCGCCGAGGTTCTGGCGAGCGGGGAGTCCGTGGGCTGGGTGGGCAACGTCCACCCGCGCTCGCTCGCAAACCTGGGCCTGGAGGTACCGGTCGTGGCCTTCGAGCTCAGCGTGGCGGCGCTCCTGCGCCTGGCCTCTGACGAGCTGCCTTACCAGGACGTCCCCACGCTACCGGGCGTGGCGCACGACCTGGCCATCGTCGTGGACGAGTCGGTCACCTACGAGCAGCTCTCGCAGCGCATTCGTTCGGCGGGCGGTAGGCTCCTCACCGACGTGCGCCTCTTTGACGTCTACCGCGATCCCGTACGCGTGGGCGCAGGCAAGAAGTCGATGGCCTTCTCGCTCACGTATCGCGCGGCCGATCGCACGCTGACCTCCGAGGAGGTCGAGCGCACTCACGAGAAGCTCGTGAGCAAGGTCTGCCGCTCCACCGGCGGCGAGGTGCGCTCCTAGGCTCTGAGCCCATCTTCCTCCGGCGTGCGCAGGAGCTCGAACTCGTTTCTTTGAACGCGGATGAGTCCGTCACGCTCCATCCGTGCGAGCTCGCTTGACAGAGCGCTGCGGTTGACGCTCAGGTAGCCGGCCAGTTGCTCACGGTTGTACGGAATCGTGAAGCGACGGCTTCCGACCCGCGCGGCCTCGCCGGAGAGATAGGAGAGCAGCTTGCCGCGGATGGTCTTGGGACTCGTGTGGAAGGCGCGCCGCGAGAGCTCGATGTTCTTGCGCGCCGAGAGTGCCAGCAGGTTCTCGATGAGCTTGGTGTGATAGGGGCAGACGTTCGAGCAGGGGGCGAGGACGCGCGCGACGTCGAGAAGCGCCACGCGCGTCCGTTCGACCGTCATTACGTTTACAAGTAGCGTAACGTCGGGGGCGCAGGCGTAGCTCTCACCAAAGACATCACCGGTTCCCACATAGCCAAGCACGGAGACGTTGCCCCAGGCGTCGACGTGCTCCATGCGTACGCCCCCGCAGAGCACGATGCACAGCGCGCGAATCTTGTCGCCCATGCGAAAGACGATCTCGCCGGGCTCGAAGGTACGCTCTCGCACGTCCAGGCAACCGAGCATGGCGGCCGCCTCCTCCTGCGCGATGCCACGAAACAGCGCCGTGCCCGTGAGCTCGCGAGCAAGCTGCGTGTGCCGTGCCGTGGCGGTTCTCCCTGGTTCTTGCATGACTCTTCTCCATACGTTGTTTTTCCAACATACACGTTAAGATACAATCACTATAGTTCCCTCAAAGCGAAGAAGCGGCGAGGGGAGCTCTTATGGTTACGCTCGACAAGATTGATACCAGCATGTTCTGTTTCCAGTGCGAGCAGACGGCGGGATGTAGCGGCTGCACGTCCGCCGCGGGCGTCTGCGGCAAGGACAGCGTCACGGCGCGGGCGCAAGACGAGCTCACCGGCGCCCTCGTGGGACTTGCGCGCGCGGCCGAGGGAAAGCCCGCTAACAGAGACGCCGCGCGTGCCCTGCTCGAGGGAATGTTCACCTGTGTGACCAACGTCGATTTCGACGCTCAGGCCGTCCAGGCCGTCACGGCCCATGTGCGTGCGATGGCACGTGCGCTCAATGGGAGCGTGGCGCCTCAGGAGTATGACCTCGACAGCCTGTGGAACGAGCCTGACGAGGACGTTCGCTCGGTCAAGTCGCTCATCTTGTTCGGACTGCGCGGCATGGCTGCCTACGCGCATCACGCCTTCGTGCTCGACTACATCGACGATGCGCTCAACGAGCGCTTCTACGAGTGCCTGCGCGCCATCGGTTCGGACGGCGCCGTGGCCGATCTGCTTCCGGTCGCGCTTGCCGTGGGCGAGGCCAACTACACCTGCATGGAGCTGCTCGACCGCGCCAACACCCAGAGCTTTGGCTCGCCCGTTCCCACCGAGGTGCCACTTGCCGTGGAGCCCGGCCCCTTCATCGTGGTGTCTGGCCACGATCTCAAGGACCTCTCCCAGCTGCTCGACCAGACCGATGGGCGTGGCGTGAACATTTACACGCACGGCGAGATGCTCCCGGCGCACGCCTACCCCGAGCTCAAGCGTCATCCCCAGCTCAAGGGCAACTTCGGCACCGCGTGGCAGAACCAGTGTCGCGAGTTCGACGGCATACCCGCGCCCGTGCTCTTCACCACGAACTGCATTCAGCGTCCCCGCAAGAGCTACGCCGATCGCGTGTTTACCACGGGCCTGGTGCAGTTCCCGGGCTTGCCGCATATTGAGGAGGGCACGGATGGCGTCAAGGACTTCTCGGCCGTCATTGACCGTGCGCTCGAGCTGGGCGGCTACGATGAGCTCAAGCACCTCAAGGGCATCAATGGAGGCACGAGCGTGACCACGGGCTTTGGTCACGACGCAGTGCTCAGCGTGGCCGACAAGGTCATCGAGGCTGTGAAGAGCGGTGCCGTGAGCCGCATCTTCCTCGTCGGCGGCTGCGACGGCGCCAAGCCGGGACGCAACTACTACACGGAGCTCGTGCAGAAGGCCCCCAAGGATTCGCTGATTCTCACCCTTGCCTGTGGCAAGTTCCGCTTCAACGACCTCGACCTGGGCACGATCGGTGGTCTGCCGCGCATCCTCGACATGGGACAGTGCAACGACGCCTACAGCGCCCTGGTGGTGGCCACTGCCCTTGCCAAGGCCTTCGACTGCGGCATCAACGACCTGCCGCTCACGCTTGTGCTCTCCTGGTACGAGCAGAAGGCCGTAGCCATTTTGCTCACGCTGCTCTCCCTGGGCATCAAGGGCATCTACCTTGGGCCCACGCTGCCGGCATTCATCTCGCCCAACGTGCTCGACACACTGGTCAAGGTCTATGATATTCGCCCGACCTCAACGCCTGAGGCTGACCTGGCGACGATTCTGGGCCAGTAGGGTTCTGTGGCGAGCGCTGCGGGGACTTCCGTGCCCCGCAGCGCTCGCTTCTCGTGCTAGCATGTGCCCATGCCAAGTTGGAACATACATATCGCGCACGTCGAGAGGCTCCTTCGTGAACAGGGGGCTCGGACTCTTGGCGTGCGCGATTCCAATGCGTTTCTAGTGGGAAACTTTGTCCCCGATATTTACGTGGGCTATATGGTGCCGGTGACCACGTGCCGCATTGACTACAAGATGACTCACGTGGCCGCGCGTGGCCACGTCCCCCTGCCCCGCCATGACCTGTTCTGGGACTTCTATATTGACGGGCAGAAGACGGTCTCTGATGTGACGCTTGGTGCCTGGGCGCATCTGGTGGCCGATCATGTCTATAACGCGCATACGCGTGCCTACCTGAGCGAGCGTGGAATCGCTCCGGGTGAAGCTGCACGTGTGGGCAAGCAGGGAGATTTCGCGCTCTTTGGGCGCACCCTCAAGATTGACATGCACGCATACGTAAACGATGCGCTGCTTGCGGCTTGCAAGGACTTTCCGCAGTACTCCATTGTCGAGTCTGACGTGCGCGCTGCCGTGGAGGTCGCTGACCGCATCGTGGACGATAACCGCGCACATCAGGTGACGGGCGAGCCGACCTATCAGCTGCTCACGGCTGAGTTTTTCGAGTCTGCTCGCGAGGAGGCGAACGCCACCATACGCGATGGTCTGTGCGCGTATGCGGCCGGGCTCGCAGGGTAGAGTGGGGTGCTGGCTGTTCGCACGTATTCCTCTGCGCATAAATTGGGAGTCAGGGCACGAATCGTCATTGTTTGCGCAGAAAATCGCCCCTGTGGCATGGCCGAGGTGCCCGTCGCGTGCCTTACCCCCGTCTTCACAACATGCCCGTATGGCGCGCATCTGTTTAGTGTAACGAACATAATCCTTCTCGAGTCACTGACTCCGCGAGGAGGACCCGGCATGATTAACGTCGCATCCACCCGGCGAGAAGGGCCCGGGTGGATGCGACGTGCAGAGTGAGGCAAGAAGAGCCTACTGAACCTGCGCAATCATCGCCATGTTGGTGGAGGTGGTGTAGTCGCCCAGACGTGGCGAGGTCTGGGGATCGCCGGCCGTGAGGACCACGATGTCACCGGATTCGGCGATGCCGTTGTTCTTTGCCACCGTCAGCGCATTGTAGAGCGTATTGGAAAGCGAGCCCTGCTCGGTCGTGCGGAAGGCGTAGACCCCCCAGTAGAAGCAGGTGCGGCGAATGCTTATGTCGCTCGGGGACATTGCGTAGAGCGGCATCGTCGGGCGGAAGTTGGAGACGAGGCGCGCGGAGCGGCCGGAGTGCGTGGGGACGAGAATGCACTTGGCGCCTACGCGGTCGGCCATCTCCACGGCGGCGAATCCCGTGGCGCCATTCACGTTGCGCACGCCACCCCGGTCGTAGTAGTAGCTGCCCTCGGGGAGATACTTTTCGGTCTCCTTGCAGATTTCAGACATAGTGCGCACGGCGTCGATAGGGTACTTGCCAGCTGCCGTCTCGCCTGAGAGCATGACGCAGTCGGTTCCATCGTAGACGGCGTTGGCAACGTCGGTAATTTCGGCGCGCGTGGGGCGTGGGTTGCGTTGCATGGAGTCGAGCATCTGGGTCGCGGTGATGACGGGCTTGTAGTGCTCATTGCACTTCTTGATGATGGTCTTCTGAATGTGCGGGACCTGAGCTGCGGGGACCTCGACGCCCAGGTCGCCGCGGGCGACCATGATGCCGTCGGCCTCGTGGAGAATCTCGTCGAAGTTCTTGACGCCCAGGGCGCTCTCGATCTTGGGGAAGATCTGGACGTCCGGCGTGCCCATCTCGACGCAGATCTTGCGAATCTCGTTGACGGCTGAGCCATCGCGGATGAAAGAGGCCGCAATGGCGTCGATGCCCAGCTCGCAGCCGAACATGATGTCGGCGCGATCCTGTGCGGTGACGGAGGGCAGACTAAGGTTGACATTGGGGGCGTTGACGCCCTTGTGCTCACCGAGCTCGCCGCCGTTGGTAATCATGCAGTGTATGTCGGTGCCCACGACGTGATCGACCTCGAGGCCGATGAGACCGTCGTCAATCAGGATGATGGAACCCTTCTCGACCTCGTTGGGAAGGTTCTTGTAGTCGAGCGAGAAGCGCTCGGAGGTGCCCGCGACGTTGTCGTCAGTCGTCACGATGCAGGACTTTCCCGTCTCGAGTATGACCTTCTGGCCGTCCTTGAGAACGCCCGTGCGGACCTCGGGTCCCTTGGTGTCGAGTAGAATCGCAACGGGAATGGACAGCTCCTTGGAGAGCGAGCGGACCTTCTCGATCATCGTGCGGTGATACTCGTGGCTGCCGTGCGAGAAGTTGAAGCGCGCGACGTTCATGCCATGGAGGATGAGCTGGCGCAGCACATCCTCGTCCTCGGTTGACGGACCCATCGTGCATACGATCTTGGTCTTCTTGCGAAATGCCATTTATACCTCTCTCTATTGGGGGAACGCCGAAAAAATGTCGATGCTAGACAGGCTAGCAGACGACGCTTCTCTCGACGAAGTCGGTGCCGTTGGCAAGGGCCTGGGCGTTGTCGAGCGTGACGCGCGCAATCTGTGCCAGGGCCTCGTGGGTGAAGAACGCCTGATGGCTGGTCATCACCACGTTGGGGAAGGAGCACAGACGGGACGTGACGGAGTCGATAACCTCGCCAGCGCGGTTCTGGTAGACATTTGGGCTCTCCTCATCGTAGACGTCTAGGCCTGCCGCTCCAATCTTGCCTGATAGGATACCGCGAATGAGGGCCTGAGTGTCAACGAGACCGCCTCGTCCCGTATTCACGAAGATGACGCCATCCTTCATCTGGGCGATGGCCTCATCGTTGATCATGTGTCGGCTCTCGTCGTTCAGGAAGGCATGCAGCGAGATGAGGTCGCTGCGACGGTAGAGCTCGTCGTACTCCACGTACTCGTCCACGACGTGCTCCTCGTCAACGAGTCGTTGGTTGGGATAGAGGTCGGAGCCTAGGACCGTCATGCCGAAGCCCTTGCAGATGCGGCAGAGGGCGGCGCCGATGCGACCGGTGCCCACGATGCCGGCGGTCTTGCCGTAGAGGGTCTCGCCGACGAGCCCCGAGAGGCTGAAGTCGTTCTCACGAACGCGAAGATAGCCCTTGTGGATGCGGCGGTTCGCGCACAAGGCTAGGCCCATGGCGTGCTCGGCTATGGCCTCTGGTGAGTAGGCGGGGACGCGCGTGACGTGGATGCCCAGGTCGGTGGCCACGGCAACGTTGACGGCGTCAAAGCCAGCGCAGCGCATGAGGATGAGCTTGACGCCAAATCCGGCGAGAATCTCGAGTGTCATGGCCCCCACGTCGGAGTTGACGAAGGCGCAGACAGCATCGTAGCCGCGAGCCAGGGCAGCCGTCATGGGCGTGAGGTCGGACTCTATGAAGTCGATTTGGATGGTGGGGTAGTCGACGAGCTCCCGTGTGAAGGAGTCTTTGTCATAGCTGGCGGTTCCATAGAAAAGAATCTTCATTCGGCGGTCCTTTCCCGTGAGCGTGGATTCACGCGAGGTTGTGTTTTGCACTAGTTTAGTGCAGGTGCGACGTGTTTTTGTCGTCTCTTTGTTGATGTCTACTCCCTGAGCATGCGCCAGATGGTTGTTCTGCTTATGCCCAGAGTCTGGGCTGCCTTGGTCTGGTTGCCGCCGTAGCGTTTCACTACCAGTCGCACGACGTCGCGTTCAACGTCTTTGAGAGGTCTCAGGAGGTCCAGGCGCGTTGCGTCCGACTCGCCGCCTAGCGAGGTGGAGTGTACGGCACCCTCGCGTTCGAAGGCCTCGCGGACGTCGGTGGCGTGCAGCTCCCCTTCGCCCACCTGCGTCCTGACCTGCTCGAGCACACGGCTGAACTCAACGTAGTTGCCTGGCCAGGGGTGCCTGGTGAGCAGTTCCATGGCCTCGTCGGTGACGAGAGGTGCGCGCTCGCCAACCGTATGCGCAAGATGGTCGAGGTAGCGAGTTGCCGCGCTGCGCATGCTCTGACGACACCTCAGGGGAGGGATGGCAAGGACGTGGCAGTGCAGGTGCTCGTTGAGAAGGCTATTCGTGTCAGTACAATCTGCGCCCTGCGAACCAGCTGTCGAGATGATCACGCGGTTGCGCTCGGTGACGCCCATGCGTGACACGACCTCGACGAACTCCCGAAACCACTTCGGGGAAAGCTTGTGCACGGCCCTGAGGTAGAGCGTCTGGTTAGACTCATAGAGCGGGGAGTGGTGTGAGTTTATGAGGCGTTCCCAGCTCTTTTCGATGAGCATCGAGCAGTCTACGACAACATAGGGACGCATGTTCCAACTACCGCTCAGATAAAGCAGGGCTGCTACCTGCGATACGCCGCAGCCAGGCTCGCCCTCTAGAAGAACGGGCAGCTCGCTTTTGCCGGCCTGCGCGATGTCCGCGGCAAGCTCGTCTCCGGCACCCACGAGGTGAAAGATGCTCTCGTGATAGGAGCGGTCGACTTCATCGCGGTTTTTGTACTCAATCCCCACGAGACTCGCTTTGAGGGGAGCGTTGGCCGTGGTGACGTTGAATGCCATGAGGTTCTCCCCGCCTTCGCTTACGTGGACGCGGCTCAGGTGAAAGACCTGACGGCCCCTTCGCAGAGCGAGGCTGCCCGCCTCCTCCCCCTCAAGATGTTCGCGCATGAAGGCGAGGAGCTCCGTTCGCGAACTGGTGAGGTTGCAGTACACGAGCTTCCCGGCGGACGAGAAGATCGCGATGCGCGCCGGCTGGTTCTTGACGAGCTTCCAGAGCGCTCGGTTGCGCAGCCGCAGCTCATGCGTTTGACGGCAGAGAAAGAGCGCTCGGTCGAAGGCCGCCGCCACGCTTTCGGGACCCGAGGAGAGCAGGTGGGCGTTGATTCCCATGGACAGACAACGTCGATAGGTGAACGTGTCGCAGAGCACGATCTCGTAGGAGCCCTCGACGACATCCTGCAGGACGAGGGGAAGCTCGTCTTCGAACGAGATTCCAAAGATGTCGATGTCAAAGTCCGAGAAGTCTACGTACTGCTCAATGGCGTCAAGCGCGTTTAAGAAGCCGACGACGGCCGTCCTCTTACCGGAGGGATTGTGGGTGAGCAGGGCCGAGAGCAGGTCGGCCGTTGAGATTCCCACCTCGATCACGGGGACCGAGAACTCCTCCTCGAGGAGCTGTGCGGTGCCGCCCCGTGAGATGACCACGTCGAAGCCCGCCTCAAAGCTTCCGAGCGCGGCTGCGAGTCCCTCAGAGAGGTCACCCTCGTGGATGGTGACACTGAGCTCGGGATAGTCCGGGGCAACCTCGGCCGCCACGGAAGCGAGCTGCTGGTTGGGCGCTATGAACAATGCTCCGAAGCTGGCCATGGAGTTCCCCACTATTTCTATTTGAAACATAACAGCGACAAAAGACGTTTCAAATACTAACACTTTAGGGTGTTTATGAAGATGCCAAGGATGGGGAGCCGTCATAGGATTCATTACAAGGAGGAGGGGACTATATGGCAAAGACGATGCTCATAGCGGATGACCTCACGGGCGCGCTCGACGCCGGCGTGTGCCTTTTGTCTGCTGACGTGCTCGTCTCGGTTTCTCCCGAGGGAATCGACAGCACGGCACGTGCCCAGGCCCCCTCTGTTCTGTCGATAAACGCCGACACGCGCCATCTCGATGCCCGCCATGCCTATGAGCGGGTGCACGCGCTCGTTCGCAAGGCCTGCGAGACCGGCGTGGAGCTTCTCTTCAAGAAGACTGACTCGGCGCTCAGAGGCAATATCGGTGCCGAGCTTGCTGCTTCCCTCGACGCCTCCGGCGCGCCTCGGATTCACTTCATTCCGGCCCTACCCGAGATGGGAAGGACCACCGTGGACGGCGTTCATCTCATTGACGGCGTTCCCGTGAGCGAGAGCCCCTTTGGCACCGACCCGTTCAACCCCGTGCCCTTTGATTGCGTGAGCCAGATCATTCGTGCCCAGACCGACCTGCCGGTGACGCTCGTCTCCGAGGGCCAGCCGGTGCCCGTTGACGCGCGGGGCATCGTTGTCTACGACGCGACGGCCCCCTCATCCGTGAGTCGTCGTGTGTTCGAGCTCATGGAGTGCGGGGAGGGGAGCCTTCTTGCTGGCTGCTCCGGTGCGGCTCAGGCCCTCGGCCAAGCGCTCGACCTGAGCGTTCCCACCATAGAAAGCACCGCCGAAACGGGCAATCTACTCGTAGCCTGCGGCTCCGTCAATCGCGTCTCGGCCGATCAGTGCGCCTATGCCTCTTCTCAGGGTGCGAGCGTCCTGCCTGTAGGCGGGGCTGCGAAGTGCAGCACCTCTTGGGCCAGCAGCTCGGAGGGTGTCGCGTTTGTCGAGAGCGTCGTGGACTCGTGGGCTCGCCATCCGCTCACGGTCCTCGATGGAAGCGACTTGGAGGATCTGAGCAGCTTCATCCCCGAGGGGGCTGACGTGCGCCAGGTCGTCTCCGACAACTTTGGAGAGCTACTTGTGCGCGTGTGCCGGCGACGCGTTTGCGGCCGGGTACTCGTCACGGGTGGCGACATACTTGCTAGCTTTTTGCGCGCTGCTGGCGTTGATGTCGTGCGGCCTGTGGGCCAGATCTCCTCCGGAGTCGTGGTTTTCAAGGTGGAGTGGGGTGCCCACCCGCTCGTCATTGCATCCAAATCGGGCGGGTTCGGTTCCAAGAGCTTGTTCGTAGACCTGGCGACTAAGGCCGCCCCAACAAAAGGAGTGATGATCTAGATGCTGAGTTCGTATTCGCTGAGACTTCCGAAGGTTGTTTTTGCCGGCGAGAACGCGACCGAGAAGATCGCGGGGATCGTGGGTGAGCTTAGGGCCACGCAGGCCGTTCTCTTCACCGACGCTGGGCTGCGTAAGATTGGCATGGTCGATGCCGCCTGCGCCGCCCTGGAGAAGGCCAGCTGCAAAGTGTCCATTATCGACGACATCCCTGCCGAGCCCACCTACACTGCCGTCCAGCACGCGGTCGACGAGCTCAAGAATCTTGGTGCTGACGTGATCGTGGGAGTGGGCGGCGGATCGGTCATGGACACCGCCAAGCTTGCGAGCGTAGCCGCCACGGATTCCTACACCGTCCACGACCTTCTCGCCGACCCCTCCCGAGCGTCCAAGCAGATTCCTACCATTATGGTTCCCACCACGGCTGGGACCGGTGCCGAGGCCACGCCCAATGCTATCGTGGCCGTGCCCGAGGAGGAGCTCAAGGTGGGCATCGTGAATGATGCCCTGATCTCTGACTATGTGATTCTGGACGCGGATATGATCAAGAACCTTCCGCGTCCCATCGCCGCCTCGACGGGCATCGATGCCCTGTGCCATGCCATCGAGTGCTACACGAGCACCAAGGCCAACCCCTTCAGTGACACCTTTGCCCTTGAGGCCTTCGACCTCATTATCAACAATATCGAGCGTGCCTGCGACGACCCAGAGGCCATGGATGCCAAGCGCTCCATGCAGGTTGCGAGCTTCTACGCGGGCATCGCCATTACGGCCTCGGGCACCACGGCCGTGCACGCGCTGTCTTACCCCTTGGGCGGCAAGTACCATGTGGCCCATGGCGTCTCCAACGCTATTCTGCTCATGCCTGTCATGCGCTTCAACGAGCCGGCCATCCGAGGTCGTCTGGCGGCTGCCTACGACCGCGCCATCGCGGGGGACGCGACCACGGATGAGCAGAAGAGCGCTGCGGTCATCGAACGCATGGATCAGATCGTGCGCCACCTCGACATTCCCAAGAAGCTCGACGAGCTGGGCATCCATGACGTGCCAGTCGACGAGCTGGCCGAGGCGGGCATGAAGGTCACGCGCCTGCTCGTCAACAACATGCGCGAGGTCACCTATGAAGACACCAGGGCCATCTACCAGCAGGTCATGTAGGAAGAAAAAGACGGATAACGCCGGAAATCCGGCTGAGAGAGAGGAACGTTATGGCTGAGCTCAAAGGTATCGTTGTTCCCATCGTCACGCCTATGAATGAGGACGAGTCCCTCAACTTGGAGGAGCTGCGTCACCAGGTTGACCGCCAGATCGATGCGGGCATCCACGGCATCTTCCCCTTTGGCACCAACGGCGAGGGCTACATCCTCACGGGCGCGGAGAAGGAGCAGGTCCTGGAGACGGTCATCGACCAGGTCGCGGGCCGCGTGCCCGTCTACGCGGGAACCGGCTGCATTTCCACCAGGGAGACCATCGAGCAGTGCAAGATGGCAGAGGCCGCCGGCGCGGACATCCTCTCGGTTATCACGCCGTCGTTCGCCAAGGCGAGCCAGCACGAGCTGATCGTTCACTACGAGACCGTGGCCGCAGCCGTGAAGACGCCGATCGTGCTCTATAACATCCCGGCACGCACGGGCAACGCCCTCGAGCCTCAGACCGTCGTTGAGCTCGCTAAGGTCGACAACATCGTAGGAGCCAAGGACTCCTCGGGCGACTGGGACAACCTCTCCGCCTACATCGAGCTCACCAAGGGCATGGACTTCGGCGTGCTCTCCGGCAACGACGCCCTTATCCTTAAGGCGCTTCAGGCCGGCGCTAAGGGGGCCATTGCGGGCTGTGCCAACGTCTACCCCCAGAACATGGTGGGCATCTACGAGAACTGGGCCAAGGGCGACCTTGCGGCTGCCGAGGCATGTCAGGGGGCTGTGGGTCCGCTTCGCGGCTGCTTCAAGTACGGCAACCCCAACACTGTGGTGAAGACGGCCGTGAATCTCCTGGGCTACCCGGTGGGGAAGTGTCGCGCGCCGTTCAACTACCTCTGCGACGAGGGCGTCTCCGAGCTCAAGGCGACGCTTGCCTCTGACCGCGAGAAGGGAATGCGCTAAATGGCTGACGTGCGCCCCATAGTCGCCATCACCATGGGCGACCCGGCCGGCAACGGACCGGAGATCACCGTCAAGGCCCTGTCCGACCCCTCGCTCTATGAGCGCTGCCGCCCAATCGTAGTGGGCGACGCCAAGATGATCGAGCAGGCCACCGGCTTCGTGCACCATCCCGAGATTCGCGTGAGGGCGGTCTCCCAAGTGGAGGACGCGTCCTTTGAGCCGGGCACGATCGACGTCTACCACCTCGACCTCATCAAGGACGTCTCCGCGTTTAAGCTCGGTGAGGTCTCCGTGGAGGGAGGAAACGCCGCCTTCCAGAGCGTCAAGAAAACGATTGAGCTGGCCATGGCGGGAGAGGTTGACGCCACGGTGACCAACGCCCTCAACAAGGAGGCCATGAACCTGGCCCTTGCGCCTCAGGGCATGCACTTTGACGGTCACACCGAGATCTACGCCACCTACACGCACACCAAGAAGTACACGATGATGCTCGCCCATCACGACTTTCGCGTGGTGCACGTCTCCACGCACGTGTCCCTGCGCGAGGCGTGCGAGCGCGTGAAGACTCCCCGCGTGCTGGAGGTCATTCGTCTTGGGTGGCAGGCCTGCCGCGACCTGGGCATCGAGAACCCCAAGGTGGCGGTGGCCGGGCTCAATCCGCATGCCGGTGAGAACGGCCTGTTTGGAACCGAGGAGATCAACGAGATCATTCCGGCCATCCAGCTCGCGCAGGCTGAGGGCATAGACGCTGTGGGCCCGTGCCCGCCCGACACTGTCTTCTCCCAGATGCACGGCGGCTGGTACGACATCGTGGTCTGCATGTATCACGACCAGGGTCACATTCCCACTAAGGTGCTCGGCTTTGTGTATGACCGAAAGGCGGACGGGTGGAAGGCGGTGGAGGGTGTCAACATCACGCTCGGCCTGCCCATCATTCGCACGTCCGTCGATCACGGTACTGGGTTTGACCTTGTAGGCAAGGGAACATCGAATGAGCTCTCGCTGGTGAACGCTATCGATTACGCACTCAGGATGGCTGCGGGCAAGAAATCAGAGCAGGAGAACTGCGAGTAGATTGACGGCCGGTCAGAGGTTCGGCTGTCCACAGAAATGTGAGAAACGACGGGGAAAGGCCTCGCCGTAGGGACTCGCTGTCAAAGTGCAGCGAATCTAAGAAGAAAGGAGAAGAGAATGACCACCCCGATGATTCTTTCGCTCGTCGTTCTTGTCGCCATGATCGCCATGATTATGTTCGATGTCCTCCCTTTTGGCATGCCGCCTATCGCGTGCTGCATCCTAATCGTTCTCTTTGGTTTAGGCGGTGATAATCCTGTTCAGTATGCTTTTGCTGGCTTTACGAACTCCACCGTGTGGATGCTTGCGTTCTTCATGGTCATTCTTGCTGCTATCCAGAAGACGCAGATGATTACCAGGGTGAAGGATGCTATGACTTCACTTGTGGAGAGGGGCGGCTTCAAGAGCTACGTTTTGCTGCTCATTGTAATCATGCTCGGCGCTTCCATTTTAGGTATGGGCTCTACGGCGTTCTACGTGCTTATTTTCTCCCTTGTGGTTACTATGCCGTACAACGAAAAGCTTCCGAGCTCCAAGCTCATGCTGCCGCTTGGCATTGCATCGAACCACCCCCTCATTCCCATTAACGTAGCACTGCAGTATGGAGTGGCCGTTTCAGTGCTCGCTGCTGCAGGGCTGACCGAGGGAATCTCGATGTTTCAGTTTGCTATCGTGACGTTCTTTCTTTCTGCAGGTTTTCTCCTATGGGCTATTGTCGGATATAAGTTTCTGCCGAGCCATCCTGTGGCTGAGCCCACTGTCGAAAACGCTAAGGCACTCTCCGGTGAGGGTCCCGCGAAGCTTCCAGCGTGGAAGGAGTGGACCACGATCTTGTCCTTCATCGTAGCTATCGTTGCCATGATGATGGTCGATACTCTGGGCGACCTTGCTTATATGATTCCAGGCATCTGTGCCTTCGTTATGTTGCTCATCAAGGTCATTGACTTCACCGAGATGCGTGACAATCTGTTCTCGCCCATTATTCTCATGACGGCCGGCGTTATCCCCGTGGCTAACTGCCTGGCTGATTCTGGCCTTACCACACTCGTGGGTGACACGGTGGCCGCGGCCATGGGCACCTCGATCCCCCCCTTTATCTTGCTGCTTATCTTCACAGTGCTTACCTCAACCTTTGCCTGCTTTACGGGGTCTCAGGTTGGTATCGTTATGATTTTTGCGCCTCTGGCAATTGCGGTATGCCAGGGCCTTGGATACAACCCCATGGCCGCCTGCGTAGCCGTTACCCTTTCTGGCTGGGCGGGCCATTACATGCCCATTGATGGCTTGCCAGCCATGGCTTTTGGTATGGGCAAGTACACGATGGTTGAGTTCTGGAAGTTCACCATTCCTCAGTATGTCATCAGGCTACTGTTCTTGTGTGTTGGCGCGATTGTCGTGTTCCCGATGTAACCTCTCGGGACCCCCCTTTATTCATGACGGGGAGTCCCCCATCTCAGCATACAGAGAAGGCAACATGTCAATAAAAACACTGCAAGGCCTCACTCCTGACGGACAGATCTACTACGACGAAGAGATGCGTCTCACTGAGGCCATGCTGCCGCCTGGGCCCTGGGCGTCTGCTCATGGGCCGGCTCTTCTCGAGACGAAGAAAGGCACACTTCTGTGCTGTTGGTTCGCGGGTACCTTCGAGGGTGATACCGATATCAACATCGTGGTGTCACGCTTGGAGAAAGAGAGCGATTGCTGGAGCGAGCCGACCAACATCTCTTGCGATACCGACTTTTCCGATCAGAACCCCTCGTTGTTCCTTGCGCTGAGCGGTGACATTTGGGCAATGTACACCTCTCAGCTCGGTCGCCAGCCGGGCAAGGACAACATGCAGTACACTTCCGTGGTCAAACGCCAGGTGAGCTGCGACGATGGCCTTACCTGGGGCGAGCCCACGGTCATGTTTGGAGACCCGGGAACCTTCGCGCGCCAGCCCATTCAGATTTTGTCTAACGGTCGCTGGATCTTCGGCAACTGGATTTGTGCGGATAATCCCGAGCAGGGTCTTTCCGGTGACCCCTCCGCGTTTCAGGTCTCCGACGACGCAGGAGAGACGTGGCGGCGCGTTGACCTGCACGAGTCGGCGGGGCGAGTCCATCCCAACGTAGTGGAGCTCGATGACGGTCATCTCGTGGCCTTCATGCGCTCGCGTGAGGCTGACTGGATCTATCGGAGTGAATCGTCTGACTGGGGCGATACCTGGAGCGAGCCCGTGCCCACTTCGCTTCCCAACAACAATTCATCCATCAGCGCCCTGCGCCTGACAAGCGGACGCGTAGCCGTGGCATACAACCATTCAAGTGCACCGCAAGCTTACGGGCAAAAGGGGGCCTGGCCTGGACTGCGCTGCCCGGTCTCGATAGCCCTTTCCGAAGACGGTGGCCACACGTTCCCGCTTATCCGTCACATCGAACGCGGCGAAGGTTATGTGGGAGATGAAAACCGTGCCAACAACCGCCAGTACGAGTATCCCTACCTCATGCAGGCGGCCGATGGCATGCTGCATCTCGCCTACGCCTATCAGACAAGACGGGGCGTGAAATGGGTGACGCTTTCAGAGGAAGACGTCATGGGGGCCGTGCGAGGAGAGAGCACGTATAACCCCACGTCAGGTGAGGGTTGCCGGTAGACCACCTTTGGTCTCATGGAGTAATATGGGCGATTCTACGCCCATGTAACAGGAGAAAGGACACAACATGATTTATGACGGACTGGGTGCCATCGGTCGCTATCGCGGCCTCACCAAGGGACTCGATGTGCTTATCGACTGGCTCTCTCAAAATGATCCCGCAGAGCTGCCTCTGGGTATCACCGAGATTGATGAGAAGCGCGTTTTCGCTAACGTCATGAATACCAAGACGCGCACGTTTGAGGATGCTCGCTTCGAAGTGCATCGCAAGTATATGGACGTGCAAATCGACCTTGAGGGTGCCGAGTGCTTTAAAACCACTCCGGGTGCTACGGTTGCCTCTGATGAGTTTGACGTGGCGGGTGACAAGGACTACTGCCATGAGGCAACGGGCAATGATGACCTACTCGACGGAACGCTCGAGGGTGGTCACTTCGTGGTCTTCATGGTTGGCGAGCCGCATATGCCCAACTTGGTGACCGAGGGCGCAGAGGTCGGCCCTCTCAAGAAGATTTGCTTCAAGGTCGTGGCCGACGAGTTCTGGGGCGAGGTCTAGGCGTAACCAGAGCCCGTCATGCTTTTTGATGATACGAATTCCTGTGGCTAGGAGTGCGCCAGTGGGCGTTCACGGTATCAAAGGATCATCAGACGTTGCCATCATCTTGGCGGCAAGCTTCTTCTATCTTGCGAGCCCCATGCTTGTGAATCCACTCGTCACGGGATTCGGGGAGACGCTCGGTGCAGGTGTAGCGATTACGGGCCTTATAGGGGGCCTTATGAACCTTTGCTCCCTCGTTGTGCGACCCCTTGCAGGGAACCTGTCCGACCGCAAGAATCGTCGAGCGCTCTCCTCTGTGGGCGCAGGTCTCATGGCACTTACCTGCGGAGGTTATGCGCTCGCCACCAGTCCAGTGCAAGTAGCCATCTTGCGCGTGGCCAACGGTGCGGGATACTCGCTTTGCTCAGTATGCATGTCAACGTGGTTTGCAAGTCTGCTTCCGGCTGAGAGGATTGGCTCGGGCATGGGGCTCTTCGGCATGATGAATGCGCTTGGTATGGCCGTAGGCCCCGCCTTGGGCATTGCGGTGCAGGGAGCCTTTGGCTATCGGCCCGCACTCGCCTGCGCAGGCGCGCTCGCGGGTGCGTGTGTGCTGCTCGTGCAGTTCGTGGGCGATTCGGGCGAGCCATCACGATATGTTAGGAGGACTCCCCCGCGAGGAATTATGCGCCTGCTTGACGTACGCGTTGTTCCTGTGGCGCTTATCGTTGCGCTCTTTACGATTCCTTACACTGCGACGCAGTCTTTCATCGTTAACTATGCCACCGCGCGTGATGCAAGGCTCATGGTGGGCGCTTTCTTCCCGACGTATGCCGTTTCCCTTCTCGCTCTGCGTTTCTTCTTGAGAAGGTGGTTTGACACGGTGGGCTTTGGGAGGTTCCTTGGGGCGGCGTCGATTTCGGCACTCGCATCGTTCACGCTACTACGGAGACTTGAGGGCAATGCTACCCTGCTCGTGGCAGCTGTCCTCATGGCTGGCGGCTACGGCGTTATGTGCTCGGTATGTCAGGCCAGGGCGGTGCGCATAGTGGGGAAGGAACATGCCGGTCTTGCCAACAGCACCTATTACATGGGTCTCGACCTGGGAATGGCGTGTGGGCCCATGATAGGGGGCGCGATTATCGAGTCCTTGGGCATGCCTGCTCTTTATCCTGTGCTTGCAGTCAGCGTTCCTACGGCGGTGATAGTGTGGCTCGTGACACGCCGGTCGCTGTTTGTCACGCAATCGAAGGGGGATAGGATGGACGCCTAGGATAAAATTACGTATGTCAGTGCAAAAGGCGCCCGGTATGGCAGTCTTGGTGAGCCCTTGCCCCTCCTGGGGAATTATGATCGGGCATCAATCTGCCGGGCGGACTGAAACCCAGGGGGAGAGGGACACGTGAAAGAGTATCTAGCAACAGCTGTCGACGTCCTCGACGAGCTCGGATCTCGCGAGGAGTCCGGTCTGAACGCTGGCGAGGCCGCGCAGCGCCTGGCAAAGAACGGGCCCAACAAGCTCGACGAGGAGAAGAAGACCCCGTTGTGGAGGCGCTTCTTCGAGCAGATGGCCGACCCGATGGTCATCATGCTCCTTGTGGCCGCCGCCATCTCGGCCATTACCAGTGCTATCCAGGGCGAGGTGGACATCGCCGAGGTTGCGATCATCCTCTTCGTCGTCGTCATCAACTCGGCGCTCGGCGTCATTCAGGAGGCCAAGAGCGAGGAGGCTCTTGAGGCGCTGCAGCAGATGAGCGCGGCGCAGTCCAGGGTCGTGCGCGACGGCAAGACGATACACCTGCCCAGCTCGGAGCTTGTCGTTGGAGACGTGGTCCTGCTCGAGGCCGGAGACTCGGTCCCGGCCGACTGCCGCGTGCTCGAGAGCGCGTCGATGAAGATCGAGGAGGCTGCCCTCACGGGCGAGTCCGTGCCCGTCGAGAAGCACGCTAACGCCATCGTCCTGCCTGCCGGGTCCGAGGACGTGGCTCTAGGCGATCGCAAGAACATGTGCTACATGGGCTCTACCGTGGTCTACGGTCGCGGGCGCGCCGTGGTCGTGGGCACCGGCATGGATACCGAGATGGGCAAGATTGCCGGCGCCCTGTCCGAGGCCAAGGAGGAGCTCACGCCGCTGCAGGTCAAGCTCGCGGAGCTCTCCCGAGCCCTCACCATCATGGTGGTCATCATCTGCGCGGTCGTCTTTGTGGTGGACGTCGTCCGTCACGGCTCGGCTATGCTCGCGCAGCCCAAGCTGATCTTGGATACCTTCATGGTGGCCGTCTCGCTTGCCGTTGCGGCCATTCCCGAGGGCCTGGTTGCCGTGGTGACCATCGTACTGTCCCTCGGCGTCACCAAGATGGCCAAGCGCCAGGCCATTGTCCGCAAGCTCTCTGCCGTGGAGACGCTCGGCTGCACGCAGATCATCTGCTCGGACAAGACCGGCACCCTCACTCAGAACAAGATGACCGTCGTGCGGCATGCTGCTGAAGACGTGGAGGAGCACGTGCGCGCGATGGCGCTGTGCTCCGACGCAAGATGGGACGTTGAGTCCGGTCTAGCCGTAGGGGAGCCCACCGAGGCGGCTCTGGTGGCGGATGCCGCCAAGGAGGGTCAGCCCAAGAGTGACCTGGACGACGAGTACCGGCGCATCGACGAGGCCCCGTTCGACTCGGGTCGCAAGATGATGTCTGTGGTGTGCGAGACCCCCTCCAATCGCATCGTCCAGTACACCAAGGGCGCTCCCGACGAGATCCTCAAGCGCTGTACCAAGATTCGACGGTCCGACGGCGTGGTCGAGCTCACCGACGAGATGCGCGAGGAGGTCCTGGCCCAGAACAAGGACATGGCCGACGACGCCCTGCGCGTGCTGGCCTCCGCCGAGCGCGCGTGGGATTATGCGCCCAGCTCCAATGACGCGGCCTTTCTCGAGCAAGACCTCACCTATCTGGGCCTGTCCGGCATGATCGACCCGGTGCGCCCGGAGGTTGGACCGGCCATCAGGGAGGCCCACGAGGCTGGCATCAGCACGATTATGATCACGGGCGATCACATCGACACGGCCGTGGCCATTGCCGCCACGCTGGGCATCATCGACGATCGCTCCGAGGCCATCACGGGTGCCGAGCTCGACAGGATGTCCGACGACGAGCTCGATCGCAACATCGAGCGCTACGGCGTGTACGCGCGCGTTCAGCCCGAGCACAAGACGCGCATCGTCGAGGCGTGGAAGGCGAGGGGCCAGATCGTCGCCATGACGGGCGACGGCGTGAACGACGCCCCGTCCATCAAGCGCGCCGACATCGGCGTGGGCATGGGCATCACAGGCACCGACGTCACCAAGAACGTGGCCGACATGGTCCTCGCCGATGACAACTTCGCCACGATCATCGGCGCGGTCGAAGAGGGGCGCCGCATCTACGACAACATCCGCAAGTTCATCCAGTTCCTGCTCTCCGCGAATCTCGCCGAGGTCTTCTCGGTGTTCATCGCCACGGTGATCGGGTTCACCATCTTCCAGCCGGTACAGCTGCTGTGGATCAACCTCATCACAGACCTCTTCCCGGCCCTGGCCTTGGGAATGGAGGATGCCGAGGGCGACATCATGAGGCGCAAGCCGCGCAACGCCTCCGACGGCGTCTTCGCCGGGGGCATGGGCCTGGACTGCCTGATTCAGGGGGTTGTCATCACGGTGCTCGTGCTCGCCTCGTTCTTCGTGGGGGTCTACTTCGACATGGGCTATATAGACATAGCCGATATGATTGCGGGCACTGCGGATGAGGAGGGCGTCACCATGGCGTTCATCACGCTCTCCATGGTCGAGATCTTCCACTGCTTCAACATGCGCAGCCGCCGTGCCTCGCTGTTCACCATGAAGAAGCAGAACAAGTGGCTGTGGGCCGCCGCGTTGCTCGCGCTCGTGCTCACGGTGGTCGTTGTTGAGATTGATCCCCTGGCTCAGATGTTCGGCTTTTTGCCGCTGCCCGGAGCGGCCATGGCGTGGGCGCTGGTGCTGGCATTTTTGATCATTCCGCTCATGGAGGTCTACAAGGCCATCATGCGTCGGGTCGAGAAGGACCGGGGCTAGGCGCGCTTCCAGTTTTGTCTCCTTGGGCCCCGTTGGCTTTTGAAGTCGGCGGGGCCTTGTACGTGGCGTTGGCTATACTTCTTTCCAAAGTGGGCGAGTTGACGGGGGCGGCGGGTGACCAAGCGAACGGCGAGAAGACGGCGCGAGGGGAGCAGCGGAGCTCCTCAGAGCCTGCCTGCCCTCTCGACCCTGACGGACCTGCCCGCCTTTGACGAGCTTACCGCCAGCCAACGTCAGCGCTCCGCGTTTGCGATCGCGCGCGAGCGTGCGGGCGCGGATGGCATCGTGGGGCTCGAGTCCGATTTCGTGCTTGGCTGCGTGGTGCGCCTGGACCGCGGGTTTCCTGCCGTGGCGTGTGCGGATGGTGTGTTCAGGGCGGAATTCTCGGCGCGCCTCACCAAGGGACGCTCCGGGGACGGCGGATCACGCGTCGCCGTGGGGGACTGGGTGTGCGCGCGGCGTCCCCTCGCGCATGACATGGGCTTCATCGAGGAGGTCCTTCCCCGTGAGAGCGACATCGCCCGCTGGAGGGGAGGCGCTCGCGGGGAGCGGCAGACGCTCGCGGCCAACGTGGACGTGGTGCTCGTCGTGCAGCAGCTCGGGGAGCGCCCCGTCTCATGCGAGCGGATCGCCCGCTCGGCCGTTATCGTGCGCGACTGCGGCGCCCGCGTGGCGGTGGTCCTCACCAAGGCCGACCGCGTCTCCAATGAGGTTCTCTCTCAAGACGTCGCCCGCGTGCGCGAGATCCTTGGGGACTCCTGTGCCCTCGCGCTCACCTCGTTCGTGCGGGGCGACGAAAAATGCCGGCGCGTGCGAGACTGCTCGAGGGAGCTGGGGGTCGCCTGGGGAGCCGATGCCGTGAGGGCCCTCGTGCCCGCGGGCATGGTCGCTATCGTGCTGGGAGAGTCGGGGGCGGGAAAGTCCACGCTCCTAAACGCGCTCGTGGGCCACGATGTGCTCGAGACGGGCGCGGTGCGCGTCGCCGATGACGCTGGCAGGCACACCACGGTTGCGAGGCGCATGGTGTCTTTGCCGGGGGCTGGCGTCATCGTGGATGAGCCGGGTCTGAGAAGCCTGCCCCTCGTGGGGCATGAGCGGGGCCTCGCTCAGGTGTTCCCCGAGATCAGCGAGGCAGCCCGCGCATGTCGCTTCAGGGACTGCACCCACCTGCATGAGCCGGGCTGTGCCGTGCGCGCTCAGCACGAGGAGGGGGTCATCTCGGACGAGCGGCTCTCCTGTTACCTGGCTCTGGCTGCCGAGATGCGCAAGAGCGCCTCGACCCTTGACCCCGATGTAGTCATCTAAATAGCACATATAAATAAATAATCTTTTTTTAAGCGATAGGGGCGTGCGGTCACAAAGGGTCCGCTGGGAGGTCATGCTTCTTTTCTCGACACCTTCTATAGTTATTTACCTGCGGATAAGTTATTTTCTGTCCGTCTGTGGAAAGGAGGCGGTAAGAAGGCGGAAGGACTTTCTCAAAAACTCGCCGAGAACTCTTTGGTGTGGGGAGAAAATGCTCTTACACGCCACGTCGTCATGGGGACGATCGGCGGAGAGGAGGGCCTGACCAATGACGCGTCGCTTGAGATTTGTCCTGTCAGGGGCGCTCGCCCTGCTTGCGGCCGTGCTCTGCGCCTCGTATGGCCAGCACGTCAGAGACGAGGCCGACCGCGTGAGGACGGAGGCCCTTGAGCGTTATGGCGGCGAGGTTGTGAATCTTGTGGTTGCCTCTGACATGCTCGAGGCGGGAGACGTCGTGGACCGCCAGAGCGTCGTCAAGCGCGACTGGATCTCTGACCTCGCCCCCGAGGGGGCCGTGACCGATCTGGAGAGCGTCCTTGGCACGGAGGTGACGGTTCCCGTCGCGGCGGGGGCCCCTCTCACGTCTCTCAACTTCAGAGACGACGCCGATGCGGTGGAGGTGCCCTCGGGACGCGTGGCCCTCTCGGTTCCCGTGACCGACAAGCTCGCGCTTCCGGCCTCGGTGGCCGCGGGGACGCTGCTCGTTGCCTACGAGGTGCAGGAGGTGGGCACTAGGGTGGTGTCCTCCAGCTTGCAGGTGCTGCGAGCGCCCGGGGAGCAGACGACTATGGGCTCGCATGCCGCGATCACGCTCGCCGCGCTGCCAGACGATGTCGCTTCCGTGCTGTCCGCGAGCGCGCAGGGGAGCCTACGCCTCGCTCTGCCAGCCGATGACGTCACCGGGCTCACCGATGAGTCTAAGACGGCGCCGACCGTGGTCTCCGCCGAGAGCGCGAAGGGAGACGACGCATGAGCGACTGGATTTCCTTCTGCGGTGAGCCGAGCCGACCTGACGTGACCCACGTCTGCCTCAGCCTTGATTCCTCGGCCAGTATCGAGTTTGCGACCAGTGCCGATGGCCTGCGTCGAGCAGTCTTCGAATCCGCCCCCGGCGAGCTTGGCGTCATCGTGGGGCCCGCCCCAGACGGCGTCTCGGACGTGAACCTTGCGGCGGCGCTCGCCCATGACGGTAACGCGCGACGCGTGGTCCTGGCGACGGCGGGTGTCTCGGGCTCCCTGAGGTCGCGCGCCGCACGGGCCGGCATAGACCTCGTCGTCGACTTCGAGGAGATGGGGGAGGGGTCGCATGCCGGGGCGGGCAGGAGTGCGGTGGACGGGGGTCCTCGCGCGCTGCCTGCTGCCGCGCCCCTCCCCGTCCCGCCTTCCCGGGCTCGCAGCGTGGCACCTGAGGGGTTCGTCGCTCCCGTCCTGGTATTCTGCTCAGGGCGCGGGGGAGTGGGAAAGACCTCGATTGTGGCTGCCGCGGCGGCTCAGGCTACCCTCTGGGACCTGCGGGTGGTTGCGCTTGATCTCGATCTCTCCTGCGGCAATCTGTACAGCTGCTTCGGCCTTCCTGGGGGCTTCGACCTCGCACGGATCGCTACTTCAAGTGACGGGGAAGCCGATGGCGTACGGGGCGTGTGCGTCGGCGGCGCTCCTTCCCTGCGCATATTCGGGCCGTGCGAGCGGCCCGAGATGGCCGAGCTGGTGATGCCGCATGTGGGAGACCTCCTGGAGCGCCTGGCTCACGAGTGCGATCTCGTGCTCGTGGACACCTCGGCGACGTTTACCGACGCCGTTGCCCAAGCGGTCCAGCGCTCGGATCGCCTTGTTCTGGTCACGGACACGCGCCCCGGCGCTACGGCTGCCCTTGCTCGTATGGCTGGTCTCGCGGTGCGACTGGGGGTCGCGCGCACGCGCATCGCGCGCCTCGAGAACCGGGCGAGTCCGAGGTCGAGGGTGGACTTCGCCCTGGGGCGCGCGGAGGTTGGCCTCGAGGCGGCGCGCTCCTTCAGGACCTTCGAGGGTGGCGCGGAGGTATCCGAGCTCATGTCCTCCGGAGATGCCCTGGACCTGGTCGAGTCAGGTTCGACATTCTCCGGCTCTGTGGCTGCCGTGCTCGCTCAGCTTCTAGCGGAGCTGGGGAGGCTCCCTGCAGCGCAGAGCGCCCAGCGGGCTCTGGAGGCAGATGCTCCCAGCCGTCACCGAGGGCTTTTCGGACGGCTCAAGGAGGCGAGGTAGCCATGTCGATTCTAGAGATGGTTCGAGAGGTTGAGGCCGCCGGAGTCACGTCATCCGATGCGCATGCGCGCCTGCGGGCGGCTCGCGAACGACTCAAGACAAGCCTGGTGGAGCGTCTGGGGCTCTCTACCATCGCGGAAATACTCTCGAGCGAGAGCGCGGCCCAAGCCAACGCCGAGCTCGGCGTCGCTCTTGAGGCCATCCTTAACACGCAGGGCTACGAGGACCTCATGGATGACGAGCGCGCTTCTGTCCTTCGCCAGGTCATAGACGAGGTGTGCGGGCTCGGCCCCCTGCAGCCGCTGCTCGAGGATGACGAGATCACCGAGGTGATGGTTAACGGCTGCTCCTCTCTATTCTATGAGCGTGCGGGAGAGCTCTTCCCCGCGCAGGCGGTGTTCGACTCGCCCGAGCAGATCATGATCGTGATCGACCGCATCCTCGCCCCTCTCGGTCGCAGGCTCGACCGCTCAAGCCCGCTCGTGAGCGCCCGTCTCGCCAATGGGGATCGCGTGAACGCGGTCGCGGCGCCCATTGCCATCGACGGGCCGTCGGTGACCATCAGGAAGTTCTCGAGTGAGGTGAGGACCCTGGGACGCCTTGTCGGGCTCGGATCGCTTCCCGACTGGTATGCACGGCTCTTGTCATGGGGGGTGCGCATGCGACGCTCCGTAGCGGTTGCGGGAGGGACGGGGTCAGGCAAGACGACGCTGCTCAACGCCCTGTCATATGAGATTCCCCTAGATGAGAGGATCATCACGATCGAAGACTCGGCCGAGCTGCGCTTCGACGCGCATCCCAATGTCGTGCGCATGGAGGCACGCGGGGACTCCATCGAGGGGACGGGCGAAGTAAGCATCCGCGAGCTCGTGAAGAACGCCTTGCGCATGCGTCCCGACCGCATCGTGGTGGGGGAGGTGCGTGGCGAGGAGTGCATCGACATGCTGCAGGCCATGAACACGGGACACGACGGCTCTTTGACGACGCTTCATGCAGGTGACGCAGAGGAGGCGGTGCTGAGGCTCGTCCTCATGGCGCGCTTTGGCATGGATCTTCCCACCGAGCTCATAGAGGAGCAGATTGCGACGGCCATAGACCTCATCGTGGTGACTCGCCGCCTTGCCGATGGGACGCGCCTCGTCACGTCGCTGAGCGAGGTCGCGCGAGGGCCCGGAGGTGCGGCGGAGCTCACCGAATGCGTGAGCTTCGACCAGGCGGCACGCTCGTGGCACCTTTCTAGCGAGCCCCTCTTCGTGGGCCGTGGCGTGGCTGACGGTAGCCTCGAGGAGAAGGAGGTGGAGCGATGGAGGCGGCGCTGCTCGTAACGGTCTGCCTGCTGGTGAGCCTTGCGACCCTCGTCGCCCTTCCCTCACAGGGGGAGCTTGCGGGGCCGCGCAGGATGCTCAGGGCGAGACGGACGCTGTCTCGTGTGGCCTTTGCTGTTTTGGAGCGACTCGCCCAGACGCACCTGGTCGAGGGAATCCTTGCTACGCGGGTGGGAGCGAACCTGGCTCGTGAGCTCGCCTCTCGCGCAAAGGTGCCCGCTCACCGCATGAGCGAGCAGGTGGCTGCCGCGACTCTCGTGGCCATCCTGGCACTTACGAGCGCGGGGGCGGGCCTCGTGTTCGCGTCTGCGGCAGCTGGTGTCGTGGTGGCCGCGACGCTCGTTGCCACGGCCATAGCGCGCGACGCCGCCCACGGGCAGCGCTCTCATCGCGAGACAGCTGCCGCGATGCCGGGAATCTACCGGACGCTCTCCGTGGCCATGGGATCGGGGCAGACGCTTGCTCAGGCCGTCGAGTACGTGGGCTCTCACGAGCGGGGGATAGCGGCAGGGGCCTTCGCCCGAACGTCTCTGAGGTTGCGATGCGGCATGGGGGCGGAGGAGGCCGTGGAGCGCCTCGCTGCGGAGCTTGACGCTCCGGGAACGGGGCTTCTCGCCACCGCGCTCGTGGTCTCACATCGCACGGGGAGTCCCCTGCGCGACCTGCTTCTGCGTTCGGCACGCCTGGTCGAGCGTCAAGGGGAATTCGAGCGCCTGCTTGCGGTCAAGACAGCTCAGGTCAGGCTCTCGGTCAAGATCGTATGTCTGCTTCCGGTGGTCATGGTCGCTCTGCTGACGCTCATATCCCCCGACTTCCAGCGCGGTCTGCTCACCTCCTCGGGCCTTGCGTGCGTGGCGCTGGCCCTGCTACTCGACGTCCTGGCCCTGCTGATCATTAGGCGCCTCGTGCGTGGGGTCCTGTGATGGGGGCTAGGGAGGCGATTCTGATCGTGGTGGTGTCCGCATGCGCCGCGCTGTCCGCCTTCACGCTCGCGGGCGCCTCTCCAGGTCGCGTCCGGGTGCCGGCTCTCGTCAGGCGAGCGGCTTCCTGGGCGCGCGACCTTCCCGCGGTGCGTCGTGCCCAGAGCCTGGAGCGGCTCTCTCGTCGGCGGTCGTCATGTCTC
>CAYSIC010000009.1:58599-83110 GCA_964430985.1 uncultured Atopobium sp.
GGTCTTGCTTGACGTGGTCACGCTGGGCTTGTCGGCGGGGCTCTCGTTCGACTCGTCCCTCGAGCTCTACTGCGAGCGCTACGACGGCGAGCTTGCCCATGCGTTCTCGGAGGCGATGCTCAGCTGGAGGATTGGGGCCTCCACCCGGGAGGGTGCCCTCGCGAGCCTCGCTGACGAGCTGGGGGTGGCTGCCCTGGGAAGGTTCGCGTCAGTGGTCGCCGAAGCTCTCGCGTTTGGGACGCCCCTGGCCGAGGCCCTGGAGCGGCAGGCCCAGGTCATACGAGACGAGCAACGATCACAGGTCGAGGAGGAGATAGAGCGGGTTCCGGTGAAGATGCTGATTCCCCTGGGGACGCTTATCGTCCCCGCGATGTTTCTCGCCATCTTGGGCCCGCTTCTGGGATCCTCCTTGGCAGCTGGATAGGGCGATAAGACGTTTCGGGGCCATGAGCCCCTTGAGGAAGGGAGAGCATGTGGAGGTAGCAAAGCTGGTAGGAGGGCCCCTGACCTTGTTTCGTGCGCTCATTGCCGATGAGTCGGGGCAGGGGACGACCGAGTACGCGATTCTCGTGGGCGTGCTCGTAGTCATAGCGATCGTGGCGATCATCGCCTTCAGGGATCGGGTCTCCGAGCTGTGGGATGCCATAGCGAGCGGCATCAACTCGCTGTGAGCCGAGGGGGTCCTGCGAGCGCGCTCGTTCTGCTCGCGGCCGGAGCCATGGTCGCGCTCGTTACGTCGACGACGGCGGTCCGCGGAGTCCTCGACCATAAGGACGAGTCCTCGCAGGGGGTCGACCTCGCCCCGGAGGCGCGGGACTCCTTAGAGGCCCTGGGGGACTCGGAGGGGCTTCCCGTCGCTCGAGACCTCCTCGACCAGGCCGATGCCGTCAGTCACAAGAGCGAGCTCGTCTTGGAGAAGGAGGCCTCCGACCTGCTTGAGGAGTATCGGAGGCGCGGGGACTGCGTTGTGGCCCAGTCTGGCTATCTCGATCTCTTAGGAGAAACGTGGGGCTGTGTGATGCAGGGAGAGGGGTGGGTTGAGATATGTCTCGTGCGCAGAGGCGCAGAAGACGCGAGAAGCGACGTCGCCGTGTGGCATATAGACGCAGAAGACGTCGCGGCCGTCTGCGGTTTGGAAGAGGGGCCCGTCTGATCGAGAACCGCCTGGGGCAGTCGACTCTCGAGTATCTCCTCGTGCTCGTGGCGTTTGTGGCCATGGTGGGAGCACTCGGGCTGCTCTGGCATGCCGCGCGTGACGGTAGGCTCGTCGAGCTTGCCCGCGACGCTGCATCCCACGGGGCAGGACAGGGAGCGTCTGCCCTGCTTAAAGACATCGTGGAGTTCTGAGATGAGGAAGAGGTGGGCAAGGCGCGGCCAGGCGACCGTCGAGGCTGCCCTGCTCCTGCCCACCGTCCTGATTCTCGTGGCGTTGCTCGTGCAGCCCGCCTGCGTGCTCTACACGAAGAGCGTCATGGCGAGCGCGGCGAGTGAGGCGACGCGTCTGGTGGCCACGGCACGCGGATCCGACGACGAGGTGCGCGCCTACGTGCTGCGCAGACTTGCCGCCGTGCCTGACCTGAGGATCTTTTACGAGGGAGGTGCAGACGCGTGGGAGATCCGGACTCAGGGTCCCGACGATGCGGGGCGGGTGACGGTGGAGGTTGAGGGGCGCGTGAGCCCACTGCCACTTCTGGGGGCGATCGTCTCGGCCCTGGGAGAGGCGGACGGCGGGGGCATCATCATGAGCGTCGAGGTCGCGCGGGACGTGCGTGCCGACTGGATTGGAGGAGGCTATGGGGACTGGATCGGCATCTGGGGGTGAGCGGGGCAACGGGCACGCGCCCGTGCTCTCGCTCTTCAAGGACGACGAGGACGGGTTCACAACGGTGTCAGTGGCGATCGCCCTGCTCCTGAGCCTGACGCTCGTCTTCTCGGCCGCCGCCGCGAGCTGGGTGGCCGCGCGCTCCTCGGAGGTGCAGCGAATTGCCGATGTCGCCGCGATGGCGGGGGAGAATGCGGTCGCGGCCTTCTCGACGGTCGCGCAGGTACTGGATGCCTGCGTGCTCAGCATGGGCCTTGCCGGCATCGTGGTCTATGGGGCGGGGCTGGTGACCTCGTGCGTGCCCGCGCTCACGGCCACGGGGGCAACCATGTGCGAGACGGGTGGAAGGATTCTCGAGACGAGACGGAAGTTCGCCCAGAGCGCGGCTCGGGGCATCGAGCGGCTTGAGGACACGCTACCCCTGCTCGTGGTGGCCAACTCCGCCTCGTGCGTGGAGGCCAACGCTCAGGGGGGTCTTGCCTACGTGGGGTGCGCCCTGCCGTTTCCCACCGAGTCTCGGTCGGACTTCTCGGCTCTCCAGGCCGACGTGGATGACCAGGAGCTCGCGGAGCTCTCCGAGCAGATGCGTACGGCCTCCGAGGAGGCGGCCGAGGCGCAGGGGCGAGCTCAGGATGCGCTTGCGCGTGGTTGGATGGCCGACTGCGGGTCTGCACCCTACTGCCTGCGCGAGCGCGCGAGCTCGCTCGCGGGGCTTTCGGGGGCCGAGAACCCCAACTACCCCTCCGTCGAGGGATGGACGTTCGGCGCCCCCTTGCTCCGCGCACGCCGCTACTACGCGGCGCGCCTCCAGAAGACGTCCGTGGAGGGGAAGACGGCCGAAGAGCTCACTAACGCTGCCTGTCGCAGGGCTTTCTACGAGTACTCCCTCGGTCAGGTGCGCGAGGGCTCCTACGAGGAGCTCGGCGACGGGACGGTCCTCATTGACCTGCCCGCTCTGCCCAGGAACGTCGAGCAGACGCGAGCGACGGAGCTCTACGTACAGGCGTCGTGGCCCTGCACCCTCGAGGACGGGACGCGGACGCTGCACTCCTCCACGAGCTGCCCTGCGGCCACGGGCCCCGCAGCCGGCCTCGCCAGCCTCGCGGAACTCGACGCTGGTGCGCTCGCCGACTGTGACACCTGTCGGATGGACGTGGTCGAGCTGGGGCGCGTGGCAGCCGCCTCGACCTCGATTGAGAACGGGTTCGAGTATCACTGGCGCGTCATCGTGGAGGCCTCGGAACAGTACGAGCAAGCCAGAAACGAGCAGGCCCAGGCCGAGAAGCGCGGCCGTGAGCTTGCTGAGGAGGGGTCGGGGGAGTTCTCGCGTGCCCTCGAGCAGCTTTACGTAACCCGACCGACCCTGTGCCCTCCGGGGGCGTGGGGCTGTGTGGCCGTGGTCGCGCGCACCAGCCCCCAGACGGTTCCCATGGAGCTCACCAAGGCGTTTCTCTCCTCGGCGGATCTTCCCGAGGGTGCCGCCGCCTCGGCCTCCGCCCTTGCCCCAGACGAGTCGACCGCTCAGAACAACGTGCTGGCTAGCTTCTTCGATGCGCTCTCTGCGGGCGACTCTGCACTGGGAGGCACCGCCGACGCCGTGCTGGAGCTCTGGGGAGACCTGCTGGTGGGCTATGGATCGGCCTACGAGGGGGTGGCGGGCGCGGGTGGGAGGTTCCTTGACGGGCTGGACGGTGTCCTCGGGGGCTCGGTGGGCTCCTGGCTCAAGGGTAGGCTCAAGGAGGTCATGGTTAGCGCCGGTCTCAGGCCTGTCGACCTGCGTCTGAGGAAGCCGGTTCTTGTCAACACTCAGGACGTTCTCGACCAGAGCGGCCTCGACCAGGCCTCCTCCATTCGCGATCTGGTGAGGAGGCTCCCGGACGCGGCCACTGCCTACGATTTCGCACGCGCGGCGGGCCTCTGGCTCGTCGACGAGGTGGGGGACACCACGTTCACGGTGGCCGAGATCAGCGTGCCGGGAACCGACGTCTCCTGGCCGCTGACCATCGACCTCTCACGCTTGGGGGCTGTCGCATGAGCAGAGTGCCTGACGGGCCAATCGGCTCGGACTCCGGGCAGATGGCGGTCGAGCTAGCCGTGGTCACGCCCGTGGTCATCGTCGTTGCCCTCGTGGTGATGAATCTGATGGGATTCGTAGAGGCCTGCGCGGCATTCGACCAGCTGGCGCTCGACGCCGTCGTGTCTCAGGGGGTCGCTCCTGCAGGCGAGCAGGTTCTGTTCGCGTCTGTGGAGCAGGTGCGCACGTCGCTGGTGGAGTCCCTCGGCCGAGAGGACCGCTGCGAGGTCGAGGTCAGCGCGCAGAGTGTGAACGAGGGGAGAAAGGACACCTCCCTCACGGTTTCTCCCCTGCTCACGCGCTACGTGTGCACGCTGTCCTATCATCCCTGGCCGCGCTTCTTGAGGATGCCGGGCGTGACCTTCGAGGCCCCGCTCGCTCTTCGACACAAGCGTGAGCTCGTAGTCGACCGCTATCGGCCTGGGGTGGTGATCTGAGATGGAGTTCGTGAGGGTGGCCGCAGATGAGCGCCCCAAGGAGCTCTGTGAGCTCGTGGTGCTGGGAACGTGGGTCAAGAGGCTGCGTGGCCTGCTCGGCACGGACGAGCGTGCTCGCCCCGTTCTGCTCACGCGATGTCGCTCTATTCACACCTGCGGCATGCGCTACGCGCTGGACGTGGCATTTGTCGGCGAGCGGGGCGAGGTCCTCTCGGTTCTGCGGGGGCTCGCGCCCCGGCGTCGTGTCTCGTGCACAAAGGCAGTCTGCGTGGCCGAGCGACCAGCTAGCGAGGACGAGTGGTTCGAAGAGGGTCAGCATCTGTGGATTGTCTCCGTCAGCCTTGGCGTGGCGGGGACATGAGAGGAGGACTTCATGGGGTCAACAGATGGCGGGCGGAGTTGCTACGAGACAAAGGAATGCCCCCGGTGTGGTGCGGAGCTCTATGCGGATTTGCAGGTCTGCTATGGCTGCCTCTACGATTTCTCGCGTGACGTAACGCGTGCGGAGCCGGTGCTCCCAGGCGCAGAGCCGCACAGAGATGAGGAAGGAGAGGACACGTACGACCTTGGTGCCACGGCCTCTGCCCTCGCGCGAGCTATGGGCCCCGTGGGCATGCTCGTGCGCACCCCGGTCGCGGATCTGTGGGTGAGCGTGCCGGAAGGGGGGCTCCTGTTGGGGCGCGACCCCTCGTGCGACGTCGTCCTCCACTCGCCAGCGGTCTCTCGCCGGCACCTGCGCGTGGTCCCCACACCAAGCGGAATGGACGTCTGCGACCTGGGGTCCACTAACCCGGCCACCTACCGGGGGAGGGAGGTGGCCGGTCGCGTCACCGTGGCCTACGGCGAGTCGGTTGACGTGTGCGGGTGTCTGCTCACGATGACGGGGTCGGTTGCGGGGTCTCTGGAAGACTGAGGTTCCGCAGGCTCCGAGCGCGTACCGCCACGAGAAGGAAGCGAGGCTCTGCTACTCTGTTCTTGTTCGACCGTGTTTCCCGACTGCGGAGGTTCTCATGGCCACGTGCTCCAGGCGTCGCTTCAGATTGTCCGTGTTCCTCTCGGCCCTGTTCTTTGCCCTTGCGGCGTTGGTCGTCATGCCCACGCCCGCCTACGCGCGCGACTATGAAATAACCCAGGTGGACATCGATGCTACGGTTCGCGAGGACGGGACGCTGCATGTCGTCGAGACGCGCACCTATGCGTTCGACGGTAGCTTCAACGGCGTCTACTGGTTGATTCCCACGGGTCATAACAGCGGCAACGGCAAGAGCGTCTCGGTTGACGTCATCTCTGCGGGCGAGCAGACGCTGTCCGGCCTTGACAGCTTCGAGGAGTCGGGCTCGGGCTCCGACGGGGTCTACGAGGTGACGGATTCAGGTTCGAACAAGCAGGTCAAGCTCTATGCGCCCCATGCGGACGAGACCGTCTCGTTCACGATTGCCTACGAAGCGACGGGCATCGTCACGCGCTGGGCGGACACCGCGGAGCTCTACTGGAAGTTCGTCTCCGACGGATGGGACGTCGAGTCCCAAAACGTCACCTGTCGGCTGCACCTGCCCGTCGCGTCGGGGGAGTCCGTGGTCGCGGGGGACAACGTGCGGGCCTGGGGCCACGGTCCGCTCGACGGCTCGTCCTCGTTCGACGACAACGACGTCGTCTACACGGTCCCCGGAGTGGGCACCGACGAGTTCGCCGAGATGCGAGTCGCGTTTCCCACGCAGTGGGTCTCGGGCCTCGAGGAGACTCCAGGAGCCAGGCTTGGCACGATACTCTCCGAGGAGCAGCAGTGGGCAGACGAGGCCAATGCCAAGCGCACGTGGGCGCGCGTCGCCTACTACGGTTCGCTTGCGGCCGTCGTGGTCGTTTCTGTTGCGACCGTCGTCGTGTCGCTGAGGCGGCGCGCGCGTTACCGCCGTGACTTTGCCCCTCAGTTCGCGGACACCTACTTTCGTGACGTCCCGACCCAGGATCACCCGGCTGTTCTTGGTGCGCTCTACAACAGCGGCAGCGTTAACGAGAAGGGGCTCACGGCCACCCTCATGCATCTCACCGACAAGGGCCTCATTCGCCTCGACAAGGTGACCATGAGGAGCAAGGGCCTCTTCAGGGACAAGGTCAAGGATGACTATCGCCTCACCAGGCTGCACGATGCCCCTGCGACAGACGAGGTGAGGGGAGGCCCCGCCGGGGCTTCGACGGCGATAGACCGGCAGACCCTCGACTTTCTCTTTAACAAGGTCTCCAGGGGCAAGGGAGATGAGAATCCCGAGCTTCTCTTCTCCGACCTCGAGGCCTACGCGAAGGCTCATCCTCAGGGATACTCGGACGCCTACGACTCCTGGAAGAACGTCGTCGACGGAAAGTATCTCGAGCGCTTCTCGGGAGACGGGCTCAAGGGCTATGGCAAGGGCTCGCTCATAGCCCTGGCCATCGTTGACCTCATGCTGGTCGTTGCCAGCCCCATCCTGTTCTTACTTTTGGGCGCCCCCGTCCTTCTGGACGTTGCTCTGCCCGTGGTCCTGCTCGCCGTGGGTCTCTTTGCCTTCGCGGTCGCCAGGGGAATGAAGGATGTGAGCCATGAGGCCGTGGAGGTCAAGGCCCAGCTCGAGGCGCTTCGTCGCTGGCTGGTCTCGTTCACACATCTGGATGAGGCCGTGCCCACCGACGTGGTTCTGTGGAACCGTCTTTTGGTCATGGCTGTCGCCTTGGGCGTGGCCGATGAGGTGATCGAACAGCTCAAGGTCGCCGTTCCCGAGATTCTCAACGATCCGTACTTTATGCCCACCTATGGCTGGTACTACTACGGTGGCACCGGCATGCGCTCTCCCGCCGTGGCCTTCTCCGAGCATCTGGACTCGGCCCACCACGTCTCGGCTGCTGCCCTCTCGCGCTCGCGCTCGAGCTCGGGTGGTGGCGGGGGCGGAGGCTTCTCGGGCGGCGGTGGCGGTGGCTTCGGCGGCGGTGGCGGCGGTGGGGCGTTCTAGTCGTCGGCTTCAGCCCTTAGAAAGCCTTTGACATCGAAGAGGCATCTGGGTATAGTGAACGAGCTTCGCAGATGGCTGGGTAGCTCAGTTGGTAGAGCAGGGGACTGAAAATCCCCGTGTCAGGGGTTCGATTCCCTTCCCCGCCACCATGAGAGAACAAGGTCAGGGGCTCGTTCCCCTGGCCTTTTTCTATGCGCGCCCAATCGTTGCCAGACCGCTCGCGCACCAAAGGAATCCCTTGGACAGGGGCCTCGCATCCCCTCCTGGGGCACGCATGCCCCCTTCGAGCACGTGCGTAGTCGTATTTTTCAAGACGGGAAGCGGCGACGAGTCCTCAGGTAGAGCGCTTGCCGAGAAGGCCCCCAATCTAGAGGTCGCGTACGCACTCTGAGACGGGGCGTACGTGACCTGACCCACATCCTAGTAGCGAACCTCGAACTCTCGCTCGCTGGCGACTGGCACCACGTCCTCGCACTCGTCGATCGTGTAGCTGATCGGGTAACGGCGATACTCCTCGACCATCTGCGAGAAGAACGCTCCCACATGCTCGTCGGAGCCTTGGATCTCGGCCGTTACGGAGCCGTCTGCCTCGTTTCTGACCCATCCCGTGAGCGCGAGCCTGCGCGCCACCGCCGAGGCGGTCCAGCGAAAACCCACGCCCTGGACCTGGCCCACGAAGCGCATGTGCAGCCTTCGGGTACCCTCGGAAGCACCCTCGGAAGTCCTCTCGGGCGCGTCAGCGGCGCGCTTCCTTCTTCTGTGGATGAACATGGTGGCCCCCCTGCGCTGTCCGTTTATGATGGTCGCCGGGACACGTTTTTACCGTGCGCGACCCGTATGCGTACAATAGTAGCCAAGCTCTGTCGTCTCGTGTCCAAGGGAGCTAAGAATGCCCAGCAAGTGCCGTATCATGTGTGACTCAACCTGCGACTTCACCGTTCAGCAGGCAGCCGCCTTACAGGTCAAGATCTTGCCCTACCACTACGTCGAGGCCAGCAAGCTCGATGGGGGGCTCTCGGGCGACGACGACCTCTTCCAGTCCCGTAGCGCCCACGAGTTCTACGATGCCATCCGCCACGGCGCCTGCCCCATGACCTCGCAGCCCTCCCAGCTCGAGTACGACCGTGCCTTCCAGGAGGCCTACGAGGCCAGGGAGCCCACGGTCATGTTCTGTCTCGCGAGCGGTCTGTCAGGTGGCTACGAGGGCGCGCTCATGTCGCTCGAGCGCCTGAAGCAGGCCCACCCCGACGAGGAGATTCGCATCTACGTGGTGGACTCGCTCGTGGCCTCGACCTCGTTGACCCTGCTGCTCGAGGAGGCCTGCCGTCAACGCGACGCCGGCCTCAACGCCGAGGAGCTCGTCATATGGGCCAACGATGCCCGCTATCACGTACGTACGCTCTTCATGGTGAACAACCTTGACTCCCTGCATCGCGGAGGCCGGATTCCCAGGAGCGTGGCCGTGGTCGGTGACGCCTTGGACGTCAAGCCCCTCCTGCACTTCAACCTCGACGGATCTCTCGGCATCCGGGGGGTGGTGCGCGGCCGCAAGAAGGGCATGCGTCGCCTCGTCGAGTACTTCGAGAAGAACCGAGAGCTCGAGCCCTATGGTCACGTTGTCTGCGTGGGTGACGCGGACTGCCCGGAGGACGGTTATCAAGTTGCCAGCGAGCTGCGCCGCATCGATCCGGAGCTCGTGGTCGGCCGTCCCACGATTGGTCCTACCATCGGCAGTCACGTGGGCCCCGGCATGCTCTCATGCTGCTTTTGGGGCGCGGATCGTCGCGCCGAGAAGAAGATTACCAAGGTCAAGGGCGTCCGCACCGCATAGGAGGTCGGCATCCCAGACACGAAGTGCCCGTTTGCAAGGAGGAACGTTGAGCTGTACAAGAAGAGAGTTTCTCGCGCTCGCCTCGGTGGGAACGATGGGCGGCCTCGCTGGCTGCTCCGCCCCCGCCGTGTCGACCGACTCGGTCCCGGAGGACCCCTCGACCGATCAGGCCGCGATCGATCTGGAGGAGTTCAAGTCCCTGGCGCTCGACGCCTCCGCCTGGCGCTATGACAAGGACAACGACGTCTACTATCAGCTCGGCCTGACCTACTGCACCAAACCCGCGACCACGACCTATGAGTCGCTTGCGGTCTTCGTTCCCGGTGCCTACTTCACCGCCGAGCAGAGTGGGGACTCTTACACCTGCTCGGTCAACGAGAAGGCCGTTGTGGGCAGCTTCACCCCTGCGACCGCGCCGATTCTCATGCCCGTCAACACGGCGACCCTCTCCGCCCAGATGAGCCCGACGGTCTACGGCTACGAGGGCCTCGCCCCTTATCTCGAGGCGGGCTGCGTCTACGTCTACGCGGGCTTTCGGGGCCGTTCCGCCGGCTACGATACGGCCTCCGGCTCCAAGGACCTCTTTGCGGGCGGCGCCCCGTGGCCGGTCGTGGACCTCAAGGCAGCCGTGCGCTACCTGCGCTACAACGCCTCCAGCCTGCCGTGCGACGCCAGTCGCGTCTTCGTCTTCGGCTTTGGGGCGGGTGGGGGCGTGAGCATGGTCCTGGGCTCCTCCGGCGATGCGGAGCCCTACGCGCCCTATCTCCTTTCGCTGGGCGCCGCCACGCATGACGCTCAGGGCAACGCGGTCTCGGATGCCATCGCGGGCAGCGCCTCGTGGTGCCCTGTGACCTCCTTCGACGTGGCCGACGCCTCCTATGAGTGGGGCCAGGGACAGTACGCCGACGCCGACACGCGCGCCGACGACACCTGGACGCGCGCGCTGTCCCAGGATCTCGCGGGAGCCTATGGCGCCTGGGTCAATGAGATGGACCTGCGCAACGCGGACGACGAGCAGCTCACGCTCGACGAGACCGAGACGGGCATCTTCGCGCTGGGAACCTACGCCGACGCGCTTCTGGACACCCTCGACGAGGCGGCTTCGCACTTCGTGCAAAACACCTCCTTTCCGTACACCTACACGCCGCAGCGCCTTGACGAGCCCGCGTTCCCAGGAGACCCCAACCTCTTGGCCACGCGTGCCTCGGAGGCCGCCTCTCAGACGGCAGCCTTCGACAAGGCCTCGTCTAACAGCATGGGCGAGACGGATGCCGACGACGCCCTGAAGGTCACGGGAGTGGCCCAGATTCAGTCGACGATCTATGACTCCGCGCAGAACTACTTCGCGGCGCTCAACGCAGACAGCTGGTGGATAAACTACAGCCTCAAGCGCCAGAGCGTCTCGGTCTCGAGCCTGCGTGACTTCTCCTTGCACCTGCGTCCTGCCGAGCTTGCGGTCTCGTCGTTCGATGCGCCCGATCGCGGCTCCAAGACCAACCAGCTCTTTGGTGTTGGCGAGGAGTCCACGCTTCACTTCGACGCCACCGTGGCCGATCTTGTGGAGAAGAACGTGGACGCATATGCCGCCTGTGAGGACTGGGACGCTGGCTACGAGACGGCCTGGTCGGACGACCTCGCCAAGGTCGACGCCCTTGAGACGGGTATGACCACGCGCGTCTCGCTATTCAACCCGCTCTTCTGGCTGAGTGGGCACTACGAGGGCTACGGGCAGGCGGGCGTGGCTCCCCACTGGCGCATCAACGAGGGCGTCTTTGATACGAGCACGCCCCTGTGCTGCGCGCCGAACGTCGTGTTCGCCCTGCGCAAGTACGACGGGGTTGCCGACGTCGCCTACACACCCGTCTGGGGCCAGGGTCACGTTCTGGCCGAGCGCTCGGGCACTCCAACCGACAACCTGCTCGGCTGGGTCGTCTCCTGCTGTACCGCCTAGGATTCCACTCGCGCGCGTCACATGAGAGACGCCTCCCGGGCAGCGGCTCGTTCGGGGGGCGTCTTTTCTAGGGTCCTGCAGCCGGCGTTGGCCTCGATGGCCCCTGCCGATGATGGCTTCTGTGCGACGCAGCATGCCCCGTCTCATAACGTCCCCCTCCTCCTCGTGAGGTGTCGGTCAGGGCGCTGCCCAGGCTCCGTGAGAGATGGTCTGTGCTGCCGCGTCTCAGCCTCTCTTGGGGGGCCTTGGACCGTCTTAGATAAAATATTATATAAGATCGAACGCCAGTCACCTGTGATGCGCCCATGGGGCGTTCAGTTCGCGATAAGAGCAAAACGTAATAACATACTGATAGTTACGTGTTGATGCAATACCATTTCCGTAAACGGCATAAAAAAGTCCTTTTTTATGGTATAGTGAAAAAACGTGAAAGGAGTACATCTATGTATGACGTTGGGGATTACATCGTTCATCCGGGTCAGGGAGTCTGTCAGATAGAGGACGTCACCAAGAGTCCCGAGGCACTCTACCAGCTGCTTCCCGTGGGTCAACGACACCCCGTGCGTATCAGCTTCCCCGTTTCCATCGAGGACCGCCTGCGTCCCGTGCTCTCGCACGACGAGGCCCAGGAGATCATCGCCGACTATCCAGACATGAAGCTTGACAACTTTGAGGCGCGCAACAACTCCCTCGAGGAGGAACACTACAAAAACGAGATCCGCAGGGGCTCCTGTCGCGACTCGGTGCGCATTGTCAAGACGTTCCACGCTCGTATCGCGGACCTCTCGGCGCGCAACAAGAAGCCGCCTGTGGCCTATGAGCGCATCCTCAAGCAGGCGCGCGAGCGCTCTTATGTGGAACTCTCCGTGGCGCTCGGGTGCACGATTGATGACGTCGTGATGCTCTTCAAGGAGAGCGCAGACGAGAGCGCCAGTCAGAACTAGCCGGCCTCGAGTCCTTCTCCGTTACATTTTGGGTGCTTATTCGCTCGCTGCGCGCGCAATGGCTGTGTCGTGCCTACAATGGGCAGACCGGAAGAGCCTCTACGCAAGGAGAAAACATGACGCCTACCGAGGACGCGGCCTCGTCCGCCCTACAGAACCGTGCCATCATCACCGTCCTCGGAAGTGACCGTGCAGGCATCGTCGCCGCGGTTGCAGGAGTGCTCTCGGAGCGCGACGCCAACATCTTGGATATCTCCCAGACCATTTTGCAGGGCATCTTTACGATGACCATGCTCGTGGACCTAGGTCAGACGCCGTTCTCCGAGCTCAAGGAGACCCTCGATGGCCTCTCTGAGAGAATCGACGTACAGATCATGCTTCAGCGCGAAGAGGTCTTCCGTTACATGTATCGCCTCTAGCGACAGCGTCCGACAAGGGCGCGTCTCTGGCACGGTTCCCAGATGGGAGAAGCGCGATGAAGAGAGTTCCCCAGGGCTCCTTTGGACCTATCCTCACCCCGAGCGAGACCTCGGCCTTTGGGAGCTTCGAGGACTCCTATCCCATGCCCTCGGTGAAGATGGGCATCCCGCCCGTCGCGAGCCAGCTCTATCACGGCGCGCAGGCGGTTGACGTCGTCGACCCTGAGCTCTACCAGCGCTATGACGTCAAGCGTGGCCTGCGCAACGCCGACGGCTCGGGTGTCCTGGTAGGTCTCACCACGGTCTCGAACGTACATGGCTACAGGAAGACCGCAGAAGGCATCGAGCCTGACGAGGGCGAGCTCATCTACCGTGGCTACAGCGTGGGGGAACTCATCGACTCCTCTCAGCGCGAGGATCGCTTTGGCTACGAGGAGGTGGCGTACCTCCTGATCACGGGCTGCCTTCCCACACAGGACCAGCTCGAAGACTTTTGCGCTCGCATTGACTCGCGCCGCCAGCTCTCCGAGCGCTACCTGCGGATCTTTCCGCGCACCACGCAGAGTCACTCGATTATGAACGTCATGCAGAGGGCGACGCTTCTGCTCTATGCCTTCGACCCCACGGCCGACGACACCTCTGCGGTCCACGAGATTGACGTCGCCTGCTCGCTGTTCGGGCGCTGGCCGCGCATCGCGGCCGTGGCCGCGGCCGCGGACGCCGCCGCACGCAACGACGAGCGTCTGACCATTCCGCCGGCACGCGAGGGCTACGGCATGGCTGAGACGATTCTCGACGTCCTGCGCGCTGACGAGGGCTTCACGCACGATGAGGCCATGCTGCTCGACGTCATGTTCATCCTCCATGCCGAGCACGGCGGCGGCAACAACTCCACCTTTGCCACGCGCGTCCTGTCCTCCTCGGGCACGGACGCCTACTCGGCCTACGCGGCCGCCATCGGCTCGCTCAAGGGGCCCAGGCATGGGGGCGCCAACTCCAAGGTCTCCGCGATGATCGACGAGGTTGCGGACAACGTCTCGAACTGGTCGAGCGACGAAGAGCTCGCCAGCTATCTTAGGAGGATTGCACGTAAGGAGGCCTTCGACAGGACGGGCCTCATCTATGGCCTCGGCCATGCCGTCTACACGCTCTCAGACCCGCGCGCCCAGCTCGTTAAGAAGTACGCGCGCAAGCTGGCGGACGAGAGGGGACAGGCCGAGCGTCTTGCCCTCATCGAGGGCATCGAGCGGCTGGGGCCCCAGGTCATGCGTGACGTCAAGGGCACGACCAAGCCCCTGTGTGCCAACATCGACCTCTATACGGGCTTCATCTATGAGCTTCTGGGCATCACGCCCGAGCTCTACACGCCCATCTTCGCCATGGCGCGTCTGGCAGGCTGGTGCGCGCACCGCATGGAGGAGCTCTACGGCGCCGGGCGCATCATCCGTCCGGCCTACAACTCCGTCATGGGCAACAGCGGAGTCTACGTTCCCCTTGCCGAGCGCGGGTAGCGAACGCCCCGCGTCCCTCTCGCCATCCTGAGAAGCTTTCTGGTACGTGCCGCCTTGGGGTGCGCCCCTGCGGGCGCATAGATTTGGACCGTGGCACGTCGCAGGGGATTTGCGCGTGCCACGGTCCAAGGACCTTGAGCGTTTCAGGTGCGGAAGTGCCGTGGCTCCGAATTCATGGACGGTCAGGTGAGTGGACCGACGGACGGGCTGACGGAGCGAGTGGCGAGAATGACAGGCCTACTCCTCGCCATCTTCCTCTACCTCGTCGCCATCGCCATCGATCACGAGAGGTCTGAAGGACGCTGTGTCGCCGCCCACGAGGCTCTTGTTGGCCTCCTCGACGGAGCGCTCGCGCTCGTCTCTCATCGTTGCCGAGAAGAGGTCCTCGTCATCCTCCTCGTCTTCCGCGGAGGTAGATGCCGTTGGGTCAACGACGCTTGAGGGCGTCGCGCGGACGACGTCAGCGAGCTCGATGCGCTCGAGCTTGTGCTGACGCTTGGTCTTGGAGAACAGCGGCACGTACTCGAAGAGGATGCGCGAGTTCTCGAGGCCGTACCAGCGTGCGGGCGACCCGCATAGACGACGGATGAGATACTTGAGCTCCATGCAGCGGTGGTCGAAGCCCGATATATCCGTCTCGGGGGAGAGGACCTTGCGGATGAGGCAGAAGCGGAAGTCACCGACGTTGCTGTGCTCGCGATAAATCGAGTAGCGATGGTTCTGCGGCGCGATCTGCTTGTTCTCCACGAGGTTCGATACGATCTGATAGAGGTAGGCGTTGATGCGCTGGTTGACCTTGAAGCCCAGGCGGAGCTGGATCTTGAACACGAAGTCGGTGCCAAAGTCGTTGACGATGAACTCGTGCGTGTGCGGCTCGTCGGTCACCTGGACGTTGAGGAAGTAGTAAGCCCGTGCGCGCTTGGGGCGCTTGTCCAAGATCGAGTAGAGGATGTCGCGGTCGAGCTTGTCGAAGGACGAGTCGTTGGTCAAAAAGACGAGGTTGTCGGCGAGCAGCGGGTAGTCCTCGTCATGGGAGAGGCTGGAGAGCTGATCGAGGTACTTGTCGACGGGCAGGTAGACGCTCTGCGTGCGCTCGACGGCTGTTCCACGGCGCCACACGTACATGACGATGAACAGAACGCTCGCCATGAGCACGGTGACGTAGCCGCCGTGGAAGAACTTTGTGAGGCTCGAGAAGAAGAACATGAACTCGATGGCGCCGAAGAACAGGGCGAACGGGATGGCCAAGCCAAACTTGTGGCGTATGCGCGAGAGGTAGGTGAAGAGCAGGAGCGTTGTCATGAGCATCGTGACGGTGATGGCCAGACCGTAAGCGGCCTCCATGTGCTCCGAGCTCTTGAAGAGCAGGACCACGCCGATGCAGCCCACCCACATAATGTCGTTGACCAGGGGAATGTAAATTTGGCCCTTAGTCTCGGAGGGGTAATGGATGCGCATGTGCGGCATGAGATCCAGTCGCACGGCCTCTGAGACGATGGAGAACGAGCCGGTGATGAGCGCCTGCGAGGCGATGATGGCGGCGAAGGTGGACAGCACTACGGCGACGGTGCGGATCTGCTCGGGGAGCATCTGGAAAAACGGGTTGAGGTCGTCGATGCCCGCGAGGTGGGCGTTGCCCTGGTTCGCGATGATCCAGGCACCCTGTCCCAGGTAGTTGATGATGAGGCAGACCTTTACGAACGGCCAGCTCGCATAGATGTTGTCCTTGCCCACGTGACCCATGTCGGAGTAGAGGGCCTCGGCGCCCGTGGTGCACAGAAAGACGTTGCCAAGCACCATGAGGCCGGCGGCGTTGAGACTTCCATCAAAGAGGAATCTGACGCCGCGCACCGGGTTGAAGGCGCGCAGGACGCTGAGGTTGCCGGACAGGTTGTAGAGTCCGGCTAGGGCAAGAAAGACGAACCATGCGGTCATGATGGGACCGAAGGCGCGTCCGATCTTGGAGGTTCCCGCCCTCTGCAAGAGGAACAGGACGCACAGGATGCAGATGGTGATGATCACGACGATGCGCTGGTTGTCGCCGATGAGGGCATAGAAGAAGTCGATTGTGCGCAGGCCCTCGATGGCGGTGGTCACGGTGACGGCTGGGGTGAGGATGCCGTCGGCGAGAAGGGCCGCACCTCCTATCATGGCGGGGATGATGAGCCACTTGCCGCAGCGCTTCACGAGGCTGTAGAGAGCGAAGATGCCGCCTTCGTTGTGGTTGTCGGCCTTCATGGCCACCAGGACGTACTTGACCGTGGTGATGAGTGTGAGGGTCCAGATGATGAGGGACAGGGCTCCAAGGACCACGTCCGGCGACATGGTGGACAGCCCCCCGTTGCCGCTCACGATCGCCTTCAAGGTGTACATGGGGCTCGTGCCGATGTCACCGTACACCACACCGAGCGTAACCAGGAGCATGCCGGCGGACAGGGGAATCCCCGCGCTCTTTGTCCTGTGGTTCCTGACCGAGGGAGAGGCCTTGCGCGATGCGTTCATAGCGCTCCAAACTCGAATTCCGCAAAACGGGCCCCAAAAAGGGTGCAAGGGCCAAGTTACACAATCTAGCACTTTGCCACCATGGGCGGCTGGGGGAGGTTATAGCTAGAATGACCTTGGCAAAGAGGCTACAAATGAGGAGAAAAACCTATGGCAGAAGACCAGGGCACGCCCGTCACCCGCGACGCGGCCGCAAACCCATTCAGAGGTGTGGCCGCGGCTCGCTCGACGGAGGTTGCCGAGCCGGCCTCGGCGCGCCTTACGTGGACGTCTGCAGGCCGCACGATCGACTACGAGGCACGCGCGGCCCATCTGGACGTGGTCGACGACGCGGGCACCCTTCTGGGCAAGATGTTCTCGCTTTCGTACGTGGCCGTGGACGCAGACGGTCGCGCCGACCGTGCCCGCCCCGTGACCTTTGCATTCAACGGAGGGCCGGGGTCGAGCTCGGTGCCCATCAACTTCGGGGGCATGGGACCGCGTCGCGTGGCCACGGATGGCATCTCTCACGTGCGCGCCGGCGCGCCCGTCCAGGACAATCCCCAGACCCTGCTCGCAGAGTCCGACGTGGTGTTCCTGGATGCGCTGGGCACTGGATGGTCCGTGGTCGCCGACGGATGCGATCCCAAGAAGATCTTTGGCGTCGACGGTGACGCGGACGCCTTTGCTCGCGCGATCTGCTTCTGGCTCGAGGAGAACGGCCGTTGGTCAAGTCCTCTGTACCTCTTTGGCGAGTCATACGGCACCGTGCGCAACGCCGTGCTCATGCGCGTGCTCGGCGAGAGGGGCGTGCAGCTGACGGGCGTGGTCATGCTCTCGGCCATCTTCGACTGGGTGCAGGTCCAGCCGGGCGAGGATCTCTATTACCTGGGCATGATGCCCACCTATGCCGCCGCGGCACAATACTTTGGAAAGGCGGGGGAGGGCGTCGACCCCGACGCGTGGTTCGACCGGGCCATGGAGTTCACGGAGGACGTTCTCGCGCCAGCCCTGCTGCGCGGCGACCGGCTTGGCGCCGAGCGCGAGCGCGATGTGGCCGGGGAGCTCTCGGCGTTCATCGGAATTCCCGTTGACCACCTCCTGGCGCATCATCTGCGCATCGACCTCACGGACTTCCGCACGCGCATCCTCGCGGACGAGGGAAGGATCTGCGGGCGGCTCGACATGCGCTTCTCCTCAGACGGCCTCTCCCCGATGCAGACCTCCAGCTCCTGGGTGGCAGCCGAGGACGCCGCGGACGATGCCGTCGAGGGCGCCTGGGTCAGGGCGTTTCGCTCCTTCTGCCATGACGAGCTGGGCTATCGGGGGCCCGCGCGCTACCTCTCGAACAACTACGAGAAGGTAGGTGCGAGCTGGAGCTGGAACCACGCGGAGCCGGGCTGCGACGAGGAGGCCTCCGCACCCAACGTGGCGCTCGACATCGCCGTGGCCCTGCGCCGCAACCCCACCTGCAAGCTGGCCATCCTAGGAGGCCGCTATGACGCGGCCACGACCTTCTGGAACGTCGTCCACGACATGAGCTGCCAGTTCCTTTCGTCCGAGCTCAAGGGGCGCGTGAGCTGGTACCGCTACGGTTGCGGCCACATGGCCTACGTGGACGAGCCCACGCTCGAGGCCATGGGTCGCGACCTGCACGACTTCTACCAGAGGCGCTAAAGTCGGCGGAGGCCGGGAGTGGCCGGCAGGGCCGGGGCTTTCTCGACTTCGGGGCCGCGTTCGAGTTGCGCTTTCGCTCCCCGTGCGGAAAAGTCACCTTCCCCTTCTCCAAGAGGCCTAGAAATGACGTTTTCGTACGGGGAGCGGAGAAGGAATGTTTGAGAGCCAGGGACGCTCGCGAGGAGGGCAGGATCGAGCCGAGAAGGACGCCTGCCCAAGAACGAGACCCCTCGTTCGTGCGACAATGGGATGCACTGACGGATGACGGGCGAGAGGTGACCCGATGGAGTTTGTGGCGACGTGTCCCAAGGGGTTCGAGCGCATTTTGGCCGACGAGCTGGCCGGTCTGCACACCCCCCAGGTGAGGCCCCTGCACGGTCAGGTGGCCTTTGGCGGAGAACTGTCCGATGCGTATCGGGCCTGTCTGTGGTCGCGGCTCGCCTCGCGCGTGCTGCTCGTGCTCGCGCGCGTCGACGCGCAGGATGCCGATGCGCTCTACGAAGGCCTGCGCTCGGTTGACTGGACCGAGCACCTCGAGCCGGGCGCCACCTTTGCCATAGACGCACACGGCACCAACGCCCAGCTCAGAAACACGCAGTTCGTGGCCCTGCGCTCCAAAGACGCTATTGTGGACGGCCTCGTCTCGGCACGCGGTGCGCGCCCCGTGGTGGACGTGGCGCGTCCGGACGTCCGCGTGGGCGTGCGCCTCTCGGGAGGGCGTGCCACGGTCTCGATTGACCTCACGGGCGAGCCACTCTTCCATCGTGGCTACGATTCGCGCGCGGCCGAGCGCGTGGCCCCGCTGCGCCCGGACTACGCCGCCGCGCTCCTGGCGGCAGGCGGGTGGTTCCGAGACGTGCGCCATCAAGACCCCACGCTCGTCGCGCTCTGGGCGGGCCAGGGAAGCGTTCTCGTGGAGGCGGCCACGGCCGCCCTTGACCGCGCGCCGGGTCTCCTACGTCCCCACTGGGGCTTCGAGGGCTGGGCGGGCCACGACCAGGAGGCGTGGGAGCTCCTGCTCGCCGACGCGCAGGAGCGCGCCGAGGTCGGCTCCGACCATCCGCTCACCCTGATCGCCGCCGATGGCCGTCGTGGTGCCGAGGCCGCCTGCCGCCGCGCGCTGCGCGCGGCGGGTCTTGCGCTCGAGCCGGAGTTTGTCCCCGCAGCCGACGCGCTAGACGCCGTCCGCGCGGCGGGTTCGGATCCGCTCGTGACCTGCGACCTCTCCTGGTTGGGCGAGGACTCGCTGTCCCTCGAGGCCACGGCCCTCTCGAGCGCCTCCGCGGCTGCCGGCCTGCGCATCTGCGCGCTCGTCCGCGGAACCTCGCTCGACGCCGCCCTGCGTGCCGAGCCCGCATCGACGATCGACGTCATCGTGGGCCGTGATCCGGCCACCTTGCGCACCTACGCCCCCTCCTCCCAGGTGGAGCCTCCCTCGACGGTCAGGGTTGCCGACGTGCGCGTCCCCGTGCTCGTGAGCGCCACCGATCAGTTCGCCGCGCGCCTGGCCAAGGTGGCGCGCCTGCGTGCCAAGTGGGCGCGGCGCGAGGACGTGAGCTGCTACCGCGTCTATGACGCCGATTTGCCCGACTACGCGGTCTCGATCGAGCTCTACGAGGGCTCCGAGACGCCGGGTCGCTGGCTGCAGGTCTTCGAATACGCCCCTCCCCGGGGGGTGGACCTCGAACTGGCGCATCGACGTCTGCTTGACGTGCTCGTCGTGGCCCCGCGGGTCCTCAGGGTGGCACCCGAGAACGTCTATCTGCGCGTGCGCACGCGTGCGCGGGGAGGCTCGCAATACGCCGACGAGCTGCGCGCCGACTCCGAGGTGCGAGGGCGGCGTGACCGCCACCGTGCCCGTCCGGGCGAGGTGGAGCTGCCCGTGGGCGCCCAGCTCGTGGACGAGGGGGGGCTTACCTTCGAGGTCAACTTCTCGAGTCGGCTGGACTGCGGCATCTTCCTCGACCATCGAGACACCCGTGCGCGCGTGCGCGAGATGATGAAAGAGACCCGAGGCTCCAAGCGCTTTCTCAATCTCTTCGCCTACACGGGTACCGCGACCTGCTATGCAGCGGATGGCGGTGCCAAACACACCACGACCGTGGACCTCTCGCGGCCGTCTCTCGACTGGGCTCGACGCAACATGGACAGGAACGGCTTCACTGCTCGCGAGCACGAGTTCGTTCAGGCTGACGTCCTGGAGTGGGTCACGGAGCAGCGTCACACGCCCAACCGCTGGGACCTTGTTTTCTGTGACGTACCCACCTTCTCCAACTCGTCGCGCATGCGTCGGTCGTCCTTCGACGTCCAGCGTGACCACGCCGAGCTCCTCATCGGAGTCTCTCGCCTGCTCACGCGCGAGGGAAGCGCTCTCTTCTCGTGCAACCTGCGCACCTTCGAGCCCGACGTCGAGAAGCTCCGCCGCGCGGGCGTGGTCCTCACCGACCTCACGGCCCAGACCATCCCCGAGGACTTCTCGCGCAGCCCCAAGATCCACCACTGCTATCTGGTGAGGCGCGGATAATGGCGCGTGGGGTCGCCGTCGGGCGACAAGCACGCCCCATCCGCATAGAGATGGGTTACCTTCCGAGCACGTGCGGCTAGAATCAGTCGTGACGTTTGATTGGCCGGCGCGACAGGCTCGCGCCACGAGCAAGACGGGGGACGCATGCCTATGGACGCGAACACTGAGGCAAGGATTCAGACCTGGCAGGACGGCGTGCGCGAGGCTGACCTCGTCCGCGAGCTCAGGGATCTGAGGGCATCCGGGGACGAGGAGAAGCTCAACGATGCCTTCTACCGTGACCTCGCCTTTGGGACGGCAGGCCTGCGCGGGGTGCTCGGCGTGGGCACCAACCGGATGAACGTCTACGTGGTGGCCCAGGCCACGCAGGGTGTCGCCGACTACTTGAACGCTCACTACGAGCATCCCACGCTCGCCCTTGCGCGTGACTCGCGCAACAAGGGGGAGGACTTCCAGCGCGTGGCTGCGGGCGTCCTGGCGGCAAACGGGATTCACGTCTACGTCTATCCGCGCATCGAGCCCGTGCCCACGCTCTCCTTCGCGGTGCGCCACCTGGGTGCCTCGGCGGGCATCGTCCTCACGGCCTCCCACAACCCGGCCCCCTACAACGGCTACAAGGTCTACAACGACAACGGTGGTCAGATCACCGACGAGGCTGCCGACGAGATCAGCGCGCGCATCGCCGAGGCCGACCCGTTCTCCGTGGAGGTCATGGATTTCGACGAGGGCCTTCAGAAGGGCCTCATCGAGTGGACGCCCGAGGAGGTTCTCGACAGCTTCATCGCTTCGATCAAGAGGGTCTCCGTTCCCGGCTTCAAGGCCGCCGACGACTACTCCGTGGTCTATACGCCGCTTAACGGCACGGGCATGGAGTGCGTGAGCCGCATCCTCAAGGAGATCGGCGTCGAGAACGTGACCGTTGTTCCCGAGCAGGCCGAGCCCGACGGGAACTTCCCCACGTGCTCCTATCCCAACCCAGAATTCAGGGAGGCGCTCGATCTGGGGCTCAAGCTTGCCGACAAGGTAAAGCCCAATCTGCTCGTGGCCACCGACCCCGATGCCGACCGCATGGGCACCGCCATCCCGCACAAGGGCGACTACGTGCTGCTCTCCGGAAACGAGATGGGCGTGCTGCTCATGGACTGGCTTGCCACGATGGCGGCCGACGCCGGCGAGGACGTGGGTGCCAAGGTCGCCGTCTCCACGATAGTCTCGTCCTCCATGCCCGATGCCCTCGCCCGTGACTGGGGCTTCGAGATGCGCCGTGTGCTCACGGGCTTCAAGTACATCGGCGACCAGATAGACCACCTCAAGGATGCCGACGAGGAGGACCGCTTCCTCATGGGCTTCGAGGAGTCCTACGGCTACCTCGTGGGCACGCATGCCCGCGACAAGGACGCCATCGTCGCCACCATGCTCTGCGTCGAGATGGCGAGCTACTACGCCTCCCGTGGCATGGACCTCTACGAGGCCATGGATGCCCTCTACCAGAAGTACGGCTACTACCTCAACGGCACGGTCAACGCGAGCTTCCCCGGGGCCGCCGGTGCCCAGAAGATGGCTGGTCTCATGGACGACCTGCGTGCGAACCCACCCGCTCAGATCGCCGGTTACACGGTCGAGGGCATGACCGACTACGCCACCGGTGCCCAGATGCCGCGCGTGTCCGGCCTGCAGAAAGAGCCCGCGCAGGAGCTGCCGGAGGCCAACGTGCTCGAGTTCCGCCTCGAGGGTGACAACAAGGTCATCTTCCGTCCTTCGGGCACGGAGCCCAAGGTCAAGGCCTATCTCTTCTCCAAGGGCGCTACGCGCGAGGAGTCCGAGGCCGTGAGGGCCAAGCTCCAGGCAGCAAGCGAGAAGATCCTGTCGTAGCGCGGCGTATGCGAAAGATGAACAAGGTCTAACGAGATAGCTCCCCGGGGAGCTTGTGGTTATTGGAGTCGTCTACGGAAGGGAGCCCGCTGTCGGGTCCAAGCTCAGTGGCTACTCGGTGGTAGCGGAGTCGGCAGGGGTCGAGGTGGCGGAGAGCACGTAGAGGGTGTCGCAGGCTGACGCCACGGTCGCGGGATCCCAGGGATGGGCGCTGATCGCGGGGGAGGTGGGGTCGTACACCACCACGGAGCCGTCCTCGTTCTCGCTGACGACAAGAACCCAGTGGGCCGCGTCCGTCAGGGTTTTCGCCTTGGCCTCGATGAGCAGATGGGTGCCCGTGTCAAGGAGGCGGGAGAGGTTGTCGGCGTTCGAGGTGTAGGTGGAGCAGGTGAGGCCAAGGTTCTCGATGCCGCTCGTGAGAAAGCTCGCGGACATGCCGGAGTCGCCCGTGGCCAGACCGGCATCGCTTACGAGCGAGGCGATGTCGGCGGGGGTCTTGTCGGCCGAGCCAGTGAGACTCATGTAGGCCATCGAGAGCGCAGTGGGGCCGGAGCCTGTGAGCGCGAGCGGGCGTCCGGCATAGTCGACGCTGCCCCAGCGTGCATCCCAGCACCACAGCTCGGGGACCGTCCCCTGGCTCACGGAGTCCTCATAGGGCTGGGCGGTCTTCTCGGCCTCGGGGTAGGCGGCCACGAAGTCGATGGCCTCGGGGCACGAGAGCGCAAGCTCGGGCAGTCCCTGGTCTTCGTAGCCGCTGGCGGAGGCGGCGATGTGGGCCAGCTTCTCGTTCTGATCGAGTCGAGCCGAGAACTGCTTGGTGAGATCCTCGGAGACGCCCACGGACACGCGGGAGTCTATCGGGTTGGTATCGGTTGAGCTCTCCGAGCTGGAGGAGCATCCACGTACGCAGCTCGAAACGCCTACGACCAGAAGAACCACGAGGACAAGCGCGAGGACCGCCAGGATGATGAGGCGACGGTCGGGGCCACGCCCCCGCCCTTGTCCGCCTCGGAAGTTTATGGAACGCGACTTGAGCGGGTAGCCACCCCTTCCGCGGTTGCGCCGTGCGCTGCGGCCGCCCACGCTGGCCCTGTGCGCCTGCGTCCCTTGCGGCCCGTGATAGCTGCCCTGACCAGTGATGCGCGGACGCGTGCCGTCAGCGTACTGACGTGAGGAGCCGTCGTGTGAGGTGCCGTGAGGACGTGCATGCCCGCTCTGATCTCCGTACGTCATAAATCCTCCGAATGCATGATTACCGGATGCTTCTCTTCGCATGATACGGCAGCGGCGCCGTGTGGTCTTTTCCATGCGAAGGTATAATCGGGGAGCGGTACTCTCCGGATAGTTCAATCCCTTGAAAGGCTTATTTAGATGAAGCGCAGGAATAGCAGGCAGGACGCCATCAGGGAGCTCGTCCGAGGAAAGTCCATTCGCACACAGCACACCCTTGTCCAGGAGCTTCTGGCGCTTGGGTTCGCCTGTACGCAGGCGACGGTCTCGCGCGACATAGCCGATATGGGCCTGCGCAAGCTGCCCGAGGGCATCTACGTGCTTGCCGAGGACCTTCATCTGCAGCGCATGCTCTCGGAGTTCGTGGTGAACGTGCTGCGTGCCGAGAACCTCGTCGTGGTGAAGTGCCAGCCGGGAACGGCCTCAGGTGTGGCCGCCGCAGTCGATGACGCCGATCTCGCGCACGCGCTGGGGTCCGTGGCGGGCAACGACACGGTGCTCGTGGTCGTAGATGACGTCGAGCATGCCGCGTCGCTCCAGTCCCTTATCGATAAGCTGAGCAGCACGCGGTAGCCGATGGGGCTTGTGTCTACGCGCCCGCGCTCGGGGTGCGGGCGCCCGTATCGCTCTCCTTATCGGCGGGGGAGTCGTTTCCGGGGGACTCTGCGTTGCCCGAGCCATCGCCATCTGAGTTGTCCGAGTCAGGCGTGGTAGGCGTGGGGGGCGTGGGGGGCGTCGTGGGCGTGGTCGGGGTGGT
>CAYSIC010000010.1:0-59665 GCA_964430985.1 uncultured Atopobium sp.
TATGGCCGCGACACTACCCTTGTCAAACGAGGGAGCCGTGCCTAGGAGGTGCGTGGCAGCGAGGTCCACGAACGGCGCATGGCCCACGGCCACGACGGTCTCGACATCCGTGGCATCGAGCTCATCGAGAAACGCCGGCAGGTCCTGCGCGTAAAGGGAGTCGTGCGCCTCGACGCCGGGAGCGTCCAATGCGTCGGCGACGATGCGAGCCGTCTCGAGGGCGCGCACGGCCGGGCTGCTCCAAATCGTGGGCTCGAAGCCGTCGGCGAGAAGTCCGAACATGTGCGGATAGGCAGTCTCGAGGGCGCGTGCGCCTGAGGGCGTGAGCCTGCGATCGAAGTCCGAGCCGGAGGCAGAGGCCGCCTCGGGCACGCCGTGCCGAACAAGAACCAGCATCTTGACCATGTCTCCCCCGATCAACGCTTCCTGCGGACGTGACGGACCTCTTAGGATAGCAATTCAACGGCCTACGAAGTCGAGCGCAACGGCAGACGGCAGACACGAGTCGCGGTCTCGTCAAAAGAATGCGCCCCCGATAGACGAGGGCGCACGCGAGAAGTCATGGCAGCGTGATGCGACGGGAGGTCCTACATGAGCTCGCAGACCTGGGTTGCAAAGGCCACGGGGTCGGCGGGCATGATGCCCTCAACGAGAAGCGCCTGATCGTAGAGAAGCCCCGCGTACAGTGAGAGGCGTTCCTTGTCGCCGGACTGGTGGGCGGCCCTGAGCTTCTCGAAGACCGGATGGGCGGCATTAACCTCGAGCACGCGCGTGGCCTTGGGAGCCTCACCGGACTCGGGGCCGGCTGACAGGACCTTCTCCATGCCCAGCGACACGGGTCCCTCGGAGGTGATCACAGCCGGCGCGTCGTCGCCGGCGAGGCGCGTGGAGACCGCAACTTTCTCGACCTTGTCGCCTAGAGCCTCCTTCATGGCCTCGAACAGGCCCTCGTTGGCCTTGGTGGCCTCCTCGGCGGCAGACTTCTCCTCGTCCGTAGCCAAGTCGAGATCGCCCGAGGAGACGTTCTTGAGCTCGAGGATGCGATCCTCCAGCTCGGGCTCGGCACCGTCGGCCACGGCCTTGGCGGCCGCCTCGCGAGCCTCGTCGGAATCGTAGACCTTGGGCAGGCCCTTAGCCTCGAAGTCGCGCATGGCCTGGAAGCAGAACTCGTCCACGTCAGCGGTGCAGAGCAACACATCGTAACCCTTGGCGAGCACGGCCTTTACCACCGGCATCTTGGCCAGACGCTCGCGGTCGTCGCCGGCAGCGTAGTAAATCGCACTCTGGCCGTCCGGCATGGCGGCAGCGTACTCGGACAGCGTCACCATCTTCTCCTCGCGGGCGCTCCAAAACAGCAGCAGATCCGCAAGCTCGTCCTTCTTGGATCCGTAGCTCTGATAGAGGCCGTACTTGAGGCCGCGCCCAAAGTTCTCGAAGAACTTTTCGTAGGACGCGCGGTCATCGTCACGCAGGGACCCCAGCTCGGAGGTAATCTTCTTCTCGATCCTACGGGACATGGCCTGGAGCTGGCGGGTCTGCTGGAGGGTCTCGCGCGAGATGTTGAGAGAGACGTCCGAGGAATCGACCACGCCGCGTACGAAGTTGTAGTAGTCGGGAACGAGGTCGGAGCACTTCTCCATGATCAACACGTTGGAGCTATAGAGCTGGAGGCCCTTTTCGTAGTCGCGGCTGTAAAGGTCAAATGGCGCCTGGCCGGGAATGAACAGCAGCGCATCGTATTCGAGCGCTCCCTCGGCGTGCAGGCTGAAGGTGCGCGCCGGGTCGACCCAGTCGTGGAAGGTCGCCTTGTAGAACTCCGCGTACTCTTCCTTGGTGACGTCGGCGGCACGCTTCTTCCAGATGGGGGTCATCGAGTTCACGGTGTCAAGCTCGGAGTAGTCCTCCCACTCGGGCTTGTAGTCGTCGCCCGCGTCGGCCGGCTTATCCTTCTGGCGGCTCTTGGTGACGAGCATCTTGACGGGATAGCGCACGTAGTTGCTGTAGCGGGTGATGAGGTCCTTGAGCTTGTACTCGGAGAGGAACTCGTCGTAGTCGACATCGTCGGTGTTGTCCTTGAGGGTCAACACGATGTCCGAGCCGCTCGTGGGCCTATACGCCAGATCGTCTGCGGCAACCGGAGAAATCGTGTAGCCCTCGACGCCGTCCGAGGTCCAGCGGAAGCACTCATCGGAGCCGTAGGAGCGCGTGGTCACGCTTACCTCACGGGCCACCATGAAGGCAGAGTAGAAGCCCACGCCGAAACGACCGATGATGTCCACCGCGTCACCCTGACTCTCGGCGTTTTCTGCCTTGAACTCCTCCGAGCCGGAGTGGGCGATGGTTCCGAGGTTCTTCTCGAGCTCGTCGGAGGTCATGCCGATGCCGTTGTCCGAGACGGTGATGGTGCGGGCATCCTTGTCAAAGGCCACGTTGATAGCGAGGTTGGCCTGGTCGACCTGAGCGGAGGAGTCGGTCAGGCTCTTGAGGTAGAGCTTGTCAATCGCGTCCGACGCGTTGGAGACGAGCTCGCGCAGGAAGATCTCGTGGTTGGTGTAGATCGAGTTGATCATGAGGTCTAGAAGCTTCTTGCTCTCCGTCTTGAACTTGCGCATGGTGCGCTCCCCTTTCGCGATGCTTATTCAACGAGATGCAGTCTACCCGTTTCGCGCGACCGCTATGCGAGACGCTAAGAAAACCTCAGCCACAAGCGCTTAGATTTATGTATCTCGCGAGGAGCCGCCTATCGGTACGTCCTCACAGGCTCGTATCGTGCAGAACGGGACCCAGGAAGTCCTCGTCATAGGCTATGGCTCCGGGGAGGTCGAGCGCGGCGGCAGAGGCCACGACGAGATAGTTGTCCTCGCTCGATCGCAGCTCGTCCGTGGCACAGGCCACGCTCACGTGATCAAAAGCCGTTGCCAGCGCCGCCATGACGCTACACAAGAAGCTCACGTCCGCGCCGCCCCCGCGCGAGACGACGTTGGTCAGATAGACCCCCTCAGGTCCAAGGGCGCGACGGGCACTCGCGGCCGCCTCGGCCGTGACCAGCGAGACCACGGGCTCGGACCCCACGAAAGCGTCCACCACTACGACGTCGTAGCTCCCCTGAATCGCCCGGTCCATGAAGCGGCGCCCGTCGTCAATGATGACGTTCAGCTCGCCACCGCCCGCACGCTGCGCGCAGATGGCCTCGCCCAGGAAGAACCAGCGACGCGCGACCTCGACCACGGCGGGGTCCACCTCCACGACGTCCATGTGCGCGTATGGATGCTCGACGGCCACGAGCTTGGGAAATGCGAATCCGCCTCCTCCGATCACAAGGAGCCGGCGCGCGTTGGGCATGAGATCGAAGGCCTGGCCGAACGCGCGATGGTATGCAAAGGGAGGCTCCATGCGCCTCTCGCCAAGGTAGGTGGCCGACTGGTACACGCCCCCGGTGCGCAAGACCCGCAGGGGCGTGCCGTCACCGTCGCGCGTGGTGTAGACGAGGGTCGGTCCTGCCATCGTGCGCACGAGGCGCGCATCGCGAAAGACCGCGCGCCGCGCAAGAGCCAGGGCACCCACGCCTCCCGCAACGAGGGCAGCAAGGCGGCGTCTGCTTCCATTGGGCACGGTTGGCTCCCCTCAATCACCGAACGGTACGACACCCTGCTAGTATGTACCTTTGCAAAGGGAGGCACCATGGGACTAGACACCGCCATCGACATGGCCCGCATCGTTGCGAGGGGGCTCGTGTGGCCGCGCGCCGCCACACCCGCAAACATGTTGTCTGCCGCACTCGCGGCCGAAGAGCCATCCTTCGTGGGCTAGAGTCACGCATGTCCCGAACGCTACGCATAATCACCTCTCCCGCAAAGAAGATGCGCATCGTGGACGTACCGCCCTTGCCAGTGCGCACACCAGCGTTTCTGGACCGGTCGGAGGAGCTCGTTCGCACCCTGCGAGGCCTAACGCTACCGGAAGCACAGAAACTCTGGCGCTGCAGCGACCGTCTAGCCTCCATCAACTACAAGCGGCTGCAAAACATGGATCTCACGCGCGGCCTCACCTCGGCCGCCGTGGCCTACGAGGGCCTCCAGTACCAGCATCTGGCCGCCGAGGTAATGAACAACAGAGAGCTCGCTTGGCTCGATGACCACCTGCGCATCCTCTCAGGGCTCTACGGAATGCTGCGTCCCCTCGACGGCGTGGTCCCCTATCGGCTCGAGATGCAGGCGCGTCTTAGCGTGGGGGGTGCGCGCGACCTCTACGCGTTCTGGGGAGACATGCTCTACGAGGCCCTGGCCCAGGAGTGCGACCTTGTGGTCAACGTGGCCTCCGTCGAGTACGCTCGCACCGTCACCCGCTGGGTGCGGCCCAACGGGCCACAGGTCCTGACCTGCCTCTTCGGAACCATGCGCGAGGGGCGCCTACGACAGCCTGCCACCGAGGCCAAGGCCGCACGCGGCACCTTCATTCGCTGGTGCGCCGAGCGTGGCGTGGAGGACCCGACCGAGCTCGAGGAGTTCGACCAGCGTGGCTACGTGCACGACCAGAGTCTCTCCGACGAGGCTACCCTCGTCTTCGTGCGTGCGACATCGCAGGCACGCGCTCTCGAATAGCGCAATTTCCCTGCAGTTTCGGCCTTCGACGCACGTTTTCTTCGTTCCGGATGTAGTTTGGCCTTTCAATGCGCACTCTCTTGGCAGATGAACTCGACTTTTCAAGGAGATTATGCAATCCCTCTCAAGACTATCAGCGATTTCTATAAAAGATATTCATTCAATAAATGATTTATCTCAACGAGATCGAGAAAAGTGCGCGTCGAAAGGGAAAACTGCATTGTCAAATCAAAAAACGTGCATCGAAGGCCGAAACTGCACGCATTGACCCACCTAAGCACGACGGCCCGCTATCCCAACATCATCGCACGGCGCGTATGATGGGGAGCGAGGCGAAGGCGGCAGGAGGCACCGTGGCCGACATAGACGCACTCATAGAGCAAATCCTCGCCGCCGGCCGACGGCGAGGCGGGGGCGCCTTCTCAAGCAGCAAGGTCTACCACGACGAGCCGGTCATCTGTCGCGGTTCGCAAATGTCCAGTTACCTGCCCGAGCCCTGCCGACAGATGCGCGCCCTCGCACGCACCCCGCAGGCGCATGCCTGGACAAGTGCCCGGCTCTTTGTGGAGCAGGCTCGTCTCATGGCCGACTACGAGGACGACTTCCCTTATCAGGAAGAGAGCTTCTCGAGTTATCTACCCAGCTATGATGCCATGAGCGATCCGCAGCTGCGCGGCTATTTCACCTGGCGGGCCGAGGTCCGCCGCGGCCACGTGAAGAAGGTATCGTCATCGTTCGCCTACGTTTACCTCTATGAGCTCATCAACGGCATCGGCGTAGAGGCGGGCGAGGGGGCCTTCGCCGCGCTTGAATCATTCTGGAACAGGTATCGCGATCTCGATCCCTCTCTTGACCGCTATGCGCGCCCCTGGCTCGTCGACTACGTGGTCTACCACGGACTCGATGCCCGGCTGGTCGCTCCCTACGTGAGCTCTGCTCACGATCGCGCCGTCCACGTCCTTGCACGCGCCGCGCGTCGCACGCTTGCCGAGTCACCCGCAGGGAAACGCCGCCGTGCCAGCCGCTCCTACCAGACGGACCCCGCCGCGGACGAGGAACTCTTCGCCGCACTCGACGAGCTCTCCACTTATCAGCCCCGGGAATCACGCCTCTTCAAGGACGCTCCTGGCGACCTGGTGCACGTGAGCTGCGCCGTCTTCAGCAGCCTAGCCCGCTACTATCGCGGCGCTCGCACGCAGGGCCTCGTGGAGAGCCTCTTTGGCACGCGCCATTCCATGCCTCACCTCATGTTCGCGTCAGCCCTGTTCTATCCGGGAGAGCGTCATGAGGACTGCGTCTACGAGCTCAACGAGACTCGTCGCTACGAGTGCCGTGGGGGCATCTGGTCATGCGACGGATTGCATGACGGAGGGGGACGTAGCGCCAAGCTCGGCCGGGTCCTACGCGCAACGGACCGTCAGCTACGCATTGCGCTGGACTACCCCCAGCCGCTCAAGGAGTGCGGAGACCCCAAGTACCTCGTAAGGCTTATCGACCGAGAGGTGGAGGACTATCTGAAGTGGAAGGACGCCCATGCGCCACGGCGCGTTGAGATCGACCTCTCCCAGCTGTCCATGATTCGTGCCACGGCAGCTGCGACCTGCGAGAGCCTTCTCGTGGACGAAGAGCGCGCGGAGATCGTTGGCCCGGATGGGGCCGCGGAGCCCAAACTCGTCAGGGATGCCCTGGCAACCGTACCCGCAGCGCCATCGTCTACACCGTCCGAGGAGTCCCCTCTCGGCCTTGCCCCCGACGAACGTGCGTTTCTTCTTGCGCTCATCGCCGAGAAGGCGCCAGAAGCCGGGGCCTTGGTCGACCTCATGGTCGACGCTATCAACGAAAAGCTCTTTGACCTGCTCGGCGACACTGCGCTCGAATTCGGAGCCGACGGGAAGCCCCGCCTTATCGAGGACTATCGCGACGATGTGCGCGCTGCGCTTGGAACCAGATAGCCCGTGCGAATCATGGGGCCCGCCCGCAAAACTAGCCGTCATCAGACTGTTGGTAATGATGACTAACTTTCTGTTCTCCGTAGCCTATGATGGGGCTGACAAGAGCAAGGGGGAATCACATGGCGGCAACGACGACGGTTCGAACGGGTGACGACGAGGACGAGGCCTGGGGCCTCACGGCCGAGCTCGTGCGCATAGACAGCTCAGACCCGGGAGCCTACGAAGATCAGATCGAGCGCCTCATCAAGACGTGGCTCGAGGAGCGCATCGCGCGCCTGCCCCGCGAGCTCGCCAAGATGGTGAGCGTTCGGGAGCTCGAGGTGCTGCCCGGCCGTCGCGACCTCATGGTGAGCGTCCCCGGCACCTCCGCCGAGCCGCACCTCGTCTACAGCTGTCACATGGACACCGTGACGCTCGGAGACGGCTGGGATTCCGACCTCAATCCCCTCGGCGGCGTCGTGCGCGACGAACGGCTCTACGGTCGCGGCTCCTGCGACATGAAAGGCGGCCTAGCCAGTGCGATGGTGGCCTTCTCGCGTGTGCTCGCGGAAGTCGGACGCCGCCGCAAGCTGCCCCGGCGCGGCCTCTCCCTTCTGTGCTCGGTCGACGAGGAGGACTTCATGCGCGGCATCGAGGCCGCGCTCGACGCCGGCTGGATAGGCCGTGACGAGTGGGTCCTCGACACCGAGCCCACCGACGCTCAGATTCAGGTGGCGCACAAGGGCCGTACCTGGTTTGAGCTCACCATGGCTGGCGTCACGGCACACGCAAGCCAGCCTTGGAAGGGCGCCGACGCCATCGCGGCCATGGCCGAGGCCGTGAGCCACATCCGTCGCGCCATCGAGGCCCAGCCCGCCCACGACGAGCTCGGCCGCTCGACCGTGACCTTCGGTCAGATCAAGGGCGGATATCGCCCCTACGTGGTACCCGACTCCTGCAAGGTATGGATCGACTTGCGTCTGGTTCCGCCCTGCGACACGGCTGCCGCCACGCGCATCGTCGAAGACGCCATCACAGTGGCCGAAACTGCGGTCGCAGGATCCCATGGCAGCTACATCATCACCGGCGATCGCGCCGCGGTGGAACGCGACCCCGACTCCGCGCTCGTCGCCGCCGTGCGCAACGCCACCGAGCGCGTCTGTGGGGTCCCAGCTGAGGTGGGCATCTTCACCGGCTACACCGACACGGCCGTCATTGCCTCCAGGACCGGCAACCGCACCTGCCTGTCCTACGGGCCTGGCTCACTGGCGCTCGCGCACAAGCCCAACGAATACGTCCCCCACGCCGACGTTTGCCGCACCCAGGCCGTACTCACCGACCTGGCGTTCAAGAGTTGCTTCTAGGGGCGCGGGACCCGCAGCCTCACGGAGCGGCAACGGCTTACGAATGTGGCGCCGTGGCACGCGCGAGGGGCAAATGCTTAGGAAACGTGGCCCATGGCATGTGATGAGAGGCCCGCGTGTGCCGTAGCGCCACATTCGTAAGCGCCCCGGAGTGGGGTCGTCGTCTCTGTCCAACGCATCAATCCAAGTCCTCTTTCGACCGTAAATTGCGCACGCTCGATAAAAAACACGCGCAGTCCGCCTCAGAGCGCCTCCCGGTGGGATACTTCTTAACCTGGTGAATGACTTCTAGGATTAGGAGGTTTCGTGGAGGATACCAAGACGTATGCAGCCTTGGCGCATGAGCTCATCGAGAGGCCCGCACGCTTGGGCCACCGACTCTCACCCGTGGCGCGCAACACATCGCATGGGGAGATGACCGTAATGGAGACGCTCAATAGAGCGGGACGCCACCTCACGCCCCCCGAGCTCGCTGAGACGTCGTACGTCTCGAGCGCGCGCATCGCTAACATCCTGCGCTCCCCCGAGAAGAAGGAGACCTGTCTCACATGAAGATAGTCAAGCTCTTCAGGCACCATCTCATCGCGCTCGTGGCAGTCCTGCTGCTGCTCGTCGTGCAGTCCAACGCCGACCTCGCGCTCCCCACCTACATGAGCGAGATCGTGGACGTGGGTATCCAGCAAGGTGGCATCGCCTCCCCCGTCCCCGACACGATTCGCGCAAGCTCCCTCGCTGATCTCGAACTCTTCATGAGCGATTCCGACGCTGTCCTTGCGGAGAGCCACTTTGGTACGGCGGACGCGAACGGCGTCCGCGCCTATCGGGGCAAAGACGACGAACGTGCCCAGGGAAGCGAGCTCGCGGACGTCCTGAGCCTGCCGGAGACCGTCGTGCTCGCACTCGAGAAGGGCGTCGACGCCTCCACGCTCGGCAACGACATGTCGGGAACCCTCGGCCTCGATGACGTACGCGCGGCCGCGGCTGCCGGCCTTGTGTCCTCGGACCGGCTCGTGAGCGCCGCACAGTCCATGAGCGAGGCAATGGGGTACATGGGCGGCTCTATCGTCGAGCAGCGCGCCATAAGCTACGTGAGCCAGGAGTACGAGGCTCAGGGCATCGATCTCGCCAACGTTCAGAACGCCTACCTCGGCTCCATGGCGGCCCTCATGTTCGGCCTGTGCCTCGTGAGCCTGGTCGCCACCGTGATCGTGGGCGCCATCGCCTCTCACACCGCCTCCACCATAGCCCGCGACCTGCGCCATGACGCATTCGAGCGCGTCATGCAGTTCTCCCCGGCCGAGGTCGACAAGTTCAGCCAGGCGTCGCTCATCACCCGCTGCACCAACGACGTCCAGCAGGTCCAGATGGCCACGACGATGTTCATGCGCATGGTCCTCATGGCCCCGATCATGGGCGTCGTCGCCGTCATGCGCGTGCTCGCCACCTCGACAGGCCTCGAGTGGACCATCGGCGTGGCCGTCATCGCGGTCAGCGCCGTCGTGGGCGTGCTCATGGGCCTCACCATGCCCAAGTTCAAGCGCATGCAGCGCTACGTAGACCGCGTGAACCTCGTGGCTCGCGAGATGCTCGACGGCATCATGCCAATCCGCGCCTTCGGCCGTCAGGACCACGAGCTCGAGCGCTTCGACGAGGCGAGCCGTGATCTTATGCAGACGCAGCTCTTCACCAACCGCGCGATGTCATTCATGATGCCGCTCATGATGCTCATCATGAACAGCGTCACGGTCCTGATCGTATGGTTCGGGGCTCACGGCGTGAGCGACGGCGTGATGCAGGTCGGCGACATGATGGCCTTCATCTCGTATACGATGCAGATCGTCATGGCCTTCATGATTCTCACGATGGTCTCGGTCATGCTCCCGCGCGCCGAGGTAGCCGCCGAGCGCATCGACGAGGTCATCTGCTGCCCGATCTCCGTGCGCGACCCGGAGTGCCCCAAGCTCCCGGCCAAGGGAGCACCCAGGGGAGAGCTCCGCTTCAGGGGCGTGAGCTTCCAGTATCCCGACGCCCGCGAGGACGTGATCTCCGACGTCTCGTTCACCACGCATGCCGGGCAGATGCTCGGCATCATAGGCTCGACCGGCTCCGGAAAGTCCACTCTCGTCCAGCTCATACCGCGTCTCTACGACGTCACGGGCGGCTCCGTCCACCTCGATGGCGTCGACGTGCGCGACATGCAGCTCTCAGAGCTGCGCCGGCGCATCGGCTACATCCCACAGCAGGGCATGCTCTTCTCGGGCACTGTCGAGTCCAATCTCAAGTTCGCTGGCGACGACGTCACCAACGATGCCATGCGCGAGGCCGCGCGCGTCGCTCAGGCGACGGACTTCATCGAGGAACGCGACGGCACCTACGCCTCCCCCATCAGCCAGGGCGGCTCCAACGTCTCCGGCGGCCAGCGCCAGCGCCTCGCGATCGCACGCGCGCTCGCCAAACGCCCCGAGGTCATCGTCTTCGACGACTCGTTCTCGGCGCTCGACTACGCCACCGACGCCCGCCTGCGCGAGGAGCTGGCCCGCAGCGTGACCGACGCCGCGCTCGTGGTGGTGGCCCAGCGCATAGCCACGATCATGCATGCCGACGAGATTCTCGTGCTCGACGAGGGCGCGGTCGTGGGACGTGGTACGCACGAGGAGCTGCTGCACCACTGCCCGACCTATCTCGAGATTGCCCGGAGCCAGCTCTCTGCCGCAGAGCTTGGCCTCACCGAAGAGGAGACTGCGGCTACCGAGAGAGGAGGTGAGCGCTGATGCCAGGGCCAGGATCAAGGCGCTCCGCCGAGAAGGCCAAGGACTTCAAGGGCACCATGCTAAAGCTCCTCGGCTACGTGGGGCTGCACAAGGTTTCGGTGTTTTTTGGCGTCGCCTTCGCCGTCTGCTCGGTCATCTTCAACATCGTGGGACCCAAGATTCTAGGGTCGGTCACCACGAAACTCTACGAGGGGCTCGTGGCCACGGTCGCGGGCACCGGCACAGTCGACTTCGATTGGATCGGGAGCACGCTCCTGGGGCTTCTGGGCCTCTATCTTGCCAGCTCCGCGTGCAACCTCGTCCAGGGCTGGCTCATGACCGGCGTCACGCAGAAGATCTGCTTCCAGATGCGTCAGGAAATCTCCGAGAAGATCGCCGTCATCCCGCTCTCCTACTTCAACGAGCACCGCAAGGGTGACGTGCTCAGTCGCATCACCAACGACGTGGACACGCTCGGTCAGTCGCTCAACCAGTCGATCACGCAGCTCATCACCTCTGTCACGCAGATCGTGGGCGTGCTCGTGATGATGCTCTCCATCAGCCTCCCGCTCACGGGCGTCACCGTGCTCACCCTGCCCGTCTCGGTGGTCATCGTGCTCATCGTGGTGCACTTCTCGCAACGGTATTTCCGTGAGCAGCAGCAGGTCCTGGGCACGGTCAACAGCATCGTCGAGGAGGACTTCTCCGGTCAGAGCGTCATCCAGGTCTTCGATCGCTCTGAGGCCGCTATCGCCGACTTCGAGGTCCAAAACGATCGTCTCTTCACGAGCGGCTGGAAGAGCCAGTTCCTCTCGGGACTGATGATGCCGCTCATGAGCCTCGTGGGCAACATGGGCTACGTGGGCGTCATCGTCGTGGGTGCCCAGCTCGCGCTAGCCGGTGCGGCCACCCCTGGCGATATTCAGAGCTTCATCCAGTACGTCCGCAACTTCACACAGCCCATTCAGCAGCTCTCCAACGTATCCAACACGATGCAGTCCATGGCGGCCGCAACCGAGCGCGTCTTCGAATTCCTCGCTGCGCCCGAGGAGCAGGAGACCGCCGCGCCGCAGCTGCCGGCCGTGCGCGAGGGCCGCGTTGAGTTCGACCACGTGCGCTTTGGCTACCTACCCGACAAGACCATCATCCACGACTTCTCCTGCGTGGCCGAACCCGGCCAGACCGTGGCCATCGTGGGGCCCACTGGGGCAGGCAAGACCACGCTCATCAAGCTGGTCCAGCGCTTCTACGATGTGGATGGCGGCTCAATCAGAGTCGACGGCATCGACGTGCGCGACTGGGACCGCACCGAGCTGCGCGCCGAGTTCGCCATGGTGCTCCAGGACACCTGGCTCTTTAACGACACCATCCGCGAGAACATCCGCTATGGCCGACCCAGCGCCACCGATGATGAGGTCGAGACCGCTGCCAGAGCCGCACGCTGCGATCACTTCATCCACACGCTGGCCGGGGGCTACGACTTTGTGATCGACGAGGAGGGCACCAACCTCTCCCAAGGACAACGCCAGCTCGTGACCATCGCGCGCGCCGTTCTGGCCGATCGCCCGGCCCTCATCCTCGACGAGGCCACCTCCAACGTGGACACGCGCACCGAGGAGCTCATCCAGCGCGCCATGGACGCGCTCATGGTCGGCCGAACGAGCTTCGTCATCGCGCACAGGCTCTCCACCATCAGAAACGCCGACGTGATCTTGGTGCTGCGCGACGGTGACATCGTCGAGAAGGGCACGCACGAGGAGCTCCTGGCCAAGGGCGGCTTCTACGCGGAGCTCTACAATTCTCAATTTGATGAAGATGGCGCTGCCTAGGGCCATGCACCTCGCACGACAACGCCCCCGATGGCCTTACGGCTGCCGGGGGCGTTCTGTTGGCGGCAAAACGCATTCGTACAAGGTGAAAAACGGCGGTCAGAAGACAAAAAGGGACTTGTCAATAGATTTTCGCAGACATGCCAAGTAGCAAGCGTCTTGCGAGTAACAAAATCCCAGCTAGAGAGCTTGCGGAAATTTTTACTACTCGACCTGTCCGAGAAAATCTATTGACAAGTCCCTCTTTGGTCCAAAAGCGCCTCGTTCGGCCCCCTCGGGGGCACCCACCTCATGAACAACGCGTGCCAGCCCGTGCTCGGGCTAGTTACCCACCCTGTGGTGGACCACATAGGTGCTACGGTCGATGGGCGCGAAGGCGTAGCCGTTGTCCAGGTAATATTGGATGATGCGCGGCAGGGCCTCGACCGTGGTCGCTTTGGTGTTCGAGTCATGGCAGAGCAGCATGATATTGGAATAGCCCTCCACGCACGACGAATCCACGATCGTGTCGACGGCCACGTTGTTGCCAGCGGCGTCGCCCGAGCTCACGTTCCAGTCGTAGTATTGGTAGCCGCGCGCGGGGACATCCTCGGACAGCGCCGTCATGAGGCCGGAGCTGTAGTTGGCCGACACCGTGTTGGAGGAGCCCCCCGGGAAGCGCACGAGATACGGCACATAGCCAATCTCGTCCTTCACCACCTGGGCAACTTGGTCGAGGTCGGAGAAGTAGGCGTCCTCGGAGGCATAGACCGTCTTGTAGTCGTGCGTCATCGTGTGCATGCCGATCGTGTTACCACGCTCGTAGGCGTCCCTAATCGAGTCGCGATAGTCGGGGTCGTTTCCCGTCACGAAGAACGTAGCATTGATTCCGTACTGGTCAAGGATGTCGAGAACCCCCTCGGTGTTCTCGGAGGGGCCGTCATCAAAGGTGAGATAGACGACCTTCTGCCCGTTGCTCTCGTAGGACCAGTCCGTCTGACGATTGGGATCCCAGGCCAGCTCGGCCGCCCGCTCGTCGTCATCCAGGAGCGCAGGCTCGGCAGGCGCGTCCGCATCAAGCAGCGTGGGGGTACCGGGGGTGTCGGCTGAAACCGACGACCCGCTTGATCTTGTGACCAGGGACCACAAGAAACCAGCGCCCCCCAAAAGCGCAACGACGAGCGCCACCGCAGCAATAATGAGGCCACGAGCACGATGCCGCTGCTCGTATGCACTTGGACGCCGTCCGTTTGGTGACTGTTCCACTCTTCGCACCCTCGTCTGAGGACCACTTCCGATACCTAGAGCGTTGCTGACATTGTACGGCAGCCCGCGGTGCTTCACCGTACGGGGTTTAGAAAGGAAACCTAACGACACCCTAAGGCCAAAGGGGACCCATCGGGCGCGGGATCGACGAGACCTCCCCTGAGGCGCCTGGTTGACCGCGCCCTACGAGAGAGCGATGCCGCCCAGCCAGCCGCAGAGTGACGTGGCGCTGTAGCGGGCGACCCAGCTACCAAGGCTCACGCTCTGAACGGTTCCGCTCAGGTTCTCGCGCACCGTTCCATCTCCCAGGTAGATGCCCACGTGGCCATAGCGGATGGCAGCCTGGCTAAACGGTGCGGTGGGCACGGCGACGATCATGCCGGGCTGGATGTTTCCCGTTGAGGTGCCACAGTAGTTCCAGTACATGTCGCAGGCGTTGCCACCAACGTAGCCCACCCCGGCGTTGCGAAAGACATTCGTGACCCAGGCTGCGCACAGGCCCGAGCCCGGGGAGGGAGTGGAGTACGCGGCGCTCTTGATGGCAGACAGGGAGCCAGAGCCCGTGACCGAGGTGCTGCCACCACTCCAGCCGCCTCCCGACGGTGAGGAGCCAGAGCCCCTGTTGGCTGCCGCCGCGGCCGCGGCGGCAGCAGCCTGCCGCCGTGCCTCCTCAGCCGCCTGCTGGGCGGCCGCCAGCTCGGCGTCGCGCTGGGTCATGAGCTCCTGAACGTCCGCGGACAAACTACTCACGAGGGTCTCGGCCTCGACTTGCTTGGCCTGGGACTGGGAGAGTTGGTCCTGCTGCTGAGCCTGAAGGGTCTCGAGGTCGGACTTCTGAGACTCGAGGACGGCCTTCTCGTTCTCGAGGTCGGACTTCTGAGACTCGAGCTCAGCCTTGAGGTCCTTGACCTCGTCGATCATCTGGCGATCGGACTCGCTGACCTTGTCGAGGTAGTAGATGTTGCTTGTGAGCTCCTCGAAGGTGGCCGAAGAGAGAATCATGTCCAGGGCCGACTGGGGGCCGGACTTGTAGGCCGAGCTCATGCGCTCGCCGAGAACCTCCTGCTTGGCAGCGATGTCGGCCTGCTTGGTGTCGATCTCGCCCTGCTTGTCGTCGATATCGGCCTGCTTCTGGTCAATCTGACCCGAAACGTCGACCACCTGAGCCTGCGTCTGGGAGAGCTGACCGGCGACCGTGGCGTACTCCTGGTTGATCTGGTCGAGGGCCGACTGCGCCTCGTCATAGTTCATCTGGGCAGCATCGAGCTGCTCCTGGGTGCTCGTGGCCAAGGCCATGGAAGGGAAGAACGTGGCGCAGATCCCCGCGCCAATGAAAAGCCTCAGAGCGTCGCGGCGTGTGACGCCTCGCGGCGACATCCCGGCATCACTCAAAAGAACGTGCTTCTGGGACATGACGTCTCCTTGGATACGATTAGGGTGCGGACACGTATGCCTGATTTTAGCTTGAAAAGCGACCTGCCACGAGATGAACACGTCCATGAAAGGGGCGAACGGCGGGTGCGGGCGCGACGACGCGCTCCTGGCGACTGCGAAAGGCATCTCCCGCTGGCGAGCCTGCCGTGGCGCACGGTTTGCCCCCAAAGGAGAACCATTTTGTGCGCCGCGGCAGGCTCGCGAGAAGAGCCACGCAGGTGGGGCCTCAGCTGCCCCAGCCGTCGCCGGCCTACGAGCGATTCTCGATTCTGGCGACGTTTCCGATGGTAATGGAGATGCGACCGTCCGCGCCTGTCTCAAAGTCGAGATAGCCGGGCTTCTCGGCAAGCTCCGAGGGAAACGTTATCTCGATGCCCGTGTCCGTGCGGATGCGGTGGCTTCTGGCCAGGCGGTTGGCCACGCCGCGACGCACAGGGGCCTCCTCGGGCAGGGACGCGGCCTGGATGCGCTCCTCGTAGCGCCGCTGGACGTCGGGACGGTCGCGAAAGACCTCGTGGCCCACCTCGACCGGCGCGAACGCCTCGTCGACGTCGGCATGGCGGGCCACGGCCGCCTTGGCGCGCGAGACCTCGACGGCCGGCGTGAGGCCGTACTCCTCGGCCACGTCGCGCACGATGACGTTGACCTCGTCGATCACCTCGTGGCTCGAAGCCTCGGAACTGCACTGGAGGAACTTCTCGGGAATTATCATCGTCTTGGTGCCGCCCAGGGAGCGCTCCTTGTCGTGAAAGTCGATCGCACGGGTCTCGGCGTCCACGAGCACGTAGGAGTCGACCTTCTGGGAGGGGTTGGGCAGCGTGGCGTCCTGGCGGCAGATGTCGTTGGCCTCCCCGTCCACCTCGTGCGCGAAGGTCTGCTTGCGCGGCAGCAGAAGGATGGCGAAGAAGCGCCTGCCGGACGGACCGTCGAAGGCCGCGTCGAGCTCGGCTTTGGTGGAGGAGGCGTCGGGCGCTCCCTCGTCGGTGTCTGTGAAGTCCGCGACGAGAAGGTCGCACTGCTCGAGGTTCTCGGTGTGCCTGAGCTCCTCCCAGAACCACTGCGCGATCTCTGCCGAGAACTCCACGAACTCGCGGCCGCCGGCAAAGTAGCTCGCGAGCTCGGCCGCGAAGCTCGAGTCAGGGGCAAAGGAGCCGTGCCGGCTCTCGGCGTTGGAGGAGATCTTGCGCAGGTGACGCTGGACGTAGGAGCGCGTGGGGCGCACCGACAGGTCGAGCGGGCGCTCCGAGAAGAACGTGGAGCCTGCCTCGAAGTCGAAGACGTGCAGGATGGCCTGGCTGACCCTGAGCATGGGTTCCCTTTTCTCGTGCGGACGAACGGTGGGCGGGTGCATAGCTTACCCCACAGGAGAGCAGAGAGGGGGGACTGCGGGGAGGTCGCGTGATGGGGGCGCTGTGGCCCGGCGAGGTCGTGGACGTGGGATGCGACCACGCGGTCCCGCACGCCATCCACTACTGGTACGAGAACGACCTCGTGGAAGTGCGACGTGCGGACATCGCCCGAGACAGCGCCCAGGCCATCCTACACGACGAAGTGGACCGCGTATTTGGCCACGTCCTCGAGGACGCCGGGGTCTTCAAGTGGGATGACGCCAGACGCGCCGCGCTCGACCGATTCCTGGCAACACTCTAGGCAGGGGCGCGAAAACACGGCGGGGTAGGAATCCCTTTGAGAGATTCCCACCCCGCATTTCTCTCCCGCGGCCGCCTACTCCCCCGTCGCCATTGCCTCCCTGATCTCTCTGACCTCGTTCTCCGCCATCGTCTTTCTCCCGTCGGCGTCGCGCTCCAAGTCGCCGATCAGAGGTCGATAGGCGTTCTCCGTCGCGTCGGCGCGCGGAGACTTCTTGGCGTAACGCTTGACGGCGTTGGCGGTCTTGGTGATGGACTGCAGCGTGCCTGCTCCTGCGACACAACCGCCCGGGCAGGCCATACCCTCGAGCAGGTAGCCGGGGTACTTACCCTTGACGGCATCCTTCATCATCCTGCGGCACTCCTCAAGGCCCTCCGCGTTGGCCACCTTGACCTCGCGTTCGGGCTCGCGGCGATGAATCGCGTTGACCACCGCGTTCGCCACGCCTCCCGCGACGGCAAAGGCGCGCCCGTCGGCGGAGGCCACCTCGAAGTCGCTCGAACCCTCCCCGGACAGCTTGGTATAGTCGATGTCCTTGGCCCTCATCATGCCGGCCATCTCCTCAAAGGTGAGGACGAAGTCGACCTCTGAGCGTACAGACTTGCGCATTGCCTCGAGCTTCTTGGCCGAGCAGGGCCCCACGAAGACAATCTTGGCATGGGGGTGGCTCCTGCGGATGAGCCGGGCGGTGAGCGTCATGGGCGTGAGGGCCATCGAGATGCAGTCGGCTTGGTCGGGAAACTCCTTCTTGGCCATGACCGACCAGGCCGGACAGCACGACGTGCCCATAAACGGTATCTTCTCGGGCACCTCCTCTAGAAAGTCATCGGCCTCCTGCACGGTGCAGAGGTCGGCACCTATGGCCACCTCCTCCATGCCCGTGAAGCCGAGCTCGGTGAAGGCCTGACGAAGCTTGTCCACGTTGCCCCTACCGCCGAACTGTCCCACGAACGAGGGCGCGACCTCGGCGATGACCTCATCACCGTCATTTATAGCCTGGATGACTTGGTAGATCTGGCTTTTGTCGGCGATCGCTCCAAAGGGGCAGTTGATGAGGCACTGCCCGCAGGAGACACACTTCTCATAGTCGATCTCGGCGCGACCCTGCTCGTCGGAGCCGATGGCGTGCATGCCACAGGCCTCGGCGCAGGGGCGCACGTGATGCAGTATTGCGTGATAGGGGCAGACTTTTGCGCACAGGCCGCAGTGGATGCACTTCTCCTGGTCTATGTAGGCCTTCTTGTCCACGAACGAGATGGCCCCCTTGGGGCAAATCTCTCGGCAGGGGTGCGCGAGACAGCCCTGGCAGGCGTTGCTCACGCGAAAGACATTGTCCTCGCACGCGTTGCAGGCGAACTTGATGACGTTTATCAGGGGCGGCTGGTAGTAGGTCTCGGCGATTGAGGCGGCATCGAGACCGTCGGCGAGCGATTGAGGACGATCCACGCCCTGGAGCGGAAGTCCCATGGCCAACCGGATGCGCTCGCCCACAATGGCACGCTCCAGAAACACGCTCTCGCGATAGGTGGCCACGTCGCCGGGGATGATCTGATAGGGAAGCTCCTCCATATGGCGGGCAGCGTCGGCGCGAACGGCCGCGACCTGCTCTGTGCCCTCGGACGCCTTGGCAGCCGCCCCCTGCGCATAAGCAATCTTTGCCACCTCGGCAAAGACGTTACGCCGAATCTCGGTCAGGTTGGTGTAGACGCCACGCATGGTATTGGCCATCGGGTCCCCTTTCCTGCTCACTAGGCTCTCAGTCGCTCCCCTCAGGAGCGAATCCCTACAGCTAGTATCGCGCAAAAAGGGAGCGCGGGTGCAGATGGGCCCAGCACGGGATAGGAATCTTATCCACCGCTGCATCCTGCGCCCCTTGGGGGACCATTTTTCTCGACGGCAGGAGGCGAAGTGGTTCTAAACAGGGTGAAAGATTATGTGCCACCACCGAGGCCGCACACGTCAGCTGCCGAGAAGCCCTTCAGCGCCCGACCACGAGCCGAGTCGCGAGGGCCAGGCGGTACGCAGACTCAAACGCTCACCGGACACGGGATGGTCGAGCTCCTCCGCATATGCGTGCAGGAGCAGGCCCTCCTTTGAGCACGCGCCACCGTAGAGGGCGTCTCCCACGATCGGGAAGCCCAACGAGGATAGATGCACACGAATCTGGTGGCGTCGCCCACTTCCCAGCTCCACCAGAAGCAGAGTGCGCCCATCCGCGACGGCGAGGCGGCGCACGCTGGTCTGAGCCGGCTTTCCCGTACCCGGACGACAAATGCGCATGCGCCGGGAATCGTGGCGATCCCTTCCCACGGGTGCGTCCACGGCCCGGCGCTCCCACGGGAAACTCCCCGCGACCACGGCAAGGTAGCGCTTGCGCATCGTATGGCCCGCCACCTGCGCGTCAAGAAGGGGCTGGGTGGACTTATCCAGCGAGAAGAGCACGAGCCCCGTGGTCGGGCTGTCCAGACGCTGGACGGCCTGCGCCCGGACGCTCGTGCGGGCACACAAGCCGAGATGGGCCTCGACGAGATCCGTGAGCGTGGGTGTCCCGGTGCCGTCCGCGTGCACGATGAGGCCAGCCGGCTTGTCCACGGCGAGAAGGACCTCGTCCTCGAAGACGATGGGGAGGTGAGCATCTGATGCGTCACGCATAAGATTATCGTAAGGTTTGCTGTTCATCGACCGCTCCCCCAGAGCCTGTCCGCGCGCCGAGCGGGCGCTGCATTCGGCCGCTAGCGTGCCGCGACCTTCTCGTCTGATGCACGCTCCTCCGCTGCCGCATCCGCCGCGAGCCCCATGTAGGCGAGCATGGCCTCGGCGGCCTCCTTGGCGCCGGCCACGGCATGCACGACGGTCTTGGCACCCGTGACCACGTCGCCGGCTGCGAAGATGCCCGGCACCGTGGTTTGGTAGGACTCGTCCACGACCAGAAGGCCGCGCTCATTGGGCTCGAGGCCCGAGGTCGTGAGCACGAGCTTGTCCTTGGGCGTCTGCGAGGCGGCGATGATCACCGTGTCCGCCGCCACGCGGTCGATCGTGTCCCCGTAGCCCGTGACGTCACCATCCTCGTCGAAAATAGCGGTCCTAAACACGGGACCGCTGTCGTCCACCTCCTCGATGGCCTTACCGTAGACGATTCGCGCCCCGTCGAGCTCGGCGTACTCGACCTCGTCGGAGCTCGCCGAAACGTGCCTGGAGCGCGCGTAAAGCGTCACCTCGCGCGCGCCCTCGCGAATGGCCGAGCGCGCCACGTCCATGGCCACGTTGCCCACGCCGATGACGGCCACGCGTTCGCCAATCGCGAAGCTCTGAGGATTGACCAGGTAGTCGATGCCGTAGATCACGTTGCCGCGCGACTCGCCCGGGATGCCGAGCTTCTTGGCGCGCCAGGTCCCCGTACCCACGAATATGCTGTCATAGCCGTCAGCAAGTAGGTCGTCAAGACGTAGGGCTCCGCCAATCGTGGTGGATGGGCGCACTCGCACGCCGAGGGCGCACAGGATGGAGCGATACTTTTGAACAAGCTGTCTGGGCAGGCGAAAGTCCGGTATGCCGTATTCGAGCACCCCGCCAATCTCGGAGCGCTGCTCGAAAATCGTGACGGCACAACCACGCTGTGCGAGCTTAAGGGCCACGGTAATGCCCGCCGGCCCCGATCCCACCACAGCCACGCGCTTGCCGTTGGGCTCGGGCTTTTTCACGACCATACGCTCGAGGTAAGCCTCAGAGATGTAGCTCTCGATGCTCGAGAAGTGCACCGGGGTCTCCTTACGCCCGCGCACGCAGGCGCCCTCGCACTGCTTGGAGTGGTTGCACACGAGCGCGCACACGGCGCTCATCGGGTTGTTCTCAAAGAGCAGGGCGCCCGCCTCGTCTAGGCGGCGCTCCTTGAACAGGCCGATTACCTCCGGGATGTGCGTGGCCACGGGGCAACCCTGTAGCTGACACAGAGGACGCTTGCAGTTGAGGCAGCGATCCGCCTCTTCAATAATGTGAATTGCCATTTCTCCCCTTCAGGACCCCTACGAACATCAACCCGATAGCCATTGTCGCAGGCCTGGGCGCATAGTCCATGCCCAGCTTTCTACTCGATTCAATAAACTGCATAATAGGTATTGTATCTATATATCGTATGCATAGACTTTTTCATCGACACGGAAACGTGCCAGCCAATTGGGACTTGTCAATAGATTTCTGACGACCCCTCGAGTATCACAGCACCATCCCTTCAGAGAAGCGCTGGTCAAAGGCTCGCCCGGAGAGCGACTACTTGGCCTCTTCCCCAAAATCTATTGACAAGTCCCCGTAGGGTCTCATAGAACCCTTCAAAACCGCTTTCTCGTGGGAGCAATGAGAAAATCGTGCAGATCGTGCTGGGCCAACTTCTGCTCGAGCGTGAACTCGCGATGGGAAAGGCCAAAGCGCTCCTCCACCATCCACATGTAATCATCAAATATATCGGCGGTCCTAACCTGGTTATATGTTGCAGAGACGGTTTTCACCTCCATGGCCTCAAGGACGTTCCTGCGCGTCTGAGTATGATCGAGGCGATACTTTCCCGTGTGGAACTCCGCGCTGTCATACTCTGAATTGCTCATAATGCCCGGTATGAAAATATCCCCGACAAAGTAGCTGGCGCCAGCGAGGCGACGCAGCTCAGGCCTCACATCGATTCTCTGGTTTGCCACTATGTGCGGCAGTGCCCACCCGCCCATCTTCACGGGAAGCGCGTACTCCATGCCAAGGAGCACCTCCATGGGCGAGGCCGTGTTAGCCACCACGTACTTTAGGGCTCGCCGCGCCCGCGCCATCCCGTAGGCGTGCGGAGCCTTGTCCAAAAAGGCGCCGATGGCCTCGGGAGTCGTCAGAGGCCGCCGCTTGCCGGTGTATCCATACCCCTTGTCATCGATCGAAAAGGCCCCGCAGAGATAGCATCCCAGCTCGACGGTCTCCTTAAGCTCAAGATGGCCCGCCATCAGAAGAAACGTGAATTCCGGGGAAGCAATTCTTGTCGAACCACTCAAAAGATAGAAAGACCCAGGAGGCACGGGTCCGCCCCATACGTGCGCCGTAGCTCCACTGAGCGCGCGGCAGAGCCCCCTTTCGGCCACGAGCAGATGGAGGGGGTCAGCCTTCGTGTGCTCAAAGGGGAGCGTCTGGGATTTGATGAGTCCACTGTTTATCTCAGCCTGGGCAAGGCTCAAATCAGGCGCCACTTCGGGAACGCACTCGCTCCCCGTCTTAGTAAGCCAGTAGCGCACCGCCGATTTGTTACCAATGAATAGTCCCATGTCTGCCCACCTCTCGTCGAGTGGGCATCACTTTAGCAACCTAACCTTCCCCGAACCTTCCCATCTCCTTACGCAGTAGTTTTAGATTTATCTAATAAACCGAGTTAAATTATATTGTCTAGGACATATTGTTCTATGTGCCCAACCCGATAGCAGCGGTCGGGCACAACAAAACGAACATGACTCGTCAATGGGGCAGATTCCCTTCGCCCTCGCGTGAGCCTAGAACGCCTAGCTCAGGCGCGTGGAGACCGCATCCGCGAGCTCGGCCATGGGCACCTGAACCTGCTCGTGCGTGGACATGTCGCGAATCGTGGCCGCGTTCGCCGCCACCTCGTCGGGGCCGAGGACCACGGCAAGAAGCGCGTGAAGCTTGTCGGCCTGCTTGAACTGGCTCTTGAGCGAGCGGCCCTGGTAGTCGGCCTCGGTGCGAATGCCCGCCTGGCGCAGTGCCAACGTTGCCGAAAAGACCGCTGGGCGCTCGTCGGACGAGGTGCCCGCCACGTAGACGCAGCTCGGCTCCTCCCCCGCCAGCTCGACACCCTGCGCGGCCAGCGCGAGTACGATGCGCTCGAAGCCAACCGCAAAGCCCAGGCCTGGCGTGGGCTTGCCCCCCTCGAGCTCCATGAGGCCATCGTAGCGGCCACCGCCTCCTATGGCGCCCACGCCCGCACCGGTGACCTCCACCTCGAAGACCGTGCGCGTGTAGTAGTCAAGTCCGCGCACGAGAGTGGGATCTTCGACGTAGGTCACACCAGCTGCGTCGAGATAGCTCTTGACCTGCGCATAATGAGCGGCGCAGTCATCGCAGAGATTGTCCGGCGCCAAGGGGGCGTTCCTCATGACCTCGCGGCAATGGTCGTTCTTGCAGTCGAAGGCACGCAACGGATTGACCTCGGCGCGCTCGAGGCACTCCTCGCACATCTCATTGGCGTGGTCAAGAATGAAGGAACGGACCTTCTCGCGATACACGGGGCGGCAGGCGGCGTCGCCCATCGAGTTGATGGAGAGGCTGAGCGTGGACGGGTCAAAGCCCAGGCGCTTGAAGTACTCCATGAGCATGATGATGCACTCCGCGTCCGATGCGGGGTCGGGCGCACCCAGCCACTCGACTCCCACCTGATGAAACTGGCGCAGACGGCCCTTCTGCGGACGCTCTCCGCGAAACATCGGCTCAGCGTACCAGAGCTTGACCGGGGCCGCTCCCTGCGGCACGAAGTTGTTCTCCACTGCGGCGCGCACGACGCCTGCCGTGCCCTCGGGACGCAGGGCCATGCGCTGGCGCGGCTTGAGGCCGGACTCCGACCCCTTGGCGAGAAGGCCCTCCAGGAGCGCCCCGGAAAACGTGCGGAACATCTCCTTGCGCACGACATCGGTTGACTCGCCGATGCCATGGACGAAGGTATCGACCTGCTCGAGCGCCGGCGTCTCGATCATGTCGAAGCCATAGGCGCCAAAGAGCTCGCGCGCCACGTCCTGCATGCGCTGCCACGCGCGCATGTAGCCGCCGTAGAGGTCTTCGGTGCCCTGAACCTTCTGTCCCATCGTGTGCCCTTCTGCCGTGCGAGTGTGCCAAGGGTTTAGTATAGCGCGGTGCTCTGCGGAGAGACGAGAAGGCCGCCCCGAAGGACGACCCCGCGCACCTTACGGCAACGTCACAATGACGCAGCGCAACTAGCGGCTATTTGACGTCGATCTTGTACACCCAGTCGTGCTTGTCCTCGAGGTCGCCAGACTGGATGCCGGTCAGGGTCTCGCGGAGCCTCTTCATGACGGGGCCCATCTCGTCGTGGCCGGCCGGGAAACTGACCACGAGCTCGCCGTCGTGAATCTCCCCCACCGGCGAGATGACGGCCGCCGTGCCGCACAGGCCGCACTCCACGAACGCGCCACCGGTGACCTCGGCCCACGCGACCGGACGCTCCTCGATAGCCATGCCCAGATCCTCGGCCACCTGCACGAGTGAGCGGCGCGTGATGGATGGCAGAATCGAGTCGGTGAACGACTTGGGCACCACGAGTGTACCGTCCTCCTTGACAAAGAGCACGTTGGCCCCGCCGGTCTCCTCGACGTAGGTACGGGTCTGCGAGTCGAGGTAGAGGTTCTCGGCGTACCCTTCGGCATGAGCCTCCATGCCGGCCTTGAGGCTCATGGCGTAGTTGAGACCGGCCTTGATGTTGCCCGTTCCGTGGGGGGCAGCGCGGTCGTACTCGGAGACGCGCAGCTTGATGGGCCTGAGGCCGCCCTTGAAGTAGGGCCCCACAGGCGTCACGAGAATGCGGAACTGGTAAGCAGGTGCCGGCGCCACGCCGATGACCTCGCCGGAGCCGATCATGAGCGGCCGCACGTAGAGCGTGGCACCCGAGCCGAACGGAGGCACCCACGCAGCGTTGGCGGCCACGACCTGGCGCACGGCGTCCACGAACCTGTCCTCGGGAAACGGGGGCATGACCAGGCGCTCGGCGGAGTCGTGCATGCGCTGGGCGTTCATGTTGGGGCGGAAGCACACGATGTCGCCCGAGGCTGTCGTGTAGGCCTTGAGGCCCTCGAAGACCTCCTGACAGTAGTGGAAGATGCCCGCGCACTCGGAGAGCGTGATGGTGTGGTCGGTCGTGAGGCCGCCCTCGTCCCAGGAGCCGTCCTTCCAGTTGCAGACGTAGCTGTAGTCCGTGGGCTGATAGGCAAAGTCCAGGTTGCCCCAGTCGATGTCCTTCTTATCCATGTGCTCATCCCCTCTTGGGGGCTCGATGCCCCCACCTTGACCTCATGGTCTTGCTACCGTAGGCCCTTTTCGATGCCTCTCGTGCCAATGCCGCCAAGAGGTCCAGAGTTTTTAACAAAGCGTCTTCCTGCAGCGTTTCGGAGCGGCCCCGGCCGGCAAGAGGCCCTTGGTCCGGGTGTACAATCTGCGCGCTCACCCACCGTTCAGCAGGAGGCCCCATCATGCGCATGTTCCGCAACGATTACTCCGAGGGAGCCGCCCCTGAGATTCTCCAGGCGCTCGTGAGCACCAACGACGAGCAGGTCGCGGGCTACACCGAAAAGGGCGACGAGCATTGCGACCGCGCTCGCGCGCTCATCCGCGCCGCCTGCGGGCGCGCGGACGTGGACGTGGAGTTCGCCATCGGTGGGACGTCGGCCAACGTCGTGGGCGTGACGGGGCTCCTCGAGGACTGGGAAGGCGTCATCTGCACCAAAGATGCCCACATAAACGTGCACGAGACGGGCGCCGTTGGAGCGTGCGGCCGCACTATCCTGCCCACCGATGACGCGGATGGCTTTCTCACCCCGGAGGCCGCCGAGCGCGTTTGGCTCCTCCAGACCTCGACGGGCCGTCATATGACGCGCCCCGCTGCCGTCTACATTTCGAACACGACCGAGCTCGGCGGTGTCTGGGACCTCACGCGCTTTGATGCCCTGTGCGACTGGGCGGACGCCCGCGGCCTCAAGGTCTTTCTCGACGGGGCGCGACTGGCCTCAGGACTCACTTCATCGGCCGCGGGGGGCCTCACCCTCGAGCATATCGCCAAGCGCTGCGCCGCTTTCTACCTGGGAGGAACCAAGAACGGGATGCTCTTCGGCGAGGCCGTCGTCATCGCTGATCCCAAACTCAAGCGGGCGTTTCCCTATCTCATCAAGGAGCGCGCGGGGCTCCTGGCCAAGGGTCGCCTTCTGGGTGTGCAGTTCGAGACCGCCTTCGAGCAGCCGGCCCAAGGCAGCGAGGCGCTCTGGTGGCGCTTGGCGAGAAGTACCAACGCCTGCGCGATGCGCCTGCGTCGCGGCCTCGTAGATCTGGGCTTCGAGCCGTACGGCGAGTCGGCCTCCAACCAGCAGTTCTTTGTGGTGAGCCCCGAGGTCGCACGATCTTTTGAAGTGGCCTGCGGCTGCGAGACCTTCTACACGTTGCCCGACGGCAGGCTCGTGGTGCGCTTCGTGTGCTCCTGGGCCACAAGCGCCACGGACGTCGACGAGCTTCTCGCCCTCGCGGCGACGCTCGTGTAGGTCCGAGGCCCGGCCACCTAGCGCCGGACCACGCCCATCCTAGAGTTCGAGCCCCTCGAACGTGTCAAGCACCTCGTCCGCGCCGCTCACGTTCTGCTCGAGCGAGCCGCCTCGATACCCGAAGACATAGCAACCAGCGGCACGACCCGAGGCGATGCCCGTGGGCGAGTCCTCGAAGACCACCGCGCGGGCGGGGTCGGCACCCAGAAGGTCCAGCGCCGCAAGGTACGGGTCGGGCGCAGGCTTGCGTCGCCGAACCAGATCCCCGCAAATCAGCGCGTCGAAGTAGCCCGTCATACTCAGGCGATTGAGCGCGGTGAGGATACAGCGCGAGACGGTCGTAGACACGAGTCCCACGCGTACCCCACGCGCACGAAGCTCCTCCAGAAGCGTCAGGGACCCGGGCTCGGGGACAAGGTCGGCCTCGCGATATGTGCGGTAGCACTCGTCGCGCTCGCGCATGTAGTCCCCAAGCATATCCCGCGCCCCATAGCGCTCGAGCAGCGGAGGGACCGTCACGTCGTCATCGCCGCCCGTGAGTCCGAGAAGATCCTCTTCCGTAACGGGAACGCCCAAGTCATAGAAGACGTCACGTATAAGCGCGATGTTATGCTTCTCCGTGTCGCACAGAGTCCCGTCGAAGTCGAACAGCGCCACCTCGATGCGCTCCGGCCGCCCCATGCACTCCCCTTTCGTTTACCTTTGTGTCTAAAAGCATACCTTAGACAGCCACCTTGGCATACAAGACGTGCGTGCGACGCTCCATCCACCCAAAAAACTCCTCTACCGCCAGCACGGGAATCCTAGGCTTTCCTCTCGGCATCCCTGAGCCTCGCGAGGGAGCGTACTTATGACGGCTCGGTCGGAGTGCCGTCGAGCCGTCTCACAGAAAACTCCCCGTCTGGTTTTGGCAATCCGGGGCAAGAAGGAGCGCCTCAAACTGACAAAATCAGACGGGGAGCGGGCGGAGGCGAGACAAGTGCGACAATGCCGCCGCAAGGGCGTCGAACCCTTAGCGTCAAGCCCTAGCAGCTCTTCATGACCACCTCACGCACAATCTTGGAGACGTCGTCGCAGGCATCGAGGACGTACTCCATGCGGTCGAAGATGCGCAGCCAGGTGACCGCGTACCTACCGGCGAGCTCCTCGTCCTCATGGAAGAGCCGCCGCAGGGCGGCCTGATATACGGTGTCACCCTGGTCCTCGATGTTGCCCACGTTGATGGCCTTCTCCAGAACCACCTCGTCCTTCTGATAGTTGGGAAGGTGGTCGATCATCTCCTGCATCTCCCTGACCGCCGTTAGGGTGAGGTCGGCGATCTGCTCGGCCTCGATGCGCATATCCTGAAGATTGAACAGGTCGAGACGCATGGTCACGCCGTACATGGCATCGGTCACGTCGTCCATCGCAAGGGCGAGATCGCTGATGTCCTCACGATCAAACGGCGTTATGAACGAGTCGTAGAGCTGCTCCATGATGGCCTTCACGCGCTCGTCGCAGGTCGTCTCGTAGACCTTCATCTGCGGGACACGGCTGACGGTCTCGGGAAAACCGTGAACGATGCTTGCGTACTCCTCTGCCGTCTCGGTAATGAGGGCTGCGAGGTCCTTGAGCATGGTGTAGAAGACGTCTTCCTTCTTGGCACGAGCCATGGAAACTCCTTTGCTAGACAGCTGAGCACGAAAAGCGGGAACGCGACCCTAGAACAGGACCAGGAACAACTTGGCGAGGGCAAACCCGATGACACCGCAACCAGGGAACGTGAAGATCCAGGTGAGGACCATCTCTTTGGCCACCCGCCAGTGAACGGAGCGTGGATCCTTGGCGGCACCCGCACCCATGATGGCAGCGGTCTTGGTGTGCGTGGTGGAGACCGGCAAGCCCGTCAGGGTAGCGATCAGCAGGGATACCGTGGCACTCAACGAGGCGGCAAACCCCTGGTACTTGTCGAGACGAACCATCTCCATGCCAACCTTCTTGATGATCTTCTTACCACCCACAGCCGTACCCAGTGCCATGACCGCAGCGCAGATGACCTCGATCCAGAGGGGGAAGTCGCCCATATCATTCACGGTGAGGTTGAGCGAGAGCGCAATAGCGAGCATGGCGGTGGACATGAACTTCTGACCGTCCTGGGCGCCGTGCATGAGTGCCACGCCGGCGGCACCAATCACCTGCATGTGGCCGAAGAAGCTATTGGCACGCTTGCGATTCGCGTTGGCACAGAGAGGGGGAATCACCTTTGCAATGGCCCAACCAGCCAGGAAGCCGAGGACCGTGGACAGAACGAGGCCGTAGATGACCTTGACCCACTCTGCGAAGTTCACGCCCCCAAGGCCTCCCGAAACGGCGAGCGCCGCACCGGTGAGCCCGGCGATGAGCGCATGGCTCTCGCTCGTGGGAATGCCAAAGATCCAAGCGCCTACGCCCCAGGCCACGATTCCCACGGTGGCCGCTGCCAGGGCGATAAGGGCTGCGTGGGAGTCTCCGCCAAAGTCAACCATGCCGCTCATGGTATCCGCAACGGCTGTGGAGACAAAAGACATGGCCACGAGGCCTATGAAGTTGCAGATGACGCTCATGAGAATGGCCGCGTCCACGTCAATCGAGCGCGTCCCCACGGGCTCGGCGATTGCGTTCGCGGCATCCGTTGCGCCATTGACGAAGATGGTGCCCAGCACCAGAAGCATGACGACGACCAGAAACGGGTTGCTCGATAATGCGCCAAGGAACTGCTCGAAGCTTATCAACAGGAACTCTCTTCCTCTAAGGAGCCTCAAAAACACAGCCCGTTTCTTTGCCCTTATGTCACAGCTTTGTTAACGCGTGGATAAGGATAGCGTAAAAACGCGACGTCAAGGGACCAGAAAGGGCTCTGCATGCCTCATCGGGGCATGCCTTACAGAGAGCTTACGTTGTTGGCGACTTTTTTGGCTCCTGGCGTCCAAAAGCTCCTACGAAGACGAGCTCTCAACTACCGACAAGCCCCCCGTTACATCTCCGCAAGGCATGAAAAAGGGACTCGCAGCGACCTTGGAACGTCGCTGCGGGTCCCTCGCGAAGAGCAGTGGCTTTACTTACTTCTTCCCGTGCGCGTGATGACACATAGCACCAGCCGCACCAAGTGAGGCCACGGCGGCCAGGAGGAGCACACCTATGCCAGTGAAGCTTGCGTCACCGCTGTTAGGCAACTTGGGCTTGCTGGTGGTAGTCGTGATTGTAGACGTAGTGGTAGAGACAGGTGCGTCAGCCACCTTGCCGAGCGCGAGCACGCCATCAGACACGCGATCGTTGTCATCGTGCAGCGAGATGACCAGGGGGTCTATTGCCTGGTAGCCCTCGGGAACCGTCGTCTCCCTGAGCTCGTAGTCACCATAGGTGACGCCGGAGATCATCAGGGTTCCGTCAGCGCCGGTGGTCGCCGAAAGCGGCTGACCGTCGGCGCCGAGGACGGGGTTGCCATCGAGGTCGAACAGGGTGAACGTCGCTCCCGCGAGAGGGGCTCCCGTGACCGCGTCGACCTTGGTGAGGGTTATGGAGCCCACCTTGAGGGCGTCGGAGATGGTGACGGAGGCGTCACGAGCTCCCTCTGCATCGGAGTTGGAAAGGGTTACGACAAGGTCGTCCGCCAGGGCATAGTCTCCCGGCGCTGACACTTCGTGAAGCGTGTAGGTGGTCTCACCCGTGGCGTTCAGAGGAAGCTTGGAGAACGAGATGACGCCATCCTTGCCGGTCGTCGCCGTTGCGACCACCTGTCCTGAGGCGTCAAGGATCTGGAACGTGGCGCCCGCGAGCGGCGCCGCACCCGTCTCGTCGGTCTTGAGAAGGGTGATGCTGCCAAACGGAGCGTCGACCTGATCGGCAAGCGTCAGAGCATACGTCTGGCCGTCCGTGACCACGTCGGCGTTCTTGTCGTTGAGCGTGAAGGTCACGTCATCGACCTTGAGGTAGACGTCGTCGTTAGGGGTCTTGGTCTCGTGAAGGGTGTACGCGGAGTCCGAGTAGGGAACGCCCTCGAACGTCACGACGCCGTTCTCGTCAGACGTAGCCGTCGCGGTGAAGCCGTCGTCCGCGCGAGTCAGGGAGAACTCGGCGCCCTTAAGGGGCGTGGCCCCGTCGGTCTTGACAAAGCTGACGGTTGCGGCCTTGAGCTGGTCGACGACCTCGCCCAGGTCGAGCGTTCCCTCGACAACGTCGGTGTCGCCGTCGCGCAGAGAGACCTCGATGTCGTCACAGGCCTCGTGGTCGGGGGCGGGCGACGTCTCGCGCAGGACGTAGTCCCCGTAGGGAACGCCGGAGAGCTCGACCACGCCGTCCGCATCAGAGGTCGCCGTCAGGGGGCCCGACGCGTTGGAGACGACGTTGGTGCCCGTGGCGTCGTAGAGCGTGAACGTGGCGCCCTCAAGCGGTGCATCATCCTTGGAGCTGACCTTGGTGAGGGCTATGGAGCCTGCCTTCTTGACGTTCGTGACCGTGAGGGCGACCTGACGCTCTGCGGCACTCTGGTCGGCAGAGATCGTGAACGTGGTGTCAGTAAGGGCCTGGTAGTCTGCCGGCGTCGACACCTCGTGGAGCGTGTAGGTACCCAGCGGAAGGTTAGCGAAGGTGGCCTTGCCGTTATCGTCGGTCGTCTGCGTGTCTATCAGGTTGCCCTTGGAGTCAAGTACCTGGAACTCGATACCAGACATCACGACCGTGGAACCGCCCTCGTGCTCGGCGGCGCACTTGGTCAGGGTCAGGCTCCCCTGCGCGGTGTCCCGCTTATCGCCCAGGTCGAGCGTTCCCTCGACAACGTCGGTGTTGCCGTCGCGCAGCGAGACCTTATCAATCGTGAGCGGGGCGTAGCCAACGGGCGCCTTGGTCTCCACGATCTGATAGTCGCCATAAGGCACGTCGGTAAACGCGACCTTGCCGTCCGCGCCGCTCGTCTGGGGGTCGAAGCCCTCGACGGGGTTGCCGTCGGCGCCGCACAGGGTGAACTCCGCGCCCGCGAGCGGCTGATCGCCGTCGCCCAGCTTGGTGAGGGCTATGGAGCCTGTCTTCAGGTCATTCAAGAATACCGGCAGGCTCGCCACCGGAGCGCCCATGGGGTTACCCTGCGCATCACAGAGCTGAATGCCGCCGTCTCTTATCAGCTTGAACGAGTGAGACGCGTCCGTTGCCTCATGGTCGCTGGGGGCCTTCTGCTCCCTGATCGTGTAGAGCGTGTTGTACTTGAGAAGGGAGAAGGTAACCTTACCTTCATTATTCGTCTCATCCGAAGTGCGGATGAGGTTACCGTAGGAGTCATAAAGCGCGAACTTCGCACCCGAGAGGGGCGCCTCGGTCGAGCTCTGCTGCTTGGTGATGGTCACGTCGCCCATCGAGCCCCATGCGGAGCCATCGGAGGTCGAGAAGGCCACGTTCTGCTCGCTCGAGGTGGTCTCCTGGCCATACGTGGAGCTCTTCAGGGAGATGGAGTTCTTGAAGGCCGTCCTGCTCGCATAGGCCGAATCAACCGTCGTGCGGAACACCAGCAGGCAGGGCTGCCCATTCCCCACCCCGTCGGGCATGGTGAAGGTGAACGTGCGCGTTGCCGCGTCATACGCAACGTTGGCCGCCGTCAGGTCGATGGGCGTGCCGTCCACCTTCAGCTCCCCGTCGGCATAGGTGGGGGCGGGCGTCAGGGTCCCGTTGGCGTTCAGGGTCTGCACATAGAGCATCACCGAGGAGGTGTCGAGCTCAAGGCCCTCCTGCAGCTGGTCGGTCAAGGTGCTGCCGTTGAGGTCGATTCCGTTCTGGTTCACCTCGACGGCCCAGTCGATGTAGGCCCTGCCCGAGGTGTAGTAGCCCACCTTGTCGACAAGTGCGTTGTTAATGGTCAAGGCGCCCTTGTCCTTGGTGGAGGAATTCTGGTCGCTCGTCAGCTCGGCCTCGTTGGTGATGGTCTTGGTGCCATTCTGGCTGAAGTACTCGTCGTAGTCCGCGCCCGTCTTGTTGAGCTTCATCGTGAACGTGATGGTCTTCGTGCGCGATGCGGGATCCGTACCGTTGAGGTCGCCCAGATTGACGGTGAGGAGCTTCGAATCCGTGTCATAGGTATAGGAGTAGGGGTCAGCGATGGACGCGTCGTCCACCTGAATGCTGCTCTCGTCCAGGTCAAAGTCATCAAGGCCGTTGCCCGTGAGCGAATCGGTGACGACGACGCCCGTGAGGGGGACCTGACTTGCGTTGATCTTGACGCTCCACTTCAGCTCATGCGTCGCGTAGTCGTAGGAGACGCCGTCCTTGCTGATAACGTTTGGGTTGACGGTCTTGGTCGCCTCCGAGGTCGATTCCTTGACGTCACCGCCGGGAGCCAGGGTGACCGAGTTCTTATAGAAACCGCTCGTGTTGCCGGCCCACACCGAGGAGTCCGTCAGCTCGGTCTGGTAGGTAATGGTGTAGGTATCGGAGATGACACCAAAGTGGTACGTGAGCACCGTCTGGGTCGTAGCGGGGTCTGCCGGGTCAGTCGAGTCGAAGGACTGCGCGCCCGTCAGCGTATTGGCGGGTGCCCCGTCCGTGATGGTAAAGGTATCCGGAAGATACTTCTGTCCCTTGGAGAGGGTGTCTGTGATGGTCGCGTCAGACAGGTCGTTCTTGTTCCCGTTGACGACGATCTCCCAGCTGATTCGATGGGTCTCGGCATCATAGTCCCCCGCCGTCTTCTTGATGACGGAGTTGCCCGGCCCCACGCCCCCGGAGGTGCCCGAGGTACCGTCCTTGAGGTAGACGTTGTCATCGGCGGTCAGGGTCGCCGTGTTCTTGTACTCCTCCGAACTGTGGTTCTGCTGCCAGTAGTCAGCGGGCAAGTCCGTCGAGAAGGTCAGGGTATGCTGAGCGTTGATATCCCCCGCATCGTAGACGAGGGTGCGAGTGCCATCCTCGTACGTGAAGGAGGCGGAGGTGCTGCCATCGAGCTTGACGGAGCTCTCGTCGAGCGTGAGCCCCTCCGGCAGGGTGTCGGTGATCTTCACGTTGTGCAGCGTGAGGCCGTCGGGGTTGAAGGTGATGGTCCAGTCGATCTGACCGGTTTCCTCGTTGTATGCGCCGGTCTTGGTAATATAGGTCGGCGTGGAGACGTCAACCTTCCCGTCAATGTGCTGGCCGATCTTATCATGGGTGAAGGTCGCGCTGTTCGTGACCTACTTGCCAAAATACTGCGAGGGGTCCGTGAGCTTGGTCTGGTAGGTCACCGTGACGACGTCCTCAAACGCATCGGCAAACTCGTAGGTAAGGGTGCCCGTCTTGTCGGAATCTCCGCCATCTGCCGGAGCGTACTCAAACTTTCCTGAAACAGGCTTACCGGAGCTCGACGAGACCTCAAAGGTGCCGTCAACGTACGTCTGCCCCTTCTCTCCGCCGGGAGCTATGACGTCGGTCAGCGTGCTGCCCGCAGCGATGGTCGTCTTGTTGGAGTTGAGCGTAATCGTCCAGGTGATGGTTCCCGTGGCCGCATCGTAGACGCCCGTCTTGGTGTTGGTCGCCTCGGGTTGTGCGAAGTGAACCTCGACGTATTCGATCTTTCCGCCCACCTCGAAGGAGATCTTCACAATCTCGGTGTTCTCGATCTTCTCGGCGTTGAACCGCGTGGTGAACGAGAACTCGCCACCTACGCCCGCGTGCTTGGAGGCGAACTCCGTGAAGGTGACCGTGCCGACTCTGTCCGCTGTGACGGTGACCGTGGCGACCTTCTCACCATCCAGCATCAGGTTCTGGGTAATCGTGCCGGAAATCTTAATCTGCTCCGGCACCGTGAAGGAGTAGGTATCTCCCTCATTGACCGTCGCGTCATCGGGAATCTCGAAGTCGTAGGTAATCTTGACGGGAGCGTCTTTTGCGACGTCCTCCCCGAGGGGCGTCCCGTCGGAGTTGGTAAGCGTTACGCTCGTGAAGAAGGGGAAGCTAACCGAGCCTGCTGCCTTGGCCTGCGTGACGAGCAAAAACGGCAGCACCAGCGCAAGCAAGGCTGCCGCAAGGATACCAAGTATACCCCCCCCATCCGCTTTTTCGTCTGCCTCATCTGCGAATCCTTTCTCTTTTACCAGCTAGTACTGGTTTATGCGGTCACCTGTGCTGACAGATATATACGTGCCCTTAGTACTCTATCAAAAAACAAAAATTTTCTTCGAGATTCAATCTGAAGTTGAAGATTCGCCCCGTAAAGGGGACGCCTGGAATGGAGCCCGCAGCCAAAAAAGAGCCGCCAGCTTGCAAAAAGCCCGGAGACCTTGGGGGTCTCCGGGCTCATCGAGCACAGGTGTATGGCCTACCTACGTCCTAGTTCTCCTTGCGCCCGCGATAGCGCGCGATAAGAGCACCCGCGATCAGGAGCGCTCCCGCGCCGGCGGCGATTCCGACAGCCACAGTGGAGGTCGTGTCTCCGGTCTTGGGAATCGCGACCTTCTTGGTGGTGACCGTGGTCGTCGTGGTCGTCGGAGGCGTTTGCGGGGTCGGCGTCGGAGGGGTCGGCGTCACCGGGACGACGGTGTTGGTGATGGTGAAGCCGCTCGCCGCGTCGCCCGTGATCACGGGCTTCTGGTAGCTGTCCGCCTGGTCCTCGCTCACGGTATAGATAGAGGCCTCGTCAAGGCTCCCGACCTGGTGAACAGGCAGATCCTCGAACGTGTAGGTCCAGTCGTTGTCGTCGTTGAGCTCGACGGTCGCGTAGGACTCGCCGTCGCGCAGCAGGGTCACCGTGACGGAGTCGGGGCGCTTGCCCTGGACGTCGTCCCCGTCGTCCCAGGCCTTGGTGACCTTCACGCTCGTGGTCGTGTCGGGGATGACCTTGTTGGTGACGGTAAAGCCATCAGTTGCGTCGCCGGTAACCGTAGTAGTGTAGCCGGGGACCTCGTCCTCCTCGACGGTGTAGACGGAGTCTGTGTTGAGGTCCCCGTCCTTATGCTGCGGAAGGCCCTCGAACGTCGTGGTCCAGCCGTTGTCGGAGCTGAGCTCAGCCGTGTCAATCCGGACGCCATCGCGGAGCAGACACACCGTGACGGACTCGGGCTGGAGTCCGCGCGCGTCATTGCTATCGTCCCAGGCCTTGGTGACTGTGACGTCACAGGTCTCGTCCTCGGTGCCGATGATGACGGAACCGTTGGTGCCGATGCCGCCGCCGCGCGGGGCGGAGTTGCCCGTGATAGTGAGCGTTGCGACGGTAGCCGCAGCCTGGGCGGCCACCGACTCGACCTCGTCATACAGGGCAAGATCCTTCGCAGTCTCGGTGACCGAACCGTCATACAGGCTCGTGCCCGGGTAGCGCGCCGCACCCTCCTCAGCCTCGCCCAAGTCACCTGCGGTCTTAATGGCACCGTCGTCGTACCAAGAGGCACGACCGCCGCCAAGGATGCGGTTCGAGAGGAGAAGCGCGTAGGGGTCGCCCGTCTCTACGGCCTTCTTCACGATCGATGCCACGTCGTCGCCCGCACCGTCAGCGGTGTTGCCGTAGATGGCACCGCCGTTGTTGACGTAGACGTGCACGTCGCCCGTGGGGCAGGATCAGAGTCCCCCGCCGATGATGCTCGCGGTATTGCCCGTCACCAGGGGCTTGTTCATCTGAATCTCGTAGGGAACGGCGGGTACGTAGACGCCACCGCCCTGCTTGCCGGCGAAGTTATTGGAGATGGTTCCCGCGCTGAGCGTCACCGCGGAAGAGCCGGCGTACACGCCGCCGCCCGTACCGCTCGCGTTCTTGTTGGGGTTGTCCGGTGCTTTGTTCCCGGTGATGGTGCCGCCGTTCATAGTAAACGAGGCGGGATAAAACTTGCTGAATGTATTGTTGTAAAAATCGATGTCGTGGTTATAGATATCGTCGTAGTCACCGGACCAGTGATCCCATGTTGCTACGCCGCCGCCCATGGTCTCGGCCGTGTTATTCGATATAGTTCCACCGTTCAGAGTGAGGGCCCCTGTCATGCTAACGAAAATACCGCCACCAGCACCTAGGCCATCATCTCCCACGCAGGTATTTCCCGTGATAAGTCCATCGTTAATCACCGCTACGGGGCTCACCAGTTGCTGCGCTTCCCACGTCGAGCAGCCGATGAAGATGCCGCCGCCCGTAGCGCCCCTGTTATTTGAAATCGTCCCACCGTTCATGGTAAAGGTCGTGGGGTCTGCCTTCGTGCTCATATAGGAGCTGACGTAGACGGGCGAGGCACTATTATTCATTCCCGTCATGTCATTGTCGGTAATGGTGCCACCGTTAATCGTGAGATCCGCGCCGCCACTGATTGTAAGCAGCCCAGAGAAGTAACCACCGTCATTGCTTTGGAACAGGCCGTCTTCAAGGACCATAGAGGCCTGAGTTCCGGAAACGGTAATTAGCCCCTGGTAGTTCTCCCCATAGTAGTGGCAGTTTTCCAGCGTGCCACCCTCCCAAACGAGCTTGCCAGCACAGCGCATGAACTGGGTGTATACAGAGGAGGCGTCCCGCCAGCCAGCAAAGGTCAGAAGGCTGTTGTCGGACGAGGACGTCGAAATCGTAATCGTTGCCCCAGCTTCAACGTTAAAGGCGGGAACGAGAGCAGCCGTACCGTTCCCAAGCCTGATAGTACGAGCCGTGCCGTCATCCACGAGACGGATACTTTGGCCCGCCTTTACGGTAATGGACTTCGTAATAGAGAAGCCTCCTGCGATGGTGACGACGGTCTCGGTGCCATCCGTGGGCGCAGCCGCAATCGCGGCGGACAGCTCGGTCTCGGAGGTAACCCCCGCAGCCTGCGGACTCACGGACAGGGAAGTCGCGGTTATCGCAGATTCGTCTGCGTCTTGCTGAGGATCCACGGTGTCGACATCATCCGTGGCCGTGACCGTAGTTTCCTCGGAATCGGAACTCGTCGCATCGATAGTGTCCGTGCCCTTCTCCGAAGTAGCAACGGTAGCATCATCAGACGATGACGCTACCTCATCAACAGATAACCCCCCCATCCTGTTTTTGCGTGATCGGCTGGGACGTCTCGTCGCCGAATGCCATGCGCCACGGCATAGCAAGTCCCAGAGCCAGCATCATTGCCACCGCAAAGACGGCTCGCAGACGCCCCCATTTCTGTCTGTTCACGATCGTTCTCTCCTTACCGTGAAGGATCTGCCTGCAAACACCTGCCACTCTGCTTCCAAGTAACACTCTGTTTGTTGCATATTGATACATCTGTCGATAATACTGATTTTGTGATTTTTGTTCAATGCCCCACCCTCCAAAAAATAATGACGATTTCTCCTATTAATGCCGTTCACGGATGGTACCGGCTTTATTTTTTTGACTATTCGTGCGTTTTCTCGCTTCTTTTTGGATCCTTCTACAGAGTGGAAGTACCGCCTTCCTCCCTACTATTTATTCTGTCCAATCAGTTCTAATTAATTGTTTTTCTCATTATTATAAAATCATTTTATTAATCTATAAGAATAGTTTAGAATTAGACAAGCGGCTCTGAACTATCCCTCATCAGCACAGGATAATCTAGCATAAAAATATATTTTTGATTCTTAATTCACAGGTAGAGTCTCTTAAGTGAGCCTCCTTAGCCAACATATAGGCTCAGGTTAACTTAAGGAATTCCCCCTCCCCTGTTTTTCTGTTGTGGACTTGCAGGATAAGCTTTTGCTTACAAAGTCGAGCTCCACCGCATGGTCCTGCACATCTATTAAACTTCGATTTGTGGCGTTCGCATCAATTAACCTAGAGCTGCATACAAAAATATCTCATCGCATTGACGCCAGAGGCCTCACTAAAGTCCCGCGCTTTAAAACAAAAATGTCTCCTCCCTCAACCGCTTATTGAGGGAGGAGACACGATTTTACGAGCTGAAGAGACAAGCCTCTAGATTATGCCTTACTTCTCGTCTCGATTATACCGACGAGCCACGTACGAACCTGCCACCAAAGCAGCTCCCGCAAGGGCAGCGGCAGCGATGCCGATCGTTGCCGTGGCGTCCCCGGTCTTGGGGATGATCTTGCTCGGTCTCGTTACCTTCACGTCAGAGCTCGTCGAAGCAGACGGGTCCTTGGAGGTGGGCTCCTTCTGATCGGGCTTCTCGACCGAATCAACGGGGTTTTCCTTATTGAGGGTGTTCGTGATGGTCACGACGCCCGTCTTGGCATCCGTCGAGATCTCTGTCGTGTACCCGTCGACCTTGACCTCTTCTATCGCATAGACGTGCTGGTCCGTGAGGCTCCCCTGCTTGTGCACAGAAAGGTTGGAGAACGTGTGCGTCCAGTTGTTGCTGGCATTGAGCTCCGCCGTGGCACCCTCGACCCGCTCGCCGTCGCACGTCAGATACACCGTGACGGCGTTGGGACGCGTACCCGCGGAGTTGTTGTCATCGACCCAGACCTTGTTAACCTGCAGGCTGGTCGTGTCGTCGGGAATGACGGTGTTCGTGATGGTGAAGCCATCGACGGCAGTGCCCGTGACCTGCGTGGCATAGCCGGGAATCGGGTCTTCCTCGACGGTGTAGACGGACTTGGCGTCCGAGCTAGCGTCCTGGTACACAGGAAGGTCCTCGAAGGTGTGAGTCCAGTCGTTTTGGGCATTGAGCTCCACCGTGGCATCTTCAACCTGCTCGCCATTGCACAGCAGATGAATCGTTACTGACTCGGGGCGAACGCCGCGCGCGTCGTCGTCATCGGACCAGGACTTGGTGACGCTCACCTCGGTCGTCTGGGGCGCCGGGGCTTCCATCTTGACCCACTGCAGGGTGGAGAGATCGAGCACGCCGTTCTTCCATGCGGTCCCGTTGTCTTCGTTCACCGTAGGCGTCGTATGCTGCCAGTTGCCGTTCACGTCACTCTGCAGCGGATCGACGAGCGAGATGCCGTACACCGCCTGGCCTGGCTCGACACCCAGGTCAGCATAGGATATGAACATGATGCCCATCTGCTGGGGCACCCCTCTGCCGGAGATGTCCGTGGGACGATAGTTGTCATCCGTCGCGTCCTTCTTCATGGCAAGGGTCGTGCGCGCATCGCCAAACTGAGTCCAACTGGTCTCGGTGAAGTCTTTGAGCTCGCCCCACTCGGTGGGATTGCCATCGTCGTCCACGGCCAGCACGGCTGCAGCGCGTACGCGATCGTTCGAGGAGCCGCCCGTCTTGGTGTCGTCGCTGGCGCGCTCCGTCAGCGTCACGCCGACGAGCTCCGGGGTGTCGGAGGCGCGATTCGTCGTGCTCGAGAGCGAAATGCGCTCGACGTTGTTGATCGTAGGCTCAGCCTGCGGACCGTTGAGAAAGACGTTGTCCACGCCCTCGGTGATGTAGGACGAGGCGAGAACGTCCGCCATCGTTAGGCCGGTGACGTCATTGCCCACGAGCTCCTGGTCCAAGTGATGCCACCCAGCGACGTCCTTGTACGCCTGGCTGCCCTCAACGGCTTCCGAGCTCGCATATGCGCGCCAGATGGTCTCGCGCTGCCCGGTTACGTTGGCGTTGTCACTGCGGAAGATTTCGATGTCACTCGCAGTCGGCTTTGTGATATTTGCCACGTTGCCGTCGATGGTGTATCCGTTGAGCGACACCTGCGGACCCATTCCGAGCTTCAGAGAAATGGGGTAGTGCTTATCGAAGAAAGTGGAGTTTGCGCGCCCCGATGGCGTCGTCTCCAAAACGGTCTGGTTGGTCGATTCAACATCAGAAGTTTCAATAGCTGTAATCGCGTGCGAATTCGAAACCGTCTCACCAAATGCTAGTCCCCCTGGCAAGAACATCCCCATTGCAAGCAGTAAAACTGCTATGAAGATGCCCCCCCCCCCACCGTTTTTGTCTATGCATGAATCCTCCTCGTCTTAAATGAACCTGTTGATGACTATACAATACTCAACACTTAGCGAGAGCTGAAAACCTACTTTTACTCTATGCGAGAGTGCAGTTGGGCGGACTCTCTCAATAGCGCCGTCTTCTTTCAGCGTCGGGTGCGCGAAAGTCCAGCCCGCAGACGAGAAGGGATGACCTTCTCGGCAGCGTTTGCCCAGTTGGCACGTGCGTCCAAGGAGCCCGTCTCGCCGACTTTCGCGCACTCGACGCTGAAAGCCCATCCGCGCGCGGCAAGCTACACGAGCTCGGCATTGGAGATGGCCCCCTACCTCAGGGGAGACTATGAGCCCATAGCCATCCATGGCATCATATGTATCAACTATCTTTGTCATGTCAAAAGTACAGCGGAAATGAGCTACTTTTGACACATTGGAGCCATCCCGACAATGATTTTTTATAAGACCTTCCAAAAGCCTGACTTGTCCGACCCCACGCGCACTACCAATCCCTTTTTCTGCAGCGAAGCAAAGGCCCTCTTCACGGTGCGCTCCGACACATCAAGAGATGCCGCAAGCTCCTTTGCCGTCGCTCGACTATTTGATGTGAGGACAGCAAAAACTTTTTTCTGACTGCGACAGACTGTTCTTTACATCCCTGTTTTGGTTTACAGTGACATTTGCGGTGACATAATCGTTTACAGTGCCATTTACCGTGCCATTTACCGTGCCATTCTGACTCACAGCACCAATATCTTCAACAAACTCAAGTACGAGCCGCGTACGATCGACCTCACCGATCGTTTCTTTAATTATTGGGTCCGGAAAGTCCAGGCTTCTCCACGTTGCGAACACGTCGGGAATCCCGGTGCCGGCACGCTCGCCGACGTCAATGAGGTTGAACATCTTCATGATTCCGGCGTTACGAGGGTCAGAGACGCCTCCGAGTCTCATCTGCTCAACGCCCGTCCGGATACTGCCGGGATTCTCGAAGACAAAGCGCCGCAGCTCAGCTTTTACGACAAGCCCCTGTCTCCCATAAAAGTCCGCATTGAAGAGGCAGTTGGCAAAGGCCTCGCGCACCGCCTTATGCACGGGTGTATCGTCGACACGAAGCATGCCGTCAAGTTTGAACGGAGTCTTTACCAGCATGGACAGCTTAGCGGATACCCGAGAGTACGTCTCCCACACGCTACGCGGGAAACCGCCTTTAGCAAGCTTGGCCTCTAGACGATTGTCCTCGCGATAGGCCGTGAGATGAGCTATGTTGAAATCAGCTATATGGATCCCTTTTACTTACACCGTCATGTTGGGGCCACGTTATCAGGACATTTTTCTTATAGAGAATCTTTTCACCCTATTGCCCATGAAGCAAGGTGAAATAGACAAAAGCAGTCCAGAGGTTTCATAGCCTCTGGACTGTTGTTTTCTCTGGAGCCGGCTAACAGACTCGAACTGTTGACCCCCGCTTTACGAGAGCGGTGCTCTACCAACTGAGCTAAGCCGGCAACGGGAGACTATGTTAGAGGATGGGACCCGCCGGCGCAAGCGCATTTTTCTCGCCCCGCGGAGAAACGTCCCTCGGGCGCTCCCAGTCTGGTTTTGTCAGTTTTGGGCCATCCAAACGGCCCAAAACTGACTTTTCCAGACTGAGAGCAAGAACCGAGAGAGCTACTCCCCTACAGCATCCGCAGCACGCCGCGCACGAGACGCTCGAAATCATCCGCGTGCTGGCCGGCCGCCGCGAGCACGCTCTCGTGCGAGGTCGCAGGTGCGCCCGCCTCGTTGGCCGCAAGCGTGAGCCCGAGCACGTGCATGCCCAGCGCCTTGGCCATGATGACCTCGCAGACCGTGGACATGCCCACGTAGGAAACCCCCAGCGTGCGCAGGGCTGCCACCTCGGCGGGCGTCTCGAAGCAGGGCCCCAGGGTCCCGGCGTAGACGCCCTCCTCGACCGCGATGCCCAGGTCGTCGGCTACGCCGCGCGCAATCGTACGCAGATAGGGCGAGTACGCGTCGTTCATGTCCACAAAGCGGGTCTCTATGCCGCGCGCTCCCTCTCCCTCGGTGAGGGGATTCATCCCAGTGAGGTTAATCTGGTCGGTCAGGATCCCCAAGCCCGTATGGGCCCGACCGGCGACCGCCCCCGTCGCGCAGGCGAAGATGATGTCGCGGCAGCCCAGGTGCTGCGCATGACGCACGAGAGAGGTGACCTCAGCGGCGCTGTACCCCTGGTAGAGATGGATACGACCGGGGTAGACCACCACGGGGACCTCGTCGATCGTGCCGACCGTGGCCTCGAAGCTGTGGCCAGCGATGGGCCGGGCGTCCAGAGGGAAGCCCTCGATGTCCTGGTAGTCCATCCGGCGCACCGGGTGCACGAGGTTCTTGAGGTGGCCCAGGCCGGTCCCGAGCACGATGGCCACGGGATGCTCCACAGACGGCTTACAGGCCTTCACGGTGTCCTCGCATACCATGCAGATTCCCTCCTTCTCGAGCCGCTCGGCGAGAACGCCCCGGCCCGACACGAGCTTTCCTGAGTAGGTTCCATCGTAGATGACATTGAGCCCGCACGAGGGGCTCTTTGCCTTGAGTACCACCAACGAGACCCCTGAACGTACGATCAGGTCCGCCGAGGCTTGCGCTCCGCGTGCGAACGCCTCAGTCACGTCCGTGCCGTCGGAGCATACGACGCGGCCCCCCACTCGCTCGGCGGGGGGCCGCGGCACGGGAAGACCCGCCGCGCACTCGGGACAGAAGCGCACGGCCTCAACCCTGCGGGCGAGCTCAATCACCTCGGGCGTGGGCTTGGCGCCCCCGTCGTAGCGAACGGGATCGCCAAGCAGGCAGGCGCTGAACGCGACACGCACTAGGCCAGGGAGCCGATCTGCATGGTCGCCTGGGAGAGCAGCGAGTTCACGTACGTGGTCCACTCTGACGCGCGCTGGGAGTAGGCCGCAGAATAGGCTGCGGTGGCGACGTTGTAGGCAGCCTGAGCGGCGGCATAGGTAGCGGATTCGTTGGTGATCTCGTAGCTGGAGAGCGCGGCGTAGTAGTCACCGTCAGTACGCGCCCAGGCGTTGCTGTCCGCGTCCCACTCGTCGCCGGCGAGGCCGATGACGTAGCTCGCATAGTCAGCGGTCGGAGTGTCCTCGGCATCCTCGGCGGGAGCGGTCGGGGCCGTGGGCTGGTCTGGCAGGGTCGTGGTCACGACGGCGTCGCGCAGCTTGCTCATGAGAGCGGAGCTGGTCAGAGTCGTCTTGGCAGTATCCTCGTCGATGTTGTAGCTCGATGCAATCGTGGCGTAGTCATCAGTGCCAAACATCTGGGTGGCGTAGGCCGAGACCTCGTCATCGGTGACCGAGAGGCCCTTGTCCTTGGCTCCGGCAAGAACGATCTCATTTTGTGCATAGACCACCACGTCGGAGGAGGTCGGCACAGCGTAGGTGCCGTCGCTGTTCGCAGCAGCGTCCACGGTGGAGCTCTGCGTGATGACGTCGCGCGCCGATATGTTGTTCGTCGTGCCCTGGTAGGTGTAGGTGGCAATGGTGCTGTCGAGCTCGTTCGCGCTCAGCGTCATCTTGCCCCCAAGCGAGACGGTGCCCGCATTGCCCAGGAGGAAGTGGCCGCAGAGCACGCCCACGACGAGCGCCGCCACACTGATGGCAATCCAAGCTGGAGTTCCAAGCCCCTTGTACGACGCCTTGTCCTTCTCTGTGAGCGCAGTCGCCGGCCTTGCCGAGCCATCGGGCTTCTTCTTGGCAAGATCCTTCTCGTCTGTGTTCCTCTTAGCGTTGGCCGCCATGTGCCTTCCCTTCAAACCGGACGCACCCAAGCGGCACATCCCTGACTAAAGCCTCTGCATTCTAACCCCGCGGCCCCGCGACGCGACAGATGCGCGCAAGGCTCCCCGAGGGCGGCACATGTCTACGAAAGAGCTTGAAGAATCTCCGCCGAAAAGGACTTGATGTAGCCTGACCCGTTCTTGGCGTCGAACCCCACTCGCTCGGCAAGCGCCTTCTTGGTGGCATCAGAGGCGTCACCCTGCGCGAGGCCGAGAAGAGCCGCGAGCATATCGCGGTATTCGGCGTCCCCGTGGTAGCACTGGATCGCCTCGTCCAGAAGTGGCCACGTTTGGTCAGAGCGTGACGGAGAGCTCGCGCCTAGGCGGCACAGGAACACGAAGGCCGCAAGGCGCACCGTCGCGGAGCCATCGTCGAACAGCGACGCCTCGGCCCCGTCGAAGGCCTCGGAGGCCTTCTCCGCGTCTAAGTCTACGAGTGCGCTGAGCGCGTCGAGGACCTCCCAGCGGGTCTGGGCCTCGGGCCTAAAGAGCGCGTCCACGAGCGCGTCCACGTGCGGAAGAACCGCCTCTGGCTTGGCCTTGGCCGTGAGGGACACCTCGTGCGCGACCTCTTGGCGGCGGCGTCTGCTCGAGCCTGAGAGCTCCTCTACCAGACCCGCGATCTGCTTACTTGCTGAATCAGCCATGTTCTCCCCCTACTCGCAGAACCCGTCAACCACAGCGGTGCCACTCTTGGGATCCTGATGTATCTCGATGAAACCCAGATTGGCCGCCTCGCGCAGGAGCGCCGTGAACGAACGATATCCGAAGGACCCTTCCGAGAACTGCGGACGCTTGCGTCTGATGGTGTCCTTGAGGCGTGAGGCCAGAATGAAGCCGTCATTCTCGCGCTGCATAGCGTCGATCGTCTCGAAGAGCAGCTGATAGCACTCCCAGTTCTCCTTGGGCACCTTGGCGGAGAAGTCCGGAATGCCGGGGCCACGTGTAAGGTCCTCGTAGAAGACAAACTCATCGCAGACCTCGGCCAGGAGCGTACTCGTGGCCTCCTTCATGCCCACGCCGATCACCGTCTTACCGAATTCCTTGAGTTTGGCCACGAGCGGCGAGAAGTCCGAATCTCCGGACAGAATCGCAAAGGTATCTATGTGATCTTTGGTGAGGCAAATCTCCATGGCGTCCACCGCCAGCCGAATGTCGGCGGAGTTCTTGCCCGTGAAGGCGCGGTCGGGAATCTCTATAAGCTCGATACCCAGCTCGTGCAGGGGCGTGATGGCGTCGGAGAAGCGCTGCCAGTCGCAGTAGGCTCGCTTGGCCGTGATGCGGCCCTTATCCACGAGGCGCTCCATGATGAGCTTCATGTCGGGCAGGGGGCCCGGCTCCTGGCGTCCGTTTCTCTTGCGCTTGCCCGTGCCCAATGCAAGGTTCTCATAGTCGATGAGCACCGCGATGGAGCTCTGGGGCATGTCCGTTGCGTTCATGCGTCTCTACTCTCTTTTGCTTTTGTGATTGGAAGACGGGCCCACCGGCGCAGAGGAGGGCCTGGCTGCGGAGTCCTGCACGCTGATGAGCTCGGGCTCGGGGCCACCATCCCTGCGGGCGCGACGCACCGCCTCTGCACGTTCACCGTTCTGGGCACGTTTGACCTGATCCTTGTTTACTCCAAAAAACGTGTCGTGAGCCTTCCAGGGTCCCACAGACTCGCCGAAGGACATCTTGAGGCCCACGATGGTCCCGGCGATCAGCCCGATTGCCAGGGCGATGAGCACCGTGAGCGGGGTGAGCAGCACGAGCGCGCAGACGAGCGCGCCCACGAGGAAGACGGCGAGGTTGCACAACCAGTACTCGCGCCTGGTGACGCAACGAGTCGCAAGTCGATCGCCCACTCCTGCACCTGTCACGATGCCAAAGAAGAACAGCAACAAGGCGACGATGGCACCTGCGAAGGAGCCGTCCACGTACTATTCCCCCTCGTGATCGCAGTGGCGGCCGTCGCCGTGGCCGCAGCACTCCCCGTGGCCGTGACCGTGGCCGTCGCCGTTGCCGTGGCCGCAGCACTCCCCGTCGCCGTGATGGTGGCCGTCGCCGTGACCGTGGCCGCAGCACTCCCCGTCGCCGTGACCGTGGCCGTGCCCGTGGCCGTGATGGTGGCCGTCGCCGTGGCCGCAGCACTCCCCGTGGCCGTGGCCATGTCCGTGCCCGTCGCTGTGATGGTGGCCGCGATCATGGTCATGGTCATGATCGTGATCATGATCGTGGTCGTGGTGGTGGTGGCCATGGCCGCAGGAGCAGCCGTCCTGACCGTCGCCGTCCTGATCGTGCTCGTCACGGTCGAGCTGAGACCAGTCGAGACCGGCCGCACGACAGGTCTCCTCGTCTTGGTAGAGCAGCGTCAGCGCCTGGGTGCCCATGCGCGCTCCGCCAATCTGGCAGAGCATGTCATACAGCACGTAGGCGTTCTCCGCACCCGGCAGCGCGATGTCGAGCTCCTCAGAGCACGCACAGGCCAAGCCGATGTCCTTGCGCAGGTGCTCGACCAGAAAGCCCGGCTTGTAGTCGCACGCCACAGAGCGTGGGGCAAGCTCTCGGGAGGCCGTTGAACCGCCCATCCCACTGGCCAATACCTCGAGCATGCGGCTCACGTCGATGCCAGACTGCTCGGCCAAGGCCATGGCGTCAGCGTAGCCCACCATGCACGAGGCAAGCGAGACCTGATTGCAGAGCTTGGCGGTCTGGCCCCCGCCAGGCTTGTCGAAGTAGAAAATCTTGTTCGAGAAGGTCTCGAGCGCGCGCAGCACCGGGGCAGCCTGGGACTTCGTAGCGCCCACGATAAGGGTCAACGTGCCGTTAATGGCCCCCTGCTCTCCGCCTGTGACCGGACAGTCGAATGCGTGGATGTCCTCGACCTCGGCAGCATCGTGGATGTCGCGCGCGAGCTCGGGCGAGCTCGTGGTGAGGTCCACGAGCCAGGCGCCCTTCTTGGCGCGGCGAATGAGCCCATCCGTGGAGAGATAGAGGTCCTCTACGTCGGAGGGGAGACCCGCCATCGTAAAGACCACGTCCGCGTCGGCCGCAGCCTCGGCAGGCGTGTCCGCCCACGCGGCGCCGGCGGCGATAAGCGCCTCGGCCTTCTTCTTGGTTCGGTTGTGCACCGTGAGCTCGAAGCCGGCGTCCAGGATATGGCCCGCAATCCGCGCGCCCATGATTCCCGTGCCGATGAAAGCGACCTTGTGGATGTGGTTTATCGTCATGTTCTTCTTCCCTTTCGTTGCCGCCGAGGCCCCGGGGCACTCGACTGGATGCGAACGCCTTGCGTTCGCCCTACTGCTCCCCGCGCACGCGGCGAGCGAGACGGTCGGTGAACGAGAGTCCCTCTCGGCGATCCTTGCTCCAGAACACAAGCGCCACCATCCCTGGGCCCACATGTGCGCCGATGACCGGACCCACCGAACTGAAGATGATAGGGACGTCTTGGCAGCCCGGCTCCTTGCGGAGCTGGTCGGCAAGCCAATGGGCGTCCTTCTCGGCGTCTGCGGAGATGATACCCACAGGCAGCTGCCCGTCTGCACCGGTCTCCTGAAGGTAGTTGGCCCTGAAGTCGGCGAGGATCGCACGCAGGGCCTTCCTGCGGCCACGGCACATCCCGCGCAACGTCAGCGCACCCGCGAGGTCATAGGAGAGCTCGGGCTTGATGTCGAGCTTGCCACCCACCTGTGCAGCTGCGGGCGGGATGCGGCCCCCACGCGACAGGGCGTCGAAGGACTCAAGCGTGAAGTACCCCTGAAGGTAGTAGCGCGCCTCCTCGGCCCACTTCACGAGCTCGGCAGCCGTGAGGCCGTTGGATGCCTGGTGGACCGCCTCGATGGCGAGCAGCTGTGCCGCAGAGGATGGGTTGGCGTTGTCCACAACATAGAGCTCAAAGCCCGGATGCGCCTCTCGGACGATCAGCGCAGCCTGACGCGCCACGTCAATGCTCGAGGAAAGACCACGCGTGAAGGCAAGATAGACCGTCGGTGTGCCCTCCTTGGCTGCCCCTTCGAAGGCCTCGAGGTAGCGACCGAGGGTGATGGACGAGGTGCTCGCAGACTCCCCCTTGCGCATGCGCTCGTAAAACTCGTGGGGGCTCAGCGACTGCCAGAGGTCGTCAAGGTGCTCGACGCCCGAGAGGACGAATGGGAACTCCAGGACCTCGACACCCAGGGCGTGCGCGACCTCTGGTGCAAAGTCAGCACAGGAGTCCACGATGATATTGACGTTAGACGTGGCATGATACGCGCGGCCCAGGCGCGCAACCTCCTGCGACGCCTGGGCATTGGTACTCGGTTCCGTTGGTGCGACCTCGGGTGAAGCAGACTGTTCCCTACTGCTCATGCATTTCCTCGATCTTGGGCTTTATAATTCCGTATCCACCATTCTTACGGTGATAGATCACGTTGACGAGTCCCGTCGTGGCATTGGTAAACACATAGAAATCATGGCCGATAAGATCCGTCTGGACCAGGGCCTCCTCCTCGGTCATGGGAAACAGGTCTATGTACTTCTCGCGGACCAGGGACTCGTCTTGCTCCTCTGTGGAAGGCTCGATGAGCTGGGCCAGGTCCTCCTGAGTCGCGGTGCCGGCCTTGGCGGCAGCCATGCGCTGGCGGCGATCGATGATGCGAGTCTTGTATTTGCGCAGCTGGCGGGTGACCTTGTCGGCGGCATCGTCGATGGAGGCGTACATGTCATCGGAGCTGGCCACCACACGGACCACGTTATTGCGCACGAAGACCGTGACCTCGCAGACCTTGCGGTCGGGATTGGAGGGGTTCTTGTCCACGCGCAGGACAACGTCGCAGGTCATGGGCTGAATGTCGAAAACCCTGAGGGCGTTTCCTATCTTATCCTCAACGTGCGCGCGCAGGGGGTCGGACACGTTCACCTTGCGGCCAGAAATCTTGATGTCCACCATACGAGCCTCCTAACGATTGCCTTGGACGCGGATGATGAACACCGCGCCCCTACGTCCCTGATACCCAATTGAGCACGGGGCACACCGCCGCACGGGGCCCCATGGGCGCGAGCGGCCCTCACCGCTCGATCGATGCGGTAGTGGTGCCGGCTACCCAGCTGCGGCGGTGGCGTCAACCGCGGTGGCGAGCGCCATAGGCAGCCCCGTGACCTTGGTCGAGTCCGTCAACGTGGGAAAGTCCCCGATCCAGCGCGCCTTGGCGATGGCGGCCACGCCGTTGTCCTGGACCTGATCGAGGGCCGTCCGCACGGCCTCCGTAAGAGACAGGGCATCCGGGGAGAGCGCGACGCCCACCGAGACGGGGTCGTCGAGCGTACCCGCAAACGACATCCCACCATGGGCACAGGCCAGGTAGGCGCCAGCATAGGCATCACAGACAACGTAATCGATCGATCCCGCGGAGAGAGCCTCGAAGGCCTCGTTGAGGTTCGCGTAGGTCGACTCGTCAACGGGGAGGTCGAGCCTGGAGAGGGTCGCCTGGGAGACCGAGCCGGACTGGACTGCGACTCGGGCGCCCGCGAGATCAGACGCGTCGATCGGCGCACTCGCGAAGGAGCCCCCAAAGACGCCCAGGGCGCTCTGGACGTAGCCGCCCACAATCGTAACGCCCGCATCTTCGTCCGCGTCAACGCCCATGACCACGTCACAGCCAGACGCAAGACCCGCCGAGGCGCTGGGCACCGAGACGAACGTCACGCTGGGCAGGCCGAGCGCATCGGCGAGCGCGTAGGCGGTGTCGACGTCGATACCCGCGAGGGAGTCATCTGTCGGCGACCTGAGGACGAGAGGAGCCGACCCCGAAGACTTGACGCCCACCGTAAGCGTGCCCGCCTCGCTAAGGTCGGAGTCGGAAACGATGGGAACGAGGCGCTCGAGACGCTGGGCGCGAGCCTCGTCCACCGACGTCTGGCTCACCAGGGAGTCAAGGTCGACGGGACCGATCGAACAGCCTGCCAAAAGGACGAGCGCCAAGACGGCTACGATGGCCCTCGCGGCGGTGTCCCCGCGGTTGCGCTTCATTGTCTGCCCTGCCCTTCTCCGTCTTCCATCGCATCTCACCCAGCTGACCTGGTCTTTGACCCCACACTCGCGCACCGGGGGCGTCGCTTTGGGCACCCGAGCGCCCGCACTGTAGCCCCTCTCGCCCGCGAGGCGGAATGCCTCAGTGTATGACGGGCGGTACGACTTACCTCTAGGACGAGCCATGATCGCCCGCACGCGCACGCACGAGCTTACGTGGATCCCTTTGCCCTCGTCTGGCATGGAATAGGGTGGCGCTCCGCCGCCCGCAACCACAGACCTGGATGAGACATTTCTAGTATACCCGCCGCTCGCAGCTCGCGTGAAGAGCACGGGGCTTCTTGAGGTGCGGTCTCGGAGCCCGGCCCGTCGAGACCGCAGGCGCTTACGAAACGGGGGCTGTGGCACGCCAGGACTGCAAGCGCTCATGAATTGGGCGGTGGGACACGCGACAGGGGGCTCTGGCGTGCCTCGGCGCCGGATTCGTGAGCGCGTCTGTCGCCTGGCGTGCCGCGGCGCCGGATTCGTGAGCGCGTCTGTCGCCGCACCCCTCACCAGACTCGGGCGAGGACGCAGGAGGTGACGGATGCAGCGCCTCGGGCAAGAAGCGAGCGCGCGGCCTCGTTTACGGAGGCGCCCGTAGTGGCCACGTCATCAACGAGCAGGAGGTCGAGGCCACACACGTCCTGCGTCACGCAAACTGTGCCCGCAAGGTTGCTCGCACGGCCCGCCCGGCCCAGGACGCGCTGGTCACGCGCCGGCAGACGGGCGAGCGCGTCGGCGAGAGGCAGGTCGAGCGCATGGGCAAGTGGGCGGGCGACGAGCTCCATGTGATCGAAGCCGCGGCGAGCGAAGGCGGCCGCCGTAGCGGGGACAAAGCAGACTGCGTCCATGCGCACCGCGTCGAAGCGTGCGGCACCATCGGCGGCGGGCCAAGACGCGGCCTCCTCGAGCGCGCAGAGCATCGCAGCGGCCATGACGGGCGCCAGTCGCTGCTCGTGGAAGTCCTTGAGGCAGCGCACCATGCGCGCGGCGGCGCCCTCGAAGCCCAGCGCGGCCACGGTGGCGCGCGGAACCCAGGTGCCGTCGCACTCCGTACAGGTAAGAAAGCCAAAAGGGGCGCCGCAGACGGGGCAGGCCAGGCGCTGCTCGACCCATGGGAGCTCTCGGCGGCACTCGTCACAGATGAGCTCGCCGGGCTGGTCGCAGCCCACGCATCGCGTAGGCCAGAAGAGCTCCGCAAGCGCCTCGGCAGCCACGCCAAAAATGGGCATGACGACCCCCTTCTTGCGGCGGATGGGGGTCCTCGTGGGGGCTCAGTCTAGCACGTCTCCCCCGTCACACCGAGAAGAACGCGCAGGCGTTTCTCCAGAGGGCGTCATAGGTGGACTGGCGACTCGCACGGCCCACGTCGGCGCGCACGTCGGCGAGGCGTGCCGCGGTGAAGGCCACCATCGCGGGCTCGCCCTCCTCTCCGCGCAGGGGCACCGGAGCCATATAGGGGCAGTCGGTCTCGGAGAGCAGGAGGCGCTCCGGGCAGAAGGCCGCCGCCTCGCGGATATCGTCGGAGCGCGAGAAGGTGAGGGCGCCGCCGAACGCCATGTGACAGCCTAGGCGCGCGAAGTCCTCCATGACCCTGACCCCCGAGGTGAAGCAGTGCAGGTCGCAGCCGGCCTCGGGCACGCCGAGCTCACCCAGGATGCGCGCGAGGTCCCGGTGGGCCCCCAGGCACACGTCGCCTGCCGCATCGCGGATGTGAAGCTCGACGGGCAGTCGACGCGCGTGCGCGACCTCCAGCTGTCGGCGAAACGCCCGCTCCTGCACCTCGGGACTCGCAGGTGCGTAGGGGCCAAAGTCCAGGCCAATCTCGCCGACGCCCACCGCACGAGAACTTTCCAGAAGCTCATCCAAGCGCGCAATCGCCGCCTCGTCGAGGCCCTCGGCACCGTACGGGTGCGCTCCCGCGACGATGCGCACGTTGTCCAGGAGGTCGGCTGCGTCGTAGCCATCGAAGGCGGGGGGCGCGAAGCCCTGCTCGGTGCACTCCTCGAGGCACTCGCGAGCGGTCTCGACCTGATCGTCGAGCCAGGCGAGAAGCGCGGTCACATCCGACCAGGTGCCCGGAATATCGCTCACGGGGTCCACCGGCACCACGAGCAGGCGCACGCCCGCCAGTGCCGCACGGGCGAGGGCGAGCGCTGGGTCATGCCCCTTGAAGCTGGTGAGGTGCCCATGGGTGTCCGCGAGCGGCGCGAGGGGTCGCGGCAGAGCGCACACACGGCCTTTTCGGTCGTGAAAGAGCTCTCCGTCGGCAAGGGTCAGGTGATCGAGCACGACGAGTTCAGGCATGGTTTTCTCCCAAGGGAAGAGCCGCGGGAAGCGCGGCGGCAAGGCGCACGAAGTCCTCCAGGACAAGGGCCTCGGCCCGAAGGCGGGGATCGATACCCGCAGCCGCGAGGCCGCGGTCAATCTCGTCCTTGGCAAACCCCGAGGCGGACATGGAGTTGCGAATGGTCTTGCGGCGCTGTGCGAAGGCGGCATTGATCACGGACGTCGTAGCCGCGACTTGCGCGGGCGTGAGGGGCACGCCCGTCTGAGGGTCGCGTGGGCAGGTGCGCTCGATGCGCACCACGGCCGAGTCTACGTGCGGGGCCGGCATGAAGTTGGTCGGGCCCACCTCGAAGCGCCCCGTCACTCGCCCCAGAAGTGCGAGCTTGGCGGTGTAGGCGCCATAGGCGCGGCTGCCCGGCACGGCGCAGATGCGGTCGGCGACCTCGGCCTGCACCATCACCACGCAGCGCTCGAGAGACGGCCACTGCTGCAGGAAGCGCATGATCACGGTGGCCGCGACCTGGTACGGGAGATTGGAGACGAGCTTGGTGGGCGCGGCCCTCTCGCCATCCACCCCGCTCGCTGCAAGCGCTTCCGCCACCTCCGCAGGGCCCACCTTGAGCGCGTCCGCGACCATGAGCGCGAGCTTCTCGCCATCCGTGGCGCAGGTCTCGCGAAGCACGGGCACGAGCGTCCGGTCGGCCTCGATGGCACAGACTGCGGCCACGCGTGGCAAAAGGGCCACCGTAAGCGTGCCGATGCCGGGTCCCACCTCGAGCACCACGTCCGTCCAATCGAGCTCCGCAAGCTCCAGGATGCGCCCGATCACCTGGTCCGAGACAAGGAAGTTCTGGCCCAGCCGGTGCTTGGCGACCAAGCCGAAACGCTCCAGCACGGCACGAGTCTCGCGAGGGCTGGCAAGGTGGGAGTAGGAAGAGGCCTCGCTCACGGTCGGCTACCTCCCGGAGCCGAGGCGCGGGAAGAGCGCGTCACCCTTGCTCACGGCGACGTCGCCCTCCAACCCACCCCATGCGCAGGCGGCCGCGAGGTTGTCTACCTTGGCCTCATTGGCAAGCGACATGCGCGCGAGAACCTTAGCGGAGCTCGTGGGCATGAAGGGCGCGAACAGGTGGGCGCAGATGCGGATGGATTCGAGCAGGCTCGAGATAATGTCCGTGAGCTCATCCGCCCGCGCAGGGTCCTTGGCCACGGCCCAGGGGGCCGAGTCCTCGATGAAGTGGTTGGCGGCATGGACGAGCTCCATGACCACGTCCTTGGCACCCGCGTAGTCCATCTCCTCCATGCGAGCGGCGTAGCGCTCGCAGATGCCCTGGGCGAGGTCGCAAAGGACGCCAGGCCGCTGGTCCCAGCCGTCCGCGAGCGCGGGCGTCTTGCCGTCGAAGTACTTTGAGCTCATGTTGAGCGCGCGCGAGACGAGATTGCCCCAGCTGTTGGCTAGGTCAGCGTTGTAGACCTGCTCCATGCGCTCGAAACTGATGGCGGAGTCCTCGCCGTGGGAGACGTCGCACATGAAGTAGTAGCGGTAGCCCTCTACGCCCAGAAGGTCGACGACCTCGGCCGGCGCGATCGCGTTTCCGCGTGACTTGGACATCTTCTCGGCATGGCCGGTCTCGGGGTTCTTGACGGTGAGGAAGCCGTGAGCGAAGACGTGGTCGGGCAAGTCCGCGCCGACAGCCATGAGCATGGCCGGCCAGATGACGCAGTGGAAGCGAATGATGTCCTTGCCCACCACATGACACTGGGCTGGCCAGCGTCGCGCGAACTCAGCGCGCGAGACATCGTCGTCCATGCCATAGCCCACCGCCGTCATGTAGTTGAGCAGCGCGTCGAACCACACATAGGTCACATGCCCCTCGTCGAAGGGGACGGGGATGCCCCAGTCGAAGGTCGTGCGGCTGACCGAGAGGTCCTGGAGACCACCGGCTACGAAGGAGCGTACCTCGTTCATGCGAAAGTCCGGCTGCACGAAGTCGGGATGCTCGTCGTAGAGCGCGAGCAGGCGGTCCTGGAATGCGGAGAGCTTGAAGAACCAAGACTGCTCCTGAACGCGCTCGAGGGGCCGACCGCAGTCGGGGCACAGATGGGCGCCGGGGCGTTCGCGCTCCTCGTCGGCCTTCTCGACCTGGGTCTCGGTGAAGTATGTCTCCTCGGGCACGCAGTACCAGCCGTCGTAGCTGCCCTTGTAGAGGTAACCTGACTCCCTCATGCGCTCCCAGAGATATTGGACAGCGTGACGCTGGCGGGTCTCGGTCGTGCGGATAAAGTCGTCATTGGAGATCTCGAGGCGCTCCCAGAGGTTCTTGAAGAGGGGGGCCTGGGCGTCACACCACTCTTGGGGGCTCATCCCGTGCTCCTCGGCGGCCTCGGCGACCTTCTGGCCGTGCTCGTCCATGCCGGTCAGGAACTTGACGTCATAGCCCATGGCGCGACGAAAGCGCGCCTGGACGTCCGCGAGAATCGTGCAGTACGCGGTGCCTAGATGGGGCGCGGCGTTTACGTAATAGATCGGGGTGGTAATGAAGTAGGAAGGCTTTTCTGCCACAGGAATCTCCTCATGACGGACGGATGGCATTGGGGCGGGAGCACGACGAGGCGCGCGGCCGCAACCCGATAATTGTACTCTTATGCATGTGATTCGGGCACGCGGTGCGGACCACGCGGGCGACGGCGAGACGGGAGGGGCGGAGCCTATGACACTCCAGCAGCTGAGGTATGTGGTCGAGGTGGCCAACGCCGGTTCCATAACGGCGGCCGCGGCACGCCTGTTCATCTCACAACCGAGCCTCTCGGCGGCTGTGGCCGAGCTCGAGGCCGAGATGGGCGTCACGATCTTCGAGCGCGGTGCCCGCGGCGTGCGCGTGAGCGAGGAGGGGACGCGTTTTCTCTCCTACGCAAGGCAGGTCATCGAGCAGGCCGACCTCCTGGAGAGCGCCTACGCGCACGGTACGCCGCCAACGCGGGTCTTTGCCGTCTCGTCGCAGCACTACGCTTTCGTGGTCAATGCCTTCGTGGAGCTCGTGCGCGAGATGGGACGCGACCGCTACGAGTTCTCCCTGCGCGAGGGGCCCACGGCCGGCATCATCGATGACGTGCGCACACAGAGAAGCGAGCTGGGCGTACTCTTTCGCAGCCCCTTCAACCGCGAGGTCATCACGGGCGCCGTGCGTCGAGCCGAACTGCGCTTCGAGCCGCTCTTCGTGGCGCGGCCGCACATCTTCGTGAGTCAGACGAGCCCCCTTGCCGGACGTGATCATGTGAGCCTGGCCGACCTGCAGCCGTTCGTCCGCCTGACCTACGACCAGGGCACGCAGAACTCCTTCTTCTTCTCCGAAGAGCTCCACCCCACCGTGCAGGCCGACAAGAACATCGTGGTCACGGATCGAGCGACCCTGTTCAACCTGCTCATCGGCCTCGACGGCTACACCATCAGCTCTGGCATCCTCTCGGCCGACCTGAACGGCGAGAACATCGTAGCCGTGCCGCTCGACTCTGCCGAGGAGATGGAGCTCGGCCTCATCAAGCTCTCCGGCCGGCCGCTCTCCGCGGTGGCCACGCGCTACGTTGAGCACCTGAGAGCCTACGTGCAAGGACAGGGGTATGCCGAGGTATGAGGGGCGAGCATGACGAGGCAGTCTTCTTGACGGCGCTCTTGACCGACTACCCCACGAGCGCCATGGTCAACCAGATGAACAGCACCGTCAGCGCCGCGAGGGCGACCATGGCCGCCCACGAGCGCCAGTTGCCCCAGTTGAGCGTCCAGCCCACGCCGAAGCGCTTGGGGACCATGACGCTGGGGTCATTACGGCTCACGTAGAAGATGCCACCCTTCCAGAGGGCGTCATCATCGGTGGAGAGGGCCCCGTCGCTCGCAGCGGAGGTCTCCAAAAGGCGCGCGCCGGATTGGCCGGTCCACACGGAGAGAGCCAGGGCAACGCCGACGCTCGCAAGCGTCACCACGCACAAGAGCCCGCCCGCCTCCCCCACGCCGATGAGCTGGGCCTCGGAAAGCACGATAAGCGCCATCGACGCCGTGAGCGCAAGACCCAGAGCCAGAATCGAGGCGGTCTGAACCTGTGCGAAACGACCGTATGCAAGGGCGCCCGCCACAGGACGCGAGCGCAGACCTCCTCGCTTGCTCGCGATCACCCCTGCGTGACCGGCAGTCATGATGGCGGCCATGAAGAGCTGCGTGAGAACGGGCAGCGCCACCGTGGCCAGGGACTTATCGGCCCATCCGTCAATGACGCCGTCCATACCCGCATGCAGAGGAATCTGGTCCGGCATAGAGGGGTAGAGAGCTGTCGTCAATGCCACCGTAGCGATGATGATGGGCAGATAGAGAAGGTTCCACACAAGAGGCAGGGGCCCGGGAGCGGACTCGGGGAGCACTACGGAGGTGGCCTTCTCGCCAGTGGCGCGCCAGCCCTCCTGAACCTTGATCGCCTGGACGCGGGAACGGCAGACGAGCATGCCTGCGAGTCCCACGACGGGCAGGAGCATGCAGAGCGTGACGTAGAGCACGGCATTCGTGGGATCATGGACACCGATGGTGGTCGCAGCCACCGTGAGCGCGACCATAGCCGCCGCATAGCCCACGCGCAGGCGGCGGATACGTAGGTCACGGGTCGCCACGGGAGGCACTGTGACGGCAAAGGCCTCATCGGCGGGTGTGAGCCACGGCATGATGGCCATCGAAAGGCCGGGGAGCGACAGGCAGATGGCAAGAAGGATGAACATGAAGCTAGACATGATGATGATCCTGCCCTGAGGGCGACGTGGCCTGCACAGGCCACACCACCTTGGTTACGTCGTGCGCCTGGGCGAGAAACTCCCCGGGCGTTGCCCCGCTCGCGGAGAGCTCCGTGGCAAGACGGGTGAGGCCGGCGCGCAGCGTGGCAACATCGAGGCCGGCCGTGGGCTCGCAGGCCGCATCGGCCACGAACGCACCGCGCCGACCGAGCAGGAGCACGTAGTCCTGTTCGGCCAGGACCTCATAGGCCTTGTGGACCGTGTGAAGGTTGATGCCCAGGTCCCGAGAGAGCGCGCGCACCGAGGGCAGCGCGTCGCCAGGGCGCAGCTCGCCCGTGGCTATGGCGACGATGACCTGCCGGCGCACCTGTTCGAAGAGAGGCTCGGCCGCGAGGCGGTCCACCGTGATGACCATAAGCGCTCCCCCCTATCGCGACGCTTCTCCACATCCATCGCAAGCCCCCCGCTCCCCGATGGATTCGCAGCATACACCTTCTGTTCTATCTTAACTAGAACAGGTGGATGTTTTAGAAGTCCGAGAGAACGCGCCCCCTCTCGTCAAGCTAGCTCGCTGCCCGATGCTGCGCACCGCAACGGGATTTAGAAAAGTTTTGATATCTTCGACCCTCATCGAAAAAAAGGCGACCTGTAAGCAAGAGTCTGCCGAGAATATATGGGTTCAAAATAAATAAAAAGCGCCCCAATCCACGGGAGAGCGCGAACCGGGACACGGGAGGGGCTGAGGCGAACGCGGGCCTTCCGATGACGGCCTAGCCCCAGACCTCCTCGGCGATTCTACGCACGAGACGCACCTTGGCCCACTGCTCGGCCTCGCTGAGCTTGTTGCCGATCTCGCACGACGCGAAGCCGCACTGCAGCGAGAGGCACAGGCGTTCCAGGGGCACGTACTCGGTCGCCTGGTGGATGCGGGCGATGACCTGCTCGGGATCCTCGAGTATGGGCGACTTGGTGGTCACAAGCCCCAGCGCGACCGGCTTGTCCTCCGGCACCTCGGCAAGCGGGGCGAAGCCGCCGGAGCGCTCGTCGTCGAACTCCAGGAAGAAGGCGTGCACGTTCTCGCGGGCGAACAGGGACGGGGCCACGCGATCGTACGGTCCGCTCCCGGCGTACGTGGAGTGGTAGTTGCCGCGGCACACGTGCGTGTTGACCGTGAGGTCTCGGGGCAGGTCACGCAGGGCGAGGTTGTTGACGCTCAGATAACGCTCAGCCTCCTCCTCGAGCGTCGCGCCGTTCACCGAGCGGGTCTTCCAGTAGCCCTCGTCCACAATCATGCCCCAGGTGCAGTCGTCGAGCTGGACGTGACGACAGCCGGCAGCGTAGAGCTCCGCGATCACGGTGCGATACGCGGCGCCGAGATCCTCGACGAGGTCATCAACATGGGGGTAGATCGACGCCGTCGTCCGAGCGTGCTCCTCGTCGCGGAACAGCTCACAGAGGGTCTGCGCGGGCGCGCTTGAGGGCGTCAGGGCGCAGGAAGCTCCCCACCACATCAAAACGGTGCGGGGTCTGATAGTCGTACGGGATGCTCATGGGTAATCCTCCTTGATGGCGAATGTTTCTCCGCAAAACAGTGTGACGGAGTGTCCCAACAAAAGGAAATACCTACCATCTCTTTCTATAGATAGCTTTTATCTATGGTTTGGCCGACCTGAGGGGCGCACAAGCTCATTCGAAAACGCCAAAGGGGACTTGTCAACAGTTTTTTCCGGACACCTCAAGTATCAGGCCCTTCGGACTCTTAAAAGTCCCAGGTCAGAGGCTTGCCACTTTTTTGGATAGAAGGGGGTAGCCCAAAAAACTGTTGACAAGTCCCCTTTTGCCCCTCGAGACCGTCAAATCAACCTAATTCACAGGCGCAGAGGCCGCCGCGACCACCTGGTCGTACACCTGGGCGCGCGGAAGCGAGAAGGACCTGGCCAGTCGCTTGGCCAACGCGCTCTTGGGCTCACCGGCAACGAGGCCGGCGGTGATGGCCTCGTCGAGCGAGAGCTCGGGACCAATGGAGGCACGGCGACGCTCCTCGAGCTCGGTGGCGTCGGGCGCCGCGATCACGACCACGCACTCCCCGCGCACCTCGTCGCGAGCGGCCACCGTAGCAGCGAGCTCGCGGGCCTCGCCGCGCACGACCTCCTCGTGCAGCTTGGTCAGCTCGCGCACGAGCGCCACGCGCCGAGCGCCCATGACATCGGCCACGTTGGCGAGCGTATTCGCCACGCGGTGCGGAGACTCGTAGACCACGAGCGTGCCCGGAATCAAGGCGAGCTCCTCGAGGCGCGCGCGCTGCGCCGAACGCCGGCGCGGCAGGAACCCCTCGAAGAAGAAGTGCTCGCTTGCCAGCCCTGACGCCACAAGGGCGCAGGTCACAGCACTTGGGCCCGGCACCACCTCGACGGCAAGGCCCGCATCGAGCGCCGCGTCCACGAGCCGCTGCCCCGGATCGGAGACGCCGGGCATTCCGGCATCGGAGACGAAGGCGACCCTCTGGCCCTCCTCGAGCCGCGAGAGCACGGAGGCAATCCTCTCGCGCAGGACGTTCTCGTCGCAGCGCTCGAGGCGCACATGCAGGTCGAACGCAGAGAGCAGCTTGCTCGTCACGCGCGTGTCCTCGCAGAGCACCACGTCGGCAGAGGAGAGCGCCTCGATTGCGCGGGGAGCCATGTCGGAAAGATTGCCTATGGGCGTGCCCACGACGCTGAGCAGCCCCGCCATCAGACGATCATCCCCCGCTCGAAGGTGGCCAGCGCCACGCGAGCGTCCCAGCCCGCGAGCATCCCCGAGGTCTTCCAGGTGTTGAAGAACCACGCGGCGCACCCCTCGTAGGCGGCGATCTGCTCGGAGGTGTAGACGC
>CAYSIC010000010.1:59675-75138 GCA_964430985.1 uncultured Atopobium sp.
GCGATGCGGCCCTCGGGCGTCATGGCCTGGTCTGCCATGGGCAGAGACGACGACCACTTGCCAACCATGACGGGCATCCCCGAGCGCGAGGCCTGCTTGACGTGCTTGGCGCACCTGGCAACGAGATTGCGCACACCCGTGGGACCGGAAACGTCCCCAGACTCCCCGGGGTGATCAAGGTGGCAGTCAAGCCAGACGTTATGATAATGGCGCTGTGCCATGAAGCGCCCCCAGCCGGTAGGCACGCCTCCATCCGGCAAGATCACGACGACGTCCTCATCTGCGGCATTGCGCACGAGCTCGTAGGCCTCACGATAGTAGTTGCGCAAACGATGGGTCGCCACGCCGTCGGTGAGCGTGAGTCCACGGCGCACCTGCGGGACCACGTCATCGGCGAGCTCCATGCCAAAGAAGCCCACACGCGAGGCGTAGCGCTTGGATAGGGCGTAGAGCACGTCGAGAACGCGCTCGCGCGGAAGGTGGCAGTCGGCGAGGTCGGGGGCCATGCCGCTGCCGGTGTGGGGCGCGCCGGGGCTTATCGCCAGTGCGAAGATGACCTTGAGACCAATCTCCTCTGCCCACTCGAGCGCCTCGTCGACGAGCTCGATGCAGCCCAGGTACGGTCCCGGCTCAGGGCCCTCCTCGCCGTAGACGTACCAGGGGACCGGCAGGCGAACGGCGTTGAAGCCGCGCGACGCGATCTTGACGAAGTCGTCGCGTGTGATGAAGGTGGCCCGATGGCGGCGCACGTAGTCCGCGTAGCGCTTGGCCCCAAGCGCCGTGACGAGCGACTCCTCGTCGAGGGCTCCCGCCTCGGCAAAGAGCTCGGGTGTGACCCACGACTCGAGCGTGAGCCAGCCCGTCAGGTTGACACCGTGCAGCGGATGGTCGTCCATGTCACGCCTTTCGCCTCTCGCGCGCCTTCTCAGCGGCTCTTTCAGCCCCAGTATAGGTAAATCCTACCCCTCCTCCCTGAGGTATGTCGCACAGTTAAGCGGGGTTTCATAGACGTCGACCTGCGAGCAGGGAAGCCCCTGGTCGCAGAGGCGCTCGCAGAAGTAGCGAGCGAGGTTCTCGGCCGTGGTGCGAAAGGGAAGGATGGTGAGCGAGAAGCCCTCCTCAGCCAGACATGCAAGGGTCTTATCCATGAGCGAGCCCTCCTCTACGAGAAAGGCGTGGTCGAGCTCCTCGGTGAGCGCGCGCAGGGCGCGCTTGAAGACGCCGAAGTCCACGACCATATCGCGCTCGGTGCCCTGGTCCCCCAGCTCGGAGGCGCGCAGATAGGCCACGACGCGCCAGCGATGTCCGTGGAGGTTCTCACACTTGCCATGGTAGTCGGTCAGGAAGTGGGCGCCGTCGAAGCTGCTCTCGGTCTTAAGTCCGTACATAGAAGTCTCCTTTGAGGAGCGGGGCCGTCTGTTCACAGTGTAGCAAGGGGGGTGGACGCCTTTGCGGACGAGAGGAGCGGCGGCGCGCCTCCTGCACTCTAGGGGCATCCCCGCGAGCAACCTCATCGACGACGCGACGAAGAGCCCCTCGGGGGCAGCCCAAAAAGAGCGAGGGCCCCTCCCGCCATGAGAGGGGCCCTCGCTCTGACGCACGTCGTATCCCCTAGCCGTTGTAGGCGTCGCGATAGAGGTTTATCAGATTCTGCTTGGACACGGGGCGCGGATTGGTAGGCGTGCAGCGGTCGTGCAGAGCGGCCTCGGCCATGCCGCTCAGCTCGTCCTCGAACGAGCACGCATCGATGCCCAAGTCCGCGAGGCGCTCCTCCACATCAAGCTCGCTCCGGAGGTCGATGACCCTCTGGAGCAGCTCGTTAGCATCCTTCAGGCCCAATTCGCGGGCAAGGCGTTCGTACGGCTCACGATATGCATCCTCGCTCATGTGAAAGCGCATGACGTACGGGAGCAGAACGGCGTTGATTCTGCCGTGGGCCACGTGGAAGCGGCCTCCGAATGCGTGCGCCAAAGAGTGATTGACGCCCAAGCCCGCGTTGGTGAAGGCGATTCCCGCGGCGCACGAAGCCTCGATCATCTTCGTATGTGCCCGCAGGGACATCCCGTCCCTGTAGGAGACGGGAAGGTTCTCAAAGACGAGCCGCAGGGCCTTGACGGCCAGAGCATCGGTAAAGGACGTCGAGCTGCTGCTCACGTAGGCCTCGAGGCTATGGGTGAGCACATCCAGGCCGGTATCGGCCGTAATCTTAGGCGGTACGGAACGAGTGAACTCGGCCTCAAGCAGTGCTCCGTCCGGGGCGAGAAAATCATCGATGAGCACCACCTTGTCGGACCCACGCGTGATGACCGCGAAGTTGGTGACCTCCGAGCCCGTCCCCGCCGTTGTGGGAATGGCCAAGAAGTAGGGTCGCTCGAGGCCCCTCTCGTGCGCGAAGTAGAGGATCGCCTTGGTGGCGTCGATGCAGGAGCCACCACCGAACGCGATGACAACGTCGGGATGCAGCCCAAGGATCATCTCGACGCCCTCGTCCACGAGCTCCTGGTTCGGATCGGGCTTCACGTTGGAATAGGTCCGGTACGTGGCCCCTGCGGGAAGATGTTGCACCATCTTCGCGACCATGCCCGTCTCCTCAAGGAAGCCGTCCGTGACCACGAGAACGTTGTTGCCGTCAAGCTTGACCAGACGATCGACTGCGCGCGACCCAAAGTACAGCCGCGTGTTGAGCTTGAACTCGTCCATGCTTACTCCGTTTCAATCGCTACCATTATCTCCACCACAAACAGTTCGGGATCGTACGTCGTCCAGTAGTCCGTCACGAAGCGCTCGTAGATCTTGCTCGAAAGCCGGTATCCGTTGTCCTTCGCATAGTCGGACAATCGCTTAAATGCCTGGCACATGTCCTCGAACCTGCCGCAGTGATAAGTCGAGACGAACATGCCTCCGCCGATCGACACGCGGCACTCCTCGTCGATGGGGCGCATCGCGCGCTGGAGCAAGTTGACGTCGCACCCCTCGCCGCCGCACGCGGCAGCCGAGGCGTCTTCGAGGGTCTTGAACCCCAGAATCACCGGACCCGTAATCGCGTTGTTGTGCTGGCTCACGAACATGCTGAAGTCCGGCGAAATGATCGACTCGGCAAAGTCGCCCGTAAAGCGATGGGGCATGCAGATGAGGGTCGACTCGGGCACGAACTTAACGTTCACGGACGTCTGACTGACGCTCAGAACGCCGTTGGCCTCGGCGATGAGCTCGCTCCAGTCGTAGATGGCCTGGCGCTGCTCCGCAATCCGGCGCTCCTCCCTGTCGCAGAGCTCCAGATGCTCAACGAAGTGCCGCCGGGTCTCCTCGAGATTGGAGCACATAAACATCTCCGAGACCTCCTCGAGGGGAAAGCCCATCATCTTGAGGTAGTTGATGACGGGAATCTTGAGAATGGTCCCGAGCGTGTAGTGGCGGTACTTGTTCCCCGCGACCAGATCGGGCTTGACAAGCCCCAGCTCGTCATAGAGCCTGAGCGTCCGACGAGAAACGCCGCTCATTCGGCTCACGTCGCCAATCTTGTAGAGCTTCTTCTTGGGACCTTCGAAAGGGTTCGTCATGTCTCCTCCACCAGAGCGCTCAACTGCGTCGAGAGCTCATAGGCCTTCTCCACGGGGTTGGACGGTCCGCATGAAAGAGCATCCTTGAGCAGGAAGAGCGTTCCCAGCGAGTACGAGGAGAGCTCCGCCAGGAGATAGTCCACTGACGAGATGCGACCGTCCGAAGAGACGTCCGGGCGTGCGTGCCCGTGCGAGACGGGAAGTTCCCGCGCGGCACCGCTCACGTAGCCTCGCATCAGCTCGCCCAGCTCGTCAAGGACCTCGCGCTTCACCGGCGAGAGGGGCTCCAGCCGGCACTTCCAGTCGCGCGCAAAGCTCTCCGGGTCCGTCCGCTCCATCATCCGCGCATACTTCTCCTGCACCAGGTTGCGGCCCTCACGCTCGGATCGCTCCAGCTCGTCGCAGAGGGGCTCCAGCATCGACGGGGGGAAGGCGGCGTACTGCGCGACGCGAAAGACAAAGAACCGGCGCGCATCGTCTTGACAAGACGCCCTTCCGCCCATGTTCCGCACGCGGTCGAACTGGGACCACTCGATTGAGACGATTGTGCGAAGGAGGAACTGCTCGCGAGCCCGCAAGCGCAGCCCCGCAAGAAACCCCGCCACCACAGGGGAAGAGAACAGCTCGTCCATCTGGTGGCGTCGCACCAAGCGGAACCGATGCGCCCGGCATGATTCGCTCGCCGATGAGGTCGTTTGATCCGTCAATGGAACACTCCCTCCTCCAGAGGACGACTCCTCAGGTAGTCGCTGTCAAGTCCCTGCCAGATCTCTACGGCTGCGTTCAGGAGAAAGTTGCTGGTTGTCGACGCCCACCCCAGGGTGAGGGCGCACCCCAGCACAACCTCGCAGAGGGAGTCGACCTGGTCGGCCGTAACCTCGCAGACGGGGGCGGAAGCCACCTTGCGCGTGAGCGCGCAAATTGGAGCCGGGACGTGCGCGCGCTCAGACAGGGATCTGAAAGACCACTTGTAGTAGGGCATGTACGTCCTGGAGAGCAGGTGCAGGGCTGCCATGGTGCTCTGCACAAACTCGGTGCGCGCGACGTTTGCCGCGACCGGGTCGTCTCTTCTCAGGCAGCGACCAAGATTGTACTGTCCGGACTGAGCCATGGACGCCATGTCCGCAGCAAGCTTCTTGCGCACGACCTGCTCGGGATAAAAACCCTGGTACGCCTCGCGCAGATTGGTGAAGTACCTACTGGGATCAAAGAAGACCTCGCCGTCGGTCACCAGCGCGAGCAGCTGCTCGGGGATGCTGAGCCACTCCCCCACAGACTGGGGAGCGCGCTCCAGACCGGTGAACGTCCGATAGAAGGCCTCGGTCTCAAAGACGCCGACGCGCTGGCCCGCGAGGCTCGTCTCGTTGCGCTCAAAGCCCCCGAAACTCCGGGGGAGCCGGTCGTAAGCGTCCACGAGCTCCGAGCCCCACTGCACGTACACGGCGCGCGGAACCCAGACGCAGAATCCCGGTCCCGAGTCATGGTCACGTGACAGCTCGTCATCAAACCCGAGGCAGTCGGAGCCCGCCCCGACAAGGCCCATGGCGAGATTGGCTCCCACCGAGGATGGGACGCTCGCTAGAAGGGTCCGTCCATAGGCGTCGTGATAGTTCCTGGAAAGCTCGAGCCCCCGCATGTCAACCGTACTCTCATTCTCTTATGGGCCTCCCCCGTGAAGACCGCTATGCGCCATCCCGCCGTACGCGGGGGCGACCCGCTAGATGCACCGATCCTCCCCCTCGACCTTGGCCGCAAGCCTCCGAATCCTCTGTGCCTCCCCGCGCAGGGCCGCGCCCGTTCTTGACTCGCCAAGCTTCTGGGAGAGAATCTCCCACGCATTCTCGTAGAGGTCGGCGGACGCCCGATACTCGCCCATCAAATAACTGATCTTCCCAGCCGTGGCGAGCGCGTTCGGGCGATGAATGTCGCGCCCCGCGCTTAGCGTCTCGTAGGCCACCAGAGCCGGGGCTATCACGTCTCTGGCCTCTGGAAGCCTTCCCTCGTCCACAAGAATCTGTGCGAGGTTTATGGCATTGACCGCACGGGCGCCCTCGGAGTCAGGGACTCCCTCGAGCAGCGCCGCGGCCCGGCGCAGGTTCTGTCGGGCCTGCGCAAACTCACCAATGCCCCGATAGGCACTACTCCGATTGTTGCACACAGCACTGAGCTCGTAGATGTCGTCCTCGCCAAGAAGGGACTCAGCCTGGTCGAACGTGCCGATCGCCACCAAGAACCTGCCCTGGGCAACGTAGACGTCACCGAGGTTTAGAAGGGCCGTGGCGATCTGCCCATCTTCAGCTCCGTGCCGTCGCAAAATGGCCAGCACCGCATCGTACAGGTCCTCGGACTCCTCAAGCTCCCCGCGGACTCGCAAGACGCTCCCCAACTCGTTCGCAACGACCGCAAAGCCCAGCTCGTCTTCTTGCGAACGGGCAAGACGCAGGCGGTCCCTGAGGTATCCGCCTACGTCTGAGCCCTCCTCACGATAAAGACCGTCGAGCTGGGCATAAAAGCTCGAGACATCCATGAATCTATCCGTTCATCTGCGGAACGATCTTCTCGATCTCGACGTCGGGACGCGGGATCACATGCACGGAGCGCAGCTCGCCCACGCGCTCGGCCGCGGCGGCACCGGCGTCGACGGCTGCCTTCACGGCAGCCACGTCACCGCGGACAAAGGTGGTGACGATTCCGCCGCCCACGTTGACCTTGCCCACCAGCGTCACCTCTGCAGCCTTGACCATGGCGTCAGACGCCTCGATGACCCCGACGTTTCCCCTGGTCTCAACCATGCCCAGTGCATTTCTCATTTCAATCCCCCTTGTACGAAGATCGTTTGCGTAACGCTAGGGACGCCTAGTCGTCAGACCCCCGAAAGGCGCTCACCAGCTCCGTGACCATCTTCTTGAGCTCGTCAGCGTCGATGACGTCGGAGAGCTCCTTCGTTGACTCCGTGGGCGTAGGGCCGCCGCAACTGTTGCAGCCCAGCGAGTAGCCGATGCCCGACGTGTTGTGACCGACCGGCATGTCAATCCCTGCCGTGCTGTGGCCACCCGTGCCGACCGGCATGTCGAGAGCAGGCCCAGAGGACTCACAGGCGCAGTTCGCAGACGGTTCGCAGGCGACGTAGTCGGCTACGAGCTCGGGATGGTACTTCGCGAAGACCTTGTCCTGCGCCGCCACCTCATGCGGCTCAATGGTGCCGTTGGCGATGTGCTTGGTGTTGATGAGGTGCTCGGGGCCGACGTTCTCGGAGATGGAGCTGCCTCCCCAGGAGCCGCAGCCAAGCGTAAGCGCCACGTCGAGCCCCGTGGATAGCCCCGTGCCACCCTGCGTGCCGCCCGTGTTGATGAGGATACGAGAGGCTGGCTTGACGGAGAACTTTCGGACGATCTCCTTGTCCTCGGTATGGATGTTGAACGTGTGACCGATGCCGTTCTGCAGAAGCTGGATGCACAGGTCGCACGCCTCCTCCCAGTTGGAGACCGTGTAGAAGCCCAGGACCGTGGTTAGCTTCTCGTAGGAGAGCGGCCACTTGTCGCCCACCCCGTGCTGCTCGCCGATGAGGACCTTGGTACCCTCGGGGATGGAAATCCCCGCCGCCTGAGCGATGGACTGGGGGCTATGCCCCACGAAGTTGGGGCTCATGGCATGGCCGTTGCGGAACAGGAGCCTGCAGACCTTGGAGCACTCCTCCTCGGTCATGAAGTAACCGCCCTGCCGCTTGAACTCGGAGATGACCTCGTCGCGGTTGCAGGTCTCGCAGACGATGCTTTGCTCGGAAGCGCAAATGGTGCCGTAGTCGAACGTCTTGGACGCGATGATCCGCTTCACGGCCTGATGCACGTTGGCCGTACGCTCGATATAGGCGGGCGAGTTGCCCGCGCCGACGCCGAGCGCGGGCTTGCCCGAGCTATAGGCAGCCTTGACCATGCCGGGACCACCAGTTGCGATGATGGTGCTGACCTCGGGCGCATGCATGAGCTCGTTAGTGGCGGCCATGGTGGCCAGCGAGACGCCTTGGATGACGTTATCGGGAGCGCCGGCGGCGACTGCGGCCTCCTCCATGATCTTGATGGCGAGACTCGTGCACTTGATCGCCTTGGGGTGAGGTGAGAACACGATGGCGTTACGAGACTTGAGGGCGATCATCGACTTGTAGAACACCGTCGAGGTCGGGTTGGTGGACGGGACGATGCCCAAAAGGAGGCCGAGAGGATCGGCGATGGTGATGACCTGGTTCTTCTCGTCCACGTCGATAACGCCGATGGTCTTCTTGTCCTTCATGTTCTCGTAGAGAAGGCCAGACGCCATGTGGTTCTTGTAGATTTTATCGTGCACGTTGCCAAAGGTGGTCTCCTCGACCGCCATCTTGGCCAAGGTGACCGCATTCTTCTCGGCCGCGTCGACCATGCTGCGCAAGATGCGGTCAATCTGCTCGGCATTGAAGGTGGCGAGCTGATTCGCCGCGACCTTGCCCTTGCGCGCGAGATCGCGAGCAGCCTGAATGCTCTTGAGGTCGTAGTCGTATTCTTCCATTGTCTCTCTTTTCATCCGTTACCGAATCAGGCCCAGAGGCGTACTACTTGGCCTGCGGCAGGATCGACTCGACCATGCCGTCCGGGCGCGGGATGACGTGGACGGAGATGAGCTCGCCCACGCGCTGGGCGGCCGCCGCGCCGGCGTCGGTCGCGGCCTTGACCGCCCCCACGTCGCCGCGCACGAAGACGGTGACGAGGCCGCCGCCGACCTGCTCCTTGCCGATGAGCCTGACGTTGGCCGCCTTGACCATAGCGTCGGCCGCCTCGACGGAGCCCACGAGCCCCCTGGTCTCGATCATGCCGAGAGCCTCAGTTGCGTTTGCCATTCTGGTTTCCCCCTTCGTCGACGGGCGCGAGCCCGCGGGCTTTTCCTGTGCAACGTGCTGCTTGGTGCGAGGTGCTGCTGCGGGGACTACGCCCGCATCCGCACCGTCGCCGTTGGTTCTTTGCTCCGTGGGCTTCCCGTCCACTGCGGCGGGCTTGTCTACGGTTGCCTTGCTCGATGACGAAGACGCCTTCTTGCTCGGGCTGGCTGGGACATGATTTTGACCCTGCGCCGATGCCTGCCCCGTGATGCTCGAAGGCGCCGGCTCCGCGCCCCTCTTACGCGCCGTCATGTCCTACGCCTGCGGCAGGATCGACTCGACCATGCCGTCCGGGCGCGGGATGACGTGGACGGAGATGAGCTCGCCCACGCGCTGGGCGGCCGCCGCGCCGGCGTCGGTCGCGGCCTTGACCGCCCCCACGTCGCCGCGCACGAAGACGGTGACGAGGCCGCCGCCGACCTGCTCCTTGCCGATGAGCCTGACGTTGGCCGCCTTGACCATAGCGTCGGCCGCCTCGACGGAGCCCACGAGCCCCCTGGTCTCGATCATGCCGAGAGCCTCAGTTGCGTTTGCCATTCTGGTTTCCTTTCATCGGTGGGCAATGCCCAAACCTGCCGCGTGCCGTTCTACTTAACAATCTCAACAACGGAGCCGTTCTTGATGTGGAGCGCGTTTGCCTCCTCGGTGTCGATGTGGCAATCGAGGGCGCCGGTCTCAGTCGCCCTGACGACCACCTCATCAAGCTGGCCACCGCGCTCGCCGCCAAACTTGATCGAGACGACCTGCCCGTCATGCAGGCCACGCCTCGCCGCATCTTCGGGCGTCATGTGGATATGACGTGCGGTGACGATAACGCCCTCGGAAAGGACGACGGTGCCCTCGGGCCCGACGACGGTGATGCCCGGCGTGCCCTCCAGGTGTCCGCTGAGCCTGATGGCCTGGGGGACGCCCAGCCTGAAGGTGTCCGCTGCCAGAATCTCGACCTGCGTGTGCGCGCGCACGGGACCGAGCACGCGAACCCTCTCGATGACGCCTCTGGGTCCGACGAGCGTCACGCACTCCTTGGAGGCGAACTGGCCGGGCTGCGAGAGGTCCTTGATTGGGGTGAGCTCATGGCCCTTGCCAAAGAGCCGCTCGAGATGCTCCTGAGAGAGGTGGACATGACGGTTGGACACACCCACCGTAACGGGCGGGAGCTCCTGCGCTGCGGGAGCGCCGCCATGCAGCAGGCTCTGCAGCTCATCCGCGGTCCACAGCCCCCTGTCCACGGCCGCGGTCATGATCTCCTCAATCTGACTAGCCGTGAGGATCGGCTCCTGTTCCTCTGTGGCCCCACACGAAGCAGTTGCGCTCTCATGCGCCTCCGGGGTCTTCGCGGTAGCACGCCCCTTCGATGAGGACTTCTCTGCGCCTGAGTCGAGCACGAGAAGAACGCCGTTCTCCCGCGCGAGATCTGCGGCCTGGGCCGTGACGATGGTGTTCTTGTCGACCGTCAGGTCCTTGTGCTCCTTGGCCGCGTCCAGCACTTCCTTTGCACTGATAAGCCTCTTCACCTGGTCCTCCTTTCCTTACAATTCGACGTCTTCGTCGATGATTCCTACGATTACCGCATCGATTGGTGCGTTCTTGCCAAATTCGTCTCGCATGAACAGATAGGCGGCCGCTCCCGTGGTGACCAGCACTCGATCACCCACGCCAGCGCTTATGGTGTCCACGCAGATGAGCTGCTTGCCCTGGTCGTCTCCCGTGAGCACCTCGACGCGCATGAGCTTGGAGCCGTCCAGCTCCTCGAACTTTCGCGTCGCCCAAATGGATCCGACGAGCTTACAAACGATCATGGGCACCGCCCCCGTCATCCCTGATCTTACGGAGGCACTCCACCACTTCCGCGGTCTCCCCCGCAATCGCGAGCATGACCATGTTCTGTGGGCAGGAGCCCCGCACGTCACTCACGATGACCCCGGCCGTCTTCTCGGCGACGTCACTCGCGACGACCATTTCGATCATCTTGCCCTGGACGAGTCCGACGGCGCTGGGGAGAAAGTCCTTGCCCCAGCGTGCCCCGCTCCTCTGGTTGATGATCGCCATGGTTCCAGGCGCGGGGTTGCGAATGATCCTGACGTCAGCCATCGAGACCACCTCGCGCCTTGAGCATGCAGCCGAGCGCGATGCCCGTGGGGGTCACGAACATGGGATGGTTGGGCTTGGAGACCGGGACTCCCAGGCGCTTCTGGACGCGTTCCTCGATTCCCGTAAGCTCAGAGGTCCCCCCGACCAAGATAACCTCGGACACGTCATGGCCGGCGCAGGCATCGTGAATGATCGTCGTAACCTTGTCGATTGTGGGTGCGACCACAGGAAGGATCTCGCGATGGTGAGCGGGATCGCGCTTGTAGGTCTCCGCTTCGTCAAAGGTGAAGCCCTTGCTGCCGGCGAGCACGAGGCTGAAGTGAGTCCCACCCGTGGATTCGTCGACGCTTTTGACCACGCGACCGTCCTCGAAGATCGAGACGCCCGTGGTACCGCCTCCTATATCGACCACAACGCCGTTCTGGGTGCCGATTACGAGGTTGGCTGCCGTGGGCTCGTCGAAAATGGCCGTGCACTCGAGGCCCGTGGACTCACAGACGTTGCGGACCACGCCTCCGTCGAGGTTCTCGGTTCCCGGGGGGATGGCCACCGCACTCTGCGTGAGCTCAACACCCAGCTGGGAATCGATTGTGTCCTTGAGGCTTCGGGCGATGTCACATGCCCCGAGATAGTCCACGACCATGCCGTCACGAACCACGTCGGCGAACTGATATGTGCACGCCACGGGCCTGCCCTGGACGTCGACCACCGCAAGAGCGATGAAGGCCGTTCCCACGTCCAGCCCGCAGTAGAGCTCCTCGTCCTTGCCAACCTTCACAGGGTGCTCAACGGTGTCGAGCATCGCCTGCAACCTATCGTTGGCACCGCCAAGATCTGCCATGCCCTACATCGCCTCCCTTGCCCTGTCGATTGAGCTAGCCAGCTCGTCACACGCACCCGACGCCTCGCAGATCCACGCGTCGAGCGCCTCCGCATCGGCAGTCGCCACACGCGACCTTGCATTGTTCCAAACCCGAACGCACCTTGCTATCTGGGCAAAGAGCACGCTCGCCTCAAAATAGAGAGGATGCACGCGGGCATCAAGCGGGGGTTCAGGCGCATTGCCCGGAAGATGCGACTCGTCCATGCTGTTGGATCCGTCATCGGAAAAGTCGCTCACCACGTGCGCCGCGACCCAGCCGTGACCTATCTCTTCGCAGCGGTGCGCCAGCACGTTGTCTATGCCAAGCGCATATCGCGAGAGCAGCCTCAGCCGAGATCCCAAAAGATGCGCGTCCATCAGAAGGCTGTTCATGTCGACGGTCTGCGCCCGCTCCCCCGTAGCCTCCGCATGAGCGCCGCCAGACGTATCCTGACCCGCATATGCGCCCTCGCCGTCAAAGGCGATTCTGAAGTCGTTCAGAAACTGCCTTGCGCTTGGCGTCAGCTTGGCATCGCCGGGAAGCTCGTAGGAGTCGTACGGCTGATGTGCGTAGGCGTCGCGGAGCTCGCTTTCGGTTATGTAATGCAATCCTTCCTCCCTTCCATGACCATTGGATGCATCGCTACGATTTTTCATGTTTTGCCTAGTGCCTCACGAGATTGACCTTGAAGTCGGCGTCCTTGATCCATGTCTCGATGTTGTTGAGGTCTTCGTCACTCAACGAGGGATCGCCTTCGATCTCATAGTCGCGTCCCAGAGACAGATACTTTCCTACACCCAGCTTGTGATAGGGCAAAAGGTCAATGCAATCGAAGTTCTTCTGGTAGCGATAGGGCTTGAAGTACTCAATCACTGCGTCGATCTCTTCCTTGGAGTCATTGACCCCCTTGAGAAGCGGCATCCTGACGCGAACGTTGTAGCCGTTCTCCAAGAGCCACTTCACGTTGCTCAATATCTGCTCGTTGTTGACGCCCGTCCAATACTTGTGCTTGACGGGGTCCATCTGCTTGATATCAAACAGGAAGAGGTCCACGTAGGGCGCGACCTTCTTAACCGTTGCCTCAGTCGCAAACCCGCAGGTCTCGATCGCGGTGTGGTAACCACGGGCCTTGGATGCCATGAGGACGGCAAGCGCGGCCTCGGGCTGCGCCAGAACCTCACCGCCCGTAAGCGTTATGCCCCCGTCGGACATACGATAGAAGTCCTTGTCCTGATCGAAGAATTCGATGATTTCTTCTACCGTACGGTCGTGGCCCATGATCTCCAGCGCAGAGTGGAGGCACGCCTTCTCGCATTCACGACAGCCGATGCACTGGACAGAGCGATCGACAATGTGCACGGGGCCATCGAACTTATGGACGTTGACGGGACAGACCTCGACGCAAGCGCCACAGTTCACGCAGTTTGCCTGCTTGAACATGACCTCGTAGCCCCGATGGATGCTCTCGGGGTTCGAGCACCACTTGCATCGCAGGGGGCAACCCTTGAAGAAGGCATTGGAGCGAATGCCCGGACCGTCGTACATGTTGTACTTCTGGAAGTTGAAGACGCGTACCTTGCGCTCTGGCACTTCCTGCCTCTGGCCCATCATTCCTCCCTTCATCGTTCTTTGAAATTCCCGTCCGGGCCGCGGGGTGGGTGCCGGTCGACACCCACCCCCGCCCGAACAAGCGATTAGAAGCGTGTCAGCATCGTGCGGCTGATGATCTCGTCCTGAACGTCCTTGCACAGCTCGTTGAAGAACGCGCTGTAGCCTGCCACGCGCACGACGAGGTCGCGATGCTTCTCGGGGTGTGCCTGGGCATCAACCAGCGTCTCGTTGTCCAGGTAGTTGAACTGCATCTCGCCGTTGCCAAACATGGACGCGGTACGCAGCAAGGTGATGAGACCGTTCGCCCCCTCAGGGGTGTCCAGGAGACCACCCATCAGCTTGAAGTTGTGGACCATGCCAATGTTCATCAGGTCGTTAGGAAGCCTGGAGATGGACTTGATGATGGCGGTGGGGCCATTGTGATCGGCGCCCTGGCTGGGGCTGATGCCGTCAGAGAGCGGCGTGAGAGCCTTGCGCCCGTTGGCGGAGGCGCCGGTCATCTCGCCAAACGGCGTGTTGTTGGAGATGGAGAGGGTGCCCACATCCAGGTGAGAGTAGAGCGTCTTGAACTGTACGTGGATCTGCTGGGTGTAGTAAAGCAGGTCCGCGGCAATCTCGTCGGCATAGGCGTCGTCGTTGCCGTACTTGGGGGCGTTGATGCAGTCCTGCTGAATCTGCTCGTAGCCCACAAAGTCGGCAAGCAGAGCCTCGTTGAGCTGGTCGAGTGTGTACTTATGATCGTCGAAGACCAACTTTTTGATGGCAGCCATGGAATCGGTGTAGGTGCCCAAGCCCGTCCACACGACCCCGGGCCCGTAGTTATACATGGCCCCGCCAGCGGAAACGTCCATGCCCTTCTCCATGCAACCCTCGAACATAATCGACATGAGGGGCTTGGGCGTGACGTCACGCACGACACGCTGAGAGATGACCGTCATGACATCGGTCCACTTGGTGACGTAGTAGATGATCTTCTTGACGGCGGCGTCAAACTCCTCGTAGGTCTTGTACTGGGAGAGATCGCCCAGATCGGGCGCGACCTGCTTCCCGTACCACAGGTCGACGCCGTGATTGAGCGCAAGCTCGATGCAGATGGGCCACTGGGTGTAGGAGGTGGAGGTCCACTGGTACAGGCGGCCGGACTTCTGGGGCTCAACACACCCCATCATGCAGTAGTCGCGCGCGTCCTCGACCGAGACGCCCTTGGCGAGCATCATCTTGACGTGGGTATCGTCGAAGTGGCAGGCGGGGAAGCCCATGCCAGCCTTGACGAGGTCGACAATCTTGCGTAGATACTTCTCGGGGGACTTGTTGTGGATGCGGCAGGCAATCGTGGGCTGGTAAATCTTCACGTGACGGGCCGCGTCCATAAGGAGGTAGGTGAGGTCGTTGCAGGCATCCGCGCCACGACGCGTGACGCCACCGAGCGTCATGTTAATGAATGGCTGATAGCCGGCGAAGAACTCCGACTGCCCTCGAGAGGTGACCCACATGATCTCGCTCAGCTTGATGAGCATGCAACCGGCAATGTCGAATGCCTGGTAGGGAGTGAGGCGACCGGACTCGATGTCGGCCTTGTAGAAGGGGTACATGTACTGGTCGACACGGCCGATGGACATGCCGGTCTGGTTCTCCTCGACGGGCAGAAGAGACTCGATGACGAAGACCGACTGCATGGCTTCCCAGAAGGTGCGAGGCTTGTGGGCCGGGACGCGAGTCAGAACCTTGGAAATCTGCTCCAGCTCGTGCTTGCGCTTGGAGTTGCTCTCGGCTTCGGCCTTCTGACGGGCATAGTCGCTTAGGCGCTTCGCGTAGGCCATGACACCCTCAGTGGTGTCGATCACGGACTTGTAGAAGTAAATCTTGTCCAAGTCATCGGGGTTGGCGTAGTCGAGCTCGCCGAGGTGCTGCTTGGCCTCGCTCTGGATGTCAAGCATGCCCTTCTTCATGAGGATGACGTCATAGCCCGGGTTGGAGTCGCCGCCGCCGCTCATGGCATGGTAAGAGCAGTCCGAGACGTAGGACTCGCCGGATAGCTCCCAGCCACCGCACTCGCGGTATTGATCCTCGCAGATCTCATCCTGGGACTTGCCCGCCCAGAACGGGAAGAGTTCCTCCTTGCAGTACTTCTTGTCCTCCTCCGAGATATAGAAGGGGTCCTGGGGACGGGTGCCAATGGTGTCGAGCTCCTCCTCCAGCCAGCGCCACGCCAGGTCAGGCGAGAAGGCGCCGGCACGGGGGGCGCCGCACGGAGCGCCGACGATGAGCTCATCATCCTGAATCACCAGAGGGGCTGTCTCGCAGCAGCGACGGAACGCCTTGGCGCGCATCTCGATCTTAGGCATGCCAGGATTGGCCTTCATGATCTCGGTGACCGCACGGGCGCGGTAGGTCGTGATGCTCGGCTTCTGATTGATGAAGTTATCCTTCAG
>CAYSIC010000011.1:0-62867 GCA_964430985.1 uncultured Atopobium sp.
GAAACGTGTACAAAGATAGGCAACTTGGGCGAAGGGCCCGAGCAAGAGAGAGGAAATCAACATGAAGGCTACGGTCAACGAGGATTGCATCGGCTGCGGTATCTGCGAGGGCACCTGCCCCGAGGTCTTCTCCATCGGCGACGACGGCATGGCGCACGCCATCGAGGGAGACATCCCCGCGGACGCCGAGGACAGCGCGCAGGAGGCTGCCGAGAACTGCCCCGTCTCCGCCATCACGGTCGAGTAGCTCGGGCGGTAGAACGAACCCAGCACATCTGACGTGCGATGGGCGGGGGCCGCTGGAGCGGTTCCCGCCCCTTTTATGAAGGAGCACCCTGCATGATTCTGGCGTCCCAGTCCCCGCGTCGCCGAGAACTGCTCGCAGCCGCGGGCTTCGAGCTTGCCGTCGCCCCCGCCCGCATAGACGAGACCAGGCACGACGGTGAGGCACCCCTCGAGCTCGTCTCGCGTCTCGCGCGCGAGAAGGCCCAGGCGTGCCGTAGCCGGCTGAGCGAGGTGCCCGCCGACGGCCTTTTGGTGGCAGCCGACACCATCGTCTGGACTGACGAGTCAATCGTACTCGGAAAGCCCGCTGACGCGGCAGACGCGCGCCGCATGCTTCGCGCCCTGTCCGGGCGCACCCACCATGTCTCGACGGGCGTCTCGGCACTTCTGCTCTCCCCCACGGCAGAGCAGCTGGACGCCAGGAGCTTTGTGGAGACGGCCGACGTCACCTTCTGGCCGCTCGAAGAGAGCGTGATCGATGCCTACGTGGCTACGGGCGAGCCTTTTGACAAGGCCGGCTCCTACGGAATCCAAGGGGCTGGTAGACTGCTTGTGCAAGGGATGTGCGGAGACTACGCCACCGTCGTGGGGCTGCCAATCGCGCGCCTCGTACGCGAGCTTGCGACCCTCACGGGTCGCGCCGACCTCGTCGTCCACGCACTGGAGAGAGGGACCCATGTCTGAAATCTTCAGCATCACGCAGATTCCCGGAGTCTTCGCCGGTCACGCCACGCACGCCGACGCTGGCACCGGATGTACGGTCATCATCTGCCCTGCGGGGGCCACGGGCGCGGTCGACGTGCGCGGGGGCGCCCCGGCCACGCGAGAGACTGACCTCCTGCGTCCAGAGGAGACCGTCGAGGTGCTCCACGCCGTGGTCCTGGCCGGCGGAAGCGCCTTTGGCCTCGCGGCCTCCTGCGGCGTCGCCGAAGAGCTCGAGCGGCGTGGGTACGGTCTGGACGTGGGCGTCACACGGGTGCCCATCGTCTCGGGAGCCTGTCTGTTCGATCTTGCCTGCGGGGACGCCCACGTGCGCCCCACGGCCGCCGACGGCCGCACGGCCGCGGCGGCGGCGCTAGACGATGCGGACAAGCCTCTCGCACGTGGAAACGTGGGTGCCGGGTGCGGCTGCAGCGTCGGCAAGCTCGCGGGGCCCGAACGCGCGATGAAGTCAGGCCTGGGCGAGGACGTGGAGAAGGCGGGCTCGCTCATATGCGGGGCCGTCGTCGCCGTCAACGCCTGCGGAGACATCCTCGACCCGAACACGGGCTCGAGAGTGGCCGGCCTACGCACGACCGAAGGTGCGCTTGACAGCAGCATGGAGGCGCTTATCGGCGCGCGCGCCCAGATGCCGCTTGCGCGGACCAATACCACGATCTCCTGCGTGGTCACCAACGCACGGCTCACCAAGGCCCAGGCCACCAAGGTCGCTCAGATGTCCGCGGACGCCTATGCCCACGCCATCAGCCCCACCCACACCACCAACGACGGCGATACCGTCTTCGTCATGGCCACGGGCGCGGTCAAGGCGGAGGTCGACGTGGTGGGGGCGCTCGCCACATGCGCGCTCGAGCGCGCCATCGTCGACGCCGCGCGCACGGCCGAGGGGGCCTTCGGCCTGCCCGCCGCCTGCGACCTGGTGTAGGGTAGAGGCGACCTCATTTCGCGCTCGTTCGAGAGGAACACGCATGTATCGCCTCATAGCGTCCGACATGGACGAGACCTTCCTCGACCATCGCCACCGCATCCCCACCCCCAACCTTTCCGCACTCGAGCGTCTGCGCGGGCACGACGCGCTCTTCGTGCCCGCGTCAGGGCGCGGCTATCTCTCCATCATGGACAACTTCGCTCAGGTTGATCCCGCCCTCATGGAGGGGAGCTACGTTATCTCGTACAACGGCGGCGTCCTCAACCGCTTCGGCGACCCTGAGCCCCTCCACGAGTGCAGCCTTGACCACGATCTCGCCGACGAGCTCTGGCGCGTGGGAGTTTCTCAAGGCATCTGCCTGCACGCCTACACGCCCGACTGTAGCGTTCTCGTGCGCGATTGGCCTGCGAACGAGCGCGCCTACCTCTCCACCCTCAAGCGGGTGCGTGAGTATCCCGAGCCCGACCTCTCGGGCGTGCCCGTCATCTCCAAGATGCTCTACATGAGCGAGGACTTCGCCTTCCTGCACCACTTCGCCGATGAGGTGCGGCCCCTACTCGGAGGGCTTGCCAGCATCACCTACTCGTCAGGGCGCTATCTCGAGGTCGTTCCGGCGGGGGTCAACAAGGGTGCTGGTCTGACCGGGCTCGCGGGCCTCCTGGGCATCGACATCGCCGACACCGTGGGCATGGGGGACTCGGCCAACGACCGCGAGATGGTCGTTGCCGCAGGCCTGGGCGTAGGCGTGGCCAACGTCTCCGACGAGCTCAGGCCCCTGTGCGATCTCGTCCTCGAAACTCCCGCCGAGAATGGCGCCCTGCCTGAGCTCATGGACAAGATCTTCTAAATCAGGGACTTGCGCCTCTTGCCCACCGTCTTCCCTCCCCGCCCCGTGAGGGCTGCGTCCTCGCATTGCCCGCCTCCAGTACGCGCAGGCGAGCGGCCCCTCCTTAGTTGAACTTCACGACTCTCCGGGCCACGCGATAACCACTCAGCGTGAGCGACTTGCCCACGGATCCCGGCAGGTTGGTGACTAGACCCACCACATGATGGCGCGCGTGGCGATACATGCGCGCGTCATAGTCCTTGAGCTCATCCCAGAGGGCTTGGAGCTGAGCCTCGGCGTCATCGCGCTCGCTCATCTTGGAGAACACCGAGCAGATGGCCATGATGATGGTGAAGTAGCTCAGCATGTAGCCCCTGAGCTGCGCAGAGTCGATGTCATCATAGAGATGGTAGGCGTGCATCATGATGCGCGCCACGCGCCAGTAGTGGTCCACCCGGCTCGTGAGGACCTTCTCGTTGACCGACTGGTCCTCGCGTCCGATGAAGTAGCGATAGAGGTCCACGTCCAGGTAGTAGAGCGTGCGACACCGGGGAAACGGCACGTACGCATAGATGTTGTCCACATAGAAGGTGTGGGGCGGCATCTGAAGCTCGGAGGCGCGCAGGACGTCCGTGCGATAGGTCAGGGTGTGCATGAGCAAGTACTGCCACGGCATGAAGTGGCCAATCCGGTTCCACCCGAAGACCTTGCCCACAGGTAGGACGTGGCGGTAGTCCACAACGTTGTGCGTGTGGTCTTCGACGTGTTCGTAGACGTAGTTGGTAATCACCAGGTCCACGCGGTCATCCAACTCTATGAAGCGCCTGAGCTGGTCGAGGAGCGCGCGCACCGCATCCGCGTCCACCCAGTCGTCCGAGTCCACGTTTTTGAAGTAGACGCCGTCTGCGTGGGCCACGGCTTTCATCACGGCAACGCCATGCCCGCCGTTCTCCTGGTGGACAGCCTTGACGAGCGCAGGGTAGCGCGCGGCCCAGGCGTCGGCCTTGATAGCGGTGTCATCCTTGATTGAGCCATCGTCCACGATTACGATCTGGACGTCGTCAGCATAGCCCGTGCCCTCTAGGATGGACTCTATGCAGCGGTCCATGTAGTCGGACGAGTTGTAGCATGGGATGCCAAAGGTGATGGTCTTCTTCACTGACGTTCCTCTCTTGCCCCTTTACACGCGAAACGGGCCCCGAGGGGCCCGCCGTGCAAGAGAAGCGCTAATTGTGCTGGGAGATGATCTCGTCGGACAGCTCTAGCGCTGAGGCTGTAACGCCGTCCATGTCATAGTAGCGATACTCGGCAAGACGTCCCACGCAGTGGAAGTTTACCAGGCTCTGGATGCGAGCGCGGTACCTCTTGTAGAGATCACGGTTAGTGTCGTCTAGGATCGCGTAATAGGGCGTCTGACCGTTGTCAGGCTCGTAGGCGCGCGGATACTCTCGCATGATCGTGGTCCTACCCGGACGAACCTGCCCAGTCATGTTCTTGTATTCGGTGATTCGGGTGAAGTTCTCGCTCGTGGTGTAGTTCACCGTGCCCACGGGCTGGAACTGATCGACGTCGAGCGTCTCGAAGACCATGTCAAGCGAGCGGTACGGCAGGGGCCCCAGGTCCATGCCAAAGAGCTCGTCGAGAGGACCCGTATAGATGACCTCCCCGCCATAGGGGCGCCCGCAGACGCTGAGGCTCGTATCGGTGACCTTGAGCAGGTCGCGCGCGTCGACGTCTAGGAAGACCGAGATGAGGTCGTGCTCGAGCATGTGCTCGAACATGACCTTGTAGCCCTGGGCGGGCATACCTTGATGGGTCGCCGTAGGAAAGTAGCGGTCATCGTCGCCCACGAAGACGGGTACGCGGCCCATGACCGAGGGGTCAATCTGATCGGGCGTCTGACCCCACTGCTTCATGGTGTAGTGGAGGAAGACGTTCTCGTAGACGTAGTCGGCGACCTCCATGAGCTCGGGGTCGTTCTTCTCGCGAAGCTCCATGATAGGAACCTTCTTGTTCTCGCCGAAGGTGTCCACGAGCTTCTGGTAGAGGCGCTCGCCACGCTCGTCGCCAAAGGCGAGCTTGAGGGAGCGATGGTTGAACGGGACCGGCATAAGGGAGCCATGGACGTTGGCGAGCACCTTGTGCTGATAGTCGGCCCACTCGGTGAAGCGAGAGAGGAAGTCGTTCACGCGGTCGCTGACGGTGTGGTAGATGTGCGGGCCATACTTGTGAACCAAGATGCCCGAGTCGTCGGTGTAGTCGTAGGCGTTGCCCGCAATGTGGTAGCGCCTCTCGAGAATGGCAACCTTGAAGCCGCATGCCTCGGCCAGCCGACGCGCGCACACCGCCCCAGCGTAACCGGCGCCTACCACGATGGCGTCATAGGCATCGGGGGAAAACCCCGCGGGCAGTCCGCTCTGGATACTCATACAAGTCCTCTCAGCGTCTTTAAGCATGTACGCCGCCCCAAGTGGCGAGAAGAGCGTGCATCCGGTCAATCGTCTCCATGATTCTAGCATCTCGACCCTATAATGGGTCTGTGCCCGCCCCGTACCATCAACGTGCACAAAACGCGCGACGGGCGAGCTGGTGTAGAGGAGTCTTTTTCGAAGGAGCACCATGAGCGATTTTCTGTCCCGCATGAAGAACGCAGCCAAGGCCGACAAGAAGACGATCGTCCTGCCGGAGGGCGAGGATCCGCGCACCCTCGAGGCGGCGCGCAAGGTCATTGCCGAGGACCTCGCCAACATCGTTATCCTGGGCAGCCCCGACGCGATCGACGTCAAGGGCGCGACCGTGATCGACCCGCGCTCCTCCGCCAAGCGCGAGGAGTACGCCGCCAAGTTCGCCGAGCTACGCGCCAAGAAGGGCGTCACGCTGCCCGAGGCGCGCGAACAGATGGGCGACGCCACCTACTTTGGCACCATGATGGTCAAGATGGGCGATGCCGACGGCCTGGTCTCCGGCGCCTGCCACTCCACCGCCAACACCCTGCGCCCGGCGCTCCAGATCCTCAAGACCGCCCCGGGCACCAAGCTCGTCTCGGCGTTCATGATCATGTGCACCAAGACGCCCGAGTACGGCGCGGACGGCACGCTGCTCTTCGCCGACTGCGGCCTGAACATCGCCCCCACCGCCGACGAGCTCTCCGAGATCGCCCTGGCGTCCGCCGAGTCCTTCAAGACGTTCATGGGCGACGTCGAGCCCAAGGTGGCCATGCTCAGCTTCTCCACGATGGGCTCCGCCAAGGGCGACGTGCCCACCAAGGTCCAGGAGGCCACCAGGCTCGCCAACGAGAAGAACCCCGCGATCGAGCTCGACGGCGACCTGCAGCTCGACGCCGCCCTGGTCCAGTCCGTCGCCGACCTCAAGGCCCCGGCCTCCAAGGTCGCCGGCCACGCCAACGTTCTGGTCTTCCCCGACCTGGAGAGCGGCAACATCGGCTACAAGCTGGTGCAGCGCCTTGGTGGCGCCGAGGCCTACGGCCCCATCCTGCAGGGCATCGCCAAGCCGGTCAACGACCTCTCGCGCGGCTGCTCCGCCGACGACATCGTGGGCGTGGTCGCCATCACCGCCGTCCAGGCTCAGCTGGCCGAGTAGGTTCCCCCTCATCTCCGCACGGCTCGGGGCGCCACCGCGGAAGGTGGCGCCCCTTCTCATGGCTCGGCGGGCCGCTCCAGACCGCGGCGCGCGCCCAGGACCCGTTTCCCGCGTCCAGGCCGCACACGCAGCTGACGCCATCCTCGAGCCTGGCCCCCGGCTCTTATGCCCCCCGCACGCATCAGAATCCACCCGCAGTTCACCGGCAGCAGTTCTCCGGGGCGCTTCTGTCGTAGAACTGCCGCCCGTGAACTGCGAGCAAGTTCGCAGGGGAGCCGGGCGAGGCTATCCCAGCGTGTCGCTCAGGATCCTCGCGCAGTTCTCCAGGTAGAGGTCGCGCGAGGCCTCGTCGCGTACGCACACGTCATAGTCCAGAGCCTCCGAGAGCGGTATGCGCTCCCACTCGTTGGACTCCAGCTCCTGGGGGCTGCTCACCCGCACGCGCTCGGGGGCGCCCACGGCATCGAGCGGGATACGAGCGTAGGGATGCTGTATGAGGCAGTACGTCTGAACGTAGACAGAGGGGTCCATCGTCTTGGGGTAGCGCTTGGGCTCGAGGAAGAAGAGGTACTCCTGCCCTGTGCGCATCGGCGTGAACGCGTCAGTTCCCGCACCTGAGGTCTGGACCTCCCTCACGTCGGAGAATTGTCCCCCGCCCTTGAGATTGCCGGGCTCGACGATCTCGAACGCGTCGTACACCGTAATCGCGTCTCCTGGGGAGAACCCCTCCCCCTTGATCACGGAGTCAATCGTCACCTCGCATTGGAACGCCTGGTAGACATAGGTGCGCCTCCCTGTGAAGGTACCCGTCAGCACAAGGGGCGCCACAGAGTACACGTCCTCGGGCGCCATGCCCAGAAGCCGAGCACCGTCCTCCAGGGAGTCCCCCTCTTCGAGGAGCTGCTGGCTGGCCGCCTCGCGCTCGATCTCCTCGCTTGGGTACGTCCTCAGTTTGTCTTCCCTTGCAGGAAGGACCACGTAGGGCAGCTCCATGAGCTCGTCGGGGCAGGAGCCGTAGTCCGTGAGGCTCGACCTCATGGCCAGTCCCACGCCCGCACACGCGACGAGCAGGGCGACGCAGGCCGCAGCCAGCGCGCGAGCGCTCAGTGGGGGCAGGCGGAGACCCCGGCGTCCGCGGCTCATTGCAGCTCTCCCTCCCCCATCAGCCGCCCCTCCGACATGCGGAAGCTCCGCTCGAACAGCGCCTCCACGTCGGGCTCGTTGTGGCACGCCACGAGCACCGTGGCACCGCGCGCGTGCTCCCGAGAGATAAGCTCGACCATCATCTTGATACCGTCCACGTCAAGGGCGTTGGTGGGCTCGTCCAGGATGAGGAGGTCCGGCCGCTCCATGACGGCCTGAGCCACGGCGAGTCGCTGCCGCATGCCCATGCTGAACGCAGAGAAGGGGCGCTCGTCAGCGGGGTCGAGCCCCACGCGCCTCAGGGAGTCCGCGAGCTGCTGCTCCCCGGCGACGCGTCTGATGGACGCGAGCAGGCGGAGGTTCTCCATGCCCGTGCACTCGTCCCAGAAGCCCACGGACTCGAGCACGAGCCCCAGGTTCCCCGGGAAGTCCACGTCGGTTCCAACCCTCTGGCCAAAGACCTCGACCGTTCCCGAGCTCAGGTGTATGAGGCCCGAGATGGCCCGGAAGAGCATGGTCTTCCCGGACCCGTTGATGCCGCTGAACCCATAGAGCCCGCCCCGCGGCAGCGTGAGCGACACGTCATCCAGGACCACGCGCCCCTTGATCAGCTTGGTGGCATGGCTCACCACGATTGCGTCAGACACGTCACGCCTCCCTTCACACGACGTCGCGGCGGCGCACGGAGAGGACCGCGAGGCACGCCGCGATCGCCGTCAGGACGAACAGGTACACAACCGAGCCGCCAACGCCGAACCCCTTCGCACCCGACGGCAGCCCCGGGCCCCACGCCGAGCAGTCATGCCAGGCGAGGACTCCCTGCGCGGAGGGCAGCCATGGGGCGAGGAGCGACCCCACCTCAAACGGCGCAAAGGCGAGGGCGGCGAGGGCCCCCACGTGGGAGCCCGCCGTGACCGCATAGGCCACGACAGCGTCCGCGTGCAGCGATGCGGTGTTTACGATTACCAGGAGCGCACAGAGCAAAAGCCCGTCCAGCGCCCCGGCGCCCAACGCGGTCCCCGCCAACAACCCAAGATCAAGGTCTGGCTGAAGCGCCAGAAGACCCAGGCAGCTCAGCAGGTCGCCCGCGAGCGCATAGACGAGCGAGAAGGAGGCGAGCTGCTCCAGCTTGACCAAGGCCCAGCGAGCGCGCGTGACCGAGCGCGAGAGCACGAGAGACGCCTCGCCCTCAAGGCCCGACCTCAGGTAGTCAGAAAAGAGATAGACGAAAAGGGCTGTGGGAGCCAAGCTTGCGACGAGCCCGACAAGCGAGGGACCCCCTCCGCTCGCGGGCACAATCTCTGCCCCTGCAACAAAGTGCATGAGCGCATAAGACGACCCGTATCCAAGCCCCATCACGCACACGATTGCCACGCGCACGATGACGCAGGTCGCCAGCCGCATCAGGTATGGGCGCCTGACGGGAAGGTGGGGAGCTCCAGTCCTCTTGCGAGCCTCACTCCCCATGATTCTCATCCTCCCGGGGAATCAGGTCGCTCCTCCGCGCACAGACCACGCTGGCGACAGCAAAGAGTCCCGCCACGACGGCCAGGCGAAGGCCCTTGAACGCAAGGTCTCCCGACCCCTCTTCCCTGTCCAGCATGGTGAGTGCCCAGCCGCTGTAGAACAGCTGCGCGCCCGAGCGCACCGTCAAGCCATCGACGTAGTCGAGGACCCCGTAGCACAGCACGGCAGCCGCAGCTGGCGTGATCGAGCGCGCGAGGTAGTACATCGCAAGCAGCAGGCCGCCGCACGCAACGAAGAAGAAGGTCTCAAGAGGAACGTAGGCAAACAGAAGGAGCGCATACCCCTCAGGCCCAAAGGAGTATCCCGATCTCAAGGCAACGACCACGAGGCCCGACGAGCAGATCACGAAGGAAAAGGCAAGAGCTCGTGCGGAAAGCACGGAGAGACAGGAAGCGGCCGTCAGCCCACGGCTCAGGCGACGCGTCACCCACAGGGGCGAGAGCGCCTGCCTCAGCGCCCCCGAAGCTCCTATCAGGAAAAGAGGTACGAATACGAACCCGCACACGAAACCCTCCGAGATCGAGTTGTAGCAGTAGGGCAGAAGGGCCTCGTCATAGACAAAGTCATCGGGACCCTTGTTGATGAGCTGCGCCACGCGAAACGCGACAAGGAGCATGAGGCTCATCAGGAACGTCCTGTCGAATGCCAGCCGAAACCCTCTCCTCGATCTCATAGCAGCAGGTCCCTCCTCGAGCGAGTCGCATACGCAACAAGGAGGAAGAGAGCGGCAACCGCTCCTAGAGGGGCCGCAACAAAGAAGGCGATGCTTCGAGAGAGCCCGGAGGACATGGAGACGAGCATATACATCCCAAGGTTGCCCCCCATGGGAAGCATCGCACTAGACACGAGCAGCACGATCGTAGGGGCACCGAGCACCACCAATCTGCTCCTGCGTGTGTAGAGCGAGATGACGAACGAGCAGAGCGCGAAGATTCCCGCCCAGAGAGCGTCGTAGAGTATGTAGACGAGGTTGAACAGGTAGCGATGGCTGAAGAAGAGCCCCGAGAGCAGCATGGGTTCCGCCCAGGTGCCGTATTGGTCCTGCTTGGAGGCAGACGTATTCAGAAAGGTGGAAAAGGCATCCTGACCCGCATGGGCGGGAAACGCGATGAACGACAGGAGCTGGGAGACGAGCAGGGGCACCAGCGCCACCACGAGACCCGAAACAAAAGTCACGAGAGCCCCGGACGTCACGTAGCCCCGCAACGACGACCTCGTGACGATGCAGCTCGCCCGACGCGCCCTCACGTCCGAGTAGAAGGAGTCACCGAACACCGCCGCGCAAAGAATTGGCATGAGAAAGAAAAGGTACATCGCAAAGGTGAACGTCTGCATGCCCTCTGAGTTCCCCACCCAGGCAACTCCCGCCGAAGGCAGCTCACCCACATCATGTCCCCAGAAGACCAAGCACGACTGCACGAAGGCAACCGCCATGGCCACCAGAGAGACAAGCAGCGCATAACGCCACATCTTGGATCGTACGACGCGATGCAGCTGCATGGAGAGAATGTCACCTCGGGACATGCTGATCACCCTTTACCCAATCGAGGAGCGGAGGGGATGAGCCCCCTCCGCCCGCAGTCCGTGTAAATGTCAGTCGTTAAAGTCAACCGATCCAATTACGCGATCGCACGAGTTGGAACCCCATCCCACCTGATGACCATAGAGCTTTACGTTGCCACTGAATGTACTGTTGTATTGAGCCCATTCACCGCTGTCTGCATCAACTGTCACCGATTGGGAGACTTGCCCCGTCCCTGGCAGCTCGACCCAGAAATTTCCTCCGTAAGGGGAATTTGATTTCAGCTTAATCAAGGCGCCACCCGCCGAGCTGTTTCTATATCCACTTTGGACATAAGTCCTTGCTTGCCACGGCCCAAGACACGTATTGAAGCCCAGCCCCGACGCAAGAGCAGGAGTTGCCACACCAACCGCAACGAAGAGAGCGAGCGCAGCCGCCGGAAGAGCCTTACGAAGTTTTTTAATCATCACAAACTCCTCCCATTGACACAAAATGATGGATTATCCAAATAGTCATATTCTCTCACTAGGAGAGGGGAACTCAAAGACGTTTATCTCTACCAAGCCTCAGATAAAGTCGCATGTTATCCCCTACCAGCTATACATAGCGACGTCAGAGCTCGTTACTGTTGACCCATCGGATGTCTTCGTAAATACGAAACGATATGTCCCGGAACCGACATTTGACCACGTTGCTTTAGTAAAACCATTTCGTTTGAAGGTCGCAGAGCCAATGAAGCTGAGATTAGCGCCATTCATTCGATACAAACTAGCTGTGAAGCTGCCTCCCGTTGAACAGGAAGCAGTCATCTCAATACCAATATTATTACCATCGAAATAGTACGATCCTGATTTGCTCTGTTTAGATAGATACAGTGATTCGCCATACCACGATCGTGCCAAAGGAGGCTGGGGGGCTTCATATGGGCTGCTGTAGACGTTAACTTCAACGGGACTAGTACCGACCTCATCTGCTTTTGCAAGACTTGGGACAAGGCATAGCGTAAGCATTATAAATAAAATCATTACATAAGCTATCGTAAAGCTCTTCGGCAAGTCACGATGAAATAGCTGTCGCATGGATGGACCTCCTTCTAAGGGCGTTCGATGACCCTAGGTTTAGTCCTCCATGTCGGCTTTGTCTGTCACTTAGGAGGATGCACTTTTTTATTTCCTGTAAAGTTTGTCTCTCGGCTCAACAGTCTACGCAGCTCAGCCATACTGTGTACGTCAAGTTTCTCATATGCACGCTGACGATATGACTTTACAGTTGCCCTAGTCGTATTGTTCTTTTCACACGCCTCTCGGACGCCAGCTCCCGCAATGAGATCACGCAAGATTGCAACCTGAAGGTTACCCATGCCATGACCTTGAAGATAGAGGCTCGTCTCCTCTCCTTGTTTAGGTGCCTTTGGAGAAAGAAGCATGATGGGGTTACGTAAGCGACACGTCAGGACGATGAGCATTCCAACAGAGGTCGACACATAAAACAGAGGAAGCCAGTCAAGGAGAGGGGCCCAAATAATGAAATCTTGAGAGGAGACCGCGCACAGACATGCTGCTGCAAAAAATACAAGCAATCGATTGCCGAGAAAAAGACGATTAAATCCCCTGGCAAGAGTGTGAAAAAATCTCGATACTCCCCTATTGCCTGTTCGCCTTGAGTCTTCCCATCGGCTAACAGCGCACGACCAGAGGAGCAGAGCGACAGGGACAATTGTTCTATATACGTGGAATCCCTCCCAAGAACAGTAGATGCCTGCCATGAGAAGAGCGAGGCAAAGCGGCGATAGGAAGCCGTATACGTACTTCTCTCTTTCTCCGTCTTCACTTTCGTAGATTTTGTCTCCGGAAAGAGCAAGTCTCACAGTGCCGACAAAGACAAACCCCACCTCCACCGCACAGGCATAATAGATATGCATGTCTCCAATCGTATCGGTATAAGGTGTAGTCCCTCTGACCTTGATTGTAGAGGGACAATATGCCAGCACAAGCAAAAGAACAATTACAAAGACATGTGTCAAAGTTGAGTTCTGTTTATCTTTTTGCCTCCCTGGAACGCTGTCTACGCACTCAGATTGGGCGGAGGGACCTTTTTTCTCCACCTCAAGGGTACTTGCCCACCTTCTCAGCTCACGTGCGCCTTCGATGCCGGTCTTCTCGTAACCACGTCTTCGGTAGGATGCCACCGTTGGTTCCGCGATCCCCAGATCATCCGCAATCTCCTTGGCCCCCTCCCCCAGAGCCGTTCGTGCAAGGATTACCATCTCCCTCTCGGTGAGGGCCTTGTCCGCCCTTGCGGCAAGGCAAACTTTCACGTTAGCCTCTGGCCCCTCGGAGGACTTTTCGTCTGTGACCCCTGTTGAGGTGTTCCTTTGTGTTCGCACAAGAAGCACCGTAACGAATATGCCCAAGAAAGCAAGAAAGCCTCCATACAGCGTCTCCTCGGGTATCCACGCAAGCGGGGGCGTCACGGAGTTCTCCCTGGCAATGTCTTTGATCGCGCAGAAGGCGAGCTGCCCCGCCAGAAGGAGAGTCGTCTCCTGAGCAAGAATCTCGTTGTGCTCATACCACTGGCGCAGGGCATAAAACGCACCTAGTCCGGCGAGAGCGCAAAGCACCAGGGAGCCAGGAGGATAGGCGCTGCCCACGAGGTCCGACAGGAGGACCGAGGCCGTGGGCCACGCCCCACCCACGGCAAAGGCAACCAGCAGGCGCAGGGTCGATCGAGAGGCATCAGCGGATACCTTGGCAGTAGGCCAGAGGGCCCATCCGCATACCGCAAGAGTAGAGCACACGAACTCAACGAGCGAGAGGGCATTGTTGAGGGCTATCTGCTCTTCGGTGTAAAGGGGGAAGCCTCGCGCGACTGAGGCTGCCTCCACCACAACAAGGACCACGCACGCGAGCCGCCCCACCCGCACCATGATTCTTCTCGTTCGAGCAATGAGCACACCGTGCGCCCCTCCAAGGCTGGAGGCTAGAATGCTCCCCACCAGCACCAGACCAAACGCGACGGAAAGGGCCTCGGTCCCCAGCTGCCCCGGGATAACGCGCCCAGCGACGTCCCACGTAACGTAGGGAACCGCTGCAAGGACGGCAGACCAGGCATACCATGCGTTTTTTGAATCCGGCCAACCCCCTTGTCCAGACACGAGAGCCCCCATACGGCATGATTTCATCTTTATCCTCAAGGCCAACCAAGGCGAGGGTGCCGCGCAATAAAACGCACCAGTACCCCGCTCACGCCTTATGTGCGCGGGGTCATCAGACTGCGGCCACGCCCAGGGGGTGCGGCCCGGCGGCGCGCACCGCGTCGGACATGGTCGTGAGGCGCTTCTCGGCGTTGTCCACGAACATCTGGGCCAGGCTCTCGGCCACGCGGTCGTAGGCGTCGCGGTCGACCCACGTGTCGCGGGCGCAGAGCAGCGCGGAGGGCACGCCCGGGCATCTCACCGGCACGTCGAGGTTGAAGCGCTCGTCGTGCACGAACTCGCCGTCGTCGATGATGCCCGTCTGGGCCGCCTCGACCATCCTGCGCGTGTAGGCGAGCTTGATGCGCGAGCCCATGCCGTAGGAGCCGCCCGTCCAGCCGGTGTTGACCAGGTAGACGCGGGTTCCGCCGGCGTCGATCCTCTCGCCGAGCATGCGCGCGTAGACGTTGGGGTCAAGGGGCATGAAAGGCTCGCCGAACAGGGACGAGAACGTGGGCTGCGGCTCCTTGATGCCACGCTCGGTGCCGGCGACCTTGGAGGTGAAGCCGGTCATGAAGTGGTACATGGCTGCGTCGCGATCAAGCTTGGAGATCGGAGGCAGCACCCCGAAGGCATCGGCGGTCAGAAAGATCACCACGTCGGGGATGCGCTTGGCCGTGCCCGCCTCCACGGCATCGGGGACGAACTCCACCGGGTAGGCCACGCGCCCGTTCTCGGTCAGCGTGTCGTCGAAGTAGTCGGCCACGCGGGTCTCCGGGTTGATCACCACGTTCTCGCTCACCGAGCCGAACCGAATGGCGTCGAAGATCTGCGGCTCGGTCTGGGGCGTGATGCCGATGGTCTTGGCGTAGCAGCCGCCCTCAATGTTGAAGACCGCGTCATCGCACCAGCCGTGCTCGTCGTCTCCAATGAGCATGCGACCCTCGGCCGCGGAGAGCGTGGTCTTGCCCGTCCCGGACAAGCCGAAGAAGACCGTGGTGCCGTGCGACAGGGGGTTCATGTTGCAGGAGCAGTGCATAGTGAGGACGTGGTCCTCGAGGGGCAGCAGGTAGTTCATGAACGAGAAAATTGCCTTCTTAATCTCTCCAGAGTACTGCGTGCCCACCACGAGGATGGTTCGCTCCTGGAAGTTGATGAGGACGACGGCCTCGGAATGGGTCCCGTACGTCGCGGGGTCGAGCTTGAGGCTGGGAGCCGCCATGACCACGAAGTCCGCCAGGCCAAAGTCGTCGAGCTCACGAGCGGTCGGACGGACGAGCATCTGCCGAACGAAGAGCGCCTGGCTCGCGAGCTCGCAGATGGCGCAGACCTTGCGCGAGTGGCGACGGTCGGCGCCGGCCAGACCGTGCACCACGAAGAGCCTCCGTTCGGAGAGGTGACCGATGACCTCGGCCTTGACGCGTTCGTAGGCCTCAGGCGAGAAGGGCGCGTTGACGGCGCCCCACGCGATCTTGTCGTGCACGTCGGGCGTGTCCACGATAAAGCGGTCCTGGGGCGAGCGGCCGGTGTAGGCGCCCGTGACGACCGAGAGGCTACCCGTGCTCGTCAGCTTCCCCTCGCGGCGCGCCAGAGCCGTCTCCACGAGAACGGCCGGAGACGCGTCGATGACGGTCTTCTCCTGAGTGTGGGCGATGCCGTAGCGCGAGAGCTCCTCGATGACCATGCGGCCTCCTTTGGGCAAGCCTCAGGACGGGTCTTGTGGCTTGATGGGTGACGGGAGACTTCCGAAGCGGTCCCCCGGCGTCCCTGTTCGGGGCGCAACGTTAAAGGATAGCAACTCTGAGCTGCTTTATTTCGGTGGAGTCGCCCAGCGGGCTGTTTTTATCAGTTGAGTGCCCCAGATGGAAACGAGGTCTCGTCAGAGATATCGTAGAAGAACGATGAGGCCCCAGGGACGGGAGACGCCATGTCAGAGCTCGCCAGCATCAGAAACAACTTGCTCGAAGCCCGGGTGGATTCCCTCGGAGCCCAGCTCACGAGCCTCAAGGGAGGCGAAACCGAGTATCTCTGGCAGGCAGACGAGCGCTTCTGGGCCCGACAGGCCCCGGTCCTGTTTCCCATCGTCGGATGCCTGAGAGACGATCACGCCACCAGCGCAGCGGGCGAGGTGAACCTCAAGCGCCACGGCGTTGCGCGTCTCTACGAGCATCGCGTGGTCCGGCAGACGGAGTCGTGCGTGACCTACGAACTCGCATCCACCAACCAGACGCGCGCGGCCTACCCCTACGACTTCGTCCTCAACATGACCTACGCCCTCGAGGGCGACCGCCTCGTCCAGACCTTCCGCGTGACCAACCCCGGCCAGGTGAACCTGCCCTTCACGCTTGGTGCCCACCCCGCCTTCAACGTGCCTGTGCTCGGGACGGACGAGGACTTCTCGGACTATGAGCTCGTCTTCGAGCGACCCTGGACCGCCCGCGTTCCCACGATCGACGCGGATGGCCTGCTCGACTTCTCACGCACGCACGAGGTCCTGCGCGACGCCGACCGTCTTCCGCTCACCCATGAGCTCATCGAGCGCCTGCTCACACTCGTCTTTACGGAGGTGCCCGGAAACGCGGTGACGCTCAGGGGCACGCGCAGCGGACACGGAGTGGAGCTGAGCTTTGACGGATTCGACTACCTTGGCATCTGGACGGCGTCGGCCGACTCCCCCTTCGTGGCGATCGAGCCCTGGTGCGGCTGTGCCACGGCCTACGATGAGTCGGACGTCTTCGAGGAAAAGCGTGGGATCATCACGCTCGAGCCCGGCACCTCCTTCGAGCGATCGCTCTCATTGAGGCCCTTCTAGTGGTGTCAGACAAACTGACGGAGCCACGCCGAGCCCGCCAGGAGGATCTCGACGCCGTGGTCTCTCTCTACGAGCGCGCCCGAGCCTTCATGCGTGCACAGGGCAACCTCACCCAGTGGATGGGATCCTATCCCGGCCGCCCTGACGTCGAGAGGGACTACGCGGCCAGAGGGCTCTGGGTGATTGATGAGGGTGCGGGCCCCGAAGCCTGCCTCAGCCTTCTTCCAGGACCCGAGCCCACCTACGAGCTCATCGAGGGGGAGGGCTGGCTCGATGACGCCCCCTACTGGGTGGTGCACCGCCTCGCCGTGGGCACCGCAGGGCGAGGTCTGGGCTCCCGCTGTCTCAGGTGGGCCTGCGCGCATCATGGGAGCGTGCGCGCGGACACCCACGAGAGCAACCTTCCCATGCGGCGCGCGCTCGAAGGCTGTGACTTCACGCGGCGCGGAACCATCTGGGTCGCCGACGGAACACCGCGCATGGCATATCACTTCTTGCGCAGAAACGAGGACGCGGGAGTGCGAGCCACGTAGCTCGCACTCCCGCGTCCCCCTCCATCCTCCTGGCCCTAGCTAGACGGCCCCGCCCACATCGGCCTGCCGAGAGGCGGCTAGGATCGGGTGCGTTCCATGGGGGTGCACGACGCTACGAGACTGCGCGTGATGTCTGCCCTGCTGCGACTGACTCCACGAAGGCCTGAGCCTCGCTCGCCGTCTGGTGCCCCTCTGCCGCAGCGGCCACGAAGGCCCGCCAGAGCGCGGCGTCGGTGGAAAGGCTCTTCCAGGTGTACTCAGGATGCCACTGAACTCCTAAGCAGAAGCGCCGTGAGGGGACCTCGATGGCCTCAGGGACCCCATCGGTCGCACGGGCCACGAGGCTCACGCCCTCACCAAGCCGCTCAACGCAGCAGTGGTGACTCGAGTTGGTCTGAATGACGTCTTTGCCACCGATGCATCGGGAGAGCAGAGAGCCTTTCTCGACCTCAACCGGATGTGCCGCGTCGCTGAGAATCGTCTGGTGGCGCCACAGCACCGTTCCCTCACGCGGCGTGAGGCCCGGCACGTCCATGCAGAGGGTGCCTCCCAGGGCCACGTTGAGTAGCTGCATGCCACGGCAGGTGGCAAAGAGGGGCTTGTCGAGTGCCAGGACGCGGTGCACTAGCTCGAGCTCGAAGGCATCGCGCTCGTCGCAGAGCATGCGCAGGTCGTACGCATCCTCGTCGCCCCACAGGCGGGGGTTCACGTCATGGCCGCCAGGAAGGGCGACGCCGTCGCACATGTCCACGAAGGACTCCATAAGCTCCGGGTCTTCCGTGAGCGGCATCATGAGCGGCATGCCACCAGCGGCGATGATGGAGTTCGCGAAGACGCTCGCCAGGGCCCACTCGGGCGCCAGCTTCTCGGTCATGGCTACCGGAGGGTCAATCTGCTCCCAACGCGGGGAGACCAGGATGAGTGGGCGGCGGTTAGCAGAACATATGGCGCGAGATGACATACTAAAAGAACCTCCAGAATGACGGCCGAGGAACAGGGGGCAGAAACCGAGGCTAATGGCCCTTGATGGAGTCCAAAAACTCCCGAGCGCGCTCGGTGGTGGGATGGTCGAAGAATTCGGCCGGAGCGGCCTCCTCCACGATCTGTCCGTCGGCCATGAAGACCACGCGGTCGGCGACGCGACGGGCGAAGCTCATCTCATGCGTGACCACGACCATGGTCATGCCGCCATGCGCGAGCTCGACCATAACGTCAAGGACCTCATTGATCATCTCGGGGTCGAGCGCGCTCGTCGGCTCGTCGAACATCATCACCTTGGGATGCATGGCGAGCGAACGGGCGATGGCAGCACGCTGCTGCTGGCCGCCGGAGAGCTGGGCAGGCACCTTCTTGGCCTGCTCGGCCACGCCCACGCGCTCGAGGAGCTCCATCGCACGGCTCTCGGCCTCGTTCTTCCTCATGCCAAGGACCTGGATGGGCCCGAGCGTGACGTTGTCCAAGATGCTCATGTGCGAGAAGAGGTTGAACGACTGGAAGACCATGCCAAGCTCGGCACGCATGGCGGTGAGCTCCTTTCCCTCCTGCGGCAACGGAAGACCCTCGATGAGGATCTCGCCAGAGTCGATGGTCTCCAGGCGGTTAATCGTACGGCACAGCGTCGACTTACCAGAGCCCGAAGGCCCCACGACCACGAGGACCTCTCCCCTCCCAACCTGAAGGTTGATGTCTCGGAGCACGTGGAGGTCCCCGAAGTGCTTCTCGACATGGCGAAGCTCGATGAGAGGGGTGTCACCCTGGCCTGGGCTCTTCTGTGTCATGACTCTCCGATCGATAGGTCTGCGGCTAGCGGATAATCTTGACGCCCGTGCGCCGCGAGACGTAGACGGACACCTTGTTGATGACGTAATTGATGAGGATGTAGATGACGGCCACCACCAGGTACATCGAGACGAGCGAGTCGTAGCGGGTGATGAGGACGCGCGCGTTTTGCATGAGGTCAGGATAACTCACCACATAGGCAACCGTGGTGTCCTTGACCACGACCACGAGTTGCGAGATGAGCGAGGGAATCACATAGCGCACGGCCTGCGGAAGGACGATTCTAAGCATCGTCTTGGCGGGAGAAAGGCCGAGCGAGAGCGCGGCCTCCACCTGCCCCGCGGGCACGGCATTGACGCCTGCGCGAAAGACCTCGGCAAGCACCCCCGAGGCAGCAAGCGCCACGGGAAGCGTGAGCATCCAGAACGAGGAGATCTTGATGCCGTACTGCGGGACCACAAGAAAGAAGAAGTAAATGAGTAGCAGGCTGGGAACCCCGCGGAAGAAGTCAATGACCACACGGCAGATGATCGAGAACGGTCGCCACGAGCTCGTGCGCCCAAGCATGAGCAGAAGGCCCAGGACGAGCGCGATGAGGCCGGACGTAACGGCGACCTCAACGGTGCCCACGAAGCCCTTGAGCAAGAAGCTCCATGTGGTCGATGCGAGGAAGAACGACCAGTACTGCGGGGCGAGCTGCCCCGTCACATAGAACTGCCTCACGATGGCGGCCAGGCCAACCAGAACGAGCAGCGTCGAGAGGGTCGTCCCGATCCTGATGGTGCGTCGCGTATGGGGTCCGGGGGCCTCATAGAGGGCGTCACGCATGGAGTCGGCCGCGGGTACGCGTGTGCTCATCGCAGAATCCTCACCCTCTTGTCGAGGCGGTTGCCCGCCAGACTCACGACAAAGGCCGTGCCGAGGTAACCGGCGGCAGAGATCAGGAACGCCATGACGCCACCCGTGGTGCGAGTGTTGACGTAAGAGACGACGCCGGTGAGCTCGAGCGGCGAGAGGGGCACCTGCGAGCCCAGCGCGGTCGTGAGCATCACGGCTATGAGGAGATTGGTCATGGGAAGGACCGTCGTGCGCAGGGCCTGTGGTATCACGACCCTACGCAGAATCTGGGTGAAGGAGAGGCCAAGAGAGCGAGCGGCCTCTATCTGTCCCACACCAATCGTGTTGATGCCGCTCATGAAGTTCTCCGATCCAAAGGCCGAACCAAGCAGCACCGTGGTCGCAATCACACAGACGCGGTAGTCAAGCACAGCCCCAAGGCTAGGAAGCGCGTACACGATGATGATGAGCAGTGCGACACCGGGGATGTTACGAAACACCTGCACGTAGAGATCGCCGACGGCGCGCAGGGGACCAAAGGGCGAGACGCGCATGACCGTGACGAGCACGGAGAGCACCATGACGAGCAGAAACGAGACGGCCGTCATGCTCCAGGTGGCGAGCAGGCCGTCCAGATATCTCTGCCCGTATGTCGATAAAAGCTCCGTGAGCCCCATGCAACCTCCTCACGCACGTGGGGCCTCCCACCATGCGGAGGCCCCACGTGCTACCAGTAACACGCCCGCGGCCCGTTCGCAGAGAAGGGCCTTGCGCTCATATCCTAGGCACCGATGGCGGGAGGCTCGGGGACGTCCTTGATGCCGGCACGGTTGCCGATGCATATCTTCCAGAGGTCTTCCCAGAGGCCCTCGTCCTCGATTTGGCGCAAGAATGTGTTCACGAAGTCAACGCCATCGGAGTCAAGCGGCAACCCGATACCGTAGGGGTCGACCGGCCCGAAGGGGTCACCAGCAAGGCGATACTTACCGGGGTTGCGCACCATGCTGCCGAGTTGCATGTTGGTGTCGATGACGTAGGCGTCAACGCGGCCCTGGGAGAGCGCCGCGCGAGCCTCCTCGTCAGTCTTGAACTCCTGGATCGTGGCATCGGGAGCGAACTCCTCAAGAATCGAGGGGCCCGTCGAGCCGGACTGGGCGGCGACGTTCTTGCCGGCAAGGTCATCGACGGAGTTGATATCCGTGTTGTCGACGCTGACAAGGATGGACTGCTGGGTGGTGTAGTACGGGCCGGCAAAGGAGATGACCTCCTTGCGCTTGTCGTTAATCGAATAGGTGGCAAAGACCGTGTCGACCTGGTCGTTCTGCAGAACCGACTCGCGCGTGTCAGAGGTGACCTGAGTGTCCTCGATCTTGGACTCGTCACCCAGGATGTAGCGGGCCAGAAGCTGTGCGAGGCCAGCGTCGAAGCCGCGAAGCTTGCCGTCCGTCTCATCGAGAAGGCTGAAGAGCATCGAGGTCTGGACCCCACCGACACGCAGGGTGCCCGCGTCCTTGACCTTGGTCGCCCAGGTGCTTGCGGAGATGGTCGCGTCATCGGCAACGGAGCCCGTGGCAATCAGAGCGTCATAGGCGGCGGAGTCAATCTGGACGGTCTCATCCTCAGTGTCCTCGGTAGCATCTGTGGGGGTGCCCGTACCGGAAGTGTCGGAGGGCTCGGATGAGCTGCAGGCCGCCAGACCAAGAGTCGTGGCGAGACCAAGGCCAAGGCCGACGACCTGGCGACGGCTTACGTTGAGGTTGCTTAGTAACATGGGGATTCCCTTCCCGTGAAAGCGTTTCTGCGTTCAGTGCCAAAAGTCTACCCCTTCTTCATCCTTTCTATTTCCTTGTGCGGCACTTGCAATAAACCCCTAACAATAGAATACAAAAAGTGAATCCAATCACATTGTTTTACCTTAGAGTCGCATATATGAAAAGCGGTCGCGACGCCCTAAGGGGAATCATCGCGGCCGCTCGTTTGACCACCAGATGCCAGCGCGCGTCACTGCGTCGGGGCAACCTCGAAGATCTTCTCGCCGGAACTCACATGGGCGGGGGCGACGGGCTCGACCTTGGCGAGGTCATCCGTGTTGGTGATGACGACGATTACCGTGTCGGAATAGCCGGCCTGCCTGATCTTGGCGCGGTCGAAGGTCATGAGCGGCTCGCCAGCGGCGACGTGCTGGCCCTTCTCGACGAAGCCCGCGAAGCCATCCCCCTTCATGTTGACGGTGTCCACGCCCACGTGGATCAGCACCTCCACACCGGTGTCAGAGCACAGCCCCACCGCATGCAGGGTCGCCGTGGTGGCCGTAACGATACCCGAAACCGGGGCGTAGATGACGTCGTCCGTGGGCTCCACGCCGTACGCGACGCCCATGACGCCGCCCGCGAAGACCGGGTCGGGAAGCGACACCATGGCCACGCCCTCACCTGACACGGGCGAGAGCACCTCCGTGGCGGACGCCGTAACGAACAGAGCGGGGGGCCTCATGGGCTCCACCTTCTTGAACCTGTCGAAAAAACCCATGTCTAACTCCTTGTGGATACCTCGATCGAGGCAGACGTCTAGTACGTTTAGTTTAGTTCTAGTCAGCACCCATGTCCTTCGCGCTCAACTCTCCAGAGGGGAATCTCCAACCAGGCGGTGATCGTACCGCCCCCGTCGAGAAAGATCGCCTTCTTGTCGCTCATGCAGCTCTCCTCGTGGACCTCGGGCTAGTCGACGCCCTCGCCACCATTGGATTCGATGATCTTCTTGTAAGCGTAGAAGGAGTCCTTGCGCAGTCGCTCATTGGTGCCCGTTCCGTCGTCGTGCTTGTCCACGTAGACGAAGCCATAGCGCTTGCGCATCTCGCCGGTGCCCGCGCTGACGAGGTCGATGGGGCCCCACCAGGTGTAGCCGCGCAGGTCCACGCCGTCGGCCACGGCCTCAGCCATGGCCTTCACATGCTTCTTGAGGTAGGAGATGCGATAGTCGTCGTGAATCCTGCCGTCTACGACCTCATCGAGAGCCCCCATTCCGTTCTCGACCACGAAGATGGGAATCTGGTAGCGGTCGTAGATCTGGTTGAGGGCAAAGCGCAGGCCCGCAGGATCTATCTGCCAACCCCACTCCGTCTGCTCGAGGTAGGGGTTGACGCCGCCCAAGTCCATGTTGCCCTTGGCCTGCTCCAGCTCGTGAGCGGCGATGACGTTGCTCATATAGTAAGAGCAGGTGTAGAAGTCGACCGTGCCCTCACGGAGGTCGTCAAGGTCTCCTGTCTCAACCGCGAGCTCGACTCCACTGCGAGCCCAGAGGCGACGGGCGTAGGAGGGGTAGGCGCCCCTGACCTGGACGTCGGAGCAGTACCAGCTCACACTGCGCATCGCGGCCTGGTTGGCGAGCTCGTCGTCCGGATTGCAGGTGGCCGCATAGGACAGGGCGAAGATGTTCATGTCGCCCAACTTGAAGCTGGGATAGTGCTCGTGAGCGTAGCGCACGACGCGCGCAGAGGCCACGAACTGATGGTGCAGCGCCTGGTAGCGCTCCTGGGGCGTAGTCTTGAGCTCGCTCGCGGGACCCTCGAAGCCCTGGATGAGGCTCGTCGAGAGCATGGAGCCCATGCTCATGGTGCCAACGTTGATCTCGTTGAACGTGAGCCACCATTGGACCTTGTCCTGGTAGCGCTCGAAGATGGTGTGGCAGAGACGCTCGAACAGGCCGATGAGCTCGCGGCTTGCCCACCCATTGTATTTCTCGACGAGATGATAGGGCATCTCGTAGTGGCTGATCGTCACCATGGGCTCGATGCCATGAGCGCGACAGCAGTCGAAGACGCGGTCGTAGAACGCGAGTCCGGCCTCGTTGGGCTCGGCATCATCGCCGTTGGGGTAGATGCGTGACCACGCGATGGACAGCCGAAGCATGGTGAAGCCCATCTCGGCGAACAGGGCGATGTCCTCCTCGTAGCGATGGTAGAAGTCGATGCCGTCGTGGTTGGGATAGAGGCGGCCGGGATCGATCGTGCGTGTGAGCAGGCGAGGCGTGTCCACGGTTCCGCCCATGAGGTGATCGTCCACGGAGGCACCGCGCCCGTCCACGTTCCATGCGCCCTCGAGCTGGTTTGCCGCGGTCGCGCCTCCCCAGAAGAAGCCCTCGGGAAATGTCGTTGCCATGCATCTCTCCTTTCCGATGGGGCAGAACGCATTGCGTCCCGCCCATGCGAGGGACGCCGCCGTTGCGTGGCGGCGTCCCGAATGAGCGGACTACTTGCTAGCGCCCTCGAGGGCGGACGCCGCAGGGACCTTGTAGGTGACAAACTCAATAGCGAAGCCCACGACAGCCGAGACGAGCGAGGCGACAATGGCCCAGATCATTCCCGCGATGCCCGCCCCGCCAGCGGGATCAATGAAGGAGAGCCAGTTGAACATGCCCAGGCCTCCGCTGATGTAGACCAACGAGCCGGACAGGGCGATGATAATGCCGCCAGCGACCGATCCGATGCAGGCGTTGACGAAGGCCTTCTTGTCGGGCAGTGCGACGCCGTAGATCGCGGGCTCGGTGACGCCGAAGAAGAACGAGGAGATCATGGCCGGAAGGGCGATCTCACGGAACGTCTGATCCCTGTTCTTGAGATACATGGCCAGGACCACGGCGCCGAGCGAGAAGGAGTGGCCAATCATGGCTGCGAGCACATAGTCGGAACCGAGCGTGGTGAGGTTGATGATGCCAATGGCCACGGGGCTCCAGTGGAAGCCGAAGATGACGAGCGGCATCCAGAACGCGGAGACCAGGACGCACCCGAGCAGGCGGCCGATGACCGGCAGATTGAAGATCACGCCGAAGAGGTCTCCGAGCAGGTTGGTGATGACCGTGGCAAGGGGGCCGATGATGAGGTAGCCGCCCACGACCGCGACGGTGACGGTGACGAAGGGTACGAAGAACATCCTCAGCGAGTCGGGAATCCAGCTCTTGACCCAATGCTCCACCTTGGAGCCCGCCCACACCATGAGCAGCACGGGGATGACGGAGCTCGTGTAGCCGGCGGCGGGCATGATGATGGGGATGCCGAGGAAGGTGGCGTACCAGGAGAACGTCCCCAGAAAGCCGAGGCTAACGGTACCGATCACCTCGTTCCCAGTTAGGGCGACCATCGTGGGATAGACGAGCGCAAGACCGATGGCCAGCCCGTTGAACTCGCTCATCTTGAACTTGCGGGCGGCGGTCATGCCAAGCACAACCGGCAGGAAGTAGAAGAAGCCGTCCGCGACGGTATAGAGCACCATGTAAGCGCCGTCGGTCGTTGACATCCATCCTAGGAAGGTGAAGAGGGCGAGCAGGCCCTTCATGATGCCGGCCGCCGCGAAGGTCCCCAGGATGGGCTGGAAGATGCCCGAGATGAGGTCGATCGCCATCGAGGCGACGGACTTCTTCTTGCCGTCGTCGAGATCGTCGTCGACGTCCACCTCACCTGCTCCCGCAAGGTGAGTGCGCGCAGTAAACTGGTCGTAGACCTCCTCGACCTTGTTGCCGATGACGATCTGATACTGGCCGTTGGCCACCATGACCTTGATGACGCCTGGTGCCTTCTCTATGACCTCGGTGTTAGCCTTGTCATCGTCCTTGAGGACAAAGCGCAGACGCGTGATGCAGTGCGCGACGCGCACGATGTTGTCTTTGCCACCCACGTTCTCGTAGATGGTATCAACCAACTCGGAGTAGTCCTTCTTGGCCATGCCAATCCTCCTTTGCTGTCTCGAGCGGGCGGATGCCCGCCTATGGTCGTGCCGTGCTATACGAACCCTCGCCCCGGGCCCAGGGCAAAGGGACCGAACCTAGTGCAGGGCCGAGAGCCGGCCGATGTGCATCATGAGATAGAGCAGCTCCTCGTTGGTGCACGACTGGCCGTGCTCCTTGCTGAGAAAGTCGTTAATCTGACAGGCGCAGGCATACGTCTGAGGGAAGTCCCGCGTCGCCTCGTCAAACAGGGCGCTGTTGGGAGAGACAACGCTCTCGTCCTTGGACAGGCGGCCCAACAGGAACCGCAGGTGCGCGACAAAGCGCACATAGGCATAGGAGTCCCGCTCGAGCGTGACGCCGAGCTCGCGCTCTACGATGCCCGTAATCTTCTCGATGTCCCGGGCGCTCTTGACGACCAGGCTCACGTCGCCTTGGCCCTCGCCCGCCTCTCCGCTCACGATATGCAATGCGATGGAGCAGGCCTCAGTGGGAGGCAGCTCAACGCCCACGCGCCCCTTTACCATGCCCAGGGAGGTCTTGCCGAGTGCATACTCGCGCGGATAGACGTAGGCCACGTCGGCGGCAAGCGGGTTCTCGATCGTGATGCCCTCCCCTACGCGGTCGACCGCGAACTGGAGGTGATCGGCGAGCGTGAAAATGAGATTCGGGGAGAGCCGCGTAGTCTCACCGAGCTCGATGTGGGCGAGGTCCACTATGTCCGACGAAACAACGAGGACCTCGTCCGAGATCGTGGAGGCGGCCTCCGCGACGTGGGCGTTCACGTCGCGAAAGATGCGCTTGACCTGTCGCTCGTCACGCAGCAGATAGGGCATGGGGGGGAAATCCCACTCCGCGCCCGAAGATCACGACCTCGTTGCCCGCCGCATCGGTGGCAAGGGCAACATTGTTGTTCACCTTCTTGGTGACGTGCATGGCCATGAAAAAACTCCTTAGGAACACACTGCGCACAGGGCTGTCAGGCAACCGTTGCGCAAGTAATGCCTCCCGAGGAGTAACAACCTTGCTGTGTTACTTATAGCATTCCTCGCAAGAAATCGCAAGGATAGTTTGGAGAGCTGGCGAACGAACCCCCTCAGCGTGACAAGACGCAAGAAGGTCGCCCCAACGCAGGCAGATGCGTCAGGGCGACCCATGAGAACTCAAATACCAGCAGAAACCTCTAGCCGAGAAGCTCGGCGACGTCGAGGGCAATCATGTACTCCTCGTTGGTGGGAACCACCATGCAGGTAATCGCGGAGTCAGGCGTGGAAATCACACGCGGCTCGTCTGAGCGCACAGCGTTCTTCTGAGCGTCCAGCTTGACGCCCATCCAGGCGAGGCGATCGGCCACACCCTGACGCATCTCGGCGGAATTCTCACCGATGCCGGCGGTGAAGGCCATGGTATCCACGCCCTGCATCGAGGAGGCCATCTCGGCGAAGAGCTGTGCGGTGCGATAGTAGAACATCTCGAGCGCCATCTGGCAGTGCTCGTCGCCGTCGTGCGCACCCTCCTCAATGTCACGAGAGTCCGAGGAGCGCCCCGAGACGGCGAGAAGGCCCGACTCCTTGTTCATCATGGTGTCGATCTGGTCGATGGAATAGCCGCCCACGCGGTTGAGATAGACGACCGTGGAGGGGTCGATGGTGCCGCAGCGCGTGCCCATGATCAGGCCGTCAAGCGGCGTGAGACCCATCGTGGTGTCCATGCACTTGCCGTCCTTGATGGCGCACAGGGAGGCACCGGAGCCCAGGTGGCAGCTCACGAGGCGGTGGGTCTTGTCGCCCTGCAGCTCGTGGACAGTGCGCCAGATGAAGCGGTGGCTCGTACCGTGGGCACCGTACTTGCGCACGTGGTAGGTGTCGACCACGTCGCGCGGCAGGGCGTAGCGCCAGGCGTGCTCGGGCATGTGGTAATGGAAGGCAGTGTCCGGGACGATGACGTTGCCGATCTGGGGGAACAGGTCACGGCAAATCTCGATGACATCAGCCTCTGCGTAATTGTGCAGAGGCGCCAGGGGCGCGACCTCGCGCACCCAGCCCAGGGTCTCGTCGGTGACCAAGGCGGACTCGGGGAAGTACCAGCCACCCTGGACCACGCGATGGCCGATGCCGTCGATGGGGGCATCGATGACTTTGAGAATCTCGAAGACATGCTTGATAGCGGTGCGGTGATCGGGTAGCGAGACCTCGAGCTTCTGCTTGGGGCCGCCGTTCTCCTCGTGGCCCACGAAGGATCCGTCGATGCCGATGCGCTCGCAGTTGCCCTTGGCGTAGACCTCGCGCGTGTCCACGTTCAGGAATTGATACTTGAGCGACGAGCTGCCAGCATTGATGACAAGAACGTTCATGACTCTCCTCTCGTGGGTCTTTCCCACAGTCTGGATGCGACAACCTGCTTATGATAGCCCTTCGGAAGCTCCGACGAGCGCTACGCCCTAGGCGTCCGGCAGCAGACCCTCGCCCAGGGGGGTGCCTCCGAGTACGTGAAGGTGCAGGTGCATGACGGTCTGCCCGGCGTCAGTGCCCGTGTTCACGATGCAGCGAAAGCCGCGCTCTTCCAGGCCGAACCGCTTGACGACGCTGATCACGGCCCTCCTCATGGAGACCAGGGTCTGATCGTCCACGTCCTCGAGGAGACTGACGTAGTGGGTCTTGGGGACCACGAGCACGTGAACGGGGGCCTGAGGACTGAGGTCGCTGAAGGCGACGACGTTGTCGTCCTCGTAGAGGAGGTCGCTGGGAATCTCGCCGTGGGCGATCTTGCAGAAGATGCAATCTGACATGATGCTCCCTTCGGGCATGGAACCTTATTCGTCTATGAAGGCGGTTGCTGGCGCCGAGGCGGTGTCGGTCGTGGAGTCCGACTCGTTGGTGGCGTCGAGAAGGACGCGCACCTTCTGCTCGGCGCTCGTAAGGCGCTCGCGCAGGCTCTTGAGAAGATCGACGCCTCTCGTGTAGCGCTCGAGGGACTCCTCGAGCTCGAGGTCGCCGGCTTCCAGGGACCGCACGATCTGCTCAAGCTCGACCGAGGCCTCCTTGAAGGTCATGTCCTTGATGCTAGGGTACTTCTCGTCTGCCATGGGTGTTCCTTCCCGCGCCATGAGGCGTCTTCGTGTGAGCTGAATCTAATGAGACGAGGCGTGCGTACGCGTGACGATGGCGTCAACGGAGCCCGTGCCCAGGAGAACACGCACCTCGTCTCCCACCGCGAGTGCCCGGGCGTCCTTCACCACATGCCCTGCCCCGTCACGTGCGATCGCATAGCCGCGCGAGAGCACCGAGAGCGGTGAGAGAGCGTCAAGCGAGGCAGCAAGCCGTGCGAAGGTCGCCTCGCCGGAGCGCGTGAGGCGCTCCCCCACTAGGGAGAGGCGCCCGGTCGCCTGGTCGAGCGCCAGGGCCTGGAGGGCCAGGGCGCGAGGAATGGCATCGTGGAGTCGCTGCTCGGTCTGCATGAGCTCCGTCTGCCGATCTCGAATGGGGGCGCGAGGGTCGGTGAGACAGCGGCGGCTCCCGAGCGCGTCAAGGGAGGTGCGACGGCGGGAGAGCTCGGAGCCCATCGCGTTGGAGGCCAGGCGTGCGAGCCCCTCGATCTGCTGGGAGCGTGCGGCGAGCAGGGCGTCCATGGAACGGCCCAAGCGCACTTGGCGCTGGATCATCTGGCGCTCGACCTCGTCAATTGCCGGGGCCACGGACTCGGCGGCGGCTGTGGGCGTGGAGGCCCGCCGGTCAGCTACCATGTCCGCGATAGAGGTGTCCGGCTCGTGCCCGATGCCGGTGACGACGGGGACGGGGCAAGCCGCGATGGCGCGGGCCACGGACTCGTCGTTGAAGCACATGAGGTCCTCGAAGGAGCCGCCACCGCGCACGAGCAGGATGGCATCGGGGGCAGAGGCTGCGGCAACGCCGAGCGCTCGCACGATGGTGGCCGCGGCGCCAGCGCCCTGCACGCTCGCCCCCACCACGTCAATCTCCACGAGGGGATTGCGCCGCGCGAGCGTACGCTTGACATCCTCGATGACGCTGCCCGAAAGAGACGTGACCACGCAGACGCGCGAGCAAAACGCGGGAACGAGACGCTTGCGCTCGGGGGCCATGAGACCCTCTCGCTCGAGGGAGCGGGCGAGCTCGGCGACCCGCTGACGCAGGAGCCCCTCCCCTGCCGCCTGGACCCTGCTCGCCACGAAGGAGAGCTTGCCAGACGCCTTGTAGACGTCGAACCTTCCCTTGAGCTGCACCGCGAGGCCATCGCGCAGCGCGAACCCCATCTTGGCCGCCGTGCCGCGCCACACGATTACGCTCATGGAGGCCCCGTCGTCCTTGACCTCGAAGTAGCAGTGCCCCGAGCGCGCATTGGGACCGCGGAATCCCGAGACCTCTCCATTGACCACGAGCGTGGGCCAGGTGTCGACGCTGCCCTTGGCAAAGGCCACGGCGTCGGTGACGCTGATGGGCGAGCCCTTCTCCCCGGCCATCAACGCCTGTCCCCGCGATTCCCGTAGCGGGTGAGCAGATAGACGAGCTGCATGACGGAGGTGAGAGCCGCGGCGACGTACGTGAGGGCCGCGGCAGTGAGCACCGCGCGGGCCCCGCGCTCATCCAGGCCCGAACCGTGCGCGCCGAGATAAGCAACGGCACGCCGGGAGGCATCTATCTCGACGGGCAGCGTCACGAGCTGGAAGACGACCGAGATGGCGAACAGGACGAGGGCGACCTGGACAAGGCCGACCGTGTTCAGAAAAACACCCAGCAAGAGCACGAGAGTCCAGTAGCGCTCTGCCACGCTCACGGCGGGCACAAGGGCCGTGCGCAGACGATAGGGCACGAAGCCGCGAGCGGCCTGGACTGCGTGGCCAGCCTCGTGACAGGCTACGGCGACCGAGGCGACCGACCCGCCGCGGTAGTTATCCTGAGAGAGGTGCAGCCGGTTGTCGCGCGGGTCGTAGTGGTCGGTCAGGATGCCCTCCACGCGCGTGATTCCCACCTCTTGGGCTCCCCCCTCCTCGAGCATGCGGCGCGCAACCTCGGCCCCGGTGCCGGAAATGCCCGAGTCGACCCCCGACCACTTGCCGTAGGTGTGCCTGATGTATCCCTGAGCGAGCGCTCCGATCACAAGCGCGACGAGTGCGATGACGTAGTAGCCCACGTCGATTCCATAACCAAAGTACAGGGGCATGTATGACTCCAATCACAAGACGACCGAGACCCCTCGCCATTATTGACCATTCTACCCAGCAGGAAGGACACAAACCCCGCCTGACGGCAAGGCGACGCAGACGATGGAGAGCGCCTAGAGCAGCTCGATGCGCCCCTCCTTGACCGTGACGCCGACCTCGCCGGAAAGCAGCCGATCGAGGGTCTTGCCCGCGAGCTCCCAGCGCCACGAGCGACCCAGGCGCGACGCGCCCCGGTCGTGAAGGAAGCCAAGGAGGTCGTCGCGCGTGGCGATGAGCTGGGTGGCCACGCCGCTCTTCTCGGATATGACGCGCAGGACCGCGTACATGAGGTCGATGACGCCCTCGGACTCGCTCGACAAACGCGCGCGACGGCTCACCTTGGGGCACATCTCGGCCGGGCACGCCACACCTTTCTCGACATCCTCTACGAGGGAGCGACAGACGCGCTCGGAGAGCTGCTCGGTCCCGCGAATGCGCCTCAGGCGCTCGGGGGACGTGGGCATGCGCCTGCTCACCTCGATTACGATTTCATCGGACAGGACCCACTTGCGCGGAACGTCGCGCTCGGCAGCGGTTCTCTCGCGCCAGGCACAGACCTCGCGCGCCACGGCGAGCTGACGGCGGGTGAGCGACCCGACGCGCTTGAGGTGGGTGAAGGCCTCGCGAGGCTCACGGCGGATGTGGGACACGTCCGTCAGCTCGCGCATCTCAGGCTCCACCCAGCTCAGACGGTCGGCCTTGACGAGCTGGGCCATCATGCGCTCGTAGATGCCCGTGAGGTAGCGCACGTCGTCCTCGGCGTAGGTGAGCTGCTCGGGGTCGAGCGGGCGACGCGACCAGTCGGTGAGCGCCTCGGCCTTGGGCAGACGGACGTCACAGTAGGCCTCGACGAGCGAGCCGTAGCTCACCTGCTGGCGCATGCCCAGGAAGGCGGCCGCGAGCTGTGTGTCAAAGACCGACGCACAGGCACAGCCCATACCGTCGAGCAGGACCTCGAGATCCTGGGTGCACGCGTGGAAGACCTTGGTCACCGAGGGATCCTCGAACAGAGCGGACAGGGGCGAGAGGTCCTCGATGAGGATCGGGTCAATCGCGGCGATCTGATCGCCAGCGGCCACCTGAACGAGGCAGAGCCGGGGATAGTAGGTCTTCTCGCGGAGAAACTCGGTGTCGACGGCAAGGACCCCGGAGCCTCCAGCATGCTCGCAGAAGGCCTGAAGATCAGTTGGGTTCGAGAGGTACACAGCGCTCGATTCTGTCGTGCGAGGTTCGAGATAACATACGGGGACGTCTTCGGCGGCCCCTCGCAGGCTCGCTGGAGTATATGATACAGACAATGGTCCGGTTCGATTCCTGGGGAGCAAAAGGCGTGCGTGCGCTCATCATTCACAATCCTAAGTCGGGCTTTGGCTCGGACGCGATCTTCCAGTTCGAGCGGGCGCTGGCCCACGAGGGCGACGAGTGCCTGCTGCGCGTCCTGGCCGACGACTTCGTGGCAACCGACGCCTGCGCGGACGCTACTCGCTTCGACGTGGTCGTGGTCTCGGGTGGCGACGGAACCGTCACCTCGCTGCTCTACGCCCTCAGAGACACCGGGGTTCCCGTCTGCGTCTTCCCCTCAGGCACGGCCAACCTCCTATGCGCCAACATCGGGAACGCCCCCGAGCCCACGGCGCTCGCACGTGCCTGCCGCGCGGGCAAGGTGGCCGAGGTCGACCTCGGCGAGATCTCATGGACGGACGCGGACGGCGCCCCCCAGGTGCGCGGCTTTGGCCTCATGTCAGGCACCGGCTTCGACGCCCAGCTCATGGAGGCGGCCCTGCCGAACAAGGCCCTCATGGGACAGGCCGCCTACTTCGCGGCTGCCCTCGCCAATCCCCGGCCCGCCGTCGAGCGCTTCACCATCACCGTGGACGAGACAAGCTTCGAGCGCGACGGCATCACCTGCCTCGTGGCGAACAACGCCATGATTCAGGGGGACATCCAAATCGTCCCCAACTGCCACATGGACGACGGTCTGCTCGACGTCATCGTGGTGGAGACCTCGGCGACCGCCCAACTGCTCGCTCCGCTCGCCCTTGGGATTGCGGACAAGAGCGGCAAGGCACTGGGACGCCCATTTCTGGAGAGCTTCCAGGGCCGCTCGATTCACGTCGAGGCGAGCGAGCCGATGCCGCTTGAGGTAGACGGTGACGTGGTCTGCGATGGCGTGATCGCCTACGAGGCTCGCGTCCTACCCCGCTGCGTCCGCCTCATCGTGGACGACATGAGCCCCTATGGAGCGCTCGACGACGGGTCCTCGCGCTTCGGAGGCTCCGACGTGATCGCCTATCCGGAGGCGTAGGCTTCCGCAGAGCGCGCTTCTCACCGTCGGCCCCATGGTGCGACGAGGGACCGCTCATGCCTGCTCATGAATATGGGGGTGTGGCAGATTCACGGGTCCTGGAACGTGCCCCAGTCCGTGATTCTTGCGCAAAGCGATGACTCCGCGCGCCACGGCCCCGAATTCCTGAGCAGCGCGGGCGGGTGAGAGTTCTTACTGCGACGTCAAAAGCGGCGCTGCGCGGACGCAGGCACCAAGCCCGCTACAGCACGAGCGACAACAGCGCGTAGACTGCCATGCCCGTCAGGGCGCACCAAATGAGCGAGCCGCTCTTACGAGCCACCAGGACCACAAGCGCCGCCGAGACGAGCGGCACCGGGTCCAGGCCGGACGCAGGATCGATAAGGTCGTTGGCCACGAGAGCCGCGAAGGCGGCGGGCGGAATGAGCCCGAGCGCCTCGCTCACGCGCGGAGAGAGGGTGCGGCCCTTGAGGGCAAAGAGGGGCCCGCAGCGAAAGACGAGCATCGTCGCGAGCACGCAGACGTAGAAGATCCAGAAGCCCTCCCCGCTCATCGGACGAGTGCCCCCCTGGCCATGCCCGCCGCAACCCCCGCCAGGGCACCTATCACCACGGCCGCCCCGCCGAGGCCCGCAAGCTTCATGAGCGCGACCACGACCACCGCGGAGGCCACCACCACGAGCGTGGTGAAGTCCCAGCGCTGGCTCACGAGAAGGCAGATGAAGATCGCGGTCATGGCGAACGACATCACGGTCACGGGCACGGCGATGACGGACCCCATGGCACACCCCACGGTATTCGACAGGGCCCATGACGTCATGCTGACGAGGTTCACGCAGGTGGCGCTCGCGGCATCCCAGTCCTCGGCAGACGCGAAGCGCTCGAGGTTGACCCCGAAGCTCTCGTCGGTCACCGTGGCTGAGAACAGGGCGGCAAGTGGTCGCCCCACCTGGGAGAAGTAGGGTGAGAAGGCCGCTGAGTAGAGCATCTGCCTGCTACTCACCAAGGCGATGCTGGCCACGATCGAGGCCAGGGGCACGCCGGCAAGCACCATGGAGGACATCATGAACTGCCCCGCGCCCGAGTAGAAGGTGCAGGAGAGCAGAAGGACCTGCCACCAGGCGAGCCCCGCCTGGGAGGCCATCACACCGCAGGGAAGGCCGATCGTCACGTAGCCGAGCGCCACGGGAGCGGCCGCGGACAGGGCCTCTCGCATGTCGAGCAGGGATCTCACGCTTGCACGCGCTCGTCTGCCGGAAAGCGCACGCCCACCTGACGACGAACCTCGTCCATCACGTGAAGCGATCCCAGGGTCACGCCCTCGAAGCGCTCGCGACGCGCGAGCGCGGCCTGGTCGCCCTGAGCGGCGCCGACAAAGGCGTCGATCTCGCAGACCATGTCCCTTTCGGGGACCTCGACCTCCAGGGGACGCAGCTCCTCGGACCCCATGCGAAAGATCATGCCCTTGTCCTCGTGCTCGTGGATGCGCAGGTTCACGGGACACGACGTCTGGTCCCAGACGAGCGTGGCCTTCTCCCCCGCCACCTGCGAGGAGAGCATGTCATCGGCCGCCTTGCCGTAGGAGATGCTCACAATCTTGTCACCATAGCCCAGAAGGACCTCTCCGGCCAGGTCGATCGTGGCATATGCGCTACCCGCGGGCTCGCCGGGCACAGGAGCGGTAACCCCAAGGGCGCGCACTGTCTGGGGGACACCGAACAACGCCACCGCCGGCTCGATGCAGTAGACGCCAATGTCCATGAGAGCCCCGGCAGACATGCGAGGGTCGAAGATGTTCAGCCTCTCGCCTGCGGCCAGACGGGCCATGCGCGAGGTGACCTTAGCGAAGCGCAGGGTGGCCTGTCGAACCTGGCCCAGATCACCCAGGGTGCGCTCGATGGCGTCGAAGGTGGGAACGTAGAGGTTGCGCATGGCCTCCATGGCCACCACGCCCGCCGCACGCGCCGCGTCGAAGACATCCTGGGCCTCGCGCTCGTTGGAGGCGAAGGACTTCTCCACAAGGACGTGCTTCCCGTGCGCGATGAGCTCGAGCGCCTGGGGCGCGTGCATGACGTTGGGGCTCGCCACGTAGACGGCGTCCACCTCGGAGCTTTCCGCAAGCCGGGAGAGATCGTCAAAGAAGATACGGGCCCCGTAAGGCTCTCCGAACGCTCGCGCGCGAGCGCCGTCACGCGAGTAGGCCGCTACGTACGACCCCTCCCCGGAGAGGGGGAGCGCTTGCAGGAACTGCTCGCAGATGCCGCTCGTTCCTATGGTCGCGAACCTCACTTTTTTGCCCATGGCATTCTCCTTGCGTGCCTCGCCGTTTGACCGATTGTACACTACGTGCTTTTCTCGTGCGTAAGGCCTGCGACCTGCTATGGTTTTGAAGGAAATTCTGATTGACGGGAGTCCTATGTACTCATTCGACGCTCGCGTGCGCTATAGCGAATGCGACAAGGACGGGCGCCTCTCGCTCGTCGCAATGATCAATTACCTGCAGGACTGCTCGACCTTCCACTCCGAGAGCCTGGGCATAGGGTTCGGCCCCCTCGGCGAGCGCGGCCTCGCCTGGATTCTTGGTGCCTGGCAGATAGAGATAGAGGAGCTCCCGCTCTTCAACACCCCCATCACAGTCTCGACCTGGTGCCATGAGATAACGCACGCCCACGCGCTCAGGAACTTCCAGATCTTGGACGGCGAGGGGCGTACCCTCGTGCGCGCTGACTCGCAGTGGCTCATGTTCGACGCGGCCAAGCAGCGCGCCACGCGCGTCCCCGAGGACCAGCGCGCCTACTTCACCGGTGAGAAACGCCTTGACATGGTTCCCTTCGAGCGCAAGATCCGGGTCCCCGAGGGAGGGCGGCGCTGTCAGACCATCGTGGTCGGCGAGCAGAACCTCGACACGAACCGACACGTCAACAACGCTCAGTACGTGCTCTTCGCCCTGGATGCGCTCGCGGAGCTGGGCCACACGATTGACCTCGCGCGCCTCTCGGTGCAGTATCGCAAGATGGCCTGGCTGGGAGACTCCATCGTGGTCGTGGCGCACGAGGACGAGGGCGGTTGGGTTGTCGAGCTCGAAGATGAGACGGGGACGAGCTACGCCCTCCTCAGGCTCCAGGCAAGATAGGAGGACAACGTGCCCATCACCCACGTCTCGGCGGCCATCATCTACCGCAACGACCGAGTCCTCGCAGCGCATCGCCCAGACGGCAAGTTAGCCGGCGGCTGGGAGTTTCCCGGCGGCAAGGTGGAGGAAGGCGAGACCTCAGAGGAGGCCCTGCGCCGCGAGGTCGTAGAGGAGCTCGGCTGCAACCTGCAGCTCGTATGGCCCTACGACACCATCGAGTACGACTACCCCACCTTCCACCTGAGCATGGACTGCTTCGTCTGCACGCTCGCGCACGGCGAGGAGCCCCAGAGGATTGTCCATGATGAGCTGCGCTGGCTGGGCAAGGCCGAGCTCCTCGACGTGGAGTGGCTCCCCGCCGACGTGCACCTCGTGCGCGAGCTGGGTCTGTTCTGGGATAACGCCTTCGAGTCTGAGCACCTGTAGGAGGGATACGCATGGATGAGGCAGACGATCCACGGCCGACGCACGTGCCACCCGTCATAGAGAGCGCGAGCGCGACCACCTCTCCCGACAACGCGCGCTCGGGCCCCCTTGCCTATGTGGTCACGGCACTGATCGTGGGGCTTCTCGCCCTCTTCACCCTGAGCTTCTCCAGCTGCATGTCAGCCGTAGGTCAAATCGCCACCTCCTGGGAATGCGTGCATCCCGATGACTATGGCTATGATTATTACGACTACTACGGCGATGACGCCAACGAGCTCTATGGCGACTCGCGGAAGACGAACGGCCCTCTCGACGTGCCCCCTCTCCCGACGAGTCCTCTTGATTCAAGCCCCACAAAGCGCTAGGCCGCGCCGTGGCCCCACACGCAGGAAGAAGGAACGTCTCATGAGCAGGGCCGACGACCTTTTCGTCTCCATGTGCTCCGACATCATCGAGCATGGCACCACCACCGAGGGGCAGCGCGTCCGCCCTCACTGGGAGGATGGGGAGCCCGCCTACACCCTCAAACGCTTCGGTGTGTGCAACCGCTACGACCTGCGCGAGGAGTTCCCCGCGCTCACGCTGCGCCGCACCGCTCTCAAGTCCGCCTTAGACGAGGTCCTCTGGATCTACCAGAAGAAGTCCAACAACGTCGGCGATCTCCAGTCTCACATCTGGGACGCATGGGCCGACGAGTCCGGCTCGATTGGCAAGGCCTACGGCTACCAGGTTGGCGTCACGTCCCGCTATCCCGAGGGGGACTTCGATCAGATGGATCGCGTCCTGTTCGATCTGCGCGAGAACCCCTACTCGCGACGCATCATGACGAACCTCTACACCTTCTCGGACCTCTCCGAGATGCACCTATATCCTTGCGCCTTCAATGCCATCTACAACGTGACGCAAGATCCCGGCTCAAGTCAGCCTACCCTCAACATGCTGCTCGTCCAGCGCAGCCAGGACGTGCTCGCAGCCAACAACTGGAACGTCTGCCAGTACGCCCTCCTGCTCATGATGGTCGCCCAAGTCTCGGGCATGGAAGCCGGAGAGCTCGTCCACATGATTGCCGACGCGCACATCTACGACCGTCACGTGGATATCGTTCGCGAGCTCATCGAGCGACCCCATTACCCCGCGCCGCGCGTGAGCCTGAACCCCGAGGTCACGGACTTCTATGATTTTACCTGCGACGACCTTGTCGTCGAGGGCTACGAGCACGGGCCGCAGGTCAAGAACATTCCCATCGCCATCTAGGCCGCGCGCGGCCGGACGCAAGACGAGGAGACACCATGAACGCCATCGTATCCGTAACGTCCGACTGGGGCATCGGCCATGAAGGGGCCCTGCTCGTGAGAAACCCCGTCGACATGCGCTTCTTTGTGGAGCACACCCGGGGCGGTGTCGTCATCATGGGCCGCAAGACGCTCGAGAGCTTCCCGAACGGACCCCTCAGGGGGCGCAGGAACGTTGTGATCTCGCGGCAGGCCGGCTACGCTCCGGCAGGAGTCGAGGTCGCCGCATCTCCCGAGTCCGCATTGGAGCTCGTGGCCGACGAGGAGCCCGAGACCGTCTGGCTCATTGGCGGGGCCTCAATCTACGCTGCGCTTCTAAGGCGCTGCGAGCGAGTCTACGTGACCAAGAACGACTGCGTGCTACCCGCCGACGCCTACTTCCCCGATCTCGACGCCGACGCGTTTTGGGTCGTGGAGTCCGAGGAGCCGGGAGGCGTCAGCGATGACGGCACGGCCTTCTCGTTTGTGACATATCGACGGGCGTAGTCCTATCGACGATGTCGCGGGAGAAAAACCGACTCGAGCGTCACGATGGGCAAAGACGATGACAACGAGCGCGGCGTCGGCGATTACAATTGCGCGATAGGGGTCTCCTGACCTCCTACGCCCCGTTCGTGTCATCAACGACAGAGGAAAGTCCTGCAAGAACGTTCGAGCCGCCATAGAGCGCCGAGAAGAGTTCCTCGTTGCCCGCGGGGTCGAAGGTCCAGGCCCCATCATCACCCTTTGTGCAGGTGAGGCTCACCGTAGTTGAAACGAGATCCTCATCGGTGTCCAAATGGTCGTAGACTCCCTGCACGAGTTGCGAGAAAAGCGCCGCGTGTCCACCCTCCTGCAAGACGGTCTGCACCTCGTCCGTCTGAGCGAAGGCGGAGAAGTCGGTCCCGGCGGCCTCTACGGCACCAATCAGGCTCGCGTTGGTCACGGTGACGCTCACTGCAGCACTCGTGTCGTCCACGACGACCTCCCCCATCTCGTAGGAGAAGCGCGAAAAGCAGTGACGATGCCACTCGTCCGGATCGACCCCATAGGCTTGAAGAACCCTCATCGAGGCGTCATCACCAAAGTCCGCCGAGGCCCAGGCGCCGTCATCGGGTGTCCCGCCCTGGTCATCGTCGGCGGGTACGACGTAGCCATCAAGCACGTCGCTCACGGCCCGCCGAGCCCCGTCCTCGTTCGATACGCAGGCCGCAAGGCCCAGCACCAGCACGAGCGCGAGAAGTCCAGCCGCGACGGCACGCAGACGCATGCGATTGTTCATGGAGATCCCTTCAGTCGTGTCCGCACGTAAGCTTATCCCAATCCCGGAGAGGAAGAGGCCCAAGGCGAGAGATGGGGTCAGGCGAGGTCGAGCGCGCCATAAAACGGCCCGCCAGCTAAAGAGGCTGACGGGCCGGAGGACACGAGACGCAGGGCTCAAACGCAGGGCACGCTACTCGTAGTCGTTGGCGGCGCTGACCCAGGCCCTCAGGGTCTCCTCGTTTTCCTGACGGCCGCGAGAGAGCTCGGCGGCAGCCACGACGGGAACCCAGTAGAGGATCTTCTGCTTGGAGACATCGGCCTTCTGGGCATAGAGGTTCAAATAGGCCGCGGCGATCTGAGGAGACTTGTCGGCGATGAGGATGTAGGTCATCGCGGCGTCGGCCTCGGGCAGACCGCGGGTAACGTGGGCCCAGTCGCAGACGTAGAGCTCGCCATCGGTGCCCACGATGACGTTCGTGGGATTGAAGTCGCCGTGGCAGACGCTGCGTCCCGGCATCATGCGATCAGCCTTCATCTGCAGGTCGTAACGAATCGTCGGGTCGAGATCCTTAAGGCTGGCAATCATGTGAGAGATCTTCTCACGCTGGGCGTTGAGCAGGGTCGGGGCGGGCGTGCTCTGAACGGCCACCTGCAAGTCGACGAACTGCTCGAGGTAGCCATCGAAATCGGGCGTGCCCGAAGACTCGACGAAGAACTCGTCGAGCACCCTGCCCTCGACGTACTCCGTGGAGAGCGCCCAGGAGCCGTCCGCGACCTGGGAGACCTCGAGCACGCCGGGGTGCTTGATGTCCGTCTCACCGATACGCGCGATGTTGAGCGCCTCGTTGAAGACGTCGCCAGCCGGCTTCGTCGCGTTGAATACCTTGACCACGCGCGTGCCGTCCCGATAGACGACCTTGTTCTGACGACGAGCGAGCTCGACCTTACTGTCAGAGAGTTCCATTGCTGCCTCCTTGTGGGCAACGAGCCGAATCGTATGGGGCTAGTCCTCGTAGGAGCTTGGCTCGCGGCCATAGTAGGCATCGAGGTAGAGCTCCTTGATCTCGGAGACGAGCGGATAGCGCGGGTTGGCGCCCGTGCACTGGTCGTTGAAGGCGTTCTCGGACATCTCGTCCAGGGTGTCCAAGAAGTACGTCTCGTCAACGCCAAAGTCAGCAATAGTCTTCTTGACGCCCACGTAATCGTTGAGCTCATCGATCTTGGCGAGGAACTTCTCGAAGACCTCGGCGTCACTGGCTCCGGTCACGCCGCAGAAGCGAGCAGCCTCAGCGTAGCGAGCCAGCGTGTGCGGGTAGGCGTACTGCGGGAAGGTGCCCATCTTGGTCGGGCGCTCGGCAGCGTTGTAGCGCATGACGCGCGTGAGGATGACCGCGTTGGCCCAGCCGTGCGGGATGTGGTGGTAGGCACCGAGCTTGTGGGCCATCGAGTGGTTGACACCCAGGAAAGCGTTGGCAAAGGAGATGCCCGCCATACAGGAGGCGTTTGCCATGTGGTCTCGCGCCTCGACGTCGTTGGGATTGTCATAGGCGCGCGGAAGATACTCGAAGACGAGCTTCATCGCACGTAGCGACAGACCATCGGTGTAGTCGGAGGCCATGACCGAGACGAAGGACTCGAGCGCGTGAGTGAGCACGTCGACACCGGATGCGGAGGTGAGGCCCTTGGGCTGCGTCATCATGTTGTCGGTGTCCACGATGGCCATGTTAGGCATGAGCTGGTAGTCGGTGATAGGCCACTTGGTGCCGGTCTCGGCATCTGTGATGATCGCGAAGGGCGTGACCTCGGAGCCCGTGCCCGAGGAGGTCGGGATGGCCACGAAGAGCGCCTTCTTGCCCATCTCGGGGAAGCTGTAGACGCGCTTCCTTATGTCCATGAAGTCCATGGCCATGTCCTCGAACTTCTCCTCCGGGTTCTCGTACATGGACCACATGATCTTGCCAGCATCCATGGCAGAGCCGCCGCCAATGGCGATGATGCAGTCGGGATCGAAGGCACGCAGCTGCCTGAGCCCCTCGAGGGCGCACTGCAGCGTGGGATCAGGCGCGACGTCCCAGAAGCTCGAGTGGGCGATGCCCTGCTCGTCAAGGGACTTCTCAATCTTCTTGGTGAAGCCACTCTTGAAGAGGAACTGGTCGGTGACGATAAACGCGCGCTGCTTGCCGTAGACCTCGGAGAGCTCACGCAGGGCGACGGGCATGCAGCCCTTCTTGAAGTAGACCTTCTCGGGTGTGCGGAGCCACAGCATGTTCTCTCGCCTCTCTGCCACGGACTTGATGTTGAGCAGGTGCTGGGGACCGACGTTTCCGGAGACGGAGTTGCCGCCCCAGGAGCCACAGCCCAGCGTGAGGGAGGGAGCCATCTTGAAGTTGTAGAGGTCTCCGATGCCTCCCTGGGAGGAGGGAGTGTTGATCAGGATACGGCAGGTTTTCATGGCCTCGTAGTGCCGCTCAATCTTCTCCTTCTCGTTCGTGTCGACGTAAAGCGACGAGGTGTGGCCATAGCCACCGTCGGCAATGAGGCGTTCCGCCTTGGCCAGGGCGTCATCAAAGTCCTTGGCCTTGTACATGGCCAGGACCGGGGAGAGCTTCTCGTGCGCGAACTCCTCGGAGGGGTCAACCGAGGTGACCTCACCAATGAGGAGCTTGGTCTTCTCGGGCACCTCGACACCAGCGATCTGCGCAATCGTGTGCGCGCTCTGACCGACGATCTTTGCGTTGACCGACCCGTTGATGATGACGGTCTTGCGGACCCGGTCGAGCTCCTCGCCCGCGAGGAAGTAGCAACCGCGCGCCGCAAACTCCTTCTTGACCGCGTTGTAGACGGGAGCCAGGACGGTCACGGACTGCTCAGAGGCGCAAATCATGCCGTTGTCGAAAGTCTTGGAGTGGATGATCGAGCTAACGGCCAGCTTGACGTCGGCCGTGTCGTCGATGATGGCGGGCGTGTTGCCCGGACCGACGCCCAGGGCGGGCTTGCCAGAGGAGTAGGCGGCGTTGACCATGCCAGGTCCGCCCGTGGCCAGGATGATGTCTGCGGAACGCATGAGCTCGTTGGTCATGTCGAGGGTGGGGACATCAATCCAATCGATGATGCCCCTGGGGCACCCAGCGGCCTCGGCGGCGTCGCGCACGACGCGGGCGGCCTCGGCGGTGCACTGGCGAGCACGCGGGTGCGGAGAGATGAGGATCGCGTTTCTGGTCTTAAGCGCAAGCAGGCACTTGAAGATGGCCGTGGAAGTGGGGTTAGTGGTGGGAATGACCGCCGCAACGAGACCCATGGGCTCGGCAACCTGCTTGAATCCGAACGCCTCGTCATCCGAGATGACGCCGCAGGTCCTCATGTCCTTGTACTTGTTGTAGATGTACTCGGAGGCGTAGTGGTTCTTGATGACCTTGTCCTCCATGACGCCCATGCCCGTCTCTTCGACGGCCATCTTGGCGAGCGGGATACGCTCCTTGTTCGCCGCCATGGAAGCCTCGTAGAAAATCTTGTCGACCTGCTCCTGGCTGAACTTGGCGAACTCGGCCTGCGCGACGCGCATCTGCTGGATGCGATCGAGCAGCGCCTCGACGCTGTCTATGGGTGCCGGGACCTTCTTTGCCATGCGTTCCTCCTCTTTCACAAGACCGCGCGGGCGACCGTCGCGAGCGCAATCGTACAAAGGACAACTCACACACGCTAAGGGCATCACTGATAAAAACGGCCAAAAAGATTATAGCATGAGAGAATCAAGCGCCTGTCATCCGCATCGCACCGTTCGTTGTGTTGACTCTTGACAAATCGCTACAGCCTTCCTATCTCTCTTTGCCATCTTCAATGTTAATACTATTCTTATTTTCCTTCTTTTCAACAGATTTTTTGAATTGAAACTGTTGTTTCAACAATTCTACGTAAGAAGGGCCATGACCTCTCCCGCGGTGGTGATGGAGCCGCAGGCCACGCACTCCTCGCCGCGCCGCGCGATGAGCGCGAGCGCATCGGCAATCGTGGGGCAGACGCCAACGGGAACGTTGCCTGCGCGCTCGAACATGGCGGCGAGCTCGCTGGCGGCGCAGGCACGTGGCGAACTCGTCTGCGCACACACGACGCGAGAGAACTCGGGGGCGAGCAATCCGACGATGCCCTCCACATCCTTGTCGGCGAGCACTGCGCACAGAAGCGTGGGCCTCGAGGAGACGTCCGCGTTCACCTGACGCACGGCCGTGAGGAAGGTTCCCACGGACTGCGGATTGTGACAGGCGTCAACGAGCACGAGGGGGTCGGCGCGGCGCACATCAAAGCGCCCCGGCGTGGGACACAAGACCACGGAGTCAATGAGGGCCTGCTCATCAAGGGGATGACCCAGAAAGTCCTCTGCGAGCGCAACGGCGCAGGCGATGTTGGCAGCCTGGTAGGTGGGCTTCAAGGCAGCTACCTCACGATAGATGGCGCGCGGCGTCTGGACGTCGAGCACGAGAGTGCCGCCGATGCGGCCGGGACGGCGCGTGACCAGGTAGCGTGCGTGCGGCAGATCCTTGTGCGCACGCGGGACACCAGGATGCAGCTCGCCGGCGGCATCATCAAGATTGTCCGGACGCAACAGCGTAGGCGCGACGCCCTCCCGGGCGCACTGCTCGAGGAAGACGTCCTCCATCGTGTCCGGCGTCGCCGTACCCACGCCGAGCACGCACGTGCGTCCGCGCTTGATGATGGCCGCCTTCTCGCCGGCGATCTTCTCGAGGGTGTCGCCGAGTATGCGTACGTGGTCAAGGCCGACGCCGCTCACGGCTGTCGCACGAATCGAGCGTGCGGCGGAAGTGGCGTCCCAACGCCCTCCCATCCCGCACTCGAGCACGCACGCGTCTACGCCGGCCTCGGCAAAGACCACGAACGCCGCGACCGTGAGCAGGTCGAACTCGGTGATGTCATAGGGTCGCGCGCCCTCCGCGCAGCGTCGCGCGTTCACGCGCTCGCCAGCCGTCGCGGCGACGGCGATGCCGCGCGCGAAGGACTCCTGGCTCACGGGCGTTCCGGCGACTTCCATGCGCTCGTTCATGTCCACGAGCTCTGGCGATGTGTAGAGAGCCGTTCGGAGCCCCTCCCCCGCAAGAATCGCGGCCGTGTAACGTGCCGTCGAGGTCTTGCCGTTGGTGCCCGCGATCTGCACGCAATCAAAAGCCAGATCGGGGTCGCCAGCCTCAACGAGCATGTCCTCCACGCTCTCGAGCATGGGCTGTATGCCAAAGTGGCGCGTCCGCTGGAGGCAATCCGTTGCCTGGTCATAGGTCCATGTCGGGACCCAGAAGGGAACCTCATATGTCATGCTTTACGCAGCCTTTCCTCTATAGGCAAGCCAGTACAAGCCTCCTACGAGGATAGCGCCGTCGTTCGTTCCGCGCCGAGCGCACGCTCGGCTGCTGCGACAACGTGCGCGCAGAGAACCGCCGTGGTCACCGATCCCACGCCGCCCGGCACGGGGGCAAGGGCGGACACGACGGGCTCCACCTCGTCGAACGCAGCATCGCCCACGAACTTGCCAGCTTCCTCGTCCCAGTTCATGCCTACGTCCACGACGATCTGCCCGGCGCGCACGGCGTCGGCGCACACCGTATTGGGGTGTCCGGCGGCCACCACAAGGACATCCGCCTCACGGCAACGGCGAGCGAGGTCGCGGGTCTTAGTGTGGCACATCGTCACCGTGGCATCTCTAGCCTGAAGCATCATCGATACCGGTCTCCCGATGACGAGCGAGCGGCCCACCACGCAGACGTTGATCCCCGAGAGGGCGTAGCCGTAGTGCTCGAGCAGGCGCACGACCGCCTCAGCCGTACACGGGGGAAAGCCCCAGGGACGCTGCGCGAAGACGCCGGCGAGAGAGCCCACCGTGGCACAGTCCACGTCCTTGGCGGGCACAAGGACCGCACAGGCAGCCTCCTCGTCGAGACGTGGGGGCAGAGGCCGGAGCATCAGACACCCATGGATGGTGTCGTCCTCGTTGACCTCGCCAATCGCGGCTTCAAGCTCCGCTTGGGAGCAGTCGGCCGGCAGGGTGAACCTTCTGGTCGCAATGCCCACCCCCTCCGCGCGCCTGAGCGCGGCTCGCTCGTAGGAGAGATCGTCAGGGCGCTCTCCCACGCGCACGATAGCGAGCGTGGGGGTCGCGCCCCGCTGGGCGAGCGCACGCGTGCTGGCGATGAGCCCTTCAGTCAGCGCTTGGGCGACGGGAGCGCCCCTGAGCAGGTCGGCCATGCTAGTCGCGCCCCCTCAGATAATCCGCGACGGCCTGGGCGACGGCCTGGGCGCGAGGTAGGTAGCAGGCGAGCATCTCGTCACAGGTGGCCTCGACGCGCGCGGCCCAGATGCGGTCCGTGCCAGCTCGCGTGTTGGCGAATACGTTCAAACTCGCAGCCTCCAGCGCCGCGCAGGCGAGAAGCGCCCCACACCCCACGTCGGAGATGAGCGTGCGCGAGCCCTTCTGGCCCATCTCCTCGAGCAGCTCGACGACATGACAGACCTGTTGCATGACCTGCAGGGGAGGCTCGGTCGCTCCCTTAACTGCCTCTTCGAGCGTGCATACGCGAGCTGGGACGTCCTTGGGGATTCCATAGGCGACCGAGAGCGGCTCGAACGCGGCGGCATCGGCCTCCACGAGGCCAAGCAGGCTCGCCCGAGCATCGTCGAGCTCCCCCAGCATGCGCACGACATCATCTTCGACGTCTGCATGGCGCTCTTTTCCCACGGTGTAGCTACCGACCATCGCGCAGAGCGCTGCGGCGAGGGCGCCCACCAGGGCGGACGCCCCACCGCCTCCGGGCGTGGGTTGCCTGCTCGCGAGCAGGGCAGCGAACTCCGCGCAGCTCTTGTCAGTGAGACGTTGCATGGCTCCCCCCGGAAACCTCAATGGCCTTGAAGACGACCTCCTAGAACAGCCCCGTGATTCTACCGTTCTCGTCCACGTCGATGCTCTCGGCGGCGGGATGCCTGGGCAGACCGGGCATAGTCATGATGTCGCCGGTGAGCGCCACGATGAAGCCCGCCCCTGCCGAGACGCGCACACTGCGCACCGTGATGAAGAATCCCCGAGGTGACCCCAGCTTGGACTGATCGTCGGTGAAGGAGTACTGGGTCTTTGCGACACAGACCGGCATGTTCGTGAAGCCCTGCTCCTCGAGCTGCCTGATCTGCTTCTCAGCGGCACTCGTGTAGCTGACGCCGTCAGCGCGATAGATGCGCCGAGCCACGGCCTCGATCTCCGCTTTGAGGGAGCCAAGCTCGTAGGCGAAGGAGAAGTCGCCAGGCTCGTCGCACAGGCGCACGACCTCGCGAGCCAGAGCCGTCCCACCCTCGCCACCCTTCTCCCAGACCTCGGAGAGTGCGACGCTAACGCCGAGCGCACGGCATTTTTCCTCAACGAGGGCAAGCTCGGCAGCGGTATCGGTGGGAAAGGCATTAATCGCGACGACCACGGGAAGACCATAGACGCCCCTCATGTTGTCCACGTGTTGCAGGAGGTTGGGCAGGCCGCGCTCGAGGGCCTCGAGGTTCTCGGTGCCCAAGTCGGCCTTAGCCACGCCCCCGTGATGCTTAAGGGCACGCACCGTGGCCACGACGACGCAGGCATCCGGCGTGAGGCCGGCCATGCGACACGTGATGTCGCAGAACTTTTCGGCACCGAGGTCCGCACCAAAGCCCGCCTCGGTGACCACATAGTCGCCAAGGCGCAGCGCGGCGTCGATGGCCATGACAGAGTTGCAGCCGTGCGCGATGTTGGCGAAGGGGCCGCCATGGACGAGAGCCGGATTGTGCTCGAGCGTCTGGACGAGGTTGGGGGCCAGCGCGTCCCTGAGAAGCGCCGTCATAGCGCCCTCGGCGTGCAGGTCATGGGCCGTGACGGGCGCGCGATCGTAGGTATAGGCCACGACCATGCGGCCGAGACGGTCCCTGAGGTCGGCCAGACTCGTGGCCAGGCAGAAGACCGCCATGACCTCGGACGCCACGGTTATGTCGTAGTGGTCCTCACGAGGCATGCCGTTCGCCACACCACCCAAACCGTCCACGACGTTCCTGAGCTGACGGTCATTCATGTCCACGACGCGATGCCACACGATGCGTCTGGGGTCGATGTTGAGCTCGTTGCCCTGCTTGACGTGGTTGTCGACCATGGCGGCGAGCAGGTTGTTGGCGGCTCCGATGGCATGGAAGTCGCCCGTGAAGTGCAGGTTGATATCCTCCATGGGGATGACCTGGGCACGTCCACCGCCGGCGGCTCCGCCCTTGATGCCAAACACGGGCCCGAGCGAGGGCTCGCGCAGACACAGGACCGTCTTCTTGCCGATGAGGTTCATGGCGTCGGCAAGACCGACGGAGGTGGTGGTCTTGCCCTCCCCCGCCGGCGTGGGGCTAATGGCGGTCACGAGGACGAGCTTGGCTCGACGCGGTCTCTCAGCGAGACCAGCCACGTCCACCTTGGCCTTGTCGTAGCCATACGGCACGAGACTTTTGCGCGAGAGGCCAAGCTCGCCGGCCACCTTGGCTATGGGGTAGCCCTCCGCCTCTGCCTCCTGCGCGATCTGGATGTCTGTCTGAGCCATGTCCTACGCCCCTTTTCTTTTAATCCCCGCCTCGTTCGTACTGCACGCCTGAGATACTACCGCTCGAACTGAGCCTAAGAGTAACAAGGAGATGACCGCGAAGTTCCGCGAGCTCCTTTGCGGCACCGACTTATTAACAAGGCTTGGCTGAAATCCCCGCAGATCGTGAAAGACACGCCATTCTTTCCTCCACGAGAAACCCAAGCGGGATCGCGAGGCTCTCTCAAAGCGACTTGTCTTCGCACTTCTCCTTGTAGGCGCTCCCCCATTCCTCCATGGCGCTGATAATCGGCCGCATGGATTCCCCGAGGGAGCTCAGGGCATATTCCACCCGGGGCGGAACCTCGGCAAAAACAGTCCGAGTGATGATGCCGTCTGCCTCCATGGAGCGCAGGCTGTCCGTCAGTACCTTCTGACTGATCCCCTCCAGGTCTCTTCTCAGCTCGTTGAAGCGCCACGGGCGGGCAAGGAGGTTGCGCATGATCAGCAACTTCCATTTGCTTCCGATCAGCTGCACCGTAGTCGCGACCGGGCAGGCGGGCAGCTCGTCTTTTCTCTTCATGATTTGGCCTCCTTTTATAATTTGTATGTTGCACTCGATTTCAAATGCTACATATATATAAGAGTATAGAAAGCGGAAAATTCCTGTTAAGCAACCTTTGCTGAGAAACTCCTTAAAAGCTCCTCCCCACACGAGCGGGACACACATGCGAGAGTAACAAAAAGGTGCCTATCCCCATAAAAAGGTGCCTACTTGCGGGTCCTCGCAAAAGTACATAAATTAAAAATCACAGCAGGTGAAAACACCCGCTGAACCATTCCAAGGAGGTCATCGTTATGGCACTTTCTAATCTGTCTGGATGGAACGAGGGAGGAGCTTCCGCAGCCTGTGGCACCGCCTGCGGAGCGGGCGACAAGCCGAACGAGAAGCCTGCTGTCTGAGGCTCTGCGCGAGGTGCCGGCGAGACACATAAGCAGATTGCTCACCCATCCCCGGCAGGTTTTCCTGTCGGGGATTATCAAACTCATTCGGTAAATGCCAATTTTATATATGGCGAGGAAATAATGATGAAAGAGTACTTTGCTTTTCAATGGCACATCACTGACGAGTGCGACCAGCGCTGCAAGCACTGTTACATTTTTTCAGGAGATGGCTGCACGCATCTGGTCTCGATGAGCTGGGAGCAGATACAAGATACCTTTTTTAACTGCTTAGATTTCTGCGAGGTATACGGCCGTCTGCCCTACTTCTACATCACGGGGGGCGACCCGATTCTTCACCCTCAGTTTTGGCAGCTCTTGGAGCTGATCAAAGCGCATGAAATTCCCTTCACCATACTTGGCAATCCGTTTCACCCAGACGATGAGGTCTGCAAGCGGCTGAAGGAACACGGCTGCCAAAAGTATCAGCTTTCACTGGATGGGATGAGACAGACCCATGACTGGTTCAGAAAGCCGGGGAGCTTTGATATCACCCTTGAGAAGATAGGCTGCATCAACCGGGCGGGCATCCGCTCCGTGATCATGACCACCGTGTCCGGTGCAAACATCAAGGAGGTTCCGGACATCATCGACACCGTCGTGCAGGCGGGGGTCAACGTGTTTGCCTTTGCACGGTACTGCCCCACCAGCGAGGAAGCGGATACCGGCATGACCCCGCAGGAATACCGGGAGCTGCTGGATGTCTGCCACCAAAAATACGAGAAATACGAGGCGGAGGGCTGCAAGACCTACTTCAACCGCAAAGACCACCTGTGGACGCTCTACGAATATGAGAAGGGGCTCTTCAAAATCCCCGAGGATGCCGAGGACGGCGTGATTTACGGTGGCTGCAACTGCGGCAACTGCCACGCGACCATTCTGCCTAGCGGCGACATCTACGCCTGCCGACGGGTTCAGGACAGCAAGGTCGGCAACGTGTTTGAGGACAGGCTCGCGGATGTATGGGTCTGCGAGATGGAGCGGTATCGGGATTACGGCAAGTTTCAAAAGTGCTCCAAATGCGAGCTCATGGCCTATTGCAGAGGCTGCCCCGCCGTGGCAAGCGGCACAAGCGGCAGCTTCTATGATGCCGATCCCCAGTGCTGGAAGGAGGTAACGAGCGATGAAGGCAGTTATAGTGCGTGACGTCACACCCGCGGACCAGGTGCGCCTCAAGGAAAAGGCAATCCCAAAGGTGCGACCCGGATGGGTTCTGGTGAAGGTCAAGGCGTTTGGCATGAACCATTCCGAGCAGATTCTGCGGCTTTCGGAAATCCGAGCGAATTACATTCAGAAACCAATCATTCCCGGCATTGAGTGCGTGGGGGAAATCGCCGACTCCTCGGATAGCCATTTTAGGTCGGGTCAAAAGGTCATCACCCTCATGGGAGGCATGGGCAGGACCTTTGATGGCAGTTACGCAGAATATGCCCTTCTCCCCACAGAGCAGGTCTTCGCCGTTGACTCAAACCTGTCGTGGAACAGGCTAGCCGCCGTGCCGGAGACGTATTTTACCGCCTGGGGCTCTTTGTTTGAATGCTTGCGACTTCACCCGGAGGACACGCTGCTGGTGCGGGGAGCGACCAGCGCCCTAGGCTATGCCGCCATACAGTTGGCGCAGGCCCTGGGCTGCAAGGTCATCGCCACCACCCACAGAGAGGAGAAGCTGCCTCTGCTTTCGGGGGTGGACGAGGCTGTGCTGGACACGGGCCAGGCCATCTGCATCAACGATGACATCGGCACGATAGTGGCGCAAATCGGCGCGCCCTCTGCCGCGTAAGGAAGTAAAATGACAAGGCTTGAGCAGCTAGACCTCTTAAATCGTCTGCTTCTTGATGAGATGCCCCGGTATCAGGCGCAGGCACATGAGTTTCCTCAAACGGAGGAAGCACAGTGGCGGCTGTTTCGCTCTCTGCTCAATGTGCGCGAGCCCGCCCCCATCAGTGACGAATTCATAAAGCTGCAAGATGCCCTTCTGCAAAGAGAAATCGCGGACAGGGGCATTACCGTGCTTTCTGACCTCACGCCTGTGCGGGAGGGGCTGTATTTGTGGAGGGGGGACATCACCACGCTTCGAGTTGACGCCATCGTAAACGCAGCCAACAGGGGGTTGACCGGCTGCTACGTCCCCCTTCACGGCTGCATCGACAACGCGATTCACAGCTTCGCCGGCGTGGAGCTGCGCCTCGAATGCGCCAAAATCATGGAGAAGCAGGGCTTTCCCGAGCCAACGGGAACGGCGAGAATCACAAGAGCCTACAACCTGCCCTGCAGACACGTCCTCCACACCGTGGGCCCCATTGTGTCAGGCCCCCTCACGCAGACGGACTGCGAGGAACTCGCCTCGTGCTACCGCTCCTGCCTGGAGCTGGCGGACAAGGAACGGCTGAGCTCCCTTGCCTTTTGCTGCATCAGCACGGGAGAGTTCCGTTTTCCGAATCAAAAGGCAGCGGAAATCGCGGTGGGAACGGTAGAGGATTACAAGGCAAAAACCGGCAGCCCCATCAAGATCGTCTTTAACGTGTTTAAGAAAGATGATGATTTGATCTATCAGAGGCTGCTCAAGTAAGACCCGCCTCACGCTGGCGGAGTCACCTCGAACACGATCCAGCGCATAATGCCTTACCTGTCTCTACTTTCAAAGGCAAGATGGTGCCTTCAAAGGTTAATAAAATATCCATATTCTTTTCCCCTGCTTGAGGTTAAGTCCTCTCTTTGGGTTATTGCCATTCATGAAAATCTCATCTTCTTCTATAGCATATTTCTTTTGAGTCTTTAGCGCACTGATGAAATCAGCCTACCTGTGGACGACCGTGGGATCGCAGCCGCAGAGAGCGGCCCTTCTACGAGGGCGACCCTGCCGCGTGCGACGCACGCGAGGCGCTCTGGCCGGACGGCTTCTTCGGGCGGGCAACTTGTGGCGCGCGACACCATTGCGCTCATACTGGTGAGTGCCAAGGGGGAGGTGATGACGTTGCTCTTGACGGTGAAGCTCTGTAGACAACTCCACGTGGCCGTAGCCCTCCCCTATCCCTCTGGCTCGGTAAGCCAAAACCGCGCGCAGGCGTCCTCGTCGTCGATGGGCACGGCCACGCGGGACGGCACGCGACGTAGCTCGCCCGTGTAGTCGGTGCAGAAGGTGAGCACATCGGTCGTGGCGACCATCTGATCGTACACATTGTTGTCGTTCTGGCGCACGAGCCGTGCGGCGGGCATGTGCCGCCGGCACACGTCCCACCAAAAGCCGATGGCCGATACGACCACGAACGTCTCGCCGTCCAGATCGGCCCAGCGCACCGATGCCCGTCCGGCGAGCTCGTGGCCCACCGGCACATAGGCGCTCAGCCTCTCCTCCATGAGCGGCTCCGACCGCATGCCCGGCAGCGCGAGCGGGCGCAGGGCGATGCCATAGCAGAGGTCCCGGTTCATGAGTGCCCGCTCGAGGGCATCCTCGCTCATGAAGGACGGGTCGATAATGGCCCCCGGGTCGCGCTCTAAGATGCGCGCGGTGAGCTGCCACAACGGAGCCGGCGCCACCGATCCCACCCGCACGATGCGGTCGCGCTCGGCCAGGACGTCGAGCTCGTCGAGCAGCCGCCTTTTGCCTCGCAGGACCTCGTGCGCGAAGTCGACCGCGAGCCTCCCGGCCCGGTTGAGTGCCATGCGATTGGCCGTCCGGTCGAACAGCTCGTGATCAACCTCAGCCTCTAGGCGCCTGACCGAACGAGAGAGGGCTGGCTGTGAGATGGCGAGGCGCTCGGCCGCGCGGGAAAGCGTGCCCTCCTCATCTATAGCCACAAGCCGCTCGAGTTGCTCGAAATCCACGTTCCCGCCTTTCGCCATGCACGATGTGCAATCTAGTTACTCAGGATTGGCATTGTACATCGCGGTATCTACCTCGCATGATGGAATCGTCAAGAAAAGGTGACGACGTGCAAGTCAGCCGCGACGCGCATAGAAAGGACAAACCATGCTGTACCGCGAAATCACCAACGGCACGAAGATTCCCCAGATGGGCTACGGCACCTTCATGATGTCGAGTGCCGAGGTCGAGGAGCTCCTGCCCCAGGCCATCGGGGCGGGCTACCGCCACATCGACACCGCGAACGCCTACTTCAACGAGGCCGCGGTGGGCCGCGTCATCGCCGCCTCCCCTGTTTCGCGCGAGGAGCTTTTCGTCACCACCAAGCTCTTCCCCTGCGACTATCCGACTGGGCGCGTGGACGCCGCTATCGACACCACGCTGCGCCGCCTCGGCCTGGACTACGTCGACCTGCTGCTGCTCCACCAGCCCTACGGCGCCTACGTCGAGGCTTGGGCAGGCCTCGAGCGTGCGCTCGCCACAGGCAAGGCACACGCCATCGGCCTGTCCAACTTCGACCGCGCCAAGACGCAGGAGGTGCTCGACACCGGCACGGTGGCCCCACACGTCATGCAAGTCGAGATCAACCCGCGCTGGAACCAGCACGACCTCAAGGACTGGCTCGAGCCCAAGGGGACCGTGTTCGAAGGCTGGTACCCGCTCGGCCACGGCGACGCGGAGCTCCTCGGCCTGCCCGTCTTTTCCGAAATCGGTGAGAAGCACGGCAAGTCCCCCGCGCAGATCATCGAGCGCTGGCACCTTCAGGAGGGCAACGTCATCTTCCCCAAGACCGCGAACCCCGCCCATATGCGCGAGAACCTCGACGTGTTCGACTTCGAGCTCAGCGAGGAGGAGATGGGGCGCATCGCACAGATTCCCCAACAGGCCTACTACACGGTCGCGGCCGAGCAGCCCGACTTTACCAAGACCGTCTACGACTACGACAGCCAGCAGAAATAGGAGGACGACCGTGCAGGACTTCACGTTCAGCTACCCCACTAAAGTCTACTTCGGGCAGGACGCCGCTTTGCGCATGCTCGCCGCCGAGCTCAGCGGCGTGGGAGAAACGATCATGCTCGCCTATGGCGGTGGCTCCATCAAGCGCAACGGCGTGTACGGTCGGACGCTTGACGCGCTCGCAGCCGCCGGCAAAACGGTGGTCGAATTCGGCGGCATCATGCCCAACCCCACCTACGCCAAAGTTCAGGAGGGTGCGGCGATCGCCCGCGAACGCGGCGTCGACTTCATCCTCGCCGTTGGCGGCGGCTCCGTACTCGACTGCTGCAAGATCGTGGCCGTCCAGGCTCGCATGGATGACGACGTGTGGGATCTCGAGATGGGCCGCCGCGGCACACCCGACCTGGGCATCCCCATGGGTGCCATCGTCACCATCTTCGGCACCGGCGCCGAGATGAACGACGGCGCCGTGATCACCAACGAGGCGGTGCGGGTAAAGGGCCCCCTCACGGGAAGCGTCTACTCGTTCGCCGCGCTCGATCCGGCGCTCACGCTCTCGGCCCCACTGCCGCAGGTCGTCTCCGGCGCGTTCGACACGCTCTCACACTGCATGGAGACCTACTTCGGCACGCCGCGCGGGCGCGGCCTCACCGACGACATCAACTTCGCAGTCCAGCGCTCCGTCATCGCCAGCACCCGCGCAATGGTGGCGGCTCCCGACGACCTCGAGCCGCGCTCCGAGCTCTTCTGGGCAAGCGCCATGGGTGAGAACGGACTGATCAAAGTAGGAAAGTCGGGAGATTTCCAAGGACATATGATCGAGCACCAGCTCGGCGCCTACACCGATTGCAACCACGGCTTCGGACTCGCCGCCATTCACCCCGCGCTCTACCGCCATCTCTACCGCGAGGCCCCCGCGCAGTTCGCACGTTGGGCCGTCGAGGTCTGGAACGTCCCGAGCGCGAACCGCGACGTCGAGGAGGTCGCACTCGCGGGCATCGAGGCCCTGGCGGCCTTCATAGCCGAGGTGGGGCTGCCCACCACGCTGTCCGCCATGGGCATCGAGGGAGGGGGTGTGAACGACATGCTGCGCGAGGTCGCGCGCACGAGTATCCGCACCCCCGCATGCGCCAAGCTCCTCTCGGACGAGGAGGTCTACCAGATTCTCCAGGAGAGTAGGTAGTGATGGCCATGACATCGGGCGCGATAACGCGCCGCGCGTTGTTCGGCCTCGCAGGCTGCCTCCTGCTGGCGGGGTGCGCTGCAGATGGGGAAAGCGCGGCGGGAGGGACGGCCTACGAGCGAGAATCGTCGGGTGACGGCCCGAGTACGACGCAGAATGCGAGCGGGGACGTCACCCCCGGGACCGAGACCTACCGTGGTTTTGTCCTCGACAACGTGCTGCATGATGCGGCGCTAGGCGACGTCCACTTCCACCTCCATATGCCTGATTTCCATGGCGATTCAAGCCCCGCCGCGCTGTTCGTGACGCTCCCGGGCTACCAAGGCCTCTACTTCCAAGGCGTAGGGGTGAACCTCGAGACGGAGGACTTCGGCTTCACGGCGCAGGAGCACGACCCGAATATGATCGTCGCCGCGCCGCAGCTGGAGGATTGGGGCGCCATCTCGGCCGACAAGACCGTGGCCCTCGTCGAGCACCTCATGGGCGCCTATGTCGTCGACCCCTCCCGCGTCTACCTCGAGGGCTACTCCGGCGGCGGCGAGACACTCTCGCTCGTGATGGAACGCGCGCCCGACCTGTTCGCCGCGGCGCTGCACTGCGCCTCGCAGTGGGACGGCGACCTCGCCCCCGTGGCGGGCGCGCGCGTCCCGGTGCGCCTCGTGGTGGGAGGGGGTGACGAGTACTACGGCCCCGAACCCGACCGCGCGGCCGCCGAGGAGCTACGAGGCCTCTACCGGGAGCGAGGTCTTCCCGAAGAGGAGATCGACCAGCTCGTCGTCCTCGATGTCAAGCCTGCCTCGTACTTCGAGGGCGTCTCGAGCCAGCACGGCGGCGGAGCGCAGATCGTCGCCAACGATGAGGAAATCATGGAATGGCTGTTTGGCCACTTCCGCCCGTAACGCATACCAGAAAGGAACGAACCATGAAAAGCATCTTTGAGAAGGACTTCTCGCGTCGCAGCTTCCTCGCCGCGCTCGGCATCGACGGCGTTGCCTTCGCCGGCGCGCTCACGGGGTGCTCGTCGAACGACACTTCGACGCAGGACGAAACCGGGGGCACAGGCCAGGACAGCGGTTCCGGCGATACGCCGGCCGGGGCGCCCGCGACCACGGAAGACGGGGCGAGCGGCAACGTGCTCGTGGCCTACTACTCCGCCCAGGGGCACACAGCACGAGCGGCGCAGGCCGCGGCCGACGCTCTCGGCGCCGATCTCTTCGAGATCGTGCCTGCTCAGCCCTACAGCGACGACGACCTCAACTGGAACAACCCCGACAGCCGCGTCAGCCGTGAGCACGACGACGAGGGCTTGCGCGACGTAGCGCTCGACGCCACGACCCCCGAGAACTTCGCCGACTATGACACCGTGCTCATCGGCTACCCCATCTGGTGGGCTATCGCGGCGTGGCCCGTGGACCGTTTCGTCTCAGACAACGATTTCTCGGGCAAGACGGTCATTCCGTTTTGCACCTCGGCGAGTTCCGGCCTGGGCCGCAGCGTCGAGCTGCTCGCTGAGCTCTCGGACAATGGTGACTGGCAGGATGGCCAGCGATTTTCCAGCAGCGTCTCGGACGATGAGGTACGCGCGTGGGCCGAGGGCCTGTAAGGCGCACGGGGGCAGGTCCCGGGGACGAAAGACCCCTCTTTGCACAGGGGCGACACTCGAGGCGGATGGTGCGAGTTGTCATCGACGTCGCCATGTGCGCGCTGCTGCTCCACCAGACCGTGCAGTCCTATGCGGAGCCCAGTCTCCACGCGGTGGAGGGAGCCCTGCTCGCCGCGCTGACCGTCGTGCACAACGCTCTTAACGCGGCGTGGTGGCGCGCGTTACCCAGGGGAAGGTGGAGCGCGGAGCGCATCCTTCGCACCGTCTTGAACCTCCTGAGCGCATTTGCGATGGCGGGGATGGCACTCACGGGCATCGCCATGGGGGCTTTGGAGGGTGCGCTCGGTCCGGTCGCAGCCGACGCGATTCAGCGCGCCCACATGGTGTGTGGGTACGGCGGGCTTCTCGTCATCTCGGGACATGCGGGGCTCCACCTCAAAATGCCGCGCACAGTCTCGGAAGCCCTTCGCCCCGGCGTTTATGCCCTTGCCATCGGGGTCGCGGCGGTGGGGGCCTACGAGCTCCTCGCGCTCGGCGTTCTCGACTATGTCACCCTGCGCACCCGCTACTCGTTCGAGATCATGGACGCGTCTCCCTTGGAGCTCCTCGTCCGCTATGCGAGTGTCATGTGGCTGTTCGCCTGCACGGGCAGGTTGGCCGAACTCGCATCCAAAAGGCTGCACGCAAAAAGAAAGGACCTCTCATGATTTTCTACTTCACAGGGACTGGCAACTGCCTCTACGCCGCGAGCGAACTGGCAGCGATTAACGAGGAGGTGCTGAGCATCCCCCGTGAGATGCGCCGCGAGGGAGCGCTCGCCTATGCAGCCGATTCGATTGGCGTCGTCTACCCCGTCTACGGCCACGAGATGCCACAGATGGTCAAGGACTTCATACGCCGCGCCTCGTTCGACACGCCCTACCTCTACCTCGTGGCGACGTACGGATGCCGGCACGCCAACGCCGTCGAGCTGGCGCTCGCGGAGGCACGGGAAGCCGACTTCGAACCCGCCTACGCCACGACGCTGCTCATGGTCGACAACTGGCTGCCCAACTTCGATATGAAGAAGCAGCGCTCCGGCGAGGCCGCTAAGGACGTCGACGGACAACTCGCCCGCATCCGCAGGGATGTCTCGGAGCGTCGCCGCTGGATCGAGCCGGTGGGTCTGGGAGACCGCCTTGCCCACAAGGCGTTTCTCGCTATGGGACTGACGTTCACACCCGAGCGCCTGACTGACTTCCTGCGCATCGACGGCAGCGCGTGCATCGGGTGCGGCGTCTGCTCGCGCGTGTGCCCGGCGGGATGCATTTCCATCGAGGCCGACATCGCGCACCGCGACGCACTCGCGGGGTTCGGCTGTAACGCGTGCCTCGCCTGCATCCACGCCTGCCCCGCCCACGCCATCAGCCTGCCCATGGGCGAGAAGAACCCTCGCGCCCGCTTCCGCAACAGCCACGTCGAGCTGCGCGACATCGAGACGGCCAACAGCTGAACAAATGATATGAAAGATAAAAAAATAAATGGATGGGAGCCTGAAATGACCAAACAAATCGTCCTGTACTTCTCAGTCTACGGAACGGCGAAGCATGTCGCCGAGGAAATCGCGCGACAGACGGGTGCAGACCTGTGCGAGATAAAGCCAAACACGCCCTACGACCTCGACCGCGCCCACTACGACGAGCTCGCCGCCCTGACCGAGCGGGAACGTGAAGAGGACGTCCGACCCGATATCGAGCCCATCGATCTGAGCGGCTATGACACCGTGTACCTAGGCTACCCCATCTGGTGGTACACGCTCCCCATGGCACTCTACACGTTTCTCGAGAATACCGATCTTTCCGGCAAGACCATCGCTCCCTTCAACACGCACATGGGATCCGGCGACGGCGGCACGTACGAAACGATTCGAGAGCTCACCCCCGGGGCATCAGTGCTTCCCGGCCTTCCCGTCGAGATGAGCGTCGCCGAGGGGGACGTTCGGAGCCTTGTCGTCCCTTGGCTCAGCAGGCTGACGAGGTAGCACGGCAAGCCCAACGGCAGGCCACCATCTTCGGTTGGAATGATCAATCCACAAGACACGAGAAAGGAAACCTCATGCTGTACAAAACCCTCGTAAACGGCGTCCGAATGCCCATGCTCGGCTACGGCGTCTACCAGATCGGCGCGGCGCAGACCAAGCGCTGCGTATCCGATGCCCTCGCCGCCGGCTACCGCGCCGTCGACACGGCTCAGTCATATGGCAACGAGGAGGGAGTGGGCGCGGCCGTGAGCGCGAGCGGAATCGCACGCGGCGACCTCTTCCTCACCACCAAGATATGGATCTCGAACGCCGGGGAAAAGCGTGCCGCGGCCTCCATCGACGAGTCACTGCGCAGGCTCGGCACCGACTACGTCGACCTCCTGCTCATCCACCAACCCATCGGCGACGTCTACGGCACGTGGCGCTCCATGGAGGCCGCCTACCGAGTGGGCAAGGCACGCGCCATCGGCGTCTCGAACTTCTACCCCGATCGTCTGGTCGACCTCTGTCGCAACGTCGAGATTGCGCCCATGGTGAACCAGGTCGAGACGCACGCCTTCCACCAACAGCGTGGGGCTCATACGTGGATGGAGAAGCTCGGCGTAGCCCACGAGTCGTGGGGTCCGTTCGCCGAGGGCCGCAAGGACTTCTTCGCAAACCCTGTACTCGCCGAAGTGGCAGCCCGGCACGGCAGGAGCGTCGCGCAAGCTGCTCTGCGCTTCCTCATCCAGGAGGACGTCATCGTAATTCCCAAGTCGATGCACGCCGAGCGCATGACCCAGAATCTCGACGTGTTTGACTTCGAGCTCGCATCCGACGAGATGGAACGCATCCGCGCGCTCGACGAGGGAGAGAGCGCCTTCTTCAACCACCAGGACCCCGCCACCGTCGAGATGCTCTGCGGCCTCGTGCGGTAGAGGGCGGGCAATCCCGGCGCACGGATCGTCGTGGCAGTCTTGCTAGTTATTGAATATCTTTTCGAGCCAGGTGGCGTAGTCGGCAACCCAGCCTCCATTGCCTCCGCAGCCGTGGGGCCACCCCTGCAAAACAATCGTCGTGGTTGGCACCCCTACTTCGTCCATCAACGCAACCTGTTCTTCGAACTGCCGATAGAACGGGTCCTCCGTTCCGTAGCAGTAAAAGGTCGGTGGCAGATCGGCCTCCCGCAAGGCGGCCACATCGAGCGAGGCGACGCTCAGTCGCCCGTAGAACGAGTAGATCATTGCATCGGCAGCAACGTGTGCCGTAATAGCGTCAAGGCTGTCGGGAATATAGCTTGGATCAAGAACGCTCCCGTCAACATCACCGTCGTAGTGCATGAGGAACTCGCCGGCCTGGATGCCGCCTGCCGAATATCCCATGACTGCGATATCCGTGCGATCGATCCCGTAGGTTTCTGCGTTCTTAATTATGAAACGTACGGCACGCGCAACGTCGAGTGCACCTTCCTGCGGCGTGTACGGACGAAGTCGGTAATCGACAATGAAGCACTGAAAACCCTGTTCACGCAATTGTAGTGCAGTAGGGATGGTGTCGGTGTAGTTTCCCCTGATCTGATAGGCTCCGCCCGCAAGCAGCACCACGGCGCCCTTGACCTCAACATCTTGCGGCACGGGCAGCGCTGTCACATAAGGTCGAAAATCGTAGGAATCAAAGTAGCCGAACATGCTTGACGTGAACTCGGTCGTCGCCGGGGCATTGCCAACTTCCCATAGGTAAAAGGCTTGCGCTTGCGAAGGATCGGGTTCGGCCGAGAGGACCGTCATACCGCCTTCAGGAAGAGGAAGCCTCCGTGTCATGGCCTCGCGTGAGTAATCTGCCGGAAGGCCGTAGATTTCGGGCAGGTCGTCATACCTCAACTCGTAGCCCGATACGCCGCTTCGAACCTCGTAGGAACTTTCGACACTCTCTGCATCTTGTCCTGTCTCTTCCGTCGGGGCTTCCTGCCCGCTCTGGACGTCTTCGGCCTGAGTGCATGCCGCAAGCGGCAAGTTCGCGCACAGCGCCAGTGAAAGTAGGATTATCGGCGTCCTATTCATGTTTCTACCCTTTCATTTGCTGGTTCCAAAAAGCTGTCGCATCGTCCAGCCAGCCTTCCGCCTGAGTTCCTCTCCCTAGTCCGAATCCATGCCCCAAGCCCTCATACGCATGGAATTCCGTAGGGATGCCGTCCGCCGCCATGGCATCGATGCGTCTCTTCATAACCTGCCAGCGGGCTATGCCATCGCTCGTTCCCACGCAGGCGTAGGTAGGCGAATCGGTCGCAAGATGCTCAGAAAGCCCCGTATACTGCATGACGACGCATCCGGCTTGCGGCAGGTCGCCGCCGCCGAACGCGGAAGCGCCATAGGAGCCCAGCCACGCTGCCATGCGTGCACCTGCCGAACCGCCCCACAGCGAATAGCAGCTGGTATCCACGTCAAGTTCGCGAGCGTGCTCGAACACAAACGTCATGGCGCGGGCAAGATCCTCGCATGCCGTTTGTGCGCCAGGGCGGTAGATGAGGGCGAACTAGAATGCAATGCTATCAACCGGGTGTTACAACCGGACAAGAGTTGCGCCCGAGATATGAAAAGGAATCCACAAAACATGACGACCCGATACTCCATGAAACAGGTGTGCACCGAAGCCAATCTGACGTATGAGACCCTGAAGTTCTACTGCAACCAGGGGCTCGTTCCCAACGTGAAGCGTGACGCAAACAACCGCCGCGTATTCGACGAAAGAGACTTGGAATGGGTAAAAAGTCTTATCTGCCTGAAGAACTGCAGCCTGAGCATTCGGGAAATGAAAGTCTACCTGGACATGTGCCTGCAGGGACCGGCCAGCATACCCGACCGTCAGAAGATGCTAGCGGTCAAGCGTGAAGAGCTCGAGAAGAAGCTGGCAGAGATACAGGAGGGAATCGATTACATCGACTGGAAGCTGGGCTTTTACGATAATGCCCTTGCGGGACAACAGAGTACGTAAGCAATTTGCTGCCTTGATAGAGGATGAGGCCCATGGCGCTTCGTCGCGCTTCTTCTCCAAATAGCCACGCAGCATCCAGGTCGTATAGTGATTCACCTGATTTGAACATAAAGCGGAGGAATTCAGACAACCGTATACGAATCAGACGTCGAACACGATGTTTTCGGTATTGATGATTGTGCGGCGTAAGTGGCATTGAAGCAAACAGGCGTACTAGTTGCCATAAGCACCTGGACGGCTGCGGATCATTTTAATCACTGCGTGTGAGAGCGGGGACTGAGTGAAGTTCAGCCCGCGTGCAGCTTGGAAGCCGGGAAGAGTTCTGAGTATTACTAGTCATGCCTTTCAGGCATTGTCAGTAGAGCATGTAAGTATTAGACGTATGTAAAAACTCATCCTTTAGTGATTCTTTGTAAACCGATATGACCTTAATTTTTGTACGAAAGGAAGGCAGGCCTATGACAGACAACGAGCAAATAATAAAGAATGGACTTTTTGACATAGGCGACAAGAATGACGCGTACGCACAGTACTTCGTTGGCCAAAGTTACTTTAACAACTTAATCAGCGAACCTGCTATCAGCGTCGGCGTGGGTAACGTTACCTTCGAGCCAAGCTGCCGCAACAACTGGCACGTCCACCACGACGGCTTCCAGTTGTTGTTGGTCACAGGCGGCGAGGGTTGGTACCAAGAAGAAGACCAACCTGCGCGTAAGCTCCGCTCTGGCGACGTGGTCGTGATTCACGACGGCGTGAAGCACTGGCATGGTGCGACCAAAGGCAGCTGGTTCTCTCACGTCGCCATCACTGCGGGCACGCCGGAATGGCTCGAGCCAGTTTCAGACGCACAATACAATGCACTGGAGGACTAGGCCATGGTCACAAAGCAAACCGCAGGCCGCGATAACTTGGGCGAGTTTGCGCCGCAGTTCGCCGCCTTGAATGATGACGTCTTGTTCGGCGAAGTTTGGTCCAAAGAATCGGAGTTGTCCAGGCATGATCGCAGCATGATTACCTGCTCGGCCTTGATGGCCGCACCACCACTGACGATAACTTCACTTTTTACAAGCAACCGTCGCTTGACGACAGCGCTGCGCTTGTTCCAGCTGGTGACTACTTGGTTCCGACGAACTTAGATAAGCACTACATCGCCATCGATGCGCATGGCAAGCTGGCTTGGGAACAAAACACGATGACCTATAACGATACTCATGCAGCAGTATTGGAAGTCTTGACCGACCAGGCACCTAACGCCTACAAAGCATACCTGCGCGATCGCCAGATTAGCTACATCATCGCTGGCCACGACCAACTTGATGCGCCGCTGTTGTTGCGCAAGCTCAAACACGACTTACACATGGAGCGCGTGATGCTTGGCGGAGGCGGTGTCTTGAACTGGTCATTTATTCAACAGGGTTTGTGTGACGAGCTCAGCGTCGTGATTTCGCCTGCGGCAGACGCTGATTCGGACAGTCCGAGTCCGTTTACAGCCGTGCCAGGGTTTTCGACGACTGATCCGATCGCGTTTTCGTTGGAGATGGTGCAAAGCCAAGGCGATGCCGTTTGGTTGCGCTACACCATTGATAATGCGCAGAAGGAGACGAATTAACATGACCAGGGTTTTGGTCATGGAAGCTAATGTTGACTACGAGCTGGCTGAAA
>CAYSIC010000012.1:0-60749 GCA_964430985.1 uncultured Atopobium sp.
AATCGGCGCCCCGGGCCGATCGGGAATCGACGGGTTCACCATTCCTACACAAATGTCCTTAGACTCCCTGACGCACGATGTCGCACGCTCCCTCAAGGAGCTCGTCGCGCTCCCGCTCAGAAGGAGCCTCGGCATACACCCTCACGAGAGCACCCGCCCGCGACGGACGCATGAGCACCCAGGAATCGTCCTCGAATTGGAGGCGCAAACCATCGGCATGACTCACCTCGACAGGCACCCGTCCGGCAACGTCAGGAGGATTGAGCCCCGGCAAGACATTTCTAAAGGCCTGGGTCACGGCGGGATCGAGGCGCACGTCTCTTCTCGTGTAGCGCATGCTACCTATCTTGGACTCAAGATCGCCCACGAGCTGGCTCATCGACGCGCCCGAAGTCGCCAGGAGCTCCACCGCAAGCAGAGCCACGAGCAGGCCGTCGCGTTCATGCATATGCGCGGGCACGCAGATTCCGCCATACTCCTCGGCTCCTAGGATGACGTCCCCCTCAAGAACCTCTCGGTAGATACGCGAAAAGCCCACCGGTACGCTGACCATCTCGCACCCAAGGCGAGCTGCCTGTCGAGAAACGAGCGCCGAGCAGGTCAGCGTGGTCACGACGCGCCCCGTGGCACCATGCCTCTCGACGAGGTGCCCCATGATGAGGGGAACGAGCAGGCTCGCGGGAAGGATGAACCCGCGCTCGTCAACGACGGCAGCGCGGTCCCCGTCGCCATCGAGAAGCACGCCCAAGGCTGCTCCCTGAGCGACCACCGCCTGCTCGCAGGCATCGGCCCACGGGTCCTGGGGGGCAGGATGGATGCCATCGAAGTCCTCATGAGGCTCAACGTGAATCTCCACCACGTCACAGCCCACTGAGGTGAGCAGGTTCGCAAGATGGTTGGCGCCCGCCCCGAACATGGGATCGACGACGACCCTCGGCCGCGCGGCCGCCACTGCGCCAGCGTCCACAAAGGAAGTGAGGGCTGCAGCGTAGGGCCCCACGAGGTTGCGCTCCTCGATCAGACCGCGCTGCTCTGAGGGACTCGACGAAATGGCCTGCTCGACCTCGTCGAGAAACGAGCGCTGACAGGGGCCGCCGTCGGCCGCGCGCACGAGGATGCCCCCGTACTCGCAGGAACGCTCGCTCGCCGTGATGACAAGGGAGCCGAGGGCGGCCTCGTCTTGAGCGCAGGACCATGCCACGACAGGCGTGGGGCAGGCCACGTCCGACACACGGACCTTGAGGCCAAAGGAGGCGAGGACGCCGGCGGCCTCGTATGCAAGCGCGGCGGAGTCGTGGCGACGGTCGTATCCCACGTAGATGGTAGCGCCAGGCGCGCTGTCAGACCAGACCAGCCCCAGAGCGTCGGCAATCCTCACCACGTTGGCCCTGGTAAAGCCGTCGTCGAAGCGGGCGTGCCATCCATCGTTTCCAAAACGGATGATGTCGGCCTGTCTATCCAAGGAGCGCCGCGCCCCTCTCTCCCAGCGCCTCGCGAAAGGCGTCGGCTTGCGCGGGATCGTCAAGTGCCATGCGCGCGTTCGTGGCGGCCCACGCGGCGGGGGTACCGGTGTCGCATCCCTCGGCCGGATCGACGACAAGCGCGTACATCTCCTCCTCGGCGAGCAGACGCTCCAGAGCGTCGGTCAGCTGAATCTCATTTCCGGCACCGGGCCCCTGAGTCGCGAGCAGCTCCATAATCCGCGGGGAAAGCAGGTAGCGACCCACGATGAACAGATGGGAGGGCGCATACTCGGGCCGGGGCTTCTCGACGAGGCCGCTCACCTTCCAGACGGCCCCCTCCTGCTCCCCTGTGGCGTCAAAGCCCGGAAGGCTCCCCACGCACGTTCCCGCGATGATGCCATAGCGGCTCACCTGGTCGGCGGGAACCGGGGCGACGGCGATCACCGAAGCATTGCCGTGTTCGCGTGAAATCTGGGCCATACGGACGCACATCTGGTGATCGGGCACGAAGTAGTCGCCGAGAAGCACGAAGAACGGCTCGTGGCGAATCTCGTCGGCGGCCATGAGGACCGCATGGCCCAAGCCGCGTGCCTCGTTTTGGTAGACAAAGGAAACCGGAAGCGTCGAGGCCTCGTGCACGCGCGCGGCCTCCGCTCCCTTGCCGCGCTTACGTAGGAGGGACTCGAAGGTGTGATCGACCGAAAAATAGGCCTCTATCTGGGGCTTCTCGTGAGAGTTGACAATGACGACGCCATCGACGTCATCCGGCTCGAGAGCCTCTTCAACCACGTACTGGATAACGGGCTTGTCAAGGACGGGCAGGAGCTCCTTGGGCGTGCACTTCGTGGCCGGCAAAAAACGCGTGCCTAATCCAGCTGCGGGAATGATTGCCTTCATGGTGATCCCCTTTTGGTTGTGTACTCGAGCCCGGCAGACACGCATCCGCCGGCACTCACGATAGGCAGTCACACGATACCCCAACGAGCCACCGAGAATTCCACCGTCTCCGTAGACGGACAGAGAAGCGCGCCCCCCGTAAAGGAGGGGGCGCGCCACCACAACATGTCCATGCATTTTCCGAAAGGAGCCTACTCGGGAATGAGGATGCCCTGCCTCTCGAGATAGTCGATCAACCGCTGCATGGTGTCCGCAGACAGCGCATGCTCCATCAGACACGCCTCCTCATCGGCAGATTTTGGATCAACGCCCAGGTCAGACTCGAGGAAGGTGCGCAGGGCTCGATGCGAGCGCCACACAAGAGCCGCGTACTTCTCGCCTTCAGACGTAAGGCTCACGCGACCGTATCGGCTCTGGACCACCATGCCCTCCTCCTTGAGCATGGAGAGGGCCTTGTTGACGCTCGCCTTTGAGACGCCGAGCTGATCGGCCACGTCCACGGAGCGGACGGATCTGTCCTCGGCGGTCTCCTCAAGCGAGAGACGGTAGATGGACTCAAGGTAGTCCTCTCCGGCCCTGGTCAGCGTGTGGTCCTCCGTAGCTCCCGTGCTCATCATGGCGATTCCCTCGCTTCTCTCCGGCCTCAAATGTATCAGCGGCACACCGTGGGCGAACTCAACCCTAGAGGGGCGCGTCCTCGTCATCGGGCACGCTCGTGCGCCTCACGCGAGCACCAAGACTTGTGAGCTTCTCGACAAATCCCTCGTAACCTCGGTCGATGTGATGAATCTCGGAGATCGTCGTCAGGCCGTCAGCTACCAAGCCCGCCATGACGAGAGCTGCACCGCCACGTAGGTCGGGCGCCTTTACCTGCGTGCCCGAGAACCCCTCCACTCCGTGAACGATGGCATGGTGACCCTCTATGACGATGTCCGCCCCCATGCGCGAGAGCTCGCTGGCAAACATGAAGCGGCTTTCAAAGACGTTCTCGGTAACGACGCAGCTTCCCTGGGCAAGGGCGAGCATGCACATGGTCTGCGCCTGCATGTCGGTGGGAAATCCGGGAAAGGGCAGCGTCTGAATGTCCGTGGGTGCGAGCGGGCGATCTCTCCAAATGGTGCAAGAGCGCTCCTGGCGCTCCACGGAGGCACCCATCTGCTCATATTTCTTGAGCACCAGGCCCAGGTGGCGTGGATCGAACCCGCTCGCTGTCACGGGGTCGCCAGAGAGCGCCCCCAGGGCCAGGAACGTGCCCGCCTCGATGCGGTCGCCCACAACCTCATGAGTGACGGGCGCGAGCTCATGAACACCCTCTATCTCGATGACCGGTGAGCCAGCCCCGGAGATCTTGGCTCCCATCTCGTTGAGGAGGTTGGCGAGGTCAACGATCTCGGGCTCGCGCGCCGCGTTGTCGATGGTGGTGGTACCCCGGGCAAAAACGGAAGCCATCATGAGATTCTCGGTGGTCGCCGTATCATTAAAAAACAGCGTCACGGTGCCCCCCACCAGACCGTGCGGGGCGTAGGCGTGGATGTTTCCGTGATCTACCTTGAACTCGACGCCAAGGGCCTCGAGCCCCAAGATGTGCATGTCAATCTTGCGGGCACCGATGTTGCAGCCGCCCGGCATGGCCACAATGGCCTTGCCAAAGCGAGATAGGAGCGGTCCCAGGACGGCAGTCGACGCGCGCATCTGTGCAACCAGGTGATAGGGGGTCTCCCATGAATCCACCTGGGAGGTGTCGATTCTAAGCTCGTGCGCGTTCACGACCTCGATGCTGGCGCCGATGTTCTTGAGAACCTTGCCCATAACGTGAACATCGGCGATGTCGGGGACGTTGCGCAGGGTGGTTACGCCCGGGGCCATGATGGTGGCCGCCATGAGCTTGAGCGCCGAGTTCTTGGCGCCCTCGACGTGCACCTCACCCGTGATACGATGCCCACCCTCAACCTGAATGACGTCCATACGACCTCCGTACTAGCGGGAGCTCGCGGCAGCGTCCCCCAGGGCCTGTTTCAACAAAAGATTACACCAGCTCATCTTATTTGCGTAGTAGGCGCGTCGATAATCACCCTCGGGGACACTCTCCATCTGCTCGATGGCGTAATCGCGCGTCTCGCGCACGACGTCGGGGTCAATGTCGTCCGCGCGACGGGCGTGGTCGGCCAGGATAATCACACCGTCGTTGTCAATCTCGGCGTAGCCGCCCGAGACCACAACGTCATACTCCGTGCCACCGTCCTCAGGCCTGCGCCTGATGCGTACCACGCCGTCTCCGAGCGCTACGATTTCGGGCGCGTGACCCGGCCAGACACCAAGCTCGCCAGCATAGGTGACCAGCACGAGGTTCGCGACAGGTCCCTCGAAGAGGGACCTGTCCGGCCTGACGAACTGACAGTTGAGTTCTGCCATGGCACTTCCTAGTTCTTGGAGTCGGCAGCGGCCATCGCAGCGGCGCGCTGACGAACGTCCTCGATGTTACCCGCAAAGCGAAAGGCCTGCTCAGGAAGATCATCGCACTTGCCGTCGACGATCTCAGCGAAGGAACGAACCGTGTCCTCGACGCTGCAGTAGACACCCGGGTTGCCTGTGAACTTCTCGGCGACGTGAAAGGCCTGAGAGAGAAACTGCTGGATCTTACGCGCACGAGAGACCACGTTCTGCTGCTCCTCGGAGAGCTCATCCATACCCAGGATTGCAATGATGTCCTGGAGGTCAGAGTACTCCTGGAGCGTCTCCTGAACGGCCATGGCCACCCGATAGTGCTCTTCCCCCACGATTGAGGGGTCAAGCGCCGAACTCGAGCTCGCCAGAGGATCGACGGCTGGATAGATGCCAAGCTCGGTAATCGAACGTGACAGGACCGTCGTAGCGTCGAGGTGCGTGAACGTGGTGGCCGGTGCCGGGTCAGTGAGGTCGTCAGCAGGGACGTAGACGGCCTGGACCGAGGTGATGGAGCCCTCCTTGGTAGAGGTGATGCGTTCCTGGAGCTCACCCATCTCGGTAGCCAACGTGGGCTGATAGCCCACGGCGGACGGCATGCGGCCGAGAAGGGCCGAGACCTCGGAGCCCGCCTGGGAGAAGCGGAAGATGTTGTCGATGAAGAGCAGGACGTCCTGGCCCTGGTCGCGGAAGTACTCGGCCGTGGTGAGGCCTGCGAGAGCGACGCGCATTCGGGCTCCGGGCGGCTCGTTCATCTGCCCGTAGACCAGGCAGGTCTTCTCTATAACGCCCGACTCGGTCATCTCGAGATACAGGTCGGTGCCCTCGCGCGTACGTTCGCCGACGCCCGTGAAGACCGAGGTGCCGCCGTGCTGCTGCGCGAGGTTGTTGATAAGCTCCTGAATGAGAACGGTCTTGCCGACGCCAGCGCCGCCGAGCAGGCCCGTCTTGCCGCCACGGACGTAGGGCTCGAGCAGATCGATGGCCTTGATGCCAGTCTCGAAGACCTCGGTGGTCGTGGTCAGCTCGTCAAAGGCGGGAGCCGGATGGTGAATGGGGTAGTACTGCAGGTTGTCCGGCAAGCCCTTGCCGTCGACGGGCTGACCCATGACGTTCCAGACGCGCCCCACCGTAGAGGGTCCGACCGGCATCATCATGGGGTGCCCCGTGTCTTTGACCTGGAGGCCGCGGGTGAGCCCATCGGTGGAGGACATGGCTACCGTGCGAACGACACCGCCCGGTAGCTGGGACTCCACCTCGAGGGTCGTGTTCACGTGGCCGACGGGGGTCTCCCCGTCTACGACGAGGGCGGTGTAGACACGAGGAATCTGATCCTCGAACTTGACGTCAACGACCGGTCCGACGATGCGCACGATGGTGCCCGTGCCCACGCTCTTGTTGAGCTTATGATACGCAGCCTCCTCGAGGGCGCTACGCTGCTCCTGATTGCACTCTGACATTAGTTGTCCTCCAATGCGGACGCACCGCCGATAATTTCGTTGAGCTCGGTGGTGATAGCTCCCTGACGCTTGCGGTTGTAGGTGCGGGCAAGCGAGCTCAGGACCTCCCCGGCGTTGTCGGTCGCGGACTGCATGGCACGACGTCGCGCGCCATGCTCCGCTGCCGCCGAATCAAGCAGGGCGTGGTAGATAACCGTCCTGAAGTAGGCAGGCATGAGCTGGCCCAAGACCTCGCCCGCGGACGGGTCGAAGGCAAAGTCGGTGTACTCGTGGGCCCCGACCTTAGTGAGAGCCTCGAGAGTGCGGGGCTTATTGGGCATCGTGAGCTGCTCCTTGCTGATGGGGAGAAGCTGCTCGACGACCTGGTCCTGCTCAACGCGGTTCCTTGCATGCCAGTAATACAGCATGACGCGATCGACTGCCCCCGACGAGTAGCCCTCCATGACATACGAGGCGATGCGATCCGCCTCGTCCCTGTTGGGATCCGACGAGATCCCCACGAAGGACATAACCGGAGCGACCTTGCGGTAGGTGAAGTACTCGGTAGGCTTGCGTCCGCAGGTGATGACCGAGGACGCGACGCCCCTGGCCTCGAGACGCTGCATCTCATGCTCGACCGCGCGCTGCTGGAGGATGTTGAAGCCACCCGCAAGGCCTCGGTCGGAGGCAACGACGATGAACAAGACGTGCTTCTCCTCGAGGTGCTTGGCCAAAAGCGGCTGCGAGTCGTCAAAGCCCGATGCGGCAACGTTGGCAAGCATGCGCGTAATGGCGTTCTTGTACGGCGCTGCTTCCTCGGCGCGATCCAGAGCCTTGCGAATGCGAGCGGTGGAAATCATCTCCATCGTACGCGTGATCTGCATGGTGCTCTTGATGGAGCTTCTGCGCCTGGATATCTCACGAAGGTTCGCCATCGTGCGCTACTCCTGTGCCAACGTAGACGACCCGGAGTGGTCAACGGTCTGCTCCGCAGCAGCCTGGACGTCCTCCGCGCGCTTCTTGTTGGGATGCTCGACGAGAAACTGCTCCTTGAAGTGAGCGATGTGCAGCTTCAGGCGGTCTTGTTGCTCGTCGGAGAGCGCGCCCTGCACAAGCGCATTGCGCAGCGCCGGATGACGCTCGGCCATGTAGTTGGCAAGCTCGTCACGGAACAGATTCACATGGTTCAAATCGATGTCATCCAGGAAGTCCTCCTTGGCGGCAAAGATCGAGATAATCTGATCACGCACGTCAAGGGCCGCGTAGCGCTGCTGCTTGAGCATCTCCATCATGTGCGCGCCATGGTTGAGCTGGTACTGGGTCGTGGCGTCAAGATCGGAGCCAAACTGCGAGAAGGCCTGCTTCTCTCGGTAGCTCGCAAGATCCAGCCGCAGCGTGCCCGAGACCTGCTTCATAGCCTTGACCTGGGCGTCTCCGCCCACGCGCGAGACTGATATGCCCACGTCAACCGCAGGGCGCTGACCCTGGAAGAACAGGTTCGACTGCAGGTAGATCTGGCCGTCGGTGATTGAGATCACGTTGGTGGGGATATAGGCGGAAACGTCGCCCTCCTGCGTCTCGATGATCGGCAGCGCCGTGAGCGAGCCCGCGCCATTGGCGTCGGAAAGCTTGCAGGCGCGCTCGAGCAGGCGAGAGTGCAGATAGAAGATGTCACCGGGATACGCCTCGCGTCCAGGTGGACGATGCAGCGTCAGCGACATCTGACGATAGGCGACGGCCTGCTTGGAAAGGTCGTCGTAGACCACCAGGACGTGTCCTCCGGGGTGACTCTCGTCGGCGGGATTGCCCTCGGCGTCGTTGTACATGAAGTACTCGCCAACCGCAGCGCCAGCCATGGGGGCTATGTACTGCATGGGCGCCGAGTCGGCGGCCGTGGCAGCCACGATGACGGTCTTCTCGAGAACGCCGTGATGTGCGAGTGACTCACGAATGGCGGCGACCGTCGAGGCCTTCTGACCTATGGCCACGTAGATGCAGACCATATCCGTCTCGCGCTGGTTGACAATAGCGTCGATGGCAATGGCGGTCTTACCCGTCTTGCGATCGCCGATGATGAGCTCGCGCTGGCCACGGCCAATGGGGACCATCGCGTCAACGGCGAGAAGGCCCGTTTGGACGGGCTCGCACACTGGCTGGCGCTCCATGATGCCGGGAGCCTTGAACTCGATGGGACGACGATGCGTCGTGTTGATGGGACCGAGCCCGTCGATGGGCTGGCCCAGGGGATTCACGACGCGTCCGAGCATGGCGCGACCGGCGGGGATGTCCATGACGTGCCCGGTCGTGCGGCACTCGTCACCTTCTTTGATGTCCTCGACGTCGCCGAAGAGGACGGCGCCGACCTCGTCGCGATCCAGGTTCTGTGCGAGGCCGTAGACGTCGCGACCCGTAGATGAACTCGTGAACTGCAGAAGTTCGCCTGACATGACGGTCTTGAGACCCGAGACGTGTGCGATGCCGTCACCGACCTCGGTGACGACCGAGGCCTCTTGGTGATCAACCGTCACGTTGATGGATGCAAGGTTCTCGCGCAGCGTGTCCATGATCTTCTGCGAACTAATGGTATCCGTCACTTTTCCTCACCTCCGATAAATGAAGAGGAAAGCGTCTTTCTGATGTTGGAGAGCTGCGCTCGAACGGACGCGTCATAGCGCTTCCCACGCGCCTCGAGCATGATGCCGCCAATGATGGACGGGTCAACGCGCTCCACGAGGTATACCGAAGCCTTGATGTCCTTCTCGGCCTTGGAGCGAACCTTGGCGCGCAAGTCGTCATCCATGGGGACCGAGGTGGTCACCGTCACGAGGACCGTGTCATCACGCGCGTCGAGAAACTCCTTGTACTGTTTGGAGACCGCCTCAACGAGGTCAAGGTCATCTTCGTTCTGCATGGCAGCGATGGTCGCAATGACCTCGGGCGAGAACTTGCGCGCGTGCTGCCACTGCACGAGATCACTGTCGGCGCGACCCTCGGCGTGCGCCGCATCCATGAGGGCCCGAGTGTAGGCCTCGACCTTCTCCGCCTCACCGTGCTTACTGGCCATCGGGGGTCCCAACTTCCGCGAGGTACTTCTCTGCGAGCTTGCGCTGCTCGGCCTCGCTTAGGTCGTTGCCGATAATCTTGCTCGCAATCTCAACGGAGAGGTCGACGACCGAGCCCGAGAGCTCAATCATGGCCTTGTGACGCTCGGATCCCACAGCCCCATGGGCCTTGGTGATGATGTCAGAGGCCTCGCTCTGAGCCTTTGCAAGAATCTGCGAGCGCTCCTCCTCGGCCTCCCTCTTGGCCTTGGCGACGATGGCCTCAGCCTCATGATGGGCCTCGGAAATCTTCTCCTCGTAGCTCTTGGCCTTCTCGGCTGCCTCGAGCTTGGAGCGCTCGGCGGAGTCGAGGTCGGACTGAATCTTCTCCTGACGCTTCTCCATCATCTGGAGAACCTGCGGCATGACAAACTTGGCAAGTACAAACCAGATGATGAGGAAGGCAATGAGCGCAGGGATGAACTCGGCGGGCTTGGGAATCAGGATGTCTGCCCCCACCGCCGACTCATCGGCAAACGCAAAGGCCGGCGTCGTCAAGACACCAGCGACGGTAATGCCGCCCACTGTGCCCGTGCGGACGAGAAGACCTCTCGTAGTGCTGTTCATACGTGCCTCCAACTCGCGGTGTTCTGCCGACAGCGTCTACTTAACGATGAGGCTGACGACGAAGCCGATGAGGGCGAGCGCCTCGACGAAGGCCGAACCCAAGATAAAGACCGTAAAGAGACGGCCCTGGACCTCGGGCTGACGAGCCATGCCCTGTGCGACGCCGTAGGCGGCTAAACCGATGCCCAGTCCCGCGCCGATAACGCCAAGACCATACCCAATGACACCAAGAGCTCCCACTGTTCCTCCTTTGCCATACGTCCCTCATCTTGCTTCTTCTTCGGGGCGCGTTTAACCATATGTCGTACTGCTATGCACTGCGGGCGTACACCCGCGAATTGCTCGAACTCTAATCCTCGTCGGACTCGGCGATCTGGACGTAGACGGCCGTGAGAAGGGCGAAAACGTAGGCCTGGATGACCGCGACCAAGAGCTCCACCGCGTAGATGATGATCAGAATTCCTACCCATAGAACCGAGGCGCCCGCCTGCGCGATCGTGGCCAGCGAGACCATCTGCAGCAGCGGCTCGAAGAAGAGCGAGGCCAGGATCGCAAAGGTACCCATGACGACGTGGCCAGCGAAGAGGTTGCAGAAGAGTCGGACGGCAAGCGTGACCAGACGCAGAATCGTGGAGAAGACCTCAATGAGCCAGACGAGGGCGTTCAACGGGAAGGTCACACCAGCGGGAGCGAGGCTCTTGACATAACCAAGCGTCCCGTGCTTCTTGATGCCGCAGGCGATGAAGTAGACGAACGAGCAGAGCGCCAGGGCGCCCGTGGTGGAGATGGTTCCCGTACCCGGCTTCATGCCCGGGATGACTCCGATGATGTTGTTAATAAGAACCACCAGGAAGACCGAGGCGATGAAGGAGAAGTGCCTCTTCCAGGTGTCTCCGAGCAGGCCCTTGCACATGTCGTCACGGATGAACTCGATGCCCCACTCGACACCATTCACAAAGAAGCCCTGGGGCACGATGCCCTTCTGCTGCCGCTTCTTGAACGCGAAGAGGACCACAAGAAGCACGACCAGGGCAACGGCGAACCAGAACGAGTACTGGGTGAAGCCGACCGTATCCAAGTTGCCAAAGATTGCCTGGGACTTGAAGCTCGCGACGAGGTCGTTCACCTCGGTGCTGAGATTGTCCAGCGGATTGCTCACGCTCGTCCATCCTCCTCTCGGCCATGCGCCCTGCCGTTGGCAGCTCGCCAGGCCCTTAGTGCTTCCACTGCCCAAAAGAGCAGAAAGGAGGCAGCCATCGCACACCCAAACTCCAGAAACCCCGTGTCCGTGACGAGATACACGGTACACATGACCCCTGAGAGTACCAGAAACGAGACCATGATGCTGGCAATCCCGGCACTCACACTCACCCTTGCACTCGGCCTGAGGGCTCGTTCAAACAAAACGGCGGGCGTCACGCATCCTGCGAGCCCACAGATGCCCCCGGCGACGATAGCCGTCGAGATGTCCATGAACCCCCCTCGGGGTCGGTTTTCAAGAGCCCGATTAGTCTAGTGAATCTATTTTTGAATGCAAGTCAGTAATGTGAGGACCATCTCAGTTCCGTCACAATTCGACCGGGAGCGACGGCGTTTTCGAACGCCGCCCTACTTTGTGCCGTAGATGCGGTCGCCTGCGTCCCCCAACCCGGGGAGGATGTAGGCGTTCTCGTTGAGCTCGCGGTCAAGGGCGCAGGTGTAGAGACGCACGTCAGGATCGAAGTCGAGCGTGGCGCGCACGCCCTCGGGAGCCGAGACGAGCGTGAGGCAGCGGATGTCGCGCACGCCCTCATCACGAAGGAACTTGATGGCAGCGGTGAGCGAACCACCGGTGGCGAGCATGGGATCCACAATCAGGCAGATGCGGTTCTCGATGTCGGCGGGGAACTTGCAGTAGTACTGGTGCGGCTCATGGGTCTCTGGATCACGATACATCCCCACGTGCCCCACACGGGCAGACGGGACGAGCTGGAGGATGCCGTCGACCATTCCTAGTCCGGCTCGCAGAATCGGAATGATCGCGACCTTCTTGCCAGAGAGGCGGCGGCAGGTGGTCGTCTCGAGCGGGGTGGTGACCTGAACGTCCTCGAGGGGGAAGTCACGCATGGCCTCGTAGCCCTCGAAGATGGCAAGCTCGTTCACCAGCTCGCGGAACTGCTTGGTGGTCGTGCGCTGATCACGCAGGATGTGAAGCTTGTGCTCCACGAGTGGATGGTCGATCACCATGAAGCGCTTTGAATCGAACTCTTCTGCCATTTGCATTTCCTCTCCGGCCCCAAGGGGCCTTGCTCTGTCTAGCTGAGCTCGGGATACAGGGGGTGCCCCTCGAGCAGCTCGCGGACCTCGAGACGAGTCCTTTCGGCCAGCTCCTCGTTAGCGGGGTTGCTCACGACGACCCCGATGAGCTCACCCACGCGCTCGCACTCGATCTCGTTGAAGCCACGCGTGGTGACGGCCGCCGACCCCACGCGAATCCCGCTCGTGACAAACGGGGAGCGCGTCTCTCCAGGAATCGTGTTCTTGTTGACCGTGATGCCCGTGGCGTCGAGCGCATGCTCGGCATCCTTGCCCGTGACGTCGCCAGCCGGTGTGAGGTCAACGAGCAGCAGGTGGTTATCGGTCCCGCCGGAGACCAGGCGCAGACCTTGGGACTCCATGCCTCGTCCGAGCGCCCGTGCGTTGGCCAGGACGGCGTCCGTGTAGTCGGCGAAGCTCGGCGCGAGGGCCTCCTTCAAGGCCACGGCCTTGCCAGCGATGACGTGCTCGAGCGGGCCACCCTGCGTGCCGGGGAAGACCGACGAGTTGAGCCGCTTGGCAAGCTCGGGGTCGTTTGCCAGGATGAGGCCGCCACGCGGACCGCGCAGCGTCTTGTGCGTGGTCGTGGTCACCACGTCCGCGTGAGGAATAGGTGACGGATGGCGCCCGGTGGCCACGAGGCCTGCAATATGGGCCATGTCCACCATGAGATAGGCGTCCACGTCGTGGGCGATCTGGGCGAAGCGCTCGAAGTCGATCGTGCGGGGGTAGGCGGAGGCGCCAGCGATGATGACCTTGGGACGGTGCTCGTGGGCCAGCTCGGCCACGGCATCGTAGTCGATGCGCTCGGTCTTCGGGTCGACACCGTACGAGACCACGTGGTAGAGCTTGCCGGAGAAGTTGGCCGGCGAGCCGTGCGTGAGGTGACCGCCGTTGTCAAGCGCCATCCCCATGATGGTGTCCCCGGGCTTGGCGAGCGCGGCCAGGGCGGCATAGTTGGCCTGGGCGCCAGAGTGCGGCTGCACGTTGGAGAAGCCTGCGCCGAAGAGCTGACAGGCGCGGTCGCGCGCAAGGTTCTCGACCTCGTCAACGGCCCAGCAGCCCCCGTAGTAGCGCTTCGCAGGCAGCCCCTCGGCATACTTGTTGGTGAGGGGCGACCCCACGGCCTCCATGACCGCCAGGGAGACGAAGTTCTCCGAGGCAATGAGCTCAATCGAGGAGCGCTCGCGACGTAGCTCGTCGTGGATGGCGGAGAAAATCTCGGGGTCGGATGCCCTCAGGTGCTCGTCGAACATGGAAGCCTCCTCGAAGTGGCGGGCCCGCGGCTCTTGGCCGCAGAGGCTCTGCAAACAGGGTGGCCGCGAACTAGCGACCGAAGCCGGCGGGAACGCCAGGAAAGTCTGCGTCGTCCTCGCGCATGATCTTCTCGACGCGTCCGGCGTGACGACCACCCGCAAACGAGGTGGTGAGGAAGGTGTCAAGAATCTGCTCATTGTCCTCGAGCGAGACAAAACGCCCCGAGAGGCCAATGACGTTGGCGTCGTTGTGCTCACGGGCCAAGCGGGCGAACTGAGTCGTCTGGATGGGCACCGCACGCACCCCGGGGACCTTGTCGGCGGTTATGGCAACCCCAAGGCCCGTTCCGCAGATGAGGACGCCACGCTCGGCGTCGCCTGCGGCCACGAGGCGCGCGACCTTATCGGCAAAGTCGGGGTAGTCGCAGCGGGCATCCGTTGCGGGACCCAGGTCGAAGACCTCGTGACCTTGGGAGCGCAGATACTCGGCAAGAGGGTCCTTCTGAACGAAGCCGGCATGGTCTGACGCGATAGCGATGCGCATGTGAGCTCTCTCCCTTGACGCAGGCGTTTCATAGCCACTGGATAGAGTACCACGACGGCCGGCCACGACCTGCCACGGGACTCCCTCACACGGCGAGAAGGACCTCGCGCTCCGAGAGGGCACCCTCGCGCAGGATGCGGGGAGCCTCGCCCGTGGCGTCCACGATCGTAGAGGCCACGGCAAGCGGAGCCGCCCCTCCATCGAGCACGAGGTCGACCTTCCGGGTGATGGCGGGCTCGACGCTTTCCCCTGAGGTGGCCGAGGCCTGCCCGTGCGTGTTGGCGCTCGTCTGCGCAAGGGGCCCGACCTCGCGCACGAGAGCACGCACCAACTCGGAGCCCGGAACGCGCAGGGCGATGGTGGGCAGGCCCGCCTCAGACGCAAGCGCGTACTCGGGCGGGACCTCCGAGGAGGCGCTCACCACGAGCGTGAGGGCCCCCGGCCAGAAGCGCGCCGCGAGACGATGGGCCCACGACGGTACCTGGACACCATAGCGACCGAGGTCAGACGCATCCGCCACGAACCACGGCAGCGTCTGGGCGCGGTCGCGGTGCTTGATGTCAAAGATGCGCCCGTGGGCGGGATTTGCGGGCGTGGCCGCGCAGGCGAGGCCGTAGACGGAGTCAGTGGGAAGCACGAGCACGCCATGCGAGCGAAGCGTCTTGGCAGCCTGCGCCACAGCCTCGGATCCGGGATTGCTCTGATCCACGTAAAGCACGGGGGTCATCATTCGTGCGTCTTTCTGACGGCCACAAGAATGCGAGGGCGATTGGTGAGGTCCTCGCGTATCTCGACCCTCTCCCAGCCGCCCTTGGCTCGCGCGAGGGCGGCGGCGTCGTCGAGCGAGCCCTCGTAGAGCTCGACGGCGAGCATGCCCCCCGGTGCGAGCGCAACGGGAGCCAGTTCCAGAAGGCGCCGATAGACGTCGAGCCCGTCGGGGCCACCGTCGAGGGCGAGCGTGGGCTCGTGGTCGACCACCTCGGCCGGCACCTGCTCGGCGAGGACCTGCGTGGGAACGTACGGCGGGTTGGACACAAGCACCGAGAAGCTCCCCATGAGCGATGGGTCGACGTCGGCGGCAAGGTCCGTTCGCACGATGCTCACGACCTCGCCCAGCTCGAGCGCATCGCAGTTGCGCGTGGCCAGGCGAACGGCCTCTTCGGACAGGTCGGTGGCCACGACCTCGGTGCCAGGTCGCTCCGAGGCGATCGAGAGCGCTATGCAGCCGGTGCCGGTCCCCACCTCGAGCACGCGCACGGGGTCTGCGCCCGCGGTGGCCGCGCCATCCACACCTTCGAGCGCCGCATCCACAAGAATCTCCGTCTCGGGGCGCGGGATGAGCACGCCCTTCTCGCAGCGCAAGACGATGTGGCGAAAGGGCATCTCCCCGGTCACGTACTGAAGCGGCTCGCCGGACGCGCGTCGCTCGATCGCCGCGTGCATGCGCGCGAGCTCGTCAGGCGAGAGGGGCCGGTCGAAGTTGACGTAGAGCTCCACGCGCGAGAGGCCCGTGACGTCGGCGAGCAGCCACTCCGCCGAGAGACGCGGGTGCTCGTCTCCCTTACGCTCGAGGTAGCCGCTCGTCCAGTCGAGGATGCGCTTGGTCGTCCACGTTTCTTGCGCCACGAGTCACGTCCTTCCCTCTTATGGGTCAGTTGGCAACCCGCATCATATCCCAGAGGGCTACACTGCCTGGGCGAGCTTCTCGGCGCGCTCAGCGGCCGCGAGGGCCTCGATGACGCTGGGCAAGGTGTCACCCAGAAGGACGCCGTTGTAGGTTCCGTTGAAGCCGATCCGGTGATCGGTCACGCGGTCCTGCGACTGGTTATACGTGCGGATCTTCTCGGAGCGATTGCCGTGACCGATCTGCGAGAGGCGCTCGGCCCCCTGCTCGGCCTGTCGACGCTCGAGCTCCTTCTCGTAGAGGCGGGCCCGCAGCATCTGCATGCAGACCTCTCGGTTCTGAATCTGAGAGCGCTGATCTTGCGACTGAACCACGGTGTTGGTGGGCAGGTGGGTGATGCGCACCGCCGAGTAGGTGGTGTTGACGCACTGGCCGCCAGGCCCCGAGGCGCAGTAGGTGTCGATGCGCAGGTCCTCCTGGCTGATATGGATGTCGATCTCGTCAGCCTCGGGGAGCACGGCAACCGTAGCCGTGGAGGTCTGGATACGGCCCTGGCTCTCGGTCTTGGGGACGCGCTGGACGCGATGGACGCCCGACTCGTACTTGAGGATCGAGTAGACCTTCTCGCCCATGACCTTGAACTCGATGGTTTTGAAGCCGCCGGCCTCCGACGGGCTCGACGAGAGGACCTCGATCTTCCATCCGCGCATCTCGCAGAGGTGCTGGTACATGCGGTAGAGGTCACCAGCGAAGATGCCCGCCTCGTCGCCGCCCACGCCGGCGCGGATCTCGACGATCGTGTCTTTCTCGTCGTTGGGGTCACCGGGAATGAGCATGACCTTGATGTCGCCCTCGAGTGCGGGGAGCTTGGCCTCGTTGGAGGCAATGTCATCTTGAAGCATGGCCTTCTCGTCGGCGTCCACCGCCTCGTGCAGCATTTCCTTTGCTGCCTCGATGTCATCGAGGGCCGAGAGGTACTCACGTGCCTTGGCCACGAGCTCCGCCTGGCTGGCGTGCTCCTTGGCCAGGCGCGCGTACTCCTTGGGATCAGAGACGACGTCCGGGGCCATGAGCCTCTTCTCGAGCTCCTCGTAGGCCTCGATGATCTTGATGAGCTTGTCCTGCATGATTTCTCCTTGGGTAGAAGCGCTTGGTCTGAGTTTTTGCAGCCATCACGGGCACGCCATGCGCGCCCGGCAGAGCTAGAGCTTGTCAAACCTCAGATACATGCAATCCTCCCCCATGCGACCCTAGTATCATACCCCGTCCGAGAAAGACTCGAACGGACGGCCCGGCGCTCCATAACGCGCCCGCGATATGCGACACTAGGTCATCATTCAGGGGAGGCAGCATGTCAGGGTCCCAAGAAAAGAAGGATTGCGCCCACGATGACATGGAGCGCACCGCCGCAGAGGGCACGCTCGTTGAAGAGACCGCCCGCATTTCCGATACGCAGGCGACCAAGGAGCGCCCCCTCCTTGATCCAGAGCCCACGACCATGCACCCCGCTGGCCAAGAAAGCGCACCCCGCCTGCACGACGTGACCCTTACGCTCGGCGACTACCTGCGAGGTCGCACGGAGCGCATCAAGGGCTTCTCGACCAAGCACCGGGCTTCCTTTTTCGTCCTGATTCTTTTTGCCATGGTCGTCATCATCTTCCTCGCGCTCGCGTTCGCACGCACCAGCAGCGTCCCCTCCGCCAGCGACGTCTCGGATGACGCGCTCGAGCGCATGAGCGTCCCCTCCTACTCCAGCGGCACCTTTGGCCCGGACGCCATCCTGGTGGCACGCGATGTTGAGGTGCGCTCGAACAAGCGGACCGCGACGGCCATCACCAGCGACGCCGCTCAGTTCGGGGCCTCCGGCTACGCGAGCGCGAACGTTCTGGTCACGTTCTCGAGCGACGCCGTGCGCGCCGAGAAGACCTCGACTCTGGGATACGCGCACGTGGACGGGACCTGGATCGCGATCGGAGACGAGACGGACACGCAGGTGGCCTGGCACGCCACCTCAGGCGTTGACCAGCAGAGGGTCGTGGACAATCTGGGCGTCGTGCTGACCCGCGCCGAGAGCTCCCTTGACTCGGACGAGGCCGACAGCCCCGCCGTCCACGAGCTGAGACTCGCCAGCATCTATGCGTCGGGCGACGTGAAGATCGTCAGCGAGTCCTTTGACGAGGATGCCCAGACCGACACCCTGCGGATAAGCTGCACCAAGGCGAGCTCCTATGAGTCCTATACCTGCCAGCTCAACGTCACCTTCGCCTTTAGACCGGCCAGCGGGCAATGGGAGATTGACCAGTCCACGGTGAGTCAGGGAGCCAAGACGCGCACCTTCAATCCCCTCGAGGGCACGTGGGCGGGCACCTTCCAGAGCCAGGAGACCAGCGGGACCAAGTGCCTGGCCGCACGGGACGCGGGCCTCACGGTCACGATTGACGCGAACAGCGTCACCGCCAGCGGGGCCCAGCTCACCGGCACGGTCTCGGGTCTGGCCCACTATCACGACCATCCCTCCGAGGATGCTCAGAGCTGTGAGGGGGACAGCGCCTTTGAGGACGTGCCCTTCACGGCCACGCTCGTGGGAGGCTACAACGAGGCAACCAGCAGCGACCTTGCCTTCGTGGCAACGCTCCCCGAGGATTTGGGGGGAACCACCACCGTTACCCTGGGCTTTGGTTCGTCGGACGATCCCGACCGCGTGGTGGCCGTGGTACAGACCACCTATCCGCACACCGGCTCGTTCCTGTTCATCCCCTATGACGAGACAATCGTCTACACGGACCTCTTCACGATGAGGAAGAAGGACTAGGGGGCGCATCCGACCGATGCTGCCCTGGCGGCCATACTCGAACGCCACATCCAAGTGAGTTTTGGCCTCGAGCCCGACGCTCGGACATGGTTACGTTACGAGAACGAGGCCCAGAGCCGCCCAGAACGCGTCTCAACATGAAAAAGGCGCCCCGCAGAGCAAGCTCTGCGGGGCGCCCTCATCATTGCTTGTTGGCAAAGGCTACTCAGCCTTGGCAGGAGCCTCCTCGGCAGGGGCGGGGGCGGGAGCAGCAGCGGTCTCCGCATCGGCCTTCTTGGCAAACTCGGCTGCACGCTTCGCCTTCTCGGCGGCCTTGGCCTCCTTGGCGGCCTTCTTGGCAGCGGCCTGCTCGGCGGCCTTGGCGGCCTTTGCGGCCTTGGTCTCCTCGGCCTTCTTGAGCTGCGCTGCTGCGGCGCCACCGAACTTGTTGGAGAAGCGCTGGACGCGGCCACCGGTGTCGACGAGCTTCTGCTGACCCGTGTAGAACGGGTGGCACTTGTCGCAGAGGTCTACGACGATCTCGCTCTTGGTGGAACGGGTCTTCCAGGTGTTACCGCAGGTGCATCGAACGGTGCACTCCACATAGTCGGGATGAATTCCTTGCTTCATGGCAAAGCTCCTCTACATCGGCCCTGGTTTCCGACCAGGGCAGGGGTCGCCTCGAAACTGAGCGAGGCACGTAAGCTTTTGGATTGTATCAGAAAGTCGATGGGACCTCTGTGAAGATGTCCCTTGCTGGGGATAATCAGAGGGCATACGACCACAGACAGAGAAAGAGGCACCCATGTTCCTTGCCGTCGACGTCGGCAACACGCAGACCACGCTCGGCCTCTTTGACTCGGATGATACGCTCGTGCACAGCTGGCGCATGGCGACAGACATCCGAGACACCACGGACACGCTGCATGCAAACGTCCGCGCCTACTTTGTGAAGGACGGCCTCGACTTCTCGTGTGTGACCAGCGCGGGGGTCGCCTCCGTGGTCCCCGCGCTCGAGCGCGGGTGGCGACGCTGCCTAGAGGGCCACCTGGGCCATGAGCCCCTTATCGTGAGCGCGGCTCACGCCTATGGCATGAGCATCGCGATGCCCAACCCGCTCCAAGTGGGAGCCGATCGCATCGCCAACGCCATCGCCGCGCGAGCCACCTATGGGGCCCCCGTTATCGTGGTGGACTTTGGCACTGCAACCAACATCGACGTGGTCGACCAGACCGGCTCCTATCGTGGGGGGGCCATCTCGCCGGGCCTCATGCTCTCGGCGGAGGCCCTCTTCTCCAAGGCGGCCAAGCTCGCAAGCGTTCCCGTAGAGGCTCCGGCGCACGCGCTGGGAGACTCGACCGAGACCGCCCTGCAGTCGGGACTGGTGATAGGTGCCGCAGCTCAGGCCGAGGGGCTCGTCAGGCGCATCCGCAGCGAGCTGGGCGCGCCCGAGGCGACCGTGGTGGGCACGGGCGGCCTCTCACGCACGGTGGCACAGGTGACTGACCTCTTCGATGCCATCGACCCCGACCTCACGCTGCGTGGCATCCAAGAGATCTGGTTGTGGGAGGACGCGCAGGGCCAGATTCGCCAGGGCTAGCCCTGTTCGACGACGGGGCGAAGCCTGCCCTGTTCGGGGGAGAGCTCGACCGTGCGCCCGTCATCAAGGTGCACCGTCACGCGGCCCCAGACGTCCATGCCGCCGAGCAGGCCGTGTCCCAGCGAGCGACCAGCCCGCACGACCTCGACCGAGGCGCCCATGAGCGGCATCGCATCAAAGAGATCCGACAGCACGGACGCGAGCGGGCCCGCTGCCGCACAGCTGCTGCAGACGGAGGCCGCCCAGGCATCCACGCGGGCGCGCACGGCCTTCTCGACTGCCGGGGCAAAATCCGCAGCGTCATTCATCATGACGTCACAGGCAGCGAACATGCCCTCGTCATCGTAGCCCGCATGAACGCGGACCTCGGCGAGAAGCCCCTCGGGTGCGACCACGTCATACGGCCAGGCTATCCCCACCTCCGCGATGCCCTTCTCCCGAAGCGTCTCGCAGACCGCGAGCGCGCACACGAAAGGCACGCCTCCGAAGTAGCCCATGGGCACAGCGGGGCGAAGCGTCAAGGACACGGTCACGTTCGCGGAATCTCCCTCTACTCCCATACGACCTCCCCTAGGTCAGCGGTCACATGACCCACGCGCTCCTCGCGCGAGACCACCCGAACGCCCGCATGCGTGAGAAAGCGCTCGGGATCGTGCATGAGATCCTCCATAGGCACGATCACGTAGTCGCGCTCCCCCAGGCGGGGGTGCGGCAGCGTAAGCTTGGACCCCGCATGGCTCTCTCCCTCAATCCAAGCCAGGTCGCAGTCGATCATGCGAGGACCGCTCCCGGCCTCCCCGGGATCCCGGTCGTCCTCGCGGATGCGTCCGAGAGAATCCTCGACCTCAAGCAGCTTGTCCATGAGCACGAGGGGGTGGAGCTCGGTGCGAATCTCGGCCACGGCGTTGGCCACCGGGGTGGCGATGCCATAGGCGGGTTCGGTCTCGTAGGCATGGCTCGCGTTAACCACGCAGGTCAGGGGGATCTCGTCGATGAGCCGCACCGCACGGGCAAGGTTGGCGACACGATTGCCCACATTCGAGCCGAGCGAGACGAACCCCTGCCGCGAGTCCTTGTGCGAGACGGCCCAGTAGGCGTTGATGGCCTGCGAGACGCTGGCCACGTTGTGGACGCGCACGATGCGCGCGCCCTGGTCGATGGCGGAGATGCAGATGCCAGCCGTGGCCGCGTCACGCTCCGTGACATCGGACGTACCCGACACGGCTCCCACGAAGCGCTTGCGTGAGACGGCGCATAGGAGTGGATAGCCCATCGAGACCATGGAGTGCGTGGCACGCTGGATGACCACGTCCTCATCGGCATACTTGTTGAAGCCCGGGCCCGGATCCAGACAGATGCGCTCTCGGGCGACGCCAGCGCGCAGCAGAATGCGGGCCTGGTCCCCCAGAAAGCCCATGACCTGTCGCATGATGGGCGCCTCCTCGGGAAGGGTGAAGCGCCGCTGTGAGGTTATGGGATGAGGCGCGGCGGACCCGTTGGGGCGGCTGTCGTCGAGGAGGACCTGGCGACGCGCAACGTGCGTGCCCAGCCCCTCCTTGTCCTGGTCCCAGTGCATGATCACACAGCCGCAGGAGGTGTCTGCGGCGACCTTGACCATCTCGGGGTCCGTGAAGCCCGTGACGTCATTCACAATCGAGGCCCCCAGGCGCATGCACATCCGGGCCACGTCCGCATGGCGCGTGTCCACCGAGACGATGGCCCCCTTCTCCACGAGCGCGCGAACCACGGGTACGATGCGCTCGGCCTCCTCCTGAGAGGAGACGGCAACGTGGCCGGGACGAGTGGATTCGCCACCCACGTCGATGATGTCGGCACCCTCGTCGAGCATGGCCAAGCCCCGAGCTATGGCCGCCTTGGTGTCGAGGTTCTGCCCACCGTCGGAGAAGGAGTCGGGCGTCACGTTGAGAATGCCCATGATCCGCGGGCGGGAGAGCGAGATCTCATGCGCACCGCACCTCCAGGTGGTGTAGCCCTCTCTCAGCATGGCCTTCCCTTCTCCAAGCCTCTTCGCATGCGTCCCATTGTACCCGCCGCGCGAGGAAGCGGGCGCCCTTCTCAACAGCTTTAGAAGTCGACCTAGAAGTCGAAGGCCCGCGCTATGTCACAGGCGCACACCAGGTCCGCCCCGGCGTCGGCCGGCGTGGGGTCGCGATTGACCACCACGAGCTCGGAGCCGCCAAAGTAGCCCAAAAGGCCGGCTGCGGGGTACACCACGAGCGAGGTGCCCCCCACGACCAGCAGGTCCGCCTCCGAGATGGCCTGCACGCTAGCGAGAAGAACCTGCTCGTCGAGCTGCTCTCCATAGAGCACCACGTCGGGCTTAACGAGACCTCCGCATGCGTCGCAGGAGGGGACGCCCGTGTGCGCGAGGACCCACGCGGCCGAGTAGGTGGCGCCGCACTCCTGGCAGATGTTGCGATGGACGGACCCGTGTAGCTCCAGCACACGCTTCGAGCCCGCCATCTGGTGCAGGCCGTCGATGTTCTGCGTGACCACAGCCAAGAGATGCCCCTGGGCCTCAAGCTCGGCGAGCTTCTCGTGCGCGCGGTTGGGTCTTGCGGCCGGCGCGATCATCCGCTCGCGATAGAAATCATAGAACTCAGCTGTATGCGTCACAAAGAAGTCGTGCCCGAGCATCTCCTCGGGCTCGTGGGAGAAGTGCTGGTGATACAGGCCGTCTGCACTGCGGAAGTCCGGAATGCCGCTCGCAGTGGAGACGCCCGCCCCACCAAAGAAGACCGCGTGTTGCGCGCGCGAGAAGCGCCTCGAAAGCTCTGAGGCGGCCTCCGCGGAATCGGTGATCGTGCGTGCCATGCCTGCTCCTTTCCTGAGTCGTGTGCCATGGTAGCCTATGCGTTGCGCATGGTTTTTCTCCCCTGCTATTTTTGACCTGAGTTCAAAGTGGGATACTAGGAAAACTTTCTATGATTCTGCGCGATAAGACGGCAGGGAGGCCCCATGGAAGCTCTCGTCAACAACGTGTTCGACTGCGCCCTCGTATTCGAAGGGGGAGGCTATCGCGAGAGCTACACCTCGGGCATCGCAAACGTCCTTCTAGAACAGGGAATCTACTTCGACTACGTCTGCGGCCTCTCGGCGGGCGCGAGCAACACGGTCAACTATCTCTCTCGCGACCGCCGGCGCGTGAGGGACTCGTTCATGGTGGACCAGCGCACGCGCAACGCCGTGGGCATTCGCTCGCTTCTGCACGGCAGGGGCTACTTCGATGCGGACGTCCTCTATGCGGGCGCGCTCACGGACGACGCCCTGCCCTTTGACTGGGAGACGTTCTCCGCCAACCCCGCGCGTGCACGCATCCAGGCCTTCGAGCGCGACACCGGCCGCACGGTGCGCTTTGGACGCGAGGATATGAGCGACCTCGTCAGGATGATCAACCTCGTGCGCGCCAGCTCAACCCTGCCGGGGGTCATGACGCCCCTGCCCATAGACAAGCGAGTGCTCTACGACGGCGGCATGGGCACGGGAGCCGGCATTCCCGTCTGCATGGCCGAAGACGACGGCTTCACGCGCTTTTTCTTCGTGGCTACCCGACCGCGCGGCTATCGAAAGGAGCCCCCCACGAAAGGCGAGCGGCGCACCTACACGCGCATCGCCAGGGACCACCCCTATCTAAGAAACGCCATGCTCACCCGCTGGGAGCGCTACAACGCCGCGCTCGATCATGTCGAGGATCTGGCTGCACAGGGTCGTGCCCTCATCGTCTACCCTGACGAGATGCATGTCTCCAGCACCACGACCAGCCCCAAGAAACTTGCGGACGCCTACGAGGCCGGGCACGCGCAGGGTACCGAAGAGGTTGGCCGCTGGCGTGAGTTCCTCTTTGGCGCCCCTGACGCCGGGCCCCAGGCCGACCCCGAGACGCCCGCGGAGCCGGATGGATACGTTACGATCGAGTAGGCTCTCCTGCGAAACCCAAACCCGAGGGGGCGCGCCCGCGACACCAGCTACACTGGTGCGGGCCTACGATCTATCGAACGGAGAATGCCATGCCCACGGACTCTCGCGAGCTGAGGCTCGTTTCCTGGAACGTCAACGGTCTGCGCGCCGTCGCAAAGAAGGACCCGAGCTTCGCGGAGGTGGTCGCAGCCTCGAACGCGGACGTCTTTGCCATCCAGGAGACCAAGCTCCAAGAGGGGCAGATTGATCTCACGCTCCCCGGCTATCATCAGACGTGGAACTACGCGGAGCGCAAGGGCTACTCGGGCACCGCGGTCTTCTCGCGCGAGGAGCCTCTGCGCGTCATCAGACAGATAGGCGCTCCTGCCGCAGATGACGAGGGGCGCGTCTGTGCGCTGGAGTTCGACACCTATTGGCTCGTGGACGTCTACACGCCCAACGCTCAAGGCGAGCTCGCGCGCATAGACACGCGCCTGGCCTGGGACGCGGCCTATCGCGCCTTCCTCACGGACCTTTCCGCTAAAAAGCCCGTAGTGACCTGCGGTGACTTCAATGTGGCCCACCAGGAGATTGACCTCAAGAATCCCGGCCCCAACCGTGGCAACGCGGGGTTCTCGGATGAGGAGCGCGAAAGCTTCACGCGCCTTCTTGACGCGGGCTTCACCGATACCTTCCGCGCGCGCCACCCTGACCTGACCGGTGCCTACAGCTGGTGGAGCTACCGCTTCAACGCACGCAAGAACAACGCAGGCTGGCGCATCGACTACTTCCTGGTCTCCGACGCCATCGCCGAGCGCGTGACGAGCGCCTCGATTCTGAACGAGATCTACGGCAGCGACCACTGCCCCGTCGAGCTTGCCATCAGGCTGTAGAGCGGGTCGTCCTCGCCTCCTCTGGAAGGAGCTTCGTCCCCTCCGCCGAGAGCCGCCCCTGGACGGGGCGGAGCTCGGGCTGCAGACGGGCGACCGACAGACCCTACGCGCAGACGTCGAATCCCGCGTGCCTCATCGCGCCGAGAAGAGCCTCGGCGTCGCTGCACGCCACGAGCTCCTGAGGAAAGTCGATGCTCTCCAGCAGGCGCTTCACCTGTGGGTAGCGTCCCACGTCCGTGCAGATGTGAGCGTCGCTGCCAAACGAGACCTTGCACCCCAGCTCTGCGCAGCGCTCGGCCACGTGCGCGCAGGGCTCGAGCGATCGCGCGCGGTTGTGTCCCGAAAGGCTCGACTCGTTGATCTCGATCAGCTTGCCCATGTCGCGTGCGGCCTTGAGCACAGGATCAAGCTCGAAGTCCACGTGCGAGCGTCCCACGTGGCCCAAGACGAGCACCTTGGGGTCCTCGAGCGCATGGATGTACATCTGGGCATTCTGGGCGGGAGAGGCATCGCGCGTGAATGCGCCGTTGTGCACGCTCGCGATCGCGTAGTCGCAGCGGTCGAAGACGAGCTCCTTGAGGGTGCGCTCGCGCATCGACGTGCCGGAGATCTGCCGATCGACCCTAACGTCATGCCCAAAAAGATGCCCCTGTCCATCGACGATGTCGGCCTCGCAGCCATGAAGCAGCCTCACTGCGTGCCACGAGCGCGGCCAGACGCCCAGGTTGATGAAGAACTGGAAGTTCTTGAGCGTTTGTTCCTCGAACAGCATGTCCGAGAAGTGGTCGGTGACGCCTAGGAGCTCGAGGCCCTGGTCGGCCGCGGCCCGCACGTCCTCCTCAACGGTGGAGTAGGCATGACGCGAGAAGAGCGTGTGCGTGTGGATGTCACAGGAGATGCTGATCATGCCCGCCCTCCCCGCTGATAGCTCTGCGCCAGCTTCTCCCAAGCCGGCAGCGAGTTCACAATGGTCTCGTGCGAGACGCAGTAGCCCACGCGCACCCAACCAGGGCAGCCAAAGGAGTCGGACGGAACAGGAAGCAGCTCGAGGGCTCGAGCCCGTTCGAAGAAGGCTTGGGCATTGGGCTCCAAGGCCTTGACCCACAGGTAGAACGCACCATCGGGTTCCACGAACTCGTAGCCCAGGCGCGAGAGGCCCTCTGTGAGAGCGCGACGGTTCCGAGCGTAGGCACCCACGTCTGAGGGCACGTCCGCGCAGTCCACGAGCACGCGCTGGAAGAGTGCTGGCGCGCAGACGAAGCCCAGCTTGCGGCCGGCCCCCGCCACGGCCCCCACGAGCTCGTCATGCTCGGGGCTCATGGGCGGCACGAGGACCCATCCGATGCGCTCGCCCGGCAGGGAGAGTGCCTTGGAGTACGAGTAGCACACGACCGTGCGCTCGTAGAGGGACGGCACCCAGGGAACCTCGACGCCATAGGTAATCTCGCGGTAGGGCTCGTCGGAGATGAGCGTGACCTCGATTCCCAGGCGCTTCTCGGCAACGCGCAGGACGTCTGCAAGCGCCGCGAGGTTTGCGGCCGCATAGACCGAGCCCACCGGGTTGTTGGGCGAGTTCACGATGATCGCGCGAGTACGCGGCGTCAGGGCACGCTCGACGGCCGCCGCGTCGACCTGGAAGGTCTCCTGATCGGCGAGAACCTCGACGCAGACGGCGCCCGCGGTCTCGATCCAGACGCGATACTCGGGGAAGTACGGGGCGATCACGATGACCTCGTCGCCGGCCCCGAGCAGCGCGTGAAGGCTAATGGAGAGCGAGGCGGCCGCCCCACAGGTCAGGTAGATGTCCTCCGCGCGCGCGGCGTTCCCGCCAAAGCGGCGACGCAGGCTCGACGCCACGGCCTCGCGCGCAACGGACAGGCCGGAAGCGGGCGTATAGCCGTGGAGCTGGGCGGGCGGCAGGGTCAGGCTCTTCTCAAGGGACGCGCGCACGGCGTCCGGAGCAGGAACCGAGGGGTTGCCGAGCGAGAAGTCAAAGACGTTCTCCGCACCGATCTGCGCCTTACGCTCGCCGGCGTAGGCGGCAATCTCCCGGATGGAGGACTTCTGCGTCCCATAGGCGTAGCTCTGCTGATTTATTGACACGGGCCTCTCCCCTTCCGCGACTGGGCCATGCACGCCACTGCTCCCCATTGTACTCGCGCGGCAGAGGGGACGGCTCAATCGTGCTGCGGGGAGGAGGGGCCGCGCAGGGGCCGACGCTGCGGTCGCATGGAGCCCTGAAGGGGGATTACCTCGCGACCGAGGACCGTGATCTCGTAGGTGTTGGCGTCGCGCCCACCGTCACTTCGTCGCACGCCTCGTACGATGATAAGACCCCTGTTCACGAGAACTCGACAGGAGCGGCGAACCGTAGCAAGGCTGAGATGCAGCTCCTCGGCCAGGGCACGTGCCGTGAGCGAGACGGGTGGCGAGGTAGGCGAAGAGAGCCTTCCCAGGAGATGCAGCAGGGCAAGGTCGCTCTCGTTGATGCAGATGTCGAGCGAGATGTGAAACTTGACCTTGCGAGCCACGGCGCTGACACCTCCCCAGTAAAGGAAACTAAGGGGCGTATGTCAAAAAATATACCCCCCCTGATATATACAGACACTATCATTAATGTTAACCTACTAACAAGTTAATTTATAGTAATCTACCTGCGTAGATTCTGAATAGTGGATTCCTCAAATAGGAAATATAACGCTAATTTTAATGTATTTATCGACAAACTTATACATACTGACTAGAGGTATGGTCAATTTTGTCGATAAGAGGCAAATCACCAGCTCCCGATCGAGAAAATGGGCTTGCTTCTTACCCACTAGTCATAAAAGGGGCCCGCGCATGCGGGCCCCTTGGACTCTTTCATCCTCTCGACGAGCTACTCGGCGTTTCTCGCCGAGTCACCCTCCTCGGGGCGTGCCTCCAGGTCCTCGTCCCACGTTCCGTCCAGCAGGGCCACGACGGCCTCGCCCTCGACGGTCTCGCGCTCGAGCAACACCCGGGCCATCGTGTCCATCTGAGCGCGCCGTGCCTCCAGCACCGCACGTGCACGCTCGTGGGCCTCATGCATGATGCGCTCGACCTCGTCGTCGATGCGTTTGGCCGTCTCGGCGGAGTAGTCCTGACGCTCGGCATAGTCCCTGCCCAGAAACACCTCGTGTTGGGCCTCCCCAAAGACCTGCACGCCCAGCTGCTCGCTCATGCCGTAGCGCATGACCATGGTGCGCGCGAGCTTGGTGGCGCGCTCGAGATCGTTGGAGGCGCCCGTAGTGACATCGTCGCAGAAGAGCTCCTCGGAGGTTCGCCCGCCCAGGAGCACCGCGATCTGGTCGAGCATGCCGCTACGCGTCTCCAGGAAGTGGTCCTCCTCAGGCACCTGCATGGTGTAGCCAAGCGCCTGACCACGGCTGACGATCGAGATCTTATGAATGGGATCGGAGTTCTCGAGCACGTGGCCCACGAGGGCGTGGCCGCTCTCGTGATAGGCGATGATGCGGCGCTCCTTCTGGGTGATCAGGCGGCTCTTGCGCTCGGGGCCGGCCATGACGCGCTCCATGGCCTCCTCGACCTCGCTCTGCTCGATCTTCTCCTTGCGCTGACGCGCGGAGAGCAGGGCCGCCTCGTTGATGAGGTTGGCAAGGTCGGCACCCGTGAATCCCGCCGTGATCTTGGAGAGCCGCTCGAAGTCCACGTCATCGGAAAAGGGCTTGCCCGCCGCATGGACCCGTAGAATCTGCTTGCGACCGCGCACGTCGGGGCGGTCCACCGTCACCCGTCGGTCGAAGCGACCAGGCCTCAGGAGAGCTGGGTCGAGGATGTCGGGGCGATTGGTGGCGGCGATGAGGATGACGGAGGAGCTGTCCTCGAAGCCGTCCATCTCGACCAGCAGTTGATTCAAGGTCTGCTCGCGCTCGTCGTGACCACCGCCCAGACCCGCACCGCGCTGGCGGCCCACGGCGTCGATCTCGTCAATGAAAATGATGCAGGGAGCGGACTCCTTGGCCTGCTTGAAGAGGTCGCGCACGCGACTCGCGCCCACGCCCACGAACATCTCCACGAAGTCTGAGCCGGAGATGGAGTAAAACGGCACACCCGCTTCTCCGGCCACGGCCTTGGCCAGAAGCGTCTTGCCCGTGCCCGGGGGGCCCACGAGCAGCACGCCGTGGGGGATGCGAGCACCCATCTTGTGATAGCGCTCGGGATCGGAGAGGAAGTCGCGCACCTCCTGGAGCTCCTCGACAGCCTCGTCGATGCCCGCGACGTCGGAGAACTTGACCTTGGGCCGCTCGCTCTCGGTAGTGAGGGCCTTGGTCTTGGCAAACGACATCGTCTTGTCATTCTGACTGGACACGCGCCGCATGTAGAAGATGAAGACGCCCACGAGAAGAACCGTGGGGACCACGGAAAGCAGGATGGTCTCGAGCATCGTCGACGAGCTCGTGTCGATGCGATAGGTGACCTCGGGGTGCGAAGCCATGAGGGCGGCCAGCGAGTCGGAGCCCACGTAGACGCTCTGGTAGTCGTGGGCGGCGTCGTCGACCTCATAGATTCCCGAGATGCCTCCGTCGTCGGTCTTGTACGTGACGCTCTTGACCTGCCCCGCCTCGACGGCGCTCACGAACTCGTTGGTGGCTAGCACGTCCGGGGAGGGCGCGCTGGAGAAGGGGCCGCCCCCCATCGTGAAGAGCAGGTAGACGACAATTGCGGCAACCACGAGCAGCGAAAGCACGGCGGAGCGTTGCTGCTGATCGGAACCTCCCTTTCCTGGGGGAAAGGGTGTGTGGTCGGAAGTGTTCTTGTTTGGCACGCTAGCTCCTCGCATCCCGTGTGAGACGACCCGTGCGAAGAGTCGCTCTACTTCTTATAGGCCTCGGGTTTGAGAATCCCGATGTAGGGAAGGTTGCGATAGCGCTCCGAGAAGTCGAGCCCATAGCCCACGATGAACTCGTCGGGCACGTGAGCGCCCACATAGCGCGGGGTGACGGCCGGCGTGTTGCCCTCGACGTCCTTGACGAGAAACGCCGCGACCTCCACGGAGGCCGGATTTCGATTCTCGAGCATGCGCATGAGGTAGGAGAGGGTGAGGCCCGAGTCCAGAATGTCCTCGACGATGAGAACGTTGCGACCCTCGATCTTGGTGTCCAGGTCCTTGACGATGCGGACGACGCCGGAGCTCTTGAAGCCCTCCCCGTAGCTTGAAACGGCCATGAAGTCGATGGCCAGGGGGCAGTCTATCTCGCGCATGAGATCTGCGGTGAAGACCACGGCTCCACGCAGCACGGCCACGATGAGCGGGTTCTTATCGGCATAGTCGGCCGTGATCTGGGCACCCATGCGGGCGACGATGTCGTGGATGTCATCCTTGCTAAGCAGAATCTTCTGAACATCCGGGTGCAATGACTCCATGGTGCTCCCCTCTGACGTGCCACGCGGAGCGTGGCAGGCCCCATTTTGACCTCCCCAGCATAGCGCATGCTCGCTACTGTGCTGGTAGGAGGCTCAACTCCAGCAGTCGAGACGTAGCGGGAACGCACTTTGCGCGCTCGTCCGCGCGAATTCCCGCCACCCACACGACCGCGCCGGTGGGCGACGTGCGCACAATGGGAACCAAGGGGCGCTCCTCAATGGGTACGCGGGCCTCGCCGAGCAGGTCCGAGAGTTTCTTGGACTGACCGTGCATCCCCAGGGGGCACAAGACGTCACCCGCATGGGCCGCGTCGACCCAGAGCCTGCCGCCCTGAACAGGGTCGATGCCAGCAGCCGCGGCGTCAAGCAAGACGGACTGGCCGACCCACTCGAGGGCATGGGAGCGCGCGTAGGCGCAGACGTCGTCCGACGTCACCGCAACCAGGCGCGCTGAGAGCGCCCGCCCATCGGACAGGGCAAGGCGCCCGGGCACCTCCAGCCATGCCGCCACGGCCGCAGGAAGCGCCTGCCGAGACCGGATGACGAGAAGTCCGTGCTCCACGCGCGCCTCGACGCCCAGGGGGACCGTGGTCGCCCCCCTCCCCGCCGCGACGAGCTCAAGCACGCGGGCCACATGCCGCGCCTCAAGACGCAGCTCGGGGCAGGCGCGCAGCAGCGCCTGGCGCACCATGCGCCGCGCGAGGGCGACCTCCGTCGCCGCGAGGCGGGCCGCGTCAATGACTACGAGACCCGTGCCCTCCCTGCGCACGAGCTCTCGCAGAGTCCTCGCGGCCACGGACGTGAGGTAGGCGTCCTCGTCGGAGAGGATGTCGCAGGTGTTGGCCAGGCTCGCCACGACATGCGGGTTGCGACGCTCCACGACGGGCATGACCTCGTGACGCACGAAGGCGCGCAGGTAATGCGTGTCGGCGTTGCTCTCGTCCTCGCGCCAGACGATTCCGCGCATGCGCAAAAGGTCGCAGAGCTCGTCGTGCGCGCAGTCCAAGAGGGGTCGTACGATGCGGTTGCGGCGACGGGGAATCGACGAGAGGCCCGCCGCGCCCGTCCCCCGGATCGCGTTCATGAAGAAGGTCTCGGCGCGGTCGTCAGCCGTGTGGGCCGTGAGGATGCGCGCCGCCGAGCGCGGGGTCCCGAGCTCCGCCGAAAGCTCGTTGGCAAGACGCGTGGCCTCCGCATAGCGCACGACGCGCCCCGCGTTCTCCACGTTGCCGTCGGTCGACGCGGCACACGCGGCTATGTCGACACGGCGAATCGTGCACGGGATGCCGTAACGTCGGGCCAGGCCGCTGACGAACTCCTCGTCCTCCTCGGCGTCAATGCCGCGCAGCTGATGATTCACGTGCAACACGTGGAGCCGCTCGCGGGCGATGCGCGAACGCCCGCGCCCGTCGTCGATGTCGAGCGTGGAGGTCGCCGCAAGGACCAGAAGGGCCGTGGAGTCTGCCCCGCCCGAGACCATGAGAACCACGGGGGCGGCAAGCTCGTTGTTGGCGCGCCCGCTCGGGCGCTCAAAGCGGTTCTTGCCCGTTGCGTAGCGTCGAGAAACGCTCGGCATATGCATCACCTCCAGCGTGTACCCTTGTCCTGCGTTGCATGAGTATTCGTATGCGAGCAAAGTGTACGGCAGCAGACGGCCCCGCGCATGCCGTCAGGGCAGAGCGGAGAGGAATCACATGACCCCCCAGATTCACCTACATGTCCTTGCCAGCGGATCGAGGGGCAACGCGGCGGTGGTCGAGGGGCCCCGAGGCTCCGTGCTCGTGGACTGCGGAATCTCTCGCCGTGCGTTGTTCGCGCGCGCCGACGAGCTGGGGCTCGACATGGGCCGCGTGGCGGCCGTACTGCTCACGCACGAGCACACTGACCATGTGGGCGGCCTCACCGTCTTCTGCAATCACTTTGACGGTGAGCTCGTGGCCACCGCCGGAACCGCGACCGCGCGACCCTTCCTCTCCAAGCTCCCCTTCACGCTCGTTGGGCACTCGGACGCCCTGGAGCTCGCCGGCATGCAGATCCGAACGTTTCCCACCTCACACGACGTGGCCGACCCCATGGGATTTCGCTTCTCGACATCCGATGACGCGCTCGGGTTTTGCACGGACACGGGAGTGCTGGGCGACGAGGCCCTCGAGCTTCTCTCCGACGTGCGCATCCTTGCGCTTGAGTCCAACCACGACGAGCGCATGCTGGCCGCGGGCCCCTACCCGGGCTATCTCAAGCAGCGCGTGGGCGGAACGCGGGGGCACCTCTCCAACGACCAGGCGGCCGAGGCGCTTGACAAGCTCGTGGGCGAGGACACCGAGACCGTGGTGGCCATGCATCTCTCGCAGAAGAACAACCGCCCCAGCGTCTGCGTACGCACGCTCGCCGAGGCAACGGGTGCCGATCCCGTAAACGAAGTGGGCACCCAGGCGCGCACCCCCGACGGGCATCTGAGCATCTGCGCCGCCGCGCAGGACCGCCCCCTTTCCGTCTGGTAGCCGCACGCGCAAAGAGCGGGCCGGCACCCGAAGGCACCGGCCCGTCAGAACCCCCTGGTACAACCCCGGCTAGTCGATAGAGACCTTGGTAACGTTAGCCTGCTCGACCTGCTTGGGAACGTTCACCGTAAGAACGCCGCCCTCGAGCTTAGCCGTCAGCCCCGCAACGGCCGCATCCTTGAGGTAGACGCCACGCGTGGCGCTCCACTCGCTGCTCTCCTTGTAGAGGTAGTTCTTGCCCTTTTCCTCGTCGCTCTCCTTCTTCTGGACGCAGATGGAGAGACGGCCTTCGTTAAGCTCGACGTCAATCTCGTCACGCTTGACGCCCGGAAGCTCGGCGGTGACCACGTACGTGTCATCCGCATCCTCGACGTTCATCTTAAACGTCGAGCCGGGGGCCGACAGGGACTCGATGGGTGCGTCAAAAAAGTCACCCAGGCCTCCGAACGGCCAAGTGCGCAGTGCCCGCGCATAACGATCGTAAGGAACCATGCTTGCCATGACGATCACTCCTTCACAATGTGTGAGCGCCTCGGGGACGCTCTCTCTGTACATAGGGAATTGTTCCCTTAGTCATGAGTTCTATACGTTCTCCTCAAATTTTCTTAGTCTGTAGTACTCATACTATCTAAGCGTATATCACTAAGATATATCCCGAGGTGGGAGAATTCTTATGCTTTGCGTAGTCTTCTCCATGAGTTTCATTCAGTGTCCACCTGCTTTATCATGACCTCATTGCTGTGCGCAATCGCTATCGGAGGTACAACGATGAGTGACGAGAACGACCTTAACCCCACCGTGGCGGCCGACCTCGAGGAGCCCCCCTCGTCCGCAGGCGACGCCGAAGCCCCCTCGCCCTCTGTTCCTTACGTGCGGGCACGATCCGCGCACCGCAGCGTCGCACCCATCGACGGCCTTTTCCCGGAGGAAGAGCCCGAGCAGGTGTCTCATGATTCAGGCTTCGCCACGGAGGGCAACGCCCTGTCCGGACGAGCCTATCGGCGCTCCCGTGCCGAGGGCCAGCAGCTTCGCCGCGACCTGCACTATGGCCAGTATCTAGAGATCCCCAAGGGTCGTCGTGACATCTTCGTGTCTCGCGAGCGCAAGGCCCGCACCAAGACGATCATCGCCCTGGTGGCCGTTATCGCAGTGCTGGCCGTGGTGATCTTCTTCGTGTGGGAGTACATGCAGGCGAACTGGGGCGCCGTCGGATAGGGCCTCTGACATCGAGTGGCTGGCCTTGCCTATGATTGACCACTTCTCGGAAGGTGTCCGCTCCTAGCACGAGCCAACGCCGCCCTACGCCCAGGGATCACGCTCGAAGAGCGGCTCGATCCGAGGCCGACGATCGGAGTAGGGATCGTAGCCATCGTCGTCCTCGTTCTCGGCCCGCGCGAACTCGGAGCTCACCTGCTCGCCCGCGTCCTTATCGACGAGGCTCTTCTGGCGCTCGTCCTGCGAGTTCCGATCCCTTGCAGTCTTTTCCATCTCCGTCACTCCTCGTACAGATTGACGTAGGCAACGTAGTCGCAGACGCTCTGCCCATAGGCGGAGAGATCAAGGTCCGAGAAGTGCTCGGCGGGGGCAACCAGCGCCACGACCTTGGTAGCCTCGTCACGGCCCCCTATGAACACGGCCCACGTGTAGTCATCCTGCCGGCCATATCCGCAGATGAAGTGAGTGCGCTCGCTGTCCTCATCGATGCCTTCGGGAAGCGTTACGTCGTCTTGCGTGCAGGTGTCAGCAAGGCCGCTGAAGCCGCAGGCCGACATGACCGCGCGCACGCCTTCCGCGCCCTCGCTCGCGGCTCCCTCAGGAAGCGAGTCGGTAGAGAAGGCGTAGCGCACTCCTCCGAGGGCTGCCCCCTTTGCGAGCACATCTGCCTGAGAGCCGCCCGCGTAGCTTCCCGACTCGGGATTGTCGGAAATCTGGAGCACGTCGCCCTCCGCGCTCTGATAAGCTGCGTGCGCATTGCCCCCTGCGGCGTAGAGCTCTCCAAAGAGCAGGGAGAACCCCTGTTCAGAGAGATAGGAGGAGAGTTCCTGCGGCGTCGCCTCAAAGTACTCGAAGAGGCTCCACGGCTGCGATGGGTAGGGGCTCGAGACCTTAAGCTCCACCGTGGTACCGGATGACACCTGCTCGCCGGCTGCGGGACTCGTGCCCACGACGGTGTTCTTCTCCACCGTCGAGTCGACGTAGGTCACGCTTGCGGTGAGACCCTCGTCCTCAAGGGCGGCCCGCGCGTCTGTCAGCGACATCCCCTCGAGGTCAGGAACCGTGTAGGCGCGCGCCACCGTGAGCGTCACCGTATCGGAGGAGGTAAAGGTCTCCCCCTCGTCGGGATCAACGGAGAGCACCGTACCCTCAGCCTGATCTGAGTTGTGATACGTGAGATGAATAGTCCCAACGCCCGCGTCGAGCAGCGCCTGGCGAGCGTCGGACACGTCCATGCCCACGACGGGGGGAATCGTACGCTGAGCGGAGACCACGATCGTGGCTCCGGCAGACGGGTCGGCACGCAAGCCCGGCTCCGGGGAGCACGACAGCACGGAGTCAAAGCCGTCATCAGCGGACTGATACTCGACTCTCACCGAAAATCCTCGCGCCTGGAGGGCCCGGGTCGCCTTGTCCTCGCTCATGCCCAGAACGGAAGGAACGGTCCTTCCGCCCCAAATCTCCTGCTCGTAGGTATAGTATGCTGCCCCTCCCGCCGCAGCCAGCAGCACGATGACCAAAAGCGCCACGGCCCAGCGAGGTAGGCGGCGCTTCCGCTCGGGCAGGCTCTGGACCGGCGAGGGTATGGGCACGGGGATATGAGGCGTCGTGAGATCCTCGAGGGCGGCAGGCGAGTAATATGGGTCGTCGAGCGTGTCAAGGCCATCGGGGGCTTCAGCGGGAGCGGCGCTCTCCCGCAGGGATGCCACGACCGTGGGGGCCTCATCAGTCAGCTGCGTGGCATTAAGGTCGACGTCCCGGGCGTCACTGGCCGGAAACTCCACGGTTCCGAGTCCGTCCGTATACAGCTGCGTTGCCTCGGGATCCGCGTTGGGACACGATGTTACGTCAGGGCAGGAGCCCATAGCCACCGTCTTGTCGTCCTTCTTGTCCATGACCCCCCCCCGCTCTTCTAGCGGCATCGAAAGTGGCACGCGTAGGGTCACTGCCGCAAGACCGTTGTCATCATCGTATCAGTTTCCTTTTGTACTCCTTGCTTGCCCGCATGATTCCGCGCCCAATGGGTGCAGTTTGGGCCTTCGACACATGAAATCTCAAAATCAGATGTAGTTTGGCCCTTCGACGCGCACTCTTTTCATCCTCTGGTAGGATTATCATATATTGAATGAATAATTTTCCTGCAAACCTACAGTTGGCAACCAGGACCATTGCATATTTACTTGAGGGGCCGAGCTCGGAGCTCCAGAAGAGTGCGTGTCGAAGGGCCAAACTACATTCAAACCTGAGAAAACGTGTGTCGAAGGCCCAAACTGCAGGCGCAGGCACGGCACATTAGGTAGAAGACTTGGATTTGGCGTGCAAGAAAACAGTGCCCGACACATATGTGCCGGGCACTGTCAAAAGATAGAATCCCCCAAGAACTTAAAGTTCTACTCAAGCGCGTCTGGCTCAAGCGGAACATCCTCGGGCGCGGCAGGCTCCTCCTTGAAGCGCCTCTTCTCAGAGGCGGCATCATCGCGCGCGGCAAACAGGCGATCATCGCCCCCCACGTCAACCCGGACCACGTCGCCCTCGGCAAGCTTGCCATCGATAATGAGGTTAGCCACGTTATCCACTACCTGACGCTGAATAAGGCGCTTGAGCGGACGGGCGCCGTAGACCGGATCAAGTCCGTCAAGGGCCAAAGACTGCACTGCCGACGACGTGAGCTCAAGCTGGATGCGGTCGCGCGCAAGGCGCTCACGCACGTCCTTCAGCTGGATGTCCACAATCTGCTCGATATCGGACAGCCCGAGCGGATGGAAGACCACGACGTCATCGATCCGGTTGAGAAACTCAGGCTTGAAGGTCTGACGCAGAGCCTCGTTGACCTGAGTCTGGACCTCCTCGGGATCGCTCGTCACGTTGGCCGCGGCGATAAACTGGCTTCCCACGTTCGACGTCATGATGATGATCGTGTTCTTGAAGCTCACGACGCGACCCTGACCATCCGTGAGGCGCCCGTCATCGAGCACCTGCAGAAGAATGTTGAAGACATCGGGATGGGCCTTCTCCATCTCGTCAAGCAGGATGACGGAGTAGGGGTGGCGTCGTACGGCCTCCGTGAGCTGGCCTCCTTCGTCGTATCCCACATATCCGGGAGGTGCACCGATGAGACGCTGGACGCTGAACTTCTCCATGTACTCGGACATGTCGATGCGCACGAGCGAGCGCTCGTCGTCGAATAGGCACTCGGCAAGCGCCTTGGCGAGCTCCGTCTTGCCCACGCCCGTGGGGCCTAGGAAGAAGAAACTGCCGATGGGACGACTAGGATCGGAGAGTCCCGCGCGACTGCGGCGCACTGCGGCGGCGACGGCCGAGACAGCCTCGTCCTGGCCCACCACGCGATGATGCAACTCGTCCTCCAGATTCTTGAGCTTGTCCATCTCACCCTGCATCATCTTGGACACGGGCACGCCAGTCCACGCGGAGACGACCTCGGCGATCTCCTCGGAGGTGACCTCCTCCTTGAGAAGGCCGCCCGCCTCCTGCTTGGCGTTGAGCGCTGCCTCGGCTGCCTCGTAGTCGTGCTGCAGGCCGGGAATCGTGGAATAGCGCAGCTCGGAGGCGCGGGCGAGGTCGCCCGAACGTGTCACCTGCTCCATTTCGGCCTTGGCGTCCTCGATCTTGGACTTGAGGTCCTGCACGCGATCAATCGCACTCTTCTCGTTTTGCCAGTTGGCCTTCATGCTGTCGAGCTTCTCGCGCGTGGTGGCAATCTCTGCGCGCAGGGTCTCGAGCCGCTCCTTGGAGGCGGTGTCCTCCTCCTTCATGAGGGCCTGCTCCTCGATCTGCATCTGGGTGAGCTGGCGATCGACGGCATCGATGTCCGCGGGCATGGAATCGAGCTCCATGCGCAGGCGGCTCGCTGCCTCGTCCACCAGATCGATGGCCTTGTCGGGCAGGAAGCGGTCGGATATATAGCGGTTGGAGAGGTCGGCCGCCGAGACGAGCGCGGAGTCCACGATGCGCACGCGGTGATGCTGCTCGTAGCGCTCCTTGAGGCCACGCAGGATGGAGATAGTGTCCTCGACCGTGGGCTCCGAGACCAAAACCGTCTGGAAGCGGCGAGCAAGAGCGGCGTCCTTCTCTATGTACTTGCGATATTCATCAAGCGTGGTGGCACCGATGGCGTGCAGGGTGCCGCGGGCTAGGGCGGGCTTCAAGATGTTGCCTGCATCCATGGAGCCCTCGGTCGCGCCCGCACCCACGATGGTATGGAGCTCGTCGATGAAGAGGATGATCTGGCCGTTGGCCTTTTCGATCTCCTTAAGCACAGACTTGAGACGATCCTCGAACTCGCCGCGATACTTGGCTCCGGCCACGAGCGCGGACATGTCTAGCTCGACGAGGTCCTTGTCGCGCAGGGTGGTGGGCACGTCGCCGGAGACGATGCGCTGGGCCAGGCCTTCGACGATGGCCGTCTTGCCCACGCCTGGCTCGCCGATAAGAACGGGGTTGTTCTTGGTGCGACGCGAGAGCACCTGGATGGTGCGACGAATCTCCTCGACGCGGCCGATGACCGGGTCGAGCTTGTTCTGACGCGCAAGGTCGGTCACGTTGCGACCGTACTTCTCGAGAGCCTCGAACTCGGGCTTGGAGTCCTGACTAGTCACGTGCTCGTCTCCACGCAAGTCGTTATAGGCGCCCTCGACGCGCTTGCCCGTGACGCCAGCGGACTTGAGAATGCTGCCAGCATCGGACTTGTCATCCGCGAGCGCGCAGAGCAGATGCTCGGAGGTGACGTAGGAGTCACCCATCTTGGTAGCGAGCTTCTCGGCCGCATTACCCACGCGCACGAGCTCGTTGCTCACGCCCATCTGCTCGTTGCCGCCACTGACCTTGGGCTGGTTGGCCATAGCCTGATCGACCTGCCGCTCAATGGCCACAGGGTCCGCCCCCACGCGCTCGATGATGGCGGACAGATTGTGCTCGCCGGAGCTAAGCAGGGCCTTGAGCAGGTGAATGGGCTGCAGCTGACCCGCCTCGGCGTCAGCTGCGACGCCGAGCGCCGACTGCAGCGCTTCTTGAGCCGTAACGGCCCACTTGTCTATTCTCATAGTTCTCTCCCTTCCGGGGCATAGTTAATCGGTACTTAGTGTTCCCCCTTAAGCGTGGTCTTATACGAAAATCTAAGTGTCAATGTGTTAGATTTATCCTAACGGTATGAGAACGCAGAGCGTGAAGATGTCGTCATCACATCCGAACGACAAGGTTCCCCCGTATTTCTCAGCCACATGTCGGATGCTGCGCATTCCAAAGCCATGATTGGTCTCGTCCCCTTTACTAGTGCGTGGAAGTCCGTCAGAAGAAAGGTCAAGGGAGCCTTTGCAGTAGTTCTCCTCCCGGATGCTCACGAGCGGCCCCTCTCGGCTGACAGTCAGATTGATGATGCGCTGGGCAGGGTCCGAGAGTGAAAGGGTCGCTTCAATGGCATTCTCGAGAACGTTTGCCATGAGAAAGTAAAGGTCATCCTCCTCGAGCTTTGTAAGCAGGGACCCATCAGCCATGCACATGAGCTCGATATCGTGCTGGGAACAAAAGAGACGCTTTTCCGTGAGAATGACATCGAGCACAGCGCTTCCCGTATGCACTCCGGAATCGTACACGCTCACGCTATTTTCAATCTCGCGTAGTGCTTCAGGGCCAAGAGGAAGATCGCCGCGTTCCATATGGGCAATGTGGCGACGGATATCATGACATTTGATGTTAATAAGCTCGATGTTCTCTTTGGTGAGCTCATACTGGGCCCTCTTCTGGTTCCACATGCGCTCGACGACATCCAAAGAACTCTCGAGCGTATCGGCTCGCGACACGAGCAACATGATGAAAAAGATGAGGGCGGTGCAGAGAAGGTCGTATCCATAGCAGACCATGCGAACATCGGACGCCTGCGTCGTGACAAACACAAGATTGAAGACGATGAGAAAAAATACCGACGAGCAGCAGAGGAGAACCCACGTAACGCGACTGTGGGCCTTAGCCGTATCGATGGAGAAGCTTCTGCCCACCAGAAGATACCCAATCAGATACACGATTGCGAATCCACCGTAATACGCGAGGCTGAGCAATGGGTCGACCGCGATACGCTCGCTGCTCAGCCCGCGGGACAACAGGACCATGAACGAGAGGTCGCTCGCAAAATGCTGTAAGCAGTAACCGAGCACGCAGATAGTAAGGGCATCGAGTTTGGCAATCGCAAAGCGACGCCACACGAGAAGCCAAAGCACTACAAATGATAGAGCGTAGCCTAGGGCTGAGACATGAAGCGACACGCCAAAAGATCCGAGCAAACCAATGACAGCAGCAAATGCCACTATAACGAAAATTGATATCCATGAAGACCGCGGGGCAGAAAAACGAGGCCTCGGAAGCGCCCCTCGAAAGCAAAGGGTGGCAATCAGGAGCTCCCCCAGCGTTCTCATGGCCATAAGAGCCCCCCTCATAGCTGACGTTCCTGAAAGTACCTCGTCACCGCCTGTGTAAAAGAGGTCTTTCTCCGCCGACTTAAGGCGAGCTCGACGTCCCCGACCTGCACTGTGCTCTCATGCAGCCCCCGTACGCAGGCAAGGTTAACCAAATAGTAGCGATTGCAGAGCACAAAATTATGTGAGGCAAGCCTTTGGGCGTACTCCTTGAGAGAGCCTGCCACCTTAGCGGTCCTCTTTCCGCAGTGAAAGATCAGTTCGTGACCCCTGACTTCGAGATACTCGACGTCTCGCAGGCGAACCGCCATCTGACCCTCCTCGCAAGGCAGCCATAGCGTAACGGACTGCTTCTGCTCGACAAATCGCATCACGCGCTTCATGGTGAGAGCAAAGGAATATGGGCTGACAGGCTTCACTAGATAGCCCAGGGCACCTACCTCATATCCGCTCACGGCATACTGCGCCATCCTGGTTGTATAGACGAGTGGAACCTCCTCGTCAACCTCGCGTACCTGCCTGGCGCAGGATAGTCCGTCCACGAGGCGCATTTCCACATCCATGAAGATGACATCATAGATGGGCCTATAGCCCTCGAGCAGAAAAAGCCCATCTGAGAAGGTCACGATCTTGTATTTTGTAGCATCGCCCTCAAAGTAGCAGTCAACAAGAGCTTCGAGCGCCTCAGCGTCGGCCGGGCTGTCCTCCACAATGGCAATGGTCATCATAAAATCCGTAACCTCCAGTCTTCAGACATTGTAGGACAAAGGCTCGCTAAGGCTCGCGGGCAAGGCCCGAGCGCCATAGCGAGCCTAAAGGGCTGGCATCAAACGTGATTGCAATGTCTATTTATCGGATGGTTCTTCTTTTTTTGGATCCTTCTTTTCCGCGCACAAGGTGCCATACGATCAGGATGTCGGTCACCACAATCAGCGCAGTCGCAGCGTACAGACCAATCTGCCAGGGACTCATCGCGTAGGACACGATGGTTCCCGGTGCGATTTTATTCATGGCATTGGAGTTGGCCGTGGCGTAGAGAACCCGATGCAGCGCCGTGCGCATGACCGAGCGTGCGGTGGGACTGTCGTAGTCGGCGGCAAAGGGCTCTCCCTGGTTCATGTACATATCAGTTCCAGCACGGATAGACATGTCCCGAATCGCGATGGAACTGGAGGGGTAGAGATCAGAGACGACGGCTCCCTCGAAATTCCATTCTCCCCGCAACACGCCCGTGAGCAGTCCGTGATGAGCAAAGCCTATGGTACCGCCCACGCTGTTCTGGGAAGACATGATGCCAGTGGCGGAGCGGACGACCTTGGTGGACACCGTGCCCTCGTCGTCGGAGATGTAGCTCATAGTGCTCTTGGCATCTTCGACCGCGATCTCGAAGGGCCGCAAATAGACCTCACGGATAGCCTGCTCATTAGCCCAGGTTGCCAGGAATATGGAGCGATAGGTCTCCTGGTCGTTGAGGGCGAAGTGCTTGAGGTAGCTGATGACGCCCTTGTCACCCGCACCTCCGATGGTGGCTGCGGACAGCTTGCCCGAAAGCGTTGCGTCCTCAGAATAGTACTCGTAGGCCCTGCCCGAGAAGGGACTGCGATGTATGTTAACCGCCGGTGCGTACCAGCCGGTAAGGCCCGCCTGAAGGGCTTCCTCGCCGATGCACTGACCCATCTGCCTCACGAGCTCAACGTTCCAAGTGGAGGCCTGCACGTTCGCAGAGGCCCAGCTCGACGCCCCGTCGACACTCCATCCCATGGCTCCGTCCTTGTCCGTGGTAGCAGGCTTGCTCACGGAGCTTACGTCCATGGTCTGATAGGCGGCGCTGTACAGCAGAGGTTGAATGCTTCCCTTGTCCCCATCCCAGTCAATCTGGTCGAGAAGGGCACTCCAACGCGTGTCATTATAGTCAACACCGCGCAGGTCAATAAGGGAAAGCCCCGCTTGGTCATTCGAGACGGGCGCCTCCTCGGCGTACACCAGGCTACCTTCGACATTTCCGAGCAAGGGGTCGCTTTGGTAATCGAAGTTGTCGAAGCGCTCGAAGTCATCAAGGGCCACCTGACTCGCGGACTTGCGGCCATTTTCGGGCTCGCTGGGTTGAGTGCCCTTCCAGTTGGAGCGAGAGAGCTTGGTTACGTCACTGCCATCCATGTAGTCATCGAGCGTCTGGAACTGGTTGGTGGCTGCAGTGAAGCTTGAACCATCAAAGGTGACCCCCGTGGGGGTTCCCTCATCATCAAGCAGGGACTGCGCGTTTCGCTCGCTCTGACGGGCGTCTCCACTCTCAAAGAAGGTCGTGTTCGCAATGGTCAAGGTACGAGAGTCCACCACATCATGCGAGTTGGCCTTGAGCTCGATGGCATACTCGCCCGCCTCCAGTACATAGCAGCCCGTCGTGCCATCGGCGTTGGCATGATGATAGTCATAGGAGGCAAGGTCATCCTTGGAGAGGGAGAGGCTCACTTCGGTCGACTCGCCCGGATCGAGCAGCTTGGTCTTGCCGAAGTCGCCGAGGTCCGTGACAGACTTCTCCACCCCATTGGTGCGATCGTAGTCAGTGTAGGGCGAGGTATAGTAGAGCTGCACGACGTCCTTACCGGCAACGGCACCGGTATTGGTCACCGTGACCACGACGTTCACGGTGTCACCGGAGTCGTCATAGCTTGTAATCTCTTGGTCGAAGCTCGTGTAGCTAAGACCATAGCCAAAGGGATACGCTACCGCTCCCTCTTGCGTCACGCCTCCCTGCGCATCCAGGGCCCCGTAGACAAAATCTGAATCCTCGACGGCAGCCGTCTCGTAGTAGCGATATCCAACATAGATCCCTTCCTCATACTCGATGAAGGGGCGGTCGATTGTGCCTTTGTTGGCCCCAGGGATGAAGGTCAGCATGGTGGTATCCGTGACCGTGGTGTTGTCATAGCGTGCGTCACCAAAGTTGGCAAAAGTTGGGTCAGCCGTAAAATCGGTGGCGTAGGTATCGGTCAGGCGGCCGGAGGGGTTGACCTCACCGCACAGAATCTTGCTGAGGGATGCGAACCCTCGCGACCCAGCCGTTCCCATCCAGACAATGGCATCCGCCTCGTATTCCCCGCTCATGACAGGACTGAGCTCCACGGGGTTTGCGGTGTTGAGCACGACCACGACCGCATCGCAGTTCTCTTTTGCGAACTTGATTGTGTCCTTCTCGGCCTGCGTGAAAGCGAGGTAATGCGGAGTGCCGTCGTCATAGCCATAAAATCGCTTGTCGATACCCTCACTGCCTGTGCGCTTGATAAAGACAAGTCCCGTTGTGCCTCGGACGGAGTCAGCCGTCTGCTCGTAGATGCTCGCGTCAAACTCGTAAATCTTTGCCGCCTCTTCCGACTCCATCATTGCTTGGAGGCTATTTGTGTCGAAGTCAAGCGCCGGCGTCCCCTCGGCCGCACCGGGAGAGGAAGGCTCTGCGGATCTCATGGCGTCAACGGTTTCACTGTTGATATTGAAGCTCTCCCCCAGTGACTGATCAACGGTGACCATAGCCGTGTCGGTCGTTGCAGCTGCTCCCGAGCCCGAGTAGGCGGGATCGAGATAGCCATACCCGAAAAGCGACACTGTGGAGCCCTTTGCCAGCGGTAAAGCGCCATTATCCTTGAGCAGAACGATTCCCTCATCCGTCATCTGCTCGGAGACTACGTCGCTTGCCTTCTTGGTCTCTTCTAACGAGGCGGTTTGCGGCTTATAGTACGCTGAATCCCACGCCTCAGAGCCCTCGGCAGTCGTGACGGAAATCTCACCACGGCCCAGATAACTATCAAGAACTCCCTTGAACATGGGCGCCGCGATATTGGCCGCAAGGGCCACGATTGCGAGTACTGCAACCACAGCCACCTCAAAGCGACGCGTACGCCGGCGTCTCTTGTTCCAATCCTTCATTGTGTTTTACCCCCGCTTCCCTGATAAGAAATTGAAAATCTTCTAGCCGCAATTGAATCATGGGGCGGGAGGGGCGCAAGCCACTCTGCATGAGTGGCTTGCGCCCCTACATGAGCGGTCAGTTTTTTAAGCCCTCTACCGTGAGCGGTTGCCCCGCCTCGCAAGTCGGACTTCAAATAAAGAGTCCCCGTCTGGTTCAGTCAAAACAGAGGCGAGAAAGCCACCTCAAAGCGACTGAATCAGACGGGGAGTTCTGGGGGCCGGATTATACGAACCGAAGCCCAAACCCTTCGCGCACATACGGGAGCAGATCGAGGTCCTCCTCGGCGACCTGCCCCACCACGTTTATACGTGCGTCTCCTGGCAGATCGCGGCGCGCGATCTCAAGCTCGCCCTCATAGCGCAGGTACGCGCTGTTGGACACCGCAATGCTTCCCGCGGATCGGGGGGCGCCGGCTGCTGCGTCAGGTGCAAGAGTCCTCTCGGGGCGAAGTGTCGTCCTTGACTCAGGAGAGCGGAACACCCAGGGACTCGAGTCAACTCGGTCGTGATGCACCTGACCGCGAAGGTATTCATAACCAGATTCCAGCGTACAATCCACATCCACGAAGCCCCTAGCAAGCTGTCCCAGCTGGTCCCAACCGGAGTCGGTCAGGTCTACGTCCCCCACGATCACGATGCCGCACTCACCGTCGAGCGCAAGTTCAAGGGCGTTAAGGGCAACCCTGTCCCTCTGGTTGCGTTGCTCCTCAACCGTGGGAAGTCCCTCGAAGAGCGGTCCGCGCATCGTCTTGTTCCCCGGTATGAAGCCAATGGTCTCAAAGCCATAAGCCGCAAGGCGTCGATTCATACGCAGCACATCTACCAGATCAAGTCCCGTCCAGCGCTTGGGATAGTAGTTGTGACAGGCGGAAAAGCGGGCGAGATTAGCGCCTGACTCACGCCAAGCAGCGACTTCCCGTGCAGACACAGTCGACGCATTACATACAATGTGAAAGATTCTTGAGAGCTGGGCCGTCTGCTGCGGGTCAAAGCCGTAGTCAAGGCGCAGATGCGTGACGCCCATCTCAACCAGCTCCTCAATCCGCGAACAGCCGAGCTTCTCACAGGTATCCGGGCCAACGTCTGCGATCAGCGAGATGTTCGCCGCATCAAGCAACCTCAGCAGATGACGGACGTCGCGTTCGTAGCCGACGCCAGACTCCTCTGGGATCTGAAGCGATGTAAACGCGTAGCTCACGTGCGCCCTGTGCGCGCACTCGATGACACGCTCGTTTACCTCCAGACCGTTTCCCAGATACAGCGAGATGCCCGTCTGCATGTCTGCCTCCTTATGAGCGAGGCGGCCCCTCTTGCAAGGAGCCGCCCGGACCACTGCACGCATTAGCGCAAAATCACACTATTCACCATAGAACTCGTTGATGCGCTGCTCATCCACGCCAAAGAACCAGGTGAGGACAAAGCCACCCAGGTAGGCCACAAGCATAGCAATGACATATGTCAGCTGTTGGCCGGGTACCACGATAAGAAGACCAAAGAGGCCAGAAACGCCCTGGGACACGGTGCCGATATGGAACAGAGACGCGAGGATGCCGCCGAACCCCGCGCCGAGACACGCGGTCACGAAGGGGCGAACAAGCGGCAGAGTCACCGCATACATCATGGGCTCGCCCACGCCTAGGATGCCAACGGGGATGGACTCGGCCACGAACTTCTTGAGCCTCTTATTCTTCGACTTGAAGTAGAGCGCGAAACCGGCGCCCACCTGTCCGCCGCCAGCCATCATGAGGATGGGCAGGAGGTAGTTAATGCCCTGGGTCGGTCCGGTAGGATCGTTCAAGAGGGCATGGATGGGCGTGAGCGCCTGGTGAAGGCCCACAGAGACCAGCGGCAGGAAGCCTGCGGACAATATGTAGCCGCCAATCACGCCCATCTTGTCATACACGAACTGAAGCACGAAAAAGATGCCCTGAGTGAGCCAAGCACCTACGGGCTGGATAACCAGAATCATCGCAAAAGAACCAATGATGAGCACGAGCAGTGGTGTGATAAAAGTGTCTAGGATATTGGGCATCACCTTACGAATTTTCTTCTCGATAAACGCAAAGAACGCGCCAGCGATCAGGGCGGCGATCATGCCGCCTGCCGCGGGGTTGTACACCGCATTGGTGAGCGGCAGGAGGATGGCCTTCTCGGGGTCTGCCACGCCAGCTGCCAGAAGGGGCATGGCCGCGTTTGCAATGCACATCATGCCAGCAATGCCGCCGAGCGATGCGGACCCTCCGAACTCACGGGCAGCGTTGTAGCCGACCAGAATGGGAAGATAGGCAAACAGAGCCCAGCCCATGGAGCGAATTCCCTGGTACCACCACACGCCGGCGAACGCGTTGCCCGAGGTAACATTGATGACATTGCAGATACCATTGATGAGGCCAGCAGCGATAATGCCGGGGAGAAGCGCTACGAAGATGTTAGCGATCTTCTTGAGGAAGGCCTGCACGGGCTTCTGGCTGTACTTCGCCTTCTGCGCGGCCTTGTTCTCGGCGGCGGCAGAGGAGGCGTCCTCGTCAGACATGCCTTTGGGAATGCCGGTGAGCTGGGAGAACTCCTCAAGCACCTTGTTCACCTTGCCAGGACCGAGCACAATCTGCATCGTCTCGTCGGCGACGACTCCCATGACGCCGTCGAGCGCCTTTATCGCATCGACGTTCACCTTACTAACGTCCACCACATCCACGCGAAGACGAGTCATGCATGCCGCGTTGGCCGTGATGTTTTCCCTTCCGCCGAGCAACGTGAAAAGCTGCTCACTGAGTTCCTTGTCGGTCATTACTTCCTCCTTTGGATACGCTTCCCCGTTGAACGCCACGGTCCCCGCATAGGCCGCCCCTTACCCAATGGCCGCCCGCACGTGGCCGTGGGCATCATCCAGGCGTGCTCGGGCCTGAACGACTCCGCAGCCCAGCAACACGGAGACAATTGCCGTCTTCACCTGGCCATCCGCCTGCTCGAGCGCCTCGATTGCCCTCTCGCGCGTGCAGTCGCACGCCTGCATCACGATATTCTGGGCACGCGTGACCAGCTTCTGGTTGGTAGCCTGCACGTCCACCATCAGGTTCTGGTAAGCCTTGCCCGTGCGCACCATGCTGCCCGTCGATATCATGTTGAGGATGAGCTTCTGCACCGTTCCTGCCTTAAGGCGCGTTGAGCCCGTGAGGACCTCGGGCCCAGGGGCCACCTCAATGGCAAGCTCGGCCTCCTTGCCAATGGCAGAGTCGCCGCTGCAGGCAATGGCAACGGTCTTGCAGCCCATCTGGCGCGCCAGGCGCAGGCCGCCCACCACATAGGGCGTCCTTCCACTCGCGGCAAGACCGATCACGACGTCCTTCTCGGCAAGATCTATGCTTTCGAGGTCGCGGGCACCCATCGGCGCGTCGTCCTCTGCCCCCTCCACCGCTGTCACAAGGGCCTTGGGACCTCCGGCGATAAGACCAACGACAAGGTCCGGGGAGACTCCAAAGGTGGGCGGACACTCAGCCGCGTCGAGCACGCCGAGTCTTCCGCTTGTCCCCGCTCCCATGTAGATGATCCGCCCCCCTGCGCAGAGCGCCTTGGTGGCCCACTCAATCGCGGTGGCTACCTGGGGCAACACCCCCGTGATGGAGGCGACGGCCTTGGCATCCTCCGCGTTCATCACACGGGCAATCTCAAGAGGCGTCATCTGATCGAGGTCCATGGTCGCCGGATTTCGGGCTTCGGTGGATAGCTTAGTGAGGTCTAGCACGATTCCCTCCTTACTCTTCTCCGGCCCGCCCCTTTGGCGGACGCTTCTCCATGTAGTTCTGGCGCAGGAGGGATACGTTATGCTCGCGATTCCTCATGACGCACATGGCGTAGAGCATGTCCACGACCATGAGCTGCGACATCCTTGACGCCATGGCTCCGCTGCGAACAAGGGGCTCATTCGCGGCCGTATAGACAACGGCATCCGCATATTTGACCAAAGGAGAATCTGCGCAGAAGCGCGTAATCGCGATGACCTTCGCGCCTCGGTCGTGAGCCACGCGCGCGCATTCAATCGTCTCACTGGTGAGGCCCGAGTAGCTAATCGCGATTCCAAGGGCATCCTCGCCCATGTTCTTGGCGCAGAGCAGCTGATTGTGCCAGTCATCGTATACGTGGCACTCCTTATTGATGCGCATGAGCTTCATCTCGAAGTCATGTGCCACAAGAAGAGATGACCCGATGCCAAAGAAATTGACCACGCGCGCAGACAGTATGGCTTCTGCACAGGTGACAAGCGTCTCGTTTGAGACCAGGCGCTCGGTGAGTTCGATTGACTTCTTGCAGCTGCCCGCCACTTTTCTTACGATTTGCTCGGGGCCATCTCCCTCGACAATTCCCTCGAGAGAGATGTCTTGTCCCTCAGGAGCAAGAGCAAGCTCGTAGATGAGCTCTCTCCTGAACTCCTTGTAGCCATCGCATCCAAGCTTGCGACAGAGGCGGACCACTGTGGAGGGTGAGGTGTACGTTGCCTCAGCAAGGGACTGAATGCTCTGCATAGACGCCTCGCGCGGGCTGCTCTGAACGTAGTCGATAACGTTGCGCTCGGCTGGACTCGCGAACTGCTTGTGCTCCTTGAGCAGATAGATCAACCCGCGACCGTCCATGCACCTCACCCCCTTGTGGCCCATTAAAGAACAAAGGAACACTCGTGTCAGCAAGATGGACGAGATAAGAAACTTTGTGCCATCTCTTGACGTAATCGCAGGGCAAGGGAGACCGCTGACCGCCTGCTCGGCACCGCTCGGCGTCGCAGAAGAATAAAATACGCCTCATGGCCCACGAGTGCTCAAAAGAAAGACCCTCTCGCATCCATCGAGGCGAAAGGGCCTGGTACATTCGATTGATTCTGACAAGAACGCGCGACGCGCTACCTTGACTCAGACGTCTCGTCGTCTGAGTCGTCGGTCGAGCCCCCCATCAGCAGGCGTTGCATGACCTGGTCCGGACTACCGTCATAGCGGGCGAGCGCCGTAATCTTCTCCCGCATGCGAAACTCGTGGACCTCGTCCTCGAGCTTGCGCACGCGATGGCGCAGCTCCTCGAGCTCGTCGTCGCTTCTGCGCATGCGCTCCCGCATGTCGATAATGCGCACCACGCCGGCGAGGTTGATGCCCTCATCCGTGAGCTTGGAGATGAGGTTGAGCCGATCGATGTCGGATTGGGAGTACAGGCGCGTGTTACCGCGCGATCGCCCGGGCGTCACGAGGCCCTTCTGCTCGTAGACGCGCAGGGTCTGCGGATGCATGCCCGTGAGCTCGGCGGCCACGCTAATCATGTACAGGGGCTTGTCCTTGCCCTCACTACCGCTGCGTGCCATAGCGGTTGACCTCCTCACGATAGTCACGCGCGTCCGCATCGCGCAGAGAGGACAGCGCGTCGCGCTCCTTCTTGGTAAGCAGCGTGGGGACCTTCGCGCGCACCGTCACGTAGAGCGCTCCGCGCGAGCCCTTGCGCTTGACGTTGGGAGCGCCCAGGTCGCGGAAGCGGAAGGTCTTTCCGTCCTGCGTCCCAGCGGGAACCTTAAGGCGCACCTCGGTCCCGTCGGGCGTGGGAACGTCCACCGTCGCCCCGAGCGCCGCCTCGTAGATGCTGATGGGAAGGTCCATCCGCACGTCGGCTCCATCGCGCTTGAACAGCGGGTGCTCGGCCACGTGCGTGGTGATCACAAGATCCCCGCGCTCACCGCCCTGCGTGCCGTACTCGCCGCGGCCGCGATAGCGAAGCTTGCCGCCATCCACCGCGCCGGCGGGAATCTTGATGGTGAGCGACTGCTCCTCGCCCGTGGAAGGCACCCTATAGCTTGCCTTGCGCGTGGCCCCCTTGAACGCCTCGTCAGCGGTGACGTCGATGGACATGGTGAGGTCACCGCCCTTGGTCGGGCGATTCTGTGCAGCGCGAGCCCCGCCCGCTCCGCCAAAGATCGACGAGAAGTCGAAGCCACCAAACGCGCCGTCTCCGCTGCGCATGTTGTCAAAGATGTCGGACCAGTCGCCACTTACGTTGGTAGTGTAGGAGTAACCGTTGCCCCGACCTCCCGAACCGCCAAAGTCGGCGCCAGGAATGCCTCCGAACATGAGCATCTGATCGTACTCGCGACGCTTCTTCGCATCAGAGAGCGTGGTGTACGCCTCGCTGACCTCCTTGAACTTCTGCTCGTCTCCACCCCGGTCGGGGTGATACTTAGCAGCAAGCTTGCGAAAGGCCTTCTTGATCTCGTCATCGGTGGCGTCGCGCTTCACGCCCAGAACATCGTAATAATTCTTCTTGTCTGCCATGGCCTCTGCACGAGCCCCCTCTCATACCATCGCGCCCGGACCATGAGATCCGGGCGCCGTTTGCCTACTTCTTCTCCGTCGAGTCGTTGGAGACGTCCTGCGCAACCTGATCGGCGCCTGCCGTGTCCGAGTCATCGTCTTGCGGAACGGGTCTCTTGGGCCCCCCGTAGGCCACGGTCACCATGGCCGTACGGATAACCTTCGTCCCCATGCGATAGCCCTTCTGATACACCTGGGCCACGGTCTCGTCAAAGACGTCCTTGTCCTCGACGCGGCCAACAGCCTGGTGCGAGAGAGGCTCGAACGGCTCGCCCACCGGATCGATGGGCTCGACGCCCTCCTTGTCGAGCACGGAGAGCATCTTAGTGTGCACGGCCGAGACACCTTCGACAAACTGCTGCATCCGAGCGTCCCCGCCTGCGGAGCCCGCATGCTCGATGGCGCGCTCGAGGTCGTCGAGAACGGGGAGCAGATTGCAGACGAGCTTCTCGGCAGCACGCTCCTTCTCCGCAAGACGCTCCGTAGCCGTACGCCGACGATAATTGTCCCAGTCGGCCTGCAGGCGCACGAGACGATCCGTTGCGTCGGCGGCCTCCTTCTTAGCGGCATCAATCTCATTCGAGACGTCTGAGAGCCTCTTCTGGAGCTCGTCGCGCTCGAGACGAATCTTTCCCACGTCTGAGGAAAGCTCCTTCTCGGCAGCCTCCTCGCCCGCGCGGATGGCAGCCTCTATATGAGCGCGTTCCTCGGCCTCAGGGTCGAGAACGTCTTGGTCAGCAACAGGCGCAGAATCGGACCCGACGACTCCGTCGGAATCGACATCTAGGTTCTTCTCATCATTTGCCTCGATAGGCACCTTCACGTCACCCTCCTCACATCGCTCGGGGAGGCGGCGCGAGGCCGCCTCCCCGTCTTAGTCAGTAGGCTAGGTTGGGTTTTGAAAACCGTGGCCTAGTTGTTCTTCTCGTCGTCGTCAACGACCTCGTAGTCGGCGTCGACCACGTCATCGCTGTTGGAGGCGCCGCCGTCAGAGGACGAGCCGTCCGCGGTCTGATCCTGCGTGCTGGCATAGACAACCTCGGCGAGCTTGTGGCCCACCTCCTGGAGCTTGTCGCCCGCAGCCTTGATGGCGTCGGTATCGGTGCCATCAAGGGCCTTCTTGGCCTCGGCGATAGCGTCCTCGGCAGCCTTCTTCTGGTCTGCAGGAACCTTGTCACCCAGGTCGGAGAGGGTCTGCTCGGTGCTATATGCGAGACTGTCAACCTGGTTTCTGACCTCGATCTCGTCCTTGTGCTTCTTGTCCTCCTCGGCGTGGGACTCGGCATCCTTAACCATGTTGTCGACTTCCTCGTCCGAGAGGGCCGTGGAGCCGGAGATTGTGATCTGCTGGGACTTGCCCGTGGCCTTGTCCTTGGCGGTGACCTTCACGATGCCGTTAGCGTCGATGTCGAACGTGACCTCAATCTGAGGCACGCCGCGACGGGCAGAGGGGATGCCCGTGAGGTTGAACTTGCCCAGGGACTTGTTGTCCCCCGCCATCTCGCGCTCGCCCTGCAAGACGTTGATCTCAACGGACGTCTGGTTGTCGGACGCCGTGGAGTAGACCTCGGTCTTGGACGTGGGGATCGTGGTGTTGCGGTCGATCATCCTGGTCATGATGCCGCCCATGGTCTCGACGCCGAGCGACAGCGGGGTGACGTCAAGCAGCAGGATGCCAGAGACGTCTCCGGTCAGGACGCCGCCCTGGACGGCTGCGCCGTCGGCCACGACCTCGTCCGGGTTCACGGACATGTTGGGCTGCTTGCCAGTCATCTGCTTGACAAGCTCCTGCACGGCGGGCATGCGGCTGGATCCGCCGACAAGAATGACCTCGTTGACCTGGGAGATCTGAAGGTTAGCATCCTTGAGCGCCTTGGTAACGGGGTTCTTGCAGCGGTCGAGAAGATCGCGCGTGATGCGCTCGAACTCGGCGCGGGTCAGCGTGTAGTTGAGGTGCTTGGGGCCACTCGCGTCAGCCGTTATGAACGGCAGGTTGATCTGTGCCTGCTGCGCGGAGGAGAGCTCCTTCTTGGCGTTCTCGGCACCCTCCTTCAGGCGCTGCAGCGCCATGGGGTCGCTGCGCAGGTCGATGCCATTGTCGCTCTGGAACTTGTCTGCCATCCAGTCGATGACGCGCTGGTCCCAGTCGTCGCCGCCGAGGTGGTTGTCGCCGTTGGTGGCAAGGACCTCGACCACGCCGTCGGCGAGGTCGAGCAGGGAGACGTCGAAGGTGCCGCCGCCCAGGTCGAAGACGAGGACCTTCTGGTCGATGTTCTTCTTGTCCAAACCGTAGGCAAGGGCTGCGGCCGTGGGCTCGTTGACGATACGCTGGACGTTGAGGCCTGCGATCTTGCCCGCGTCCTTGGTGGCCTGACGCTGGGCGTCATTGAAGTAGGCCGGGACGGTGATGACGGCGTCGGTAACAGTCTCTCCGAGGTACTTCTCGGCGTCGGCCTTCATCTTGGAGAGGGTCATGGCACTGATCTGCTCGGGGGTGAAGTCCTCGCCCTCGATCTCAACGACGGCGCGGCTGCCAGTGCCGGACTTGACCTTGTAGGGCACGGTCTTGAGCTCGGAGGAAACCTCGTCGTAGCGACGGCCCATGAAGCGCTTGATGGAGAAGACGGTATTGGTGGGGTTGGTGACGGCCTGGTTCTTGGCTGCCTTGCCCACGACGCGATCTCCGTCGGCACGGAAGCCAACGACGGACGGGGTGGTGCGGTCGCCCTCCGCGTTAACGATGATCGTGGGCTCGCCGCCCTCGAGAACCGCCATCGCTGAGTTGGTGGTGCCCAGGTCAATACCTAAAATCTTAGCCATAATATGTTCTCCTTCTCCTGTGCGTTGGAGAGGTGATGTCTCCCCGTTGCGCTTGATTCCCGTTTACACGATTGAGTTTATCCCCTCTGCGCCCTGATTCTATACATAATCTAAGTCTATTCACAATAGATTTGTTGAAGCGGGTGTTTTAGGGGTCGCATGGGGCGGCAGCAGGCGCCCAGCGACGCTCAGGAATCCAGGGGCGTGGCACGTGGCAGGGGATTCTCGCCTGCCACGGTGCCGAATTCGTAAGCAAATCGTCCTCGTGCGTGCCGCGGCCCTGGATTCGTGAGCAGGGCCGCAAGCCATAGTGAGGTCTGAGCTTTCAGCGTGCCCTATCGCCCTAGTCCAGGATTCGAAACTCGAAGCTCCCGTCCTCGTAGACGCCGTAGCTATGCGTGCCGTCCTTGGGGATCCCCACGGAGCCGGGGTTGAAGACCCAGACGCCGGGGTGCGTCTTACTAGCCTCGTTGACCTTCTTGTGCGTGTGCCCGTAGACCATCGCGGAACCCTTGGGGAGCACGGGCCAAACGTCCACGCTGTTGTGGTAGCCGGGCCCAAAGACGTGCCCGTGGGTGAGAAAGAGCGTGTGGCCAGCACCGTTGCGCGCGGCGGGATCGAAGAGGACGTTATGATCGGCCATGCAGGGGAAATCAAGGACCATCTGGTCCACCTCGGCCTCACAGTTGCCGCGCACGGCGATCACGCGCTCGGCGAGGGGGTTCAGCATCTCGATGACTCGCTTGGGCGCGTAGTCGGCGGGCAGGTCGTTCCTGGGCCCGTGATAGAGCAGGTCGCCGAGAAGAACCACGCGGTCGGGGGTCTCGGCATCAATCGCGGCCACGAGCTTCTCGCACCACGAGGCGGCACCATGGATGTCTGAGGCAATGACGAGCTTCATGGGGGGGCGCTCCCTTCATTGGATTTCTGACACCGATTGTAGCCAGCTCGCTGGAGCCGTCCACCCGCAGGCACAAGAAAGGGACCGCGAAGCACACGGCTCCACGGTCCCCGGCTCACTTCTGTGCGAGTTGCGCGTGCCCCTACTGCACCTCGGAGAGACGCTGCAGGACGCGCGACTGCACCTGGAGGTAATAGGCGTCGTCCGCTGCCGACAGAGAGCCCTCGTCAATGGCATCAATCGTCTCCATCATGTCTGCGTAACGGCTCATCATAGAAGAGTAGTCGGCAAGCATGGAGACCGCGTTATCAGAGTCCTTATACTTAATCATGAAGTCCACGTACTCGTTCATGAAGGCCTCGTAGCTATCCATCGTGGCCTTGAAGTTAGAGGATGCGCTTGACGAGTTCTCCGAAGACGCGCTTGAGCCTGACGAGTCGGAATCCGACGTGGCGTCAGGGGCTGCAGGAGTCACCTGTGTGCCGCCGCTGGAGCCAGTGCTGCTCGAAGGCTCCTCCTTGTCGGCGGGAGCACGAAGCGTCACGTCCATCTCCTTCATACTCTCGTAGTAGTCGATTCTGAGCTTCAGCCCGTCCTCGTTTGTCGCCTCATAGCTCGAGGTGTTGGTTTTCGCGTCAGTCGAGAAGCCCTTGTCCGCGCACGCCGCAACGTATGACTGATAGTCCTTCTCAGAGCACTTCTTGACCTCCGCTTTAAAGTAGGTGTCGCTATTTGAGAAAACTTCTCCCTTGAGGACACTTGGTTTGGGCAACGCCGTGGCAAGACCTGTTGACGGCCAGGCAAGTTCCTTATCGTCCTTTTGTGCCTCATTAATGCCCGTGCAGCTTATCGCTGCAACGAAAATCACAACCACAACGATAAGTGCCTTGAGCGCCCTGTGCTTCTTTTTTCTTTTCGGGGTCCCCTGTTCGCCCGACGGTATCGGTCCGCCGGCGCTTCCCGCCTCTTCCCAGTCCATGCACGTCTCCCTTCGTATGCATCCCCAAGGTCAAACTGTTCACATTCTGAAAGTCGGCATGTGACAAATCCTCAGTTGAGAACTGAATTCCGTTGACGGAATTCAGCTGCCAACTAAGGAAAACTCGCGGACGCTCCCTACCATGAAAAGATGCAAGCATGTCCCCGGGACAGCAGGAGCGACAATGACCGAATACAATCTGGAGCCCGGCGAGTTTGTCATCATGCAGGCCCAAAGCGTCCGCCTAGGCACCGGCTCGGATTCCGACAGCCTCGACGAGGTGGTCCTTACCAACCAAAATCTCATCCTCGTGGCAAGTGCCTCGCGGGGCCTCTTCAATAGGGTGCACTACCTCAAACGATGCGCCTTAAGCAAGATCGTCGGCTCGCCCGAAGCCCCTCAAGTCATGACCTCGAAACAGCAAGGCAGCTACTACCTGAACGTCGCATTCGAGGGAGAGGCCATCGCGCTGCGCTTCTTGACAGACCCCAAAAGAACCGCTCAGCGATGGGCCGAGGGCATCTGTCACGCGGCGGCGGGGAACTTCTCCGACATCCGCACGGAAGAGGTGCTCCCCTCCGAAGTCGCAGACCTCGTAGATGGGGCGAAGAGCCTCATCGGAGCGTTCACGGGCGGGAAGGCACCGACGACGCATGGAAAGTCGGGCTCCTCGGGCAAGGGCAGGGCAGCGAACGTCACCAAGAAGTGCCTGGGTTGCCGGGCCCCTCTCACGGGGCAGCCGGGAACGGTTGTGACCTGCGACTACTGCGACACCAAGCAGACCCTCTAGGAGGCTGAAATGGGGATTCTCGATGCGACGTTCGATTCCATTGGCGGGATGCTCTCGGACCAATGGAAGGACGTTGTTACGGCGGCACCCTTTAACGAGCATGCGGTCGTTGCCGCGGGGGTCAGGAGAAGCTCCCAGAACGGGCGCGGAAACAACTTTGGGGCAGATGACATCCTCACCAACGGCTCCATCATCTACGTACCCGAGAACACCGCCGCGTTCGTGTTCAGCCAGGCGGGAATAGAGCAGGTCATCACCACACCGGGTGGCTACGAATACAGAGACGGCGAGGCCACCGTCTTCGACGCGAAAGATCGCAACGAGAAGGGCCTCGGCAGAATCTTGCTCGACCAGGCCGCCGACCGCATCGGCTTCTCGGGGATGTCCCAGGAGAGCAAGCGCGTCGCCTTTGTGAACCTCCGCGAGATTCGTGGCATCAAGTTTGGCACGCGCGGGCCTCTGGCCTACAACGACCTCTTCTACGGCACCGACCTCGAGATCTATTCGTACGGCTCACTCACCGTCCAGGTGACGGACCCCACGCTCTTCGTGCGGAACTTTGTTCCCCCCAACGTGTCCTCGTACTCCTTTGATGACCCCAGGGTCCGCTCCCAGCTGCTTGCTGAGTTTCTTCACTCGTTCATAGCCGCCGTCAACACGCTCTCGTCCACCTATCGCATCTCGCAGCTGCCCGCGCAGACCAACGCCATCGGCTCCGCCGTCTCCGAGGAACCGGACAACGCGGGCACGTGGGAGCGACGCTTTGGGCTCCGGCTCACCTCGGTGGCCATCGAGAACATCGAGTTCTCCAAGGAGTCGCGCGAGCTCGTGCACCAGTTCTCCGAGAAGAAGATGGGCGTGCGCGCCTACGAGGACGTCTCCCAGAATGCCGCAAACGTTGCCGCTCAGCAGCTCATCGCAGAGGGCGTGCGCGACAACGGACTGGGCGACGGAGGCGGGATGCTCTTTGGCCTCAACCTTGCGAACACACTCAACCCGCAGAACGCGGCAATGGCGGGAGCGAGCACGGGCAGCAAGGCATCTCTCGACGAGCAGATCGAGACGCTCAAGAAGCTCAAGGACCTTCTCGACGCCGGGATTCTCTCGCAAGACGAGTTCGACGCCAAGAAGCGCGAGGTGCTGGGGCTGTAGCCCCCGCAAACCCCGCCAGGGCTAATACCAGGAGTACGCGTATACGTCGCAGGAGTCGTATGCGGGTGCGTCATACAACCCAACCTCGAAGGAGGCCGACTGCCCCGCAGAGGGGGCGGTGACAAAGCTCGCGTCGCCATAGACGATGGCGCCGGACTTGTCACGCAGGATGACGCAGACGATAAGCTCGCTCATAGGGATGCCGCCCCCGTCAGCCTGCGCCTTCGTGCTCACTTCACCGGTAACGGACGAGCCGAATGAGCCGCCTGAGACCACGGAAACGTTCGAGACCGGATAATCTCCCACGCTCTTTGTCTGTCGTATCTGATAGTCCTGCGGCTTGCTCACGGAGAACTCGACCGTTGCGGGCGGGGTCCCGTTGCCAGCCTGCCCTCCGTAGTAGAAGGTCTCCCCCGGAGAGATGAGCGAAAGAACCTGGCTGTCTGAGAAGACAACGGAGCCGTCAGCGGCGCGCCCCGTGATGATGACCTCAGGGTAGTCAATCGCTAATTCCGAGCTGTTGTTCTTTAGCGCAATCCCCAGCTTGACGTAGCCGCCGGCAACGACCGACCATCCCGAGTCCACGAGTTCGAGCGAGGAAGCCGCAGCATCAGCTACGGAAGCGGATCCCGATGACGAGCCGGGGTCGGCACCCAGACCAGAGGTGGCGTCGGTGCTGGTTTCAGAGTCAGCATGAGGAACCGAGGCGAACACGTCGTTCCATCCGCCGGAGGCGCCGTCGTCAGACGCGAACGGACGAATCACCAAGATCATCACTGCCGCAATGACGATGACGAGGACAAGCGCCGCCACGAGAATAATCCAGCGGCGCCTATGTCCTCGGGGAGCAGGAGAGCTCGAAATCGTTCCCGATGCTGCGGGCCTATCTGCTGGCACAGGAGTTACGGCTGCCACCGCACCCCTCAGGGCACGCAGGAGCTCGTCGGCGCTCTGGTAGCGTGCGCTCGGCTCGAAGGCGCAGGCGCGCTCCACAATGGCGCGGGCCCGAGCCGTCACGAGCCCCTCGTCGGAAAGAAGCCGATCGTAATCGTCGGCGTCAGGCCGAACGCCCGTCAGGAGGTAACCAAGCAGCCGACCCATGGCATAGACGTCGGAGCGCGCATCCGTCTGGGCAAACCCATACTGCTCCGGGGCGGCAAAGCCCCAGGTCCCAAGCGGCGTGGTATCACGCGGAGCGCCCTCGACCATCAGCCGCGCGATGCCCAGATCGATGAGGTGGGCCCCGTCCGCCGCCACGATGACGTTGGAGGGCGAGATGTCCCGGTGCACGATGCCCCGGGCGTGAAGCGCTCGCGTCGCCTCGCAGACTTCCGAGACAATGCGCACGGCGTCCTTCTCGGCAAGGCGACCACGAGCGGCCACCAGCTGTTCGAGCGAGTTTCCCGGCACGTAGTCACACACTACGATGAACTCGTCGGGCATCTCGTAGGTGGCCTCCACCTGCGGGAGGCGGGCGCAGTCGCACTCGGAAAGCTCGGCCCAAACGCTTCTGCGCGCGAGCTTCGAGGGGACTCGCCTGCGCACGAAGGGCCCCGAGCCATCGATGGTGACGAGCTCTGTGACGCCATCGGGGCGCCGCGCGAGCACGCGCTCCACTCGATAGGCATCATCGATACCCATGGCATGCATGACCTGCTCGTCGTTCACACCGTCTGTCCTCGTCTTGGGTACCTCCGCCAAAGGTCACCCCTCTATTGGGGGCATCCACCGAAGCCTCGTCGTCAAGCGACAAGGACGCGACTCTGGCGCACGCCATCGGCTAATGGTATTCACGCTATCAGGTCGATTCCTCAGCTCACAGCTGAATTACGGGAGCGGCGGCTAAAGCCGTTCCCCGGTGCGATGAACAGCCCCCGGCTCCGCCTAGCACAGGGGACCCGTTCCCAGCAGGGTCTTCTCGCTCAGGCGCCAGAGCTCGTCGTCGGTCTCGGCACGCGTGAGGCCATGCTCCACGCACCAGATGAGAATCGCGTCGCGCCGCACCTTGCACCAGAGCTCGGAGACGCCTGCGAGACGCAGCAGGCGCTGGGTCTCGCGCAGGTCGCAGCCCAGGCCAAGCGCGAGCATGATGGCGTGGTCTCGCCCCGGGCGGCTCTTGCCCGCGAAGACGTCGTAGACCACCGTCGCGTTGATGCCCGAGGCACGCGCCACGCTCGCACGCTTGAGTCCCTTCTTGCCCAGGAGCTCGGCGAGGTAGTCGGGCAGCGTGCGATCGAGGACTCCCGGTCCCGCGAGGTAGGACTCGATGCTCGTGCTGGCACGCAAACGGGCGAGAAGCTCCTCGGTCAGGTGCTCCGATCGAGTCTGCGAGTAGACGTCCCGCGTGGCCCCGCGCTCGTTCTCCACCACCTGCGCACCTCCTAGAACTTGTCCACGTGACCGTGGGAGCGGGTGCGCAGCTCGTGGATGGCGGCGGGAATCTGGTCCATGTCATAGGGCGTCATCTGGTAGACCCAGTTGAGCCAGTTGCGGTACAGCAGGTTGGCGTGAGCGCGCCAGGTGAAGAGCGGCTGCTGCTCGGGGTCGTCGTCCGGGAAGTAGTTCTCGGGGACGCGAATGGGGAGGCCTCGATGGAAGTCGCGCCAGAACTCGTCCGCCAGGGTGTCGCGGCCGTACTCGAAGTGGCCGGTCACGTAGATCTCGTGGAAGTCGCGCGCGGCGAGAAGCGCCGGGCCACTCGTGAAGCCCTCGGACAAGACGCAGAGCTCGGGATGGTCGGCCAGAGCCCCCGTATCTATGGCGGCATGGCGCGAATGTGGCATGTAGTGAACCTCGTCGAAGCCATTGGTGAGGAAGCTGTACTCGTCGCAGAGGCGCTGCTTGAAGACGCCAAAGAGCTTGGTGCCCAGCATGTGCTTGGGAATCTTATAGAGGTGCCAGAGCGCGCCGAGGGCACCCCAGCACAGAAACATCGTCGAGAAGACGTGGTCCTGGCTCCAGTCCACGATCTCGCAGAACTCGTCCCAGTAGTCCACGCCCTCGTAGGCAAGCTGCTCGACCGGTGCGCCGGTAATGATGAGGCCGTCGTAGTTCTTGTCGCGAAAGGCGTCGAAGGTGTCGTAGAACTTGACTAGGTGGTCGTGAGAGACGTGCGTGGCCTCGTGCGTGGATACGCGCATGAAGTCGCAGCTCACCTGTAGAGGCGACTTGGAGATGAGACGCAGGATCTGGGTCTCGGTCTCCACCTTGGTGGGCATGAGGTTCAGGATAACGACCTTGAGCGGACGAATCTCCTGGTGCTGAGCGACCTCCTCCTCGAGCGCGAAGATGCGCTCCTGCTGGAGGATGACCTTGGCAGGCAATCCGTCTGGGACGTTAATGGGCATGCGGTCTCCATTCGTGCAGGTGAACTCAATCAGTATAGACGCGCGGGAGTGGTGTGGCCCCTACTTCTCCGCAGGCAGGATC
>CAYSIC010000013.1:0-22751 GCA_964430985.1 uncultured Atopobium sp.
CGTCCGCGGCGTCTCCTGCCACGGCTCCGCGCCCGAGCGTGGTGATAACGCCATCTACAAGATGGCCGACATCGTCAACGACGTGCGCGCGCTCAACAACAACGGCGCCACCGAGTCGACCTCCATCAAGGGCCTCGTCAAGATGCTCGATCCCAAGTACAACCCGGATCACTACGAGGACGCCCGCTTCCTCGGTCGTGGCACCTGCACTGTCTCCGAGATCTTCTTCACGAGCCCGAGCCGCTGCGCCGTCGCCGACTCCTGCGCCATCTCCATCGACCGCCGCATGACCGCTGGCGAGACCTGGGAGAGCTGCCTCGAGGAGGTCAAGAACCTGCCGGCCGTCAAGAAGTACGGCGATGACGTCAAGGTCTCCATGTATATGTATGACCGTCCGTCCTGGACCGGCGAGGTCTACGAGACCGAGTGCTACTTCCCGACTTGGATCAACAAGGAGAGCGCGCCACACGTCGAGGCCCTCGTCGAGGCTCACAAGGCCCTCTTCGGCGACGAGCGCATCGGCTGCAAGCCCTCGATGGACGCTCGCGCCGGCCGTCCCCTTGTGGACAAGTGGACCTTCTCGACCAACGGCGTTGCCATCCAGGGCCGTTACGGCATTCCTTGCGTGGGCTTTGGCCCGGGCGCCGAGGCTCAGGCGCACGCGCCCAACGAGATTACCTATAAGCAGGACCTCGTGAGCTGCGCCGCGCTCTACACCGCCGCCCTCAACCTCTATGACGGCTCCGCTGCCGGCGCCGATGACGCCTCCGAGTTCCGTGCGGGCCTCACTGACAACGACATCAAGTAGTTTCTTGTGGACGCGTCCGGGCGTGGCTTCCCTCGAGGAAGGGGGGCCACGCCCCGAACGCCCCGGCCCTCAGGTGCACGCGACATCAATCTTTGAGAGGAATTAGACAATGAGCAAGTTCCGGACCTATCTCGACCAGCTTTCTGGCCTTGACTTCTCGAATATGTACGAGAACGACTTCCTGCACACGTGGGACAAGACCACCGATGAGCTCCGTGCCCTCTATGCCGTGGCCAACGCCCTGCGCGACCTGCGCGAGCGCAATATCTCCACGCGCATCTTCGACTCGGGCCTCGCGGTGTCCCTGTTCCGTGACAACTCAACGCGCACGCGCTTCTCGTTCTCCTCGGGCACCAACCTTTTGGGCATGCAGCTCCAGGATCTCGATGAGGGCAAGTCCCAGATCGCCCACGGCGAGACCGTTCGGGAGACTGCCACGATGATCAGCTTCATGTCCGATGTCATCGGCATCCGCGACGACAAGTACGTCGGTGCGGGCGACGCCTACATGAAGGAGGTCTCCGAGTCCGTCGCACAGGCCTACGCCGACGGCGTGCTCGATCATCGTCCCACGCTGGTCTCCTTGCAGTCTGACTCCGATCACCCCACGCAGTCCTCGGCCGACCTGCTCTACCTCATCAACGAGTTCGGTGGCCTCGAGAATCTGCGCGGCAAGAAGGTTGCCGTGACCTGGGCTTACTCGCCCTCCTACGGCAAGCCGCTGTCCTGCCCGCAGTCGCTCATCTCGCTGCTTCCTCGCTTTGGCATGAACGTGACGCTCGCGCATCCCGAGGGCTACGACCTCATGCCCAGCATCGTCGACAAGGCCAAGGGCTACGCGGCTGAGTCGGGCGCGACGTTCACGCAGTCCACGTCGATGGCCGAGGCCTTCGAGGGCGCGGACATCGTGATCCCCAAGAGCTGGGCCCCCTACGAGGGCATGCAGCGCCGCACCGACCTCTACTCCCAGGGTGACAACGCGGGCATCGACGCGCTCGAGCAGGAGCTGCTCGCCCAGAACGCCACCCACCAGGACTGGTGCTCCACGCAGGAGCTCATGGCCACGACCGCCAAGGGCGACGACACCATCTTCATGCACCCGCTGCCCGCCGACATCTCCGGCGTCTCCTGCGAGCACGGAGAGGTTATGGCGGACGTCTTCGACCTGCACCGTGAGGGCATGTACAAGGAGGCCTCCTACAAGCCGTACGCCGTTGCGGCCATGGTCTTCCTGCAGAAGGTCAAGGACCCTGCGGCCACGCTCGCTGCCCTCGAGGAGGCCGCGAAGCCTCGCTGGCACCAGGCGTAAAAGCTAGATTCGTTCGTTCGGGTGGTGGCCACCGGGCATCTCGCGCTCATCTTCGCGCTTTGCGCTCAGAATGTCGCGTGTGACGCCCGGTGGCCCCGCCATTCGCAGTCCAGCGGAGAGGAAATGTGATGAGTAGAAGAATCGTGGTTGCCCTGGGTGGCAACGCGCTGGGGAAGAACCTGCCCGAGCAGATGGAGGCCGTTCAGGTGACCTCCAAGGCCATCGTTGACCTGATTGAGAAGGGCAACGAGGTCATCGTTGTGCACGGCAACGGGCCACAGGTGGGCATGATCGCCAACGCCATGACCGAGCTCACCCGCTCGGACCCCGAGAAGTACATCCCGTGCCCGCTCTCGGTCTGCGGGGCCATGAGCCAGGGCTACATCGGCTACGACCTACAGAACGCCCTGCGCGAGGAGATGGGGCGCCGCGGCATCGACCACGGCGTGGCCACGGTCCTCACGCAGGTGGAGGTTGACCCCGAGGACCCCGCGTTCGAGACGCCGACCAAGCCCATCGGCTCGTTCATGAACGAGGAGGAGGCCGACGTCTTGACTCGTGAGCGCGGCTATGAGTTCATGCACGACGCCAAGCAGGGATATCGTCGCGTCGTGGCGTCGCCCCTGCCCAAGCGCATCGTGGAGCTCGATACGATCACCTCGCTCGTGGCGGCCGATCACGTGGTCATCGCCTGCGGCGGCGGCGGGATCCCGGTCTACCGCACCGAGGGCACGCACCTCAAGGGTGCCGCGGCAGTCATCGACAAGGACTTCGCGGCCGAGCTTCTTGCCGAGTCCCTTGACGCCGACTACCTCGTGATCCTCACCGCCGTCGAGAAGGTCGCGATTCGCTTTGGCGCTCCCGACCAGGAGTGGCTCTCTGAGCTCACCCCCACCCGCGCCCACGAGCTCGCCGACGCGGGGGAGTTCGGCAAGGGCTCGATGGAGCCCAAGGTTCTTGCGGCTTCCAAGTTCGCCGAGTCCAAGCCGGGACGTTCCGCCCTCATCACGTTGCTCGAGAAGGCTGCCGATGGTCTGGCGGGCAAGACGGGCACGGTCGTGCGAGCCGAAGAGGCATAATAACCGCATGAAACCGTACGTAAGGACATATCTCGTTGACGATAAGGGGGAGCGCTCCTTTGGCGCCGGCCCCGCAGAGCTCCTGCGCCGCATACGCGAGTACGGGAGCCTGCGCGCCGCCTCCCAGTCGATGGGGATGGCATACACCAAGGCCCTCGCGCTCGTGAAGAATGCCGAGTCCGCCTTGGGCCACCCGCTCACCAGGCGCGTCGTGGGGGGAGCGGGCGGCGGCGGCTCCACGCCCACGCCCGAGGCGGACGCGCTCCTGGACGCCTACGAGCGATGGACCTCCGTCGTGGAGGCCACGGCCGCCGTGCACTACGCCTCCGTGTTTGCGGACCTCGGCGACCCCTCTCGCGACACCTCGCAAGATAGGCGGCTCACTGTGGGCGTGGCGGTCCTTGCGGCCGGCCACGCTACGCGCTTTGGAACGAACAAGCTCCTGGAGCCCCTGTTCGGTGAGCCCGTGCTCGCGCGCACACTCGGCTGCGTGTCGCGTGCGCTGCCCCTGGTCGTGGCCTCGGCCACCCCGGAGGTCGACGAGCTCGCGCGCGGTCTCGGTGCGGACGTCGTGGTCCCCGGGGGCCCCGATCAGTCGGACTCCACGCGTGCCCTGGCCGCCCATGCGCGCGAGGCGGGCTGGGACGCCTGCCTGTTCGTCCCCGGAGACCAGCCGCTCATTGAGCCCACCAGCGTGCGCTCCCTGACGAGCGTCTTCTCCGCCGACCCCGGCGCCTGCGTGCGCCTCTCGTGGCGCGGGCGCGTGGGCTCGCCCATCCTCTTTCCGGCGCAGGTCCTGCCTCGGCTCGAGTCGCTCACGGGCGACGTGGGCGGACGGGCGGCCTTGGGTGACGGTGTCCCGTGCAAGAGCGTCGAGGCCACGTGGCCCTGGGAGCTCTGGGACATTGACACCCACTCTGACTTGGAGCGTATTCGAGAGGTTATAGAGGCTGGCCTCGGGCGTGCCTGAGACCCGTTGAAGGGAGACCATATGGTCATCATCCAGGGCGGGGCGCTCGTCTGCCCCGATGGCGTGCGCTGCGGAGACCTGGCGCTCGAGGGGGGTCACATCGCGCACATTGCCCCCGCGATCGAGCCCACGCAGTCTGACGAGGTCTACGACGCCTCTGGCTGCTGGGTGTTCCCTGGCTTCATCGACGCTCACACGCATATGCAGTGCTGGACTGGCATGGACTGGACCGCGGACAGCTTCGAGACGGGGACGCGCGCCGCGGCCTGCGGCGGCACCACCACGATTGTGGACTATGCCACGGCCGACCGCGGCGTGACCATGCCCGACGCCCTCGAAGAGTGGCACCATCGCGCCGACGGCACCTGCACGGCGAACTATGCCTTCCACATGGCGCTCGCGGAGTGGACCGAGCGCAACTGCGCAGATCTCAAGGTCATGCGCGACAGTGGCGTGGCGAGCTTCAAGGCGTATCTGGCCTACGACCACCTGAGGCTCGAGGACTCCGAGCTCCTCGAGCTCATGGAGGCCCTCAAGCCTCTGGGAGCCACCTTGTGCGTCCACTGCGAGAATGGCAACATCATCGATGCCCTGCAGGGGCGCGTCTTCGCCGAGGGAGTCACCGGGCCCGAGGGTCATCCCCTCTCCCGTCCGGCAGAGGCCGAGGCCGACGCCATTTCGCGCTTCCTCTACCTCGCGCACCTTGCGGGCGACGCGCGCGTGAACGTGGTGCACCTCTCCACCAAGATGGGCCTGGACGCGATTCGTGCGGCCAAGGCGCGCGGCCAAAAGAACATATTCGTGGAGACGTGCCCCCAGTATCTGCTGCTTGACGACACCCGCTATCTCGAGAAGGGCGACGACGGCTTCGCGGGCGCCAAGTACGTGATGAGCCCGCCCTTGCGCAAGCCCTCCGACCGCGCTGCCCTGCGCGAGGCCGTGGCCAATGGAGAGATCGACACGATTGCGACCGACCACTGCGCCTTCAATTTGCATGGCCAGAAGGATCGCGGCAGGGATGATTTCCGCAAGATTCCCAACGGGGGGGTTGGCGTCGAGCACAGGCCCGCGCTTATCGCCACGAGTTTCGCGGGCGAGCTTGGCCCCACCGACCTGTGCCGCCTCATGAGCGAGATGCCGGCCAGGGTCTTTAGCATGTGGCCCGCCAAGGGTCGTCTTGCCGAGGGCGCGGACGCCGACGTGTGCGTGTGGGACCCCACCGCCGAGTGGACCATCAACGCGGCAACGCAGCACCAGAACGTGGACCACACGACCTACGAGGGCTTCGAGTGCCGCGGACGCGCGCACCTCACGTTTGTGAACGGCGTGCTCGCGGCCCAAGACGGCGAGCCCACTGGGGCCCAGCCTGGTCGGTACGTGACAAGATAGGTATCCCTGCCCGTCAGATGACGGGCAAAAGAAGAGGAGGAGAAGAAGAATCATGACAAACGAGGCAATCGTCACCGAGAAGGCCCCTGCGGCCGTTGGACCCTATTCCGCCGCCATCAAGTCGGGCAACGCCATTCATGTATCTGGTCAGCTGCCGATCGATCCGGCAACTGGCGAGTTCGCGGGTGACGATATCGTCGCGCAGACGCGCCAGAGCCTGACCAACGTCAAGAACGTCCTCGAGGCCGCCGGTGCCACGATGGCTAACGTGGCCGAGGCCACCGTCCTGCTGGACTCCATCACGGACTTCGGTGCCATGAACGAGGTCTACGGCGAGTTCTTCTCCGCGCCGTACCCCGCACGCGCTGCCTTTGAGGTCGCCGCGCTGCCCAAGGGCGCCAAGGTCGAGATCAAGGTTGTCGCGTACCTGTAGCGAGCTTCCTGGTCCAAGGGCATAAGGGGGCCTCGGGCTTCCCGGCAGGATGGGCCTGCGGGGGCTCGGGGCCCTTCTCGTCTCGCAGGCGCTGTCACAGAGAGGCCGGGGGGGCGCGTTTCGCCCGTGTTTGTCGCAGAGGACTCCGAAGTAGTTGTCTGCCTATAACGATATGCTATAAAGAAAAAAAGTCTGTTAAAATGAAATAAAGTATGGATACGGTTGGAGGCTCTCATGGATATGACGGGGGTAAGACTCACCGAGCTCGTCGAGGCGGCAGGATGCGCTGCCAAACTTCCGCCCGGTTCTCTCTCCCAGGTCCTCTCCGATTTGCCACGTCTGGATGACGAACGTCTGCTCGTGGGCTTTGACGCCTCGGATGATGCCTGCATTTGGGACTTGGGCGACGGGCGAGGTCTCGTGGAGACATGCGACTTCTTTCCCCCCATGGTTGACGATCCGTTCCTGTTTGGACAGGTGGCAGCCGCCAACGCCCTCTCCGATGTCTGGGCGATGGGGGGGACGCCCGCTCTGGCGCTCAACCTTTTGTGCTTGCCCAACTGTCTGGGTCTCGAAGTCGCGGGTCAGATTCTAGCCGGTGGATCGGATAAGTGCTGCGAAGCGGGCTGTGTCGTGGCTGGCGGTCACTCGATCAACGACCATGAGCCTAAGTATGGGCTGGCGGTCACCGGCTTCGTCGATCTCGACCGCGTACTCACCAATGGGGGCGTGCTCGTCGGGGATGCGCTTGTGCTCACCAAGGCGCTCGGCACGGGCATCCTCACCACGGCCCACAAGGCGCAGCTGCTCGATGACGCGGGCGTCAAGGTGGCCACGGACTCCATGATCACGCTCAATCGCGTGGCCGCCCAGGCGCTCGAGGATCTCGATGCTCACGCTGCGACCGACGTCACGGGGTTCTCGCTCATGGGACATGGGTGTGAGATGGCCGAGGCGAGCGGGGTCACCCTGGAGCTCCTCTCAAGCGAGGTGCCCGTGATGGCACGAGCGCGTGAGATGGCCCAGATGGGCCTCATCCCCGCGGGGGCTTATCGCAATCGCGACTTCTTTGGTCCGCGCGTCAGCCTCGACGAGGGCGTCCCCCTTGACCTTGCGGACGTGCTCTTTGATCCCCAGACCTCGGGCGGGCTGCTCGTGTCCCTTCCCGACTCGGACGCAGAGAGGCTCGTGCGCCGCCTGCGTGACGAGGGCCAGCCGGCCGCGGTGATTGGGCATGCGGTGGAGCACGCGACAAGCTCGCTGCTGGTGAAGGCATAGACGGGGCCCCTGCCCCACCCGAGAGGAGACGTAATGGATGAGAACAAGATAGAGGTCGACTCGCGCGGAGACGTGTGCCCCGTGCCCGTGGTGAAGACGCTCAAGGCCCTTGGGGAGCTTGAGGGTCCGGGAGTGGTAGAGACGCTCGTGGACAACAAGGTTGCCGTACAGAACCTTATCCGCATGGGCACCACGAAGGGCTGCGAGGTCACGACCGAGCAGTGTGCCGACAAGGAGTGGCGCGTCAGGGTGAGCACCGACAAGACCGTTGAGGTTGCATCGGGCGAGGCTGAGGCCGTGGTGTGCGAGGTGCCCGCAACGCGTAACGTGGTGGTGCAGATCTGCTCCGACACCATGGGGGAGGGCGACGAGGAGCTGGGGCACAACTTGCTCAAGGGCTTCATCTTCTCGCTCACGCAGCTTGACGAGCTTCCTCGGACCATCCTGCTCTATAACGGCGGGGCGCGTCTAACCTGTGAGGGGTCCGCCAGCCTTGATGACTTCCGTGGCCTGGCCGATGCCGGCGTGGAGATTCTCACCTGTGGGACCTGTCTTGATTTCTATGGAATCACCGACAAGCTCGCCGTGGGCGAGGCCACTAACATGTATGCGATCACCCAGAAGCTCACGAGCGCAAGCTGTGTGGTGAGGCCGTAATGCCTCGCGTCCGCCGGCCCGCGCTCATCGTGACATTTCCCACCACGGCGGCTGCCATGAGCTGCGAGGAGCTCTGCCACGAGAAGGGGCTCCCGGGGCGCATGATCCCCGTACCCGCTCAGATTTCGGCGGGGTGTGGTCTCGCCTGGAAGGCGGCGCCGGAGGATCAAGAGACCTACGAGGCTGCTTTGTCCCGTGGGGGCGTGTCTTACGAAGCCATGACCATCATCGAGCTTTTGGAGTTCGTGAGATGATCTACCTCGACAATGCCGCCACGACGCTGCGCAAGCCCCAGAGTGTCATCGACGCCGTGGTCGCAGCTCTGGGCTCGCTCGGAAACGCTGGTCGCGGAGCCACCTCCGAGTCGCTCGACGCCTCGCGCGTGGTGCACGGCTGCCGCGAGCGCGTGGCGCGCCTGCTGGGCTGTTCCGCCTCCGACCACGTGGCCTTTGCCCCCAACTCGACCGCTGCGCTCAACTGCGCCATCCGCGGCCTGGTGGGTCCGGGCGACCGCGTGGTCACGACCGTGCTCGAGCACAACTCGGTGCTGCGCCCGCTCAACCGCCTCGCCGACGAGAAGGGCGTGCGCGTGGAGCGCGCCGGCTGCGGCGCGCGGGGTCGGCTCGACATGGACGAGCTCGAGCGTCTGGTCACCCCGGGCACCAGGGCCGTGGTGGTGACGCACGCCTCCAACGTCACGGGCAACGTGGTGGACGTGGCGCGCGTGGCCAGGATCGCCCATGCGGCGGGCGCGCTGTGCGTGGTGGACGTCTCACAGACGGCCGGCTGCGTCCCCGTGGACATGGGTGCCATGGGCCTGGACGTGGTCTGCTTCACCGGGCACAAGGGCCTCATGGGGCCTCAGGGCACCGGTGGCCTCGCCGTGGCCGAGGGCGTTGACGTGCGACCGTTCAACGAGGGCGGGACGGGCGTGCACAGCTTCGACCGACGCCAGCCGCTCGGGTGGCCCACGCGCCTCGAGGCGGGAACGCTCAACGCCCACGGCCTCGCCGGGCTCTCGGCCGGCCTGGACTTCATCGAGGAGCAGGGCGGCGTCGAGGCCATGGGAGCCCATGACCGCGCGATGTCTCGTCGTCTCTACGAGGGCGTGCGGGATCTGCCGGGCGTCACCGTCTACGGCGACTGGCCCGACGCGGACCCCGCGGCCCCGCGCGCCGGCATCGTGGCGCTCAACGTGGGCGAGCTCGACTCGTCGGCCGTCGCCGACATGCTCATGCAGGGCTGGGGCATCGCCTGTAGGCCCGGCGCCCACTGCGCTCCGCTCATGCACGAGGCGCTGGGCACCAGGGAGCAGGGCATCGTGCGCCTGAGCGTGAGCTGGTTCACGACCGAGGACGAGGTCGACGCTGCCGTGGACGCCCTCGGCGAGATCGCCGAGGCGGCGTGAGGACATTTTTTTGCACACCGTTGTAGTCACGTGACTGTATCGGATAAGAATTAAAATCTTTTAAGTGAGATTGAGCTTGGGGTACCCGACGTCGCGAGGGGCGGCGTCGAAGATAAGACAGGAGAGAGACATGGCAGAGACACTGGTAGAGAACGAGCAGCAGCCGGCGGAGGAGTACGACTACCATCCCATGTGGGATTCGCTCGGCATGAACGTGGAGGACCACGACATGCTCCTGGGTGCCGTGGGCCAGATGTACGGTGACATGTTCCTCACCCAGAACAACCGTCCCCAGGCCACGTCCTACCTTGACTTCGTGGCCACGAACATCCACTCGGGCCGCATCAAGGAGATGCTGGACAAGAAGGCGAGCGGCGAGGCCACCAAGATCGTGGGGTCGTTCTGCCTCTACGTGCCCGAGGAGATCGTGACCGCTGCGGGCGGCATTGCCGTGGGCCTGTGCTCCGGCGCGGACTGGGCCACCGACAAGGTCGAGGAGCACCTGCCGCGTAACACCTGCCCGCTCATCAAGAGCTTCACGGGCTTCAAACTCGGCCATGTCTGCCCCTACATCGAGTCGAGCGACCTTGTGGTGGGCGAGAACACCTGCGACGGCAAGAAGAAGGCCTACGAGTACTTCTCCACGCTTGCCAACATGCACATCATGGACATCCCCAACGTGCACAACGACACCACGCTCGAGACCTGGAAGGGCGAGGTGAAGAAGCTCGCCCACAAGGTCGAGGACTTCTGCGGCCAGCCCATCACGGCCGAGTCCCTGGCCGAGGCCATTCACATCGCCAACGAGAAGCGTCGCGCCCTGCAGCGCCTCTCGGCCACTCGCGCCGCGGACCCCGCCCCCATCTCGGGCCTCGACAGCCTGCTCACGGTGCAGGCTGCCCTCATGGACGACCCCGTGCGCCTTACCGGCGCCATCAACGACCTGGCCGCCGAGTGCGAGGCACGCGTTGCCGCGGGCGAGGGCGTCATGCCCAAGGGCACCAAGCGCATCCTCTACACGGGCACGCCCATGGCGGTCCCCAACTGGAAGCTCTTTAACATCATCGAGAAGGCCGGCGGCATCGTGGTGGGCGAGGAGTCCTGCACCGGCTCGCGCTACTACAAGGACCTCGTCGACGAGTCGGCCACCACGGTCGACGAGATGCTCGACGCCATCGCCGAGCGCTACTTCAAGATCTCCTGCGCCGTGTTCACCCCCAACGACCAGCGCATGGTAGACATCGTGAACATGGCGCGCGACCTTCACGCCGACGGCATCATCGACTGCTCCCTGCAGTTCTGCACCCTCTACGAGACGGAGGCGTTCACGGTGGAGAAGGCGGCCGAGGAGGCCGGCATCCCCTTCATGCACGTCACCACGGACTACGCCAACGAGGACGCGGGCCAGCTCACCACACGTGTCGAGGCGTTCTTGGAGACGATCTAACATGCCCGAGACCCTGACCCAACCCAGGACCACGGCTCTTCCGCCGCTTCCTCGCACCTTCGAGGAGTTCAACGAGCAGCGCAAGGCGAGCTTCATCAAGGTGAAGGACTTCAAGCAGGGCGGCGGCCGCCTCATCGGCTACCTCTGCAGCTACACGCCGCTCGAGATCATAGAGGCTGCCGGCGTGAGCGCGGTTGGCCTGTGCGGGACGTCAGACGAGGTGATTCCGGCGGCCGAGGAGGTCCTGCCGGCCAACCTCTGCCCGCTCATCAAGTCCACCTATGGCTTCGCCTACTCGCAGAAGTGCCCGTTCACCTACTTCTCGGACCTCATCGTGGGTGAGACCACCTGCGACGGCAAGAAGAAGATGTACGAGCTCCTGAACGAGCTCAAGCCCACCCACGTCCTGCACCTGCCCCAGAGCCGCGCCCGCGCCTACGAGCGTGAGGGCTGGTACGAGGAGTGCAAGCTACTCAAGGAGCACCTCGAGCAGATCTACGGCATCACCATCACCGACGACGACCTGCGCGCCGCCGCGCGTCAGCGCAACCGCCTGCGCCGCGCACAGCTCGCGCTCTTCAGCCTGCAGGAGCAGCAGCCTCCCGCGATCAGCGGCGTGGAGCTCATGAGCACGATGTTCTCGGGCACGTTCAACTTCGATGTAGCTGCCTACACGGAGAGCCTCGAGAAGCTCTATGAGGATCGCATGGCCGAGGCCACCAAGAATGGTTCCAAGGTTGACCCGTCAGCCAAGCGCGTCCTGCTCACGGGCTGCCCGGTCGGTGGCGTCATCAACAAGATAGGTCGTACCGTGGAGACCAACGGCGGGGTGATTGTCTGCGAGGACGACTGCGCCGGCGAGCGTACCGCACGCATGATGGTCGACGAGGGCGCGGACGACATTCTGCGCGCCATCGCCGACCGCTACCTGGAGATCAACTGCGCGGTCATGACGCCCAACGAGGGACGCTTCGAGAACACGCTCGGCATGATCGAGAAGTACCACGTCGACGGCGTCATCGAGAACGTGCTCCAGGCCTGTCACCCCTTTAACGTGGAATCCTCCAAGATGGAGCGCGCCGTCGAGGGCGTGGGCATCCCGTACATGAAGATCGAGACCGACTACAGCTCCGGTGACCAGGGCCAGATCGATACCCGCATCGCCGCGTTCATCGAGACGCTATGACCGTAGGCATAGGCATCGACATAGGGTCCACGGCGACGAAGGTCGTGGTGGTGGGGGAGGACGGCGTGCCCGCGCAGCAGCTCCTCATGCCCACGGGCTTCTCGAGCGTCGACGCCGCCGAGCGCGCTCGAGCCGGCCTTGCCGAGCGGGGCGTCAAGCTCGGCGAGAACGCACGCGTGGTGGCCACCGGCTATGGCCGCGTGGCCGTGCCGTTCGCCGACAAGGTCGTGACCGAGATCACCTGCCACGGGCGCGGCGCCGTGCGGCTCTTTGGCGAGGACGGCACCGTTATTGATGTGGGCGGCCAGGACACCAAGGTCATTCGCCTCAAGGCCGGTCGCGTCATCAAGTTTGCCATGAACGACAAGTGTGCCGCCGGCACGGGGCGCTTCCTGGAGGTCATGGCCGACCGGCTGGGCGTCTCGCATGACGAGCTGGCCGACCTCGCGCGCTCGGGAGAGCCCACGAAGATCTCCAGCATGTGTACCGTGTTCGCCGAGAGCGAGGTCATCAGCCTCGTGGGTCGTGGCGAGCCGCGGCCCAACATTGCCAACGGCGTGATCGAGAGCGTGATCTCCCGCGTGGCAACGCTCACCGGATCGACGGGCGGCAAGGCCCCGTACTATCTCACGGGCGGCCTCTGCGAGAACGACTACGTGGTGGAGCGCCTGGGCGCCGCCCTTGGCTCTCCGGTGACGACGTGCCCAGAGGCGCGCTACGCCGGGGCGCTCGGGGCCGCGCTCGCCGCGCTCGAGCTGCCGTAGCGCGCAGAGGGCAGAGCCTTTCTCCCCTGCTGAGGGACACGGGAGAAAGGCGGCGGGACCGCGGCAGCCAAGAGCCGCGGCCTGCGAAAAAAGAGAGGGACATGCACGTCACACAAGAGTTTGACATGGGCAAGGGAGAGCACGAGGAACAGTGCACTCGCTTCACGGGGCGGGCCGCTCTCGGGAATCTGTTGCTGAACTACTCCGAGGGGGTGCGCGTGGTGCGTGGCGTGGTGGAGTGCCTCCCGCTCGTGCTCCTGCTGGCACTCGTCACGATGCGCTATGTTAGGAAGCCTGAGGTCCCCGCGCCTGCGGTGCCTCTCATCTGCACCTACGCGGCACCGACCAGCCTCTGTGTTGCCGCCTATGTGCAGGGCGTCACGCCCGAGCCGATCGGGTTTCTCCTGATCCTCTACGTCGTGGCGAGCGTCCTGTACGTGTTCGCCCTCGTGCAGGCGGTTGGCTTTTGAGGGGGAGGTTCTTCCCCAGCTGGGCGTCGCTCACCTTCCCGTTCGTCATCAGCGCTATTGCCTCCAAGCAGACCATGGTCTGCCTGGCCAACCTGGGCTCGCCGCAGGCCTGGCTTTTGCCGGTGGTCCTCGTGGAGACCGTAATTGCGGTCGTGCTGGTACTTTATGTGTTCGTGCGCTACGTGATGTTCGTCTGTGTGTCCGAGAAGGCCCCGGATTTGTCGAAGAGACGGTTCTTATCGAGTGGTTTGGGGACTTGTCAATAGATTCTAGAGGGCTGCCCGAGTAGCAACAAAATCAGCAAAGCGTCTACCTGCGGTTTCTTCAGCCATGAAGCGGCTGCTACTCGGGAGATACTCGAAAATCTATTGACAAGCCCAAAGTTGCTCCGAGGCACCCCTGCCTGGACGCAAAATCCCGGGGTTTCGTGCGTTCCGAAGGTGTTGACGACACGTTACGTCAACAAGAGCGGAGGAACTCCTCAAGAATGACTGGCTTCCGATGAAGTAGGGACGTTCGCCAGCAGCGAAGCGCCTTTGGAGCCTGTTTACCGAGCTAGCATCCGCGGAGAAAAACACGCTCTCAGGGTCATATTTTTCTCCGCGGATGCTAGCTTGAGACGTTACCAGGGACGTCGACAAGCAGGCGTGGTGCACACGCAGCAGGGCAGAGGTGTTCATACCATCGTGGCTATGCGCGAAGATGGTGGACACACTCGATGGTACCTTCTTTGGAGACGGGCCAAAGACCTTCGACGATGAGGCCTCGGGGGTCTCACGCCAGAGCGCATGTCAGCCCTCTCCGCGCGCGAGCTCTGGAAACGTTACGTCGATAATCGCCTCCTGGAAATCACCTGTGGCGAGGCACCGTTTATCTGCTCACCTTATGACGCGACAACCGGTGACTTCGTGCTCGTTGAGAATCGCATCGGCTTTCTAGACAGGAAGCTCAAGGTCGTCTCTGCAAATGCGGAGACGCTCGGGGACTGGCTCAAGTGGGCATGCCGGGCGCTCGAGGCAACCTATGGCTACGAGTTCAAAGGCAACAACCGTCTTATCGCTCGCGTCAACGTGTTCAACACCTTCGCCGATTACATGGAGGTGCGCTGGGGGTGCAATCCCGATGAGAGCCAGGCCCGGCATGCCTCCCTCGCAATCTCTTGGAACCTCTGGCAGATGGACGGCCTTGGAGGCTGCGCCCCTTCCGTGTGGGAAGCTCCTGAGGAAGACCTTAACCAGATCAGCCTGTTCGACATGTCCGGCTTCATGGACGAAGAGTTGCGGCAAGAGAGGCAGCGTGCGCATTCACGCCGCGCCTGAATCACTGAAAGTGTGTGCGGGAGGGTTGAGCAGCGCCTGAAACGGACGATGTGAGCGTGAGACGCGCCCAATTCACGAGAAGTGAGCGCCGTAACGTACTCACTTCCCCATAATCCGGTGCATCTCGCACTCACATCGATAAAATCGCGCACCGCTCGGAGCTAGCTGACGCGCGCAAGATCGTGGTCGCGGATGGAGCCGGCCCAGACGGGGATCTCGAGAGCCTCTGCGCGCAGCCCGCCCGCGAGGCGCAGCGCCGCTGCAAGGTGCTCAGGTGTTTCGGCCTGGTTGACCACCACAACGCTGGGGGCGAGAAGCCCCTCCCGGAACTCCCATGCGATGACGCGCGCGACGAGCTCCGGGGTTGCGAGGTCATCGAGCGCGCAGTTGGCCCGCGCGCAGAAGAGCTCCGGTCGGTGGACAGACTCGCTCACGGGGCGCAAGAACCCGCTCGCACCCACGACGAGCACACGGCACGCGCTGCAGCTAGGCACCACGGGCTCGTGGGGGGCATGGGCTTTGAGCGGCAGCCGCTTGGAGCCGTCTGCCTCTACGAGCACGTGGTCCGCGAGCTCGGCGAGTCGCTCGATGGGAAGGGGAGAAGGCCCGAGTTTTCCGTTCCTACCAAAGGCTCCCACGCAGGCCATGTGCGCGCGAGCCAGTACGCGGGTGAGTGCGTCCTCGTCAGCCGAGCTCACCAGCTCGATGCCCTCAAACGGCAGGATGTGCGTCGTGGTGGTCAGGATGACCGAGCGCCCGCACGCGAGGAGTTCGTCGGCGACCGCGCGCAGAAGCGCCGTCTTTCCACCGCTCCCCACCACGGACGTGACGCCGAGGGGGATTTCATGAGAATCCACACAATTCATTAGGCAGCCTGACTTATAGTATGGGATATTCGCGCGCGGCGTCCTGGAGCCATTGTGCATCGGTTCGAGCGTAAGCACGTTGTTGTTTTTTTACTAGAACGGTCGACACGGGAAGACGTCCCGCCTCGACCACACGCGGCCGCGGGGGCGGCGCGCAGAGGGGAGAGGCACATGCTCGTTGAGATTCGCGGGGCGGGAGACATCGCCACCGGCATAGCGCTCAGGCTGCGTCGTGCGGGGTGTGACGTCGTGATGTGCGACCTGGCCGTGCCCACGTCAATCCGTCGCACGGTGAGCTTCTCCGAGGCGATTCGCCTAGGAGCGTGCGAGGTCGAGGGCATCCGCGCGGTGCGAGCACGGAGCGTTGAGAAGGCCCGCGGGATTGCGGCGTCCGGCGAGGTCGCGGTGATCGTGGACCCCGAGGGGACCTCGGCTGCCGAGCTTTCCCCCGACGTGCTCGTGGACGCAATCTTGGCCAAGAGGAACTTGGGAACCACGCCTGACATGGCGCCCGTGGTCATCGGCGTGGGCCCCGGCTTCACGGCCGGCCGCGACTGCCACGCCGTCGTGGAGACCAAGCGCGGCCACTATCTGGGGCAGGTGCTCTACGAGGGCTCGCCGGCACCCAACACGGGGATTCCCGGCGTCATCGCGGGGCATTCGGCCGACCGCGTGCTGCGCGCCCCCGCCGACGGCGTCTTCGAGCCACGTCTCTCCATCGGCGACGTCGTGCGCGCCGGGCAGGTGGCCGCCGTGGTCTCGGGCGTGCCCATGACCTGCACCATCGATGGCGTCCTAAGGGGTCTCCTCCAGGAGGGCGTCGAGGTCACCTGCGGCATGAAGTCCGGCGACATCGACCCGCGCTGCGAGCGCGCCCATTGCTTCACCTCGTCCGACAAGGCCCGCGCCGTGGGCGGCGGCGTGCTCGAGGCCCTGTGTCACCTCACGGGAGGTCTGAGAGAGTAGGATGTCTCGGACAGAGGGTCTCCGTTCCGGCACGGGGCCCTCAGCCATACGTGGAGCATCTCTACGTTTGCCGTGTCGCTCGTTGTGTTTTTATAAATATAACGGTTTGCCTGCACGAAAAGAGATCGTGCTGAAATAGGACACGTATTCGAACCAAGGGAGAAAGATGGGGAAGATCAAGGAAGTTGCACGTAAGGTCACCGGCGGGGTCGCGGCTGTGGGCATGGTTGTCGCACTCGCGGCCTGCGGGGGCAGCGCCGCCTCCACGACCGTCGATTCCGCGAGCACGGATCCGGCCACCGAGAAGACCCCGATCGTGGTCTTCGCCGCCGCGTCCATGACCGAGAGCCTGACCGAGGCCGGCGATCAGTTCATGGCCGTCAACCCCGAGTACGAGGTCACCTTCAACTTCGACTCGTCGGGTACCCTCAAGACCCAGATCCAGGAGGGTGCGGACTGCGACGTGTTCATCTCGGCCGGCAAGAAGCAGATGGACCAGCTCGACGCTACGGCCTCGACGGACGTCAACACCGAGGGTCTCGACCTGATTGACTCCGCCACGCGCCTTGACATCCTTGAGAACAAGGTCACGCTCGTTGTGCCCGAGGGCAACCCCAAGGGCATCGAGAGCTTCGACCAGCTCGCTGAGATGCTCCAGTCCGGCGACGTCCTCATGGCCATGGGCAACTCCGACGTCCCTGTGGGCCAGTACACCCAGAAGATCTTGGCCTACTACGACCTCGACGAAGATGCGCTGGCCAGCTCTGGGTCCATCACCTACGGGACCAACGTCAAGGAAGTCACCTCCCAGGTCTCCGAGGGGGCGGTCGACTGCGGCATCATCTACCAGACCGACGCTCACTCCGCCGGCCTCACGGTCGTGGACTCCGCGACCGCCGAGATGTGCGGCAGGGTCGTCTACCCGGCCGCCGCGACCAAAAACGCGGGTGACCCCGATGGCGCCGCCAAGTTCCTCGAGTTCCTCAAGGGTTCCGAGGCCTCGGCCGACTTCGAGGCGGTTGGATTCACGCCGCTCGCCAGCGAGTAGCGAACGAGCGCTCGGCAATCGCGGCCGCCCCGCGCGCCGACATCCATCGGTGACGTGGCGGCCCTGCATGGGAAGGGGCTGGCGAGAGGCACATGGACTGGTATCCGCTCATAAACTCGGTGCGCATCGCGCTCATCTCGACCGTGATCGTGTTCTTTCTGGGCGTCTGGCTCGCCAACGTCGTGGTGAGGGCCCCGCGCGTGGTCAAGGGCGTGCTCGACGTGGTCCTCACGTTGCCGCTCGTCCTGCCCCCGACCGTGGTGGGCTACCTGCTGCTGCTCCTTCTGGGGCCAAGGAGGCCCTTGGGCATGCTCGCGGCCCAGCTTCTTGATCTCAAGCTGACCATGGTCTGGTACGCGGCGATCTTCGCCACGGTGGTCGTGAGCTTCCCGCTCATGTACCGTACAGCGCGCGGCGCCTTTGAGTCCTTTGACCAGACCCTCGCTGACGCCGCTCGTACCCTGGGTCATTCCGAGCGCTGGATCTTCTGGCGCGTCAAGATGCCCGCCTGCGCGCAGGGAATCATGGCCGGTGCGGTGCTCGCCTTTGCCCGCGCTCTGGGCGAGTATGGGGCCACGGCCATGATCTGCGGCTACACGCCCGGCATCACGGCCACGGTCTCCACGACGGTCTACCAGCTCTGGCGCACGGGGGACGACGCCGGCGCACTCACGTGGGTCTTCGTGAACCTGGCCATCTCGGCCGTGGTGCTGCTCGCCATGAACCTCCTGGAGTCCAGAGGCGGACGGGAGCGCGTGCGGGGGGCGAGGGCATGAGCCTTTTGGTCGATGTCCACAAGCGTCTTGGGGATTTCTCGCTCGACGTCTCATTCGAGACGGACGACGCGCACGAGACGCTTGCGCTTCTGGGGCCCTCGGGCTCGGGGAAGTCTTTGACCCTCAAGTGCATCGCCGGCGTGCTGACCCCCGACGAGGGGCGCATCGTCCTCAATGACCGGGTCCTCTTTGACGCAGCGGCACACGTGAACCTGCCCCCGCAGCGCAGGCACGTGGGCTACCTCTTCCAGCAGTACGCGCTGTTCCCCACCATGACGGTCGAGGCCAACATCGCGGCCGGAATTCTGGGTGCGAGCCGCGTCGAGCGGGCGGGCCGCGTGGCCGAGCAGGTGCGTGCCTTTCGGCTCGAGGGCCTCGAGGACAAGCGCCCCGCGCAGCTTTCGGGCGGACAGCAGCAGCGCGTCGCCCTGGCGCGCATCATGGCGGGCACGCCCGAGCTTATCCTGCTTGACGAGCCCTTCTCGGCGCTCGACGGACACCTGCGCTGGCAGATCGAGCTCGAGCTCACCGACGTCCTGCACGCGTTTCCCGGGGGCGCTGTCTACGTGAGTCACAACCGAGACGAGGTCTACCGCATGTGCGACACGGTCTGTGTGGTCTCGAGGGGCCGATCGGAGGAAAAGCTTACGGTTGCCGGGCTCTTCGAGACGCCCCGGACGCTCGCGGCGGCGCTCATCAGCGGCTGCAAGAACATCTCGCGTGCACGTGAGGACGCGGAAGGGAGGCTCGTCTGCGAGGACTGGGGGACCACGCTCGCCTGCGCGGAGCCGATGGGGCCGGACGTGACGCACGCGGGCGTGCGCGCTCACTACTTTGAGGTCGTGGGAACGGACGCCTCGGGGGCGTTGACGAGCCCAGATGGTAACTTGGTCCCCTGCCGTGTCGCGCGCGTCATAGACAGCACCTTCTCCACGATCGTGATGCTTCAGACGCCCGGGGCGGGGCAGTTGCGCTACGAATGCGAAAAGGATGCGTGGGCGGCCCTGGACGACCCGTCCGAGCTCGTGTTGCGCGCGGCACCTGAGAACGTGATGCCTCTCCGAGGAGGAAACGATGCGTGACAAAGAGGGAAGGGCCATCGAGTACCTGCGGCTCTCGGTGACGGATCGCTGCAACTGTCGCTGCGCCTACTGCATGGCTGCCGACGGCGTGCCCATGCTCTCCCACGACGACATCTGCTCCTTTGAGGAGCTTGTGCGCATCACGCGCGCTACCTGCGATCTGGGGGTGAGAAAGGTCCGCCTCACCGGGGGAGAGCCGCTCGCGCGCAAAGGCATCGTAGAGCTGGTGAGCATGCTGCGCTCGGTGCCGGGCGTCGAGGAGCTTGACATGACCACGAACGCCACGATGCTCGCGCCGATTGCGTCCGACCTGCGGCGCGCGGGGCTCGACCGTCTCAACGTGAGCCTGGACTCGCTCGATCCCGAGCGCTACGCCAGCATCACGCGCTGCGGTCGGCTTGCCGACGCGCTCGCCGGGCTCGAGGCGGCGCGGGAGGCGGGCTTCACCGGGACCAAGCTCAACTGCGTGCTCATGGGTGGCGTCAACGACGAGGATGTTCCCCGGCTGGCCGCGCTCGCGCGCGACCATGAGGTTGACGTGCGCTTCATCGAGCTCATGCCCCTGGGGCCGGCCGCCTCGTGGCCGCATGAGCGCTTCGTGAGCGCCGAGGCGGTGCTCGAGGCGGTGCCCGAGCTGGTCCCCATGGACCACGACGGCGTGGCCGAGCTCTTCTCGGCGCCCGGGTGGGCGGGGCGCGTGGGGCTCATTCGCCCGATGAGCTGTCGCTTCTGCGCCGACTGCACGCGCATTCGCGTGACGGCGGACGGCAGGCTCAAGCCCTGCCTTCACTCTGCGACTGAGGTCAACCTACGCGGGCTTGACGATGCGGGCTTGCACGAGGCACTCCTCGCCGGCATAGCCGCCAAGCCGGCGCATCATAGTATGGATGCGACCCACGTGAGCGAGTCTCTGCGGGCCATGAACGAAATAGGAGGATGAGCGTGAACGATTTGACGCACGTGAACGAGCAGGGGCGCGCCCGCATGGTGGACGTCTCGGCAAAGGAGAAGACCACGCGCACCGCGCGAGCCGCGGGGTTCGTGCGCATGGCGCCCTCTACCGTGGAGCTCGTGCGCACGGGTGGCGCCAAGAAGGGCGACGTCCTTGCCGTCGCGCAGGTGGCGGGCATCATGGGCGCCAAGCGCTGCTCCGAGCTCGTGCCCATGTGCCATCCCATTCAGCTCACGGGCGTTGACGTGCGCTTCTCGCTCGAGTCGGATGGCGTGGGCATAGAGGCGAGCTGTCGCTGCTGCGGCGAGACGGGCGTTGAGATGGAGGCCCTCACGGCCGTCTCGGTGGCGGCGCTCACGGTCTACGACATGCTCAAGGCTCACCAGCGCGACATGGTCATAGATGAGGTGCGCCTGCTCGAGAAGGATGGCGGCAAGTCCGGGCACTTCGTGGCTGGCAGTACCTCCGAGCTGCGTGGCACGGTCGAGGCCGTGAGCGTGAGCGAGAAGAAGGGCACGCGCAAGCACCCCGTTGACCAGATCGAGCTCGTCGTAGGCTCGGGCGTGGCCGGAGACGCGCATGCGGGCGGGTGGCACCGTCAGGTGAGCCTTCTGCCGGCCGAGGCCGTGGATACGATGCGCCCCGTCCTTCCGGACCTGGGGGCCGGCGACTTTGCCGAGAACGTGCTCGTGCGGGGACTCGACCTCAAGCGTCTGCCTGTGGGCACCGTGCTCGAGGTGGGCACCTCCGAGCTCGTCATCACGCAGATCGGCAAGACCTGCCACAACGACTGCGAGATCCGCCGGCTCACGGGAAAATGCGTGATGCCCTCCGAGGGCATCTTCGGGGTGGTCACGCGGCCTGGCGTGGCGCGCGCAGGCGACTCCGTGCGCGTGCGAGGCGTCTAGGGGCCTCTGAGCTGACGTTCGCTTGCAGGATTCGAGGGCTGGCAGGAGGCCAGCGAGAAAGGAGGGGCCATGAGGCTTGTACGCACCGAAGAGGCCGTGGGGCAGGTGCTCTGTCACGACATGACGCAGATCATCCCAGGCAAGAGCAAGGGTCCGCGTTTCAAGAAGGGGCACGTGGTCGCACCCGAGGACGTGGAGGTTCTGCTCAGCATGGGCAAGGTGAACCTCTACGTCTGGGAGCTCGAGGAGGGCATGGTCCACGAGGAGGATGCCGCTCGGCGCATGGCGGCCCTGGTCACGGGACCCAACATCAAGGTGGCGGGGCCACCCTCAGAGGGCAAGCTCAACGTGGTCGCTACCGCGGACGGCGTCCTTCGCGTGGACTCCGAACGCCTCGTGGCCGTGAACTCATCCGACGAGGTGATGATTGCCACGAGGCGTGGCAACTTCGGTGTGCGGGCGGGAGACGTGCTGGCCGGGACGCGCGTGATCCCGCTCGTGATCGCGGAGGAGCGCCTCGCTGCCGCCGAGGCCGCCGCGGGACCGGAGCCCCTGATTGAGGTGGTGCCCTACGTGCTGCGTACGGCCGCTGTCATTGCCACCGGCTCGGAGGTGGCCTCGGGTCTCATCGAGGACCGATTCACTCCCGTGATCGTGGACAAGCTCGCGGGCTACGGGATTGAGGTCGACGTCAAGGCGACGCCGGGAGACGAAGTGGACTCCGTGGTCGCTGCGATTGACGAGGCGCGCGCCTCTGGCGTCGACCTCGTGGTCTGCACGGGTGGCATGAGTGTGGATCCTGACGACAACACCCCCGGCGCGATTCGTCGCGCGGGCGCGCGGGTGGTCACCTACGGCGCTCCCGTGCTTCCCGGCGCGATGCTGCTTGTGGGCTACTTCGACGGAGCCGAGGGTGCGCGACCGGTCCCCGTGCTCGGCGTGCCGGGATGCGCGATGTATAACAAGGCCACGGTGCTCGACCTCGTCCTACCGCGCGTGGCCGCCGGAATCGAGCTGAGTCGCCATGACTTTTCGGTGATGGGGCAGGGCGGGCTGTGCCTCGGCTGCAAGCCGTGCACCTATCCGATCTGCCCCTTTGGGAGGTAGCCATGAGCGTCCACGCGCATGACCTACGGGACGCGTCCGGAGACGGAAGGGGCCACACGGCCGTGGTCGTCACCGTGAGCGATCGGGTCGCCCGCGGCGCCTATGCAGACGAGTCTGGCCCCGCGCTCGTTCGCCTCCTCGAGGGGCGTGGCTACGAGGTCGCTCCCGTTCGCGTGGTCCCCGACGAGCGTACCCTGATCGAGGAGGCGCTCAAGGACGTCGTGGCCCATGACGTGGCGCTCGTGCTCACCACGGGCGGCACGGGGTTCTCGCTGCGCGACGTCACGCCCGAGGCCACGACAGCCGTCTGCGAACGCATGGCGCCTGGCATCCCCGAGGCCATGCGCGCCGCCTCTCGCGCCATCACCGAGCGCTCCTGTCTCTCGCGCGAGGTCGCGGGCATCCGCGGGCGCACCCTCGTGGTGAACCTCCCCGGCAGCCCCAAGGCGGCCGTCGAGAATCTCGAGGCCGTGATCGCCCCCATCGCCCACGGTCTCGAAATCCTGCGTGGGGAAGCGACCACCTGCGC
>CAYSIC010000013.1:22851-58203 GCA_964430985.1 uncultured Atopobium sp.
TGGAGGCCGAGCTCGCAGCAGGTCGGCCCGTGGGCCTCGCGAGCCTCATGGCTGCGCGCGGCTCGATGCCGCGCCGTGAGGGCTCGCGCCTGGCCGTGCTGGCCGACGGCTCGTTTCTGGGGACCGTGGGGGGCGGGCGCATCGAGCAGATTGCCATTGAGCGCGCGCACGAGCTCGTGAGCGACCCCGAGGCCCGTCCGCGGCTTGAATGGGAGACGCATGCCAAGACTGGCATGGCCTGCGGTGGCGACACGCTTCTGGCCACGCGCAGGCTGGGTTCGTCCGATCGTCCGACCCTTTTGAAGCTCCTGGGGCTTCTCGGCTCTCATGGGGCCGGCTGGATCGTTGAGGACTGGCGTGACCTGAGTGCCCCCGAGCTTACGGTCGTGAGCGCCGAAGGCCCGGATGCTCCCGCCGAGCCCCTCCCCGACGTCGTGTCCTTTGACGAGCGGACGTCTCGTCTCACGGAGCCCGTGGGATCCGACCCAGTGTGCTACGTCTTTGGCGGTGGACATGTGGGTCAGGCCCTCGTGGGGGTGCTCGCCTCGGTGGGCTTCCGCGTGGTGGTCTACGATGACCGTCCCGAGATTGCGACGGTCGAGCGCTTCCCCGCCGCCGAGCGGGTCATCTGCGGGGACTTTCAGGCCCTTTCCGACCAGGTGAGCGTCACCGCCCGTGACTACGTGGTGATTCTCACGCATGGGCACGCCGCCGACATCGACGTGCTCGAGCGCGTTCTGCCGACTCGTCCGGCCTACGTGGGCTGCATCGGGAGCCGCGCCAAGGCCGCTCTCGCGCGCAAGGTCCTCGTCTCGCGTGGTCTTCCCCAGGCCGACGTCGATGCCATCCATCTGCCCATCGGCGAGAAGATTGGCGCAATCACTCCAGCCGAGATCGCGGTCTCCATCGCCGCCGAGATGATTCGCTGCCGCGCCGAGAGGCGCCCGCACGCCGGGCGCGTTCCTTCTGAGCCGCGCGTCGAGTAGGCTAGGAGAAGCGCCCTGCGCCCTTCTCGCCCAGGCGGGCGTCGCGTAGATGGCGTCTCGACGTAGCATTGAAAAAGGCCCCATCCCGACGGATGGGGCCCGCTGCGCTCAGAGGTTCTCTACGCGCTAGTTCTCGTCTGCGGCGAGCGAGGAGTCGGCCTCGGCGCGCACGCGCTCGATGCGGCGGAAGAGGCTCTCCTTGTGCTCGTAGGTGTGCGACCGGGCGATGTCGCCGGCGTCCTCGGTGATGAAGCGGAAGAAGAAGTGGCCGTCGAAGTCCTCGTAGATGCGGTACTTGGGGGACTTCTCACGATCGAAGGCGTCGACGGTCGAATCCTCGATCTCGGCGTCCGGAGCGTCCGCACGAACGCACTCGATGCCCTTCTCGCACTCCTCCTTGGACGGAAAGATAATCGAAGACATCAGAATATGCCCGTTGCTCGCGCACAGGTTGAAGCAATAGCGTCCCTCGTTTTCAACCAACACGTACTGACCCATGTCCATCACCACCAAACTTGTTGTTTGAACTGATTACATAATGGTAGGTCCTTGCGCGACGAATGGTGCCACGAATACGGCCAACGGCTGCTTTTGTCGGGGGGACGCGAGCGACGCGTGTGCGGACTCAGTCCTCAGTGCGTGGGACCGACCTGTGTCGCGCACCCCTGCGGGTCCCTACGCGTGCGTATGCCATCCTCGCGCCACGCAGACGAAGGGGGAGGCACCATGAGAAGGCTCCTTGTGATCGAGGATGACAAGCGCATCAGAGATGAGCTTTGCGTCCTTCTGGAGCGCAACGGCTACGAGGCGGTCGCGCTCACGGACCTCTCCGACGTCGCGGAGCAGATTCTCTCGAGCTCTCCCGACCTCGTGCTGCTCGATCTCAACCTGCCGGGAGTAGACGGCCAGTACGTCTGTCGCGCGGTTCGCCGCAAGAGTCAGGTCCCTCTCATCGTCGTGACGAGCCGCGACAACGACATGGACGAGCTTCTCGCCCTGTCCCTGGGCGCGGACGACTTCGTGACCAAACCCTACAACGACCAGGTGCTTCTCGCCCACGTGGCGTCGGTCCTGAAGCGCGGCTACGGGGAGCAGAGCAGGCGCTCTCATCCCAGACCACCTACGTCGGCGTCACGCTCGACACGGCGCGCTGCTCGGTGAGCGCGCACGGGCGCACGGCCGAGCTCACCAAGAACGAGCTGCGCATACTCGCGCTGCTCATGAGAAGCGCCGGCTCCGTGGTCTCGCGTCAGCGCATCCAGGAGGAGCTCTGGGCCACCGACGAGTTCGTGGACGACAACACCCTGACCGTCAACGTCTCCCACCTGCGCCGGACCCTCGCCCAGATCGGTGTCGAGGGTCTCGTTCGCACCCGGCGCGGCATGGGCTACCTGGTGGAATAGGGGAGCCATGGGACTGGGCGCCTACCTCAGAGATCGTCTCGCCCCGCTCGCCGTGTGCGCTCTCGCTCTCGTGTTCGTGGCGCTCGCCATGAGGGCCTATGGGGTCCAGACGGCCGTCGTCGCGTTCGTGTGCGGCGTGCTCGCGCTGGCGGGCCTCGTCGCCCTGGGCCTCGACTACGCTCACCGACGTGGCTTCTACCGTACGCTCGCGCGTACGATCGACGCCCTGGACGAGAGCTACCTGGCCACGGAGCTCCTCGAGCGCCCGAGCTTTTCCGAGGCGCAGCTCTTCTATGACGCGCTCGCCCGCATGTCGCGCGACATGCGCGGCCGCGTCGCCGACTCCCGCCAGCGTCAGCGCGCCTACCGCGAGTACGTGGAGACCTGGGTCCACGAGATCAAGACGCCCATCGCCGCGGCGCGCCTCGTGGCGCACAACAACCCCTCCCCGGCGACCGAGGCCGTCGACGGGGAGCTCGACGCCATCGAGGGCTACGTCGAGCAGGCGCTCTACTACGCGCGCTCCACCTCGCTCGACCGCGACTTCCAGATTCGCGAGGTCAACCTCGGCGATGTGGTGAGAGACGCCGTGCGCCACAAGGCGCGCACGCTCATCGGCGCGGGCATGACGCCCGAGCTCGTGGGCCTCGACTACACGGTGCGCGCGGACCCCAAGTGGCTCTCGTTCGTGGTGGGGCAGGTGCTCGCCAACGCCGCCAAGTACCGCAGGCCCGGCGCGGGCGCGGCCCACGTGCGCATCTCTGCCACGCGTCGCAAGACGGGACTCGACGCCTGGGAGACGCAGCTCCGCCTTGCCGATGACGGAATCGGCATTCCGGCCGCCGACGTGGGGCGCGTCTTCGACAAGGGCTTCACCGGCGAGAACGGCCGTCGCTTCGCGCGCTCCACCGGCATAGGTCTCTACCTCGTGCGCGAGCTCTGCGAGAAGATGGACCTCGAGGTCTGGCTCGAGTCCGTCGAGGGGCGTGGCACCACGGTCTCGATCGGCTTTCCGGAGTCAGAGACCCACCGGCCGCGCTAGTCCCCGGCGGGCGTGGGGAACTCTTCCTGCCCCCGGACGCCCCTTCTGCCCCCGGACGCCCCTTCCACCAAGTTAGCCATTCTCTACTTCTGGCGTTAGCACCCCGTGCGAGGGGGTATCTTCTGCTATGTGTCCGTCAATCACAGCGTGAAAGAAACAATGCCATGGCCGTATACACGCTCCCCGATCTTCCCTACGACTACTCCGCACTTGAGCCCTTCATTTCGGGCAAGATCATGGAACTGCACCACGACAAGCATCACCAGACCTACGTCAACGGTGCCAACGCCGCCCTCGAGCAGCTCGAGGAGGCGCGCGACAAGAACGACTTCGCGAACGTGAGCCGCCTGGAGAAGGATCTCGCCTTCAACCTGGGCGGCCACATCAACCACAGCGTGTTCTGGAAGAACCTCTCGCCTGACGGAGGCGGCAGGCCCGAAGGCGAGCTCGCAGCCGCCCTCGACGAGCACTTTGGCTCCTTCGAGAAGTTCCAGGCCCAGTTCACGGCCGCCGCAACCACGATTCAGGGCTCCGGGTGGGCACTGCTCGGCTGGGATCAGGTGGCACGGCGCCCCCTCGTCTTCCAGCTGTACGACCAGCAGTCCAACGTGCCCGCGGGCATCACGCCGATCCTCCAGCTCGACATGTGGGAGCACGCCTACTACCTGGACTACCTCAACGTCAAGGCCGACTACGTCAAGGCCTTCTGGAAGGTCGCCAACTGGGCCGACGCCGCCGAGCGCTTCGCCAAGGCGAGCGCCTGATCTTCCCCGTGTTCTTTATTGAGCGTCCCGGCGTGCCGTCACAGGCGTCGGGGCGCTCTTCTGTCGCGTGCCCTTCTCGACGTGCCCTTCTCGACGCACTCTTCTCAGCGAGCTCTTCTCGGCGAGCCTGCCATTGTGTACAGAATGGCTCCCTCGAGGTCCCGTTCTGTGCGCCACGGCAGGCTCGGCGCCGTGCGATCCCAGGTGACAAAAACGTAAGGGGCCGATAAGCCAGTCCGATGGCGCGCGGGCCCGCGCGGGCGCAGTATCGTAGGCGACCGACCATCCCGTCGAAGGGAACCATCGTGGCCTCACACCTCGCGCCCGCCCCGGCGCCCGCAAGCGTCGTCCCCGTCCGTGCGACCAGCGGACAGAGCGCACCCGGCGCATGCCCTGTCCTGTCCTGCAAGAACGTCGAGAAGCTCTACGGCACCCGCTCCAACGTCACCCGCGCCCTGACCGGTGTGAGCTTCGACGTGGCCGCAGGCGAGTACATTGTTCTCATGGGGCCGTCGGGCTCCGGCAAGACGACGCTTCTGAACTGCGTCTCCACGATCGATCGACCCACCACGGGCCAGGTCTTCGTGGACGGCCAGGACGTCTGCGCCCTGAGGCCCGGACAGCTCTCGCGCTTTCGTCGCGAGCGTCTGGGCTTTGTCTTCCAGGACTCCAACCTGCTCGACACCCTGACCGCGCGCGAGAACGTCGCCCTGGCCCTCACCATCAGCCACGTCTCGGCGCGCGAGATCCCCGCGCGCGTGGAGGCCGTGGCCGCACGCCTGGAGATCTCCGACGTCCTCGACAAGTTCCCCTACCAGATGTCGGGCGGTCAGAAGCAGCGCGTGGCCGTGGCCCGCGCGATTGTGGGCGATCCCTCGCTGGTCCTGGCCGACGAGCCCACGGGTGCCCTGGACTCCAAGAACTCGAGGAGGCTGCTCGAGAGCCTCGAGGCCATGAACGCCGAGGGCTCCACCATCATCATGGTCACGCACGACTCGTTTGCCGCGAGCTACGCCCGGCGCGTCCTGTTCTTGAAGGACGGCCGCCTCTTCAACGAGATCGTGCGCGGCTCCAAGACGCGCAAGCAGTTCTTCGACCAGATCATGGACGTCGTCTCCTTCCTCGGCGGGGAGGGTCCCGATGTACGCTAGAATCGCGTTCGGAAACGTGCGCAAGTCCTTCCGGGACTTCTCGGTGTTCTTCCTGACGCTCGCCTTTGGCGTCTGCGTGTTCTATGCCTTCGGGTCAATCACGGAGCAGACCGCCGTGATCGACCTAGCCTCCGACCAGCGCCGAATCGTCGAGGACGTCGTAAACATCCTGAACGGCGTCTCGATCTTCGTCTTGGTCATCCTGGGCTTTCTGGTGGTCTACGCCAACCGCTTCCTGATTCGCCGCCGCAAGCGCGAGTTTGGCATCTACCTCACGCTGGGCATGGACCTCACCCACGTGTCGCTCATCATCGTGGTGGAGACGCTTGTCGTGGGCGCGGGCGCCCTCGCGGCGGGTCTCGTCCTGGGCGTGGGACTCTCGCAGCTCATGATGTACGTCACCGCCCGGCTCTTCGAGGCCACGATCTCGGGGTTCGTCTTTGTCTTCTCGCCGGCGGCCTGCCTGTGCACCATCGCGTGCTTCGTGGCGATCTTTCTGGTGACGCTCGCGTTCAACGTACTCACGGTCTCGCGCTACAGGCTCATCGACCTCATCAACGCCGACAAGGTCACCGAGCAGGTCAAGCTGAGGAGCCTTCCCGTCTCCGTCGTCTTGTTCGTGACCTCTCTCGTGCTCATCGGCGTGGCGTATCGCACCCTGCTCGTGCACGGCATGCTCGAGGAGGGGCCGTACTTCGGTTTGGCCACGGCGCTCGTCGCGGTGGGGACGCTCCTGTTCTTCTTCTCGCTCTCCGGCTTTCTGCTGCGCCTCGTGCAGTCGAGCAGGCGAGTCTACCTCTCGGGTCTCAACATGTTCACCCTGCGCCAGCTCAACAGCCGCATCAACACGGCGTGGCTGTCCATCTCGCTCGTCTGCGCGATGCTCTTTCTGGCCGTCTGCGGCGTGTGCACGGGCTTCTCGGTGGCCTCGGGCCTGAACGAGTCCGCTCGCCGCGGCTCCGCCTATGACGCGAGCCTCTACGACTATCCCTCGGGCGTCTCCCTGCGCTACACCGAGGGTCCCGCCGCCGATGACGGCTACGACATGCTCGCCGCGCTGCGTCGCGACGTGCCCGACTGGGACGGGCTCGTCTCCGCCGCAGCGCAGGTCAACCTCTACGGCCAGCGGGAGGGTGGTGACGAGCTTCCCACGATGGGGCAGTTCACGAGCAACACGGACTACGCGGGCGGCGCGCTCATAGGCCAGGCACTCGCAGGCTCGGATACCACGCCCGTCAACGTGGTGCGCGTCTCCCAGTACAACGCCCTGCGCGCGCTCGCCGGCGAGGCGCCGATCGACTTGGGTCAAGACGACTGTCTCCTATGGGCGGACACCCCCTTGCTCAAGGACTTCTGGAATGCCGCGACCGAGCAGAACCCCACCGTGAGCGTCTGGGGGCGCGAGCTCACCTTCGCGGGTCCGCGCGTCGTGGACACGGTCCTGTCCGACGGGGCTGGCGGCGGCACGACCACGGGCCTCCTGGTCGTGCCCGACGACGCGATCCCCGCGAGCGAGGTGCCTCGACAGACCTATCTGAACGTCTCCTACAACGGAGCGCGCGAGGACGTGGAGCCGCGCTTCAACGACGCCCTAGACAAGGCCTACGGGGACGTGCTCAGCCTGCAGGACAACGGGGTCTTCCCCTGGCCCGTCTTCGACTACACCACGGCCGTGTCCACCCTCTCCGAGGCGAGCGGCACCACGGTCATGGTGAGCTACCTGGCCATCTACATCGGTTTCGTCCTTTTGGTGAGCTGCGCCGCCGTGCTTGCGCTTCAGCAGCTCTCCGAGGCCGCCGACAACGTGGGGCGCTACCGTCTGCTCATGGAGCTCGGAGCCGAGCGCCGCATGGTCAACCGGGCCCTGTTCGTGCAGGTAGGAATCTATTTCCTGTTCCCGCTCGTGGTGGCCGTGGCCCACGCGGCGGTGGCTCTCACCGTGGTGAACGACGTCGTGCTGCTCGCGACGGGCTACCAGATCGGCACGGCGCTCGCCGTGACCGTGGGATTCGTGATCGTGCTCTACGGTGGCTACTTCCTCGTGACCTATCTCACGTCCAAGGGCATGCTCCTGCGCGAGCGAGCGCACGGGCACTCGTAGCTGCTCTTCCCGGCCCGTCGCCATACCGCCGGGCCCCGCTCCCGAGCAGCGTCCTCAAGGCGCCGGAGATCTGCAAGCAGTCTGCGTCGATAAAAAAGCGGCCGACACCTCGGGGGTGTCGGCCGCGTTGGTCCTATCGGAAAAAGCCCGCTCAGTCCTTCTCGCCCTTGAGGGAGGCGTAGAAGGTGGCGTGCTCGAAGACGTCCTCGATGGTCTTGCCATGGATGAAGGGGAGGGCGAGAAACTCGTCAACGGTGGGGACGAGCTCTGAGCAGTCCACGAAGTGGTTCTTGTCGTTTCTGCGGCTGGTGTCTTGGGCGCGCCACGCCTCGTAATTGACGTCGGTGAGGTAGTAGATGGACGAGTCGATCCTCATGTAGACAGAGTGATTACAGTGGAGGTACTCGGCCAGGTCGACGTAATTGATGTCGAGTGCCTCGGCAGCCTTCTTTCCCATGGCGGTTCCTTTCTACGGAATACCAGACGGACGTTACTCAAGACTATAACCTCCGCAGCCGTCAGCCATGCGTCGGTTTGGGAAATGGTGCCAAGTGCGGGGGCGGGCGGTCATATGGCGCTGGCGAGAAGAATGCGCTCCAGCTCGGCAGGGGTGTCCACGATCGTGGTGGCGCCTGCGCGCACGAGCCAGTCCCGCTCACGGAAGCCCCACGAGCATGAAAGGCATCTGCACCCGACATTTTGGGCAGTCTGGACGTCGACCTCGGAGTCCCCCACGTAGACGAGCCCCGTAAGGTCGCCGCCCATGCGCTCGAGCGCCACGTTGACCATGTCGGGCGCGGGCTTCTTGCGGATGCCAGCCTCCTCGCACTCGCCGAGCACGCAGTCGAAGGTGCCGGGGAACTGTCGCTCGACGAGCTCCTGGACCGCGAAGTCGGCCTTGTTGGAGACCACGGCCACGCGCACACCGCCGCGCCGCAGGTGCTCGACGAGCTCGACGACGCCGGGATAGGGGACCGTGTGGTCCCGGCAGTGCGCGGCGTAGTGGCGCTTGAACTCCTCGAGGACCGCTTCGACGGTCGAGGCGTCTGCGGGGGGCTCGCGGCCCTCGCTCACCGAGCGCTCGACGAGCTGCCGGATGCCGTTGCCCGTGAAGAGACGCACCTCGTCGGCCGATCGTGCGGGAAGGTGCGCCCACGCGAGCGCGTGGTTCACGGACGCCTCGAGGTCGGCCAAGGTGTCGAGCAGCGTCCCGTCAAGGTCGAATACCACCGTCGTGTAGAGGTTCATGGCGCACCTTTCTGTTGGCTGGGCCTAGCGTAGCACGGCGGCGTGGCGCCGAGACCGCGTGCGGCGGCAGGTCCGCCTCCACGTTACCGTCTGCTTTCAACAGCCGCGTACCGAGCGCCCGCCCTGCGTTGCGTAGTACAATCGCCCCCACGTGCGACGACGCGCCGTCTACGCCCCGTCGCCGTCTGCTGGGAAGCCGTCCGTACGACACGGGGCGGCAGAGACGAAAGGTTAGGAAATGGACTCTCGCACCATGCACACCCACACCTGCGGAGAGCTGCGCCGCGCCGACATCGGCCAGGAGGTCACGCTGTGTGGCTGGGTCTGGCACCGCCGCGACCACGGCGGGCTCATCTTCGTCGACCTGCGCGATCGTGCGGGCGTGACGCAGGTCTCGTTTGACCCGGAGCACTCCGAGGGCTCGGCGTTTCACGTCGCCGAGACGATTCGCTCCGAGTGGCCCGTGCGCGTGCGCGGCACCGTGCGCCCGCGCCCCGAGGGCATGAGCAACGCCAAGCTCGCCACGGGCAACATAGAGGTCCTCGTCTCCCAGATCGACGTTCTCAATACCTCGCGCACCCCGCCCTTCCAGATCGAGGACCACGTGGAGACCTCCGAGGACGTGCGCCTGCGCTATCGCTATCTCGACCTGCGCCGCCCCAAGATGATGTCAAACCTACGCCTGCGCTCCGACTTCACCTTCGCCATCCGCGAGGCGCTGCACGGTCGTGAGTTCATGGAGGTCGAGACCCCGGCCCTGTTCAAGTCCACGCCCGAGGGCGCCCGCGACTTCCTGGTGCCAAGCCGCACCCAGCCCGGCCACTTCTACGCCCTGCCGCAGTCCCCGCAGCTCCTGAAGCAGCTGCTCATGGTGGGCGGCGTGGAGCGCTATTACCAGGTCGCCAAGTGCTTCCGCGACGAGGATCTGCGCGCCGACCGCCAGCCCGAATTCACGCAGGTGGACGTCGAGATGAGCTTCGTCGACCAAGATGACGTCATGGGGGCGCTCGAGGATGTGCTCGCCGACGCCTTCGCGCGCGTGGGCGTCCAGATGACCTGCCCCCTGCGCCGCATCTCCTACTGGGACGCAATGGACACCTACGGAACCGACAAGCCTGACACACGCTACGCCATGGAGCTCCACGACGTGACGCAGGTCTTCTCGGCCTCTAAATTCAAGCTCTTCGCGGGTGCGGCGGCAACGAAGGGACAGTTCGTCAAGGCGATAAACGCCAAGGGTGCTGGTGCCTGGCCACGCGCGCAGATCGACAAGCTCGCCGACGTGGCTGCCGGCTTTGGCGCCAAGGGCCTCGCGTGGATCGCCTTTCGCGAGGACGGCTCGATCAACAGCCCGATCGTCAAGTTCTTCTCGGACGACGAGATGGCCGCGCTGCGCTCGGAGATGGGCGTCGAGCCCGGCGACCTCGTGATGTTCGCCGTGGCCGACCGTCTGGGCGCCGATGAGATCCTGGGTGGCATGCGCAGCCACATGGCCAACGCCCTGGACGTTCCGCGCGAGGGCCACGACTTCTTGTGGGTCGTCGACTTTCCGCTGTTCCACTGGGACGCAGACGCCAAGCGCTACGCGTCCGAGCACCAGCCCTTCACCCAGCCCAACGAGGATCAGCTCGACCTGCTCGAGTCCGATCCTTTGGCGGTGGGCTCTCACACCTACGACTTTGTCATGGACGGCTACGAGGCAGGCGGCGGCGGGATGCGCATCCACGACGCCAAGCTTCAGATGCAGATTCTCAAGCTGCTCGGCTTCACCGAGGAGCGTGCCCAGGAGCAGTTCGGCTTCCTCATGGAGGCGCTCGGCTTTGGCGCTCCTCCCATGGGCGGCTTTGCGTTGGGCCTGGACCGCGTGTGCATGCTGCTCACGGGCTCGGACTCCATCCGCGAGGTCATGGCGTTCCCCAAGACGTCCTCCGGCTCCGACCTCATGAGCGACGCCCCCTCCGAGGTGAGTGCCGCCCAGCTCAAGGAGGTCTCCCTCAGACTTCTGTAGGGGATCGGGCCTCTTCGCATCAGAGCGCGACCATGCGGGGCGCCGTTCCCGCCCATGTCACTCGTTGAACGCTATCGGCAGCCTGGATTCGGATTTCTCGACGGAAGCGACCGATGACGTTCAACGAGGGGCGTGGGCGCGGTGGCGTGTCGGCGTCCTCCCAGCGTGTTTTACGTATCGCTCGATGTGGCCGTGACCTCTCGGCCTGCCCCGCATTGGAAAATATTTATGCGTGAATAGAATAGACATAAATTAAGAAAATAGATGAGAAATCCCTGGTGAGGGCAGAGGGAGCCTCTTTCCAAAAATATTTATGTACGACGGGGGACATGCATAAAAAGTTTTCCAGTCTTCGGTTGACTGCAGTTGAGGCCAGGGTGGGGTCGGGCGGAATAAAAGAGGATGAATTGACGAGAAGGCCAGGTGATGGGAGGTCCGCGCGGCCGAGGACGCGGACCTCCCCCGACGGCTGGTCTCCGGACGAGGCCCTTGACATCCCCTGTGTGCGCACTATCCTTGTCTTATCAACAGTTGCTATGACAAGGAGTTTTACCGCATGTCATCAGAGGAAAGAGCCCGGGGCCGCTCGCTCACGGACTCTCACATGGGGCTCTACCGAGCCTTCCACGCTCAGCGCGCCTACTTGCGCCCCCGTATCGCGCAGCTGGGGATGGGGCCGGGTCAACCCAAGATTCTCACTTATATTGCCGTGTACGGGCCGTCCACCCAGCGCGAGATAGCCGATTTCTTCGAGACTGACCCAGCCACCGTGAGCCGTATGCTCGACTCGCTCGAGCGCGCCGGCTTCGTGCAGAGCGTGCCCACCTCTGACCGGCGCACCAAATGTCTGCACCTCACCGAAAAGGGGCTCGCCGCCGCAGCGGCATGGGATCGGTGCTGTGCCGAGGAGCAGGACGTCATGCTTGGGGGCTTCTCGCCAGACGAGAGGGAGCGCTTCGCACGCTATCTCGAGCGGGCCTATGCCAATCTGCGCCGTGCCGCACGGGACGGTGAGGGCTCGTGAGCGAGCTGTCCGTCATGGGCCGGGTCCTGGGGGCATATCGACGGAGCTTCGTGCTCGCCGGTCTGTGCGTCTTCCTCGAGACCACGCTCGAGCTCTTCATCCCGCTGCTCATGGCCTCCGTGATCGATCAGGGCATCATGGCGCGCGACCTCTCCGTCGTCTGGTCGCGTGGTGCCCTCATGGTGCTCTGTGCCCTGGCCGCGCTTGCGCTGGGCACGGGCTACGCGCGCTTCTCGGCGGCAGCTGCCATGGGGCTCGGCGCCAACCTGCGTCGCGCCGAGTTCGCCCACGTGCAGGACTTCGCCTTCTCCAACCTGGACGAGTTCGAGGTCTCCTCGCTCGTGACGCGCATGACGAGTGACGTCACGGTGATCCAGAACGCCGTGGTCTCGGGCTTTAGGCCGCTTCTTCGCGGACCCGTGATGCTCGTGATGGGACTCGTGCTCGCCGCGGTCATGAGCCCGCAGCTTGCGCTTGTCTTTCTCATGGTCGTTCCAGTCCTGGCCGTGGCGCTCTTCTTGATCGTGCGCCACGTGGGGCCCCTCTATCGCGTGATGCAGGGGGTGATGGACCAGCTCAACGATGTGCTCCAGGAGGACCTGGTCGCCATTCGCGCGATCAAGGCCTACGTCCGAGAGGACTACGTCGCCGAGCGCTTTGATGCCGTTAACGCGCGTTTGGCCTCGACCGCCACGCGTACCTTCAGGGGCGCGGTGATCAACACCCCCGTCTTTCAGCTGGCTATGTACACGGCCTGCGTGCTCATCTTGTGGCGCGGCGGCTCTATGATCTTGGAGGGCACCCTCATGGTGGGCACCCTCACGGGCTTCATGAGCTACGTTCTGCAGATCGTGAACTCCCTCATGATGATCTCCAACGTCTTCCTGCTCGCGGCTCGTGCCCTCACGAGCGTGCGGCGCGTGGGCGAGGTCCTGGACGAGAGGCCCGCGCTCCTCTCGGCACCCGAGGCCAGGACGGACGTCCCCGATGGCGCCGTCGAGTTCGATCACGTCTCGTTCAAGTATCGCCCCGACGCCAAGAAGAACGTGCTCGAGGATGTCAGCCTGCGCCTCGATGCGGGATCGACGGTGGGGATTCTGGGCTCTACAGGTTCAGGCAAGACCACGCTCGTGCAGCTCATAGCTCGACTCTACGACGTGAGTGAGGGCTCGGTGAGCGTCGGCGGCACCGACGTGCGCGCCTACGACGTCAAGGCGCTGCGTGACGCCGTAGGCATGGTGCTCCAGAAGAACGTGCTCTTCACGGGTACTGCGCGCGAGAACCTCCAGTGGGGAGACGAGGACGCCAGCGACGAGGAGCTCCTCGAGGCCTGCCGCGTCGCCTGCGCCGACGAGTTCCTCGGGCGCATTGGCGGCCTCGATGCCAATCTGGGGCAGGGGGGCGATAACGTCTCCGGGGGCCAGAAGCAGCGCCTGTGCATTGCCCGTGCTCTGCTCAAGCACCCACGGGTCCTGATCTTCGATGACTCGACGAGTGCGGTGGACATGGCGACCGACACGCGCATCCGCGAGAACCTCGCGGGGCTCGCCGACGTCACCAAGATCGTGATCGCGCAGCGCGTGAACTCGGTGATGGATGCCGACAAGATCGTGATTTTCGACGAGGGGCGGGTCCACGCCGAGGGAACCCACGAGGAGCTCCTTGCGAGTGATCCCATCTACCAGGAGCTCTACGAGTCACAGATTGGATCGGGAGTGCACGGGGAGGTGGAGCATGGCTGCTAGAGGACAGGCGGGCGCGCGCCCCAAAAATCTGCGTCGAACCCTGCGGGCCCTTCTTAGCTACATGGGTCATGCGCGCTGGCAGCTCTTGGCCGTGGCGGTGCTCGTGTGCGTGAGCGCAACGGCAAACCTCGTGGGCACCTATATGATCAAGCCCGTGGTCAATGCCGTAAGCGCGGGAGACGAGGTGGGCTTTGCCCGGGCCGTGGCGCTCACGGTGGCCATCTACGCCACGGGCGTCGTGGCCGCCCTCGGCTACACGCAGACGATGGTGCGCGCCGCGCAGCGTGTCGTCTTCGCCATACGCCGCGATCTCTTTGCACGCATCGTGCGCCTGCCGCTGTCGTTTTTTGACCGCACGCGCCACGGGGACGTGATGAGCTACTTCACCAACGACGTGGACACGGTCTCGGAGGCGCTCAACAACAGCTTTGCCAACGCGGTGCAAGCGCTCATCCAGACGGTGGGCACGTTTACGCTGCTCCTCGTCCTGGACTGGCGCCTCACGCTCATCACGGCCGTCTGCGACCTCGCGATTGCGGCCTACGTTCGCTTCTCGGGACATCGCAGTCACCGCTACTTCGATGCGCAGCAGGTCACGCTTGGCGAGCTCAACGGCTACGTCGAGGAGATGATGGCCGGCCAGAAGGTAGTCAAGGTCTTCAATCGGGAGGGGCAGGTCCTAGCCGGCTTCGACCATCTCAACGATCGGCTGCGTACGAGCGGCACCACGGCCCAGTCCTACGCCTCGACGATGGTTCCCGTCACGGTGGCCGTCTCGTACGTGAACTTCGCGGTGGTCACCGTCGTGGGCGCCCTCTTGGCCATTAGAGGGCTCGTGGACGCGGGCAGCCTTGCCTCCTACCTGGTCTTTGTCCGCCAGGCGGCCATGCCTATCAACCAGCTCACGCAGCAGGGGAACTTTCTTCTGAGCGCCCTGGCTGGCGCGGAGCGCATCTTTGCGGCCATGGACCACGAGCCCGAGGTCGACGAAGGCACGGTCACGCTCGTGCGCGCCTCCGACGCCGGGGTCGAGCGTGCGGCTTGCGGAGCCGAGGGCTGGGCGTGGCGCCATGCGAACGGCGTGCTCACGCCACTTGCCGGCGACGTTCGCTTTCACGACGTCGACTTTGGCTACGAGAGGGACCAGACGGTCCTGGCGGGCCTCTCGCTCTTTGCCAAGCCGGGTCAGAAGATCGCCTTCGTGGGCTCCACGGGAGCGGGCAAGACCACGATCACGAACCTCATCAACCGCTTCTACGACGTGCGCGCCGGCTCGATCACCTACGATGGCATCGACGTGCGCGACATCCAGAAGAAGAGCCTGCGTCGCTCGCTGGGCATCGTCTTGCAGGACACGCACCTGTTCGGGGGCACCATCGCCGACAACATCCGCTTTGGCAAGCTCGACGCCACCGAAGAGGAGGTCATTGCCGCCGCTCGTGTGGCCAACGCGGACGACTTCATCAGTCGCCTGCCGCGTGGCTACGACACGCCGGTCGTTTCGGACGGTTCGAACCTCTCTCAGGGACAAAGGCAGCTCCTGGCCATCGCTCGCGCTGCGATCGCCGACCCGCCGGTGTTAATCCTGGATGAGGCCACCTCCTCGATCGACACGCGCACCGAGGCTCTCATCGAGCGCGGCATGGACGCCCTCATGCACGGCCGCACCACGTTCGTGATCGCGCATCGCCTCTCCACGGTGAGAAATGCGAACGCAATCATGGTGCTCGAGCAGGGGCGCATCGTCGAGCGCGGCACACACGCCGAGCTTCTCGACCAGCGCGGCGAATACTGGCAGCTCTACACGGGCACCCGCGAGCTGGACTGACGGTTCTGCCGCCGCTTTCCGCCCCCTCACCCTCCCGCGCACTTCGCGCCCAGAGCGCGCTCAGAAATCGCGGGCGAGTGAGGGGGCGGAAAGCGGCGGCGCACGGTGGTCGGGTTCGCGGAGTGCTGTGCGGCGAGCGTGGCTCTTGGGGGTCGGTTGGTTCGGGTTCGTTAACTCTGTTTGCGCGGCTGGTGAGATTGGCAGATAATCTGCTGCTCACATAACCTCAGAGCGTGCGAGCTAAGAGGGAGGACCCAATCCATGGCCGACATGATCGAAATCCGAGGTCTCAACAAGTACTTCGGGGACCTGCACGTGCTCAAGGACATTAACCTGAGCGTACACGCGGGCGAGAAGCTCGTTATCATCGGGCCTTCCGGCTCGGGAAAGTCCACGCTCATCCGCTGCGTCGACTACCTCGAGGAGCCCACCTCCGGTGAGGTTCTCATCGACGGCATCCCGCTTACCAAGAAGAATCACCTCGAGATGGCTCGCACGTACTCGAGCATGGTGTTCCAGCAGTTCAACCTCTATCCCAACATGACGGTTCTGGGCAATCTCACGCTCGCGCCGATCAAGCTCCAGAAGAAGAGCAAGGACGAGGCGACCCAGATCGCCCTGGCTGCGCTCAAGCGCGTCGGGCTGGCCAACAAGGCCGGCGAGTATCCGCAGAACCTCTCTGGCGGCCAGCAGCAGCGCGTGGCCATCGCGCGTGCCCTGTGCACCAAGCAGCCCATCATCCTGTTCGACGAGCCCACGAGCGCGCTGGATCCCGAGATGGTTCAGGAGGTCCTCGACGTCATGATCGAGCTCGCGCAGGAGAACATCACCATGATGTGCGTCACGCACGAGATGGGCTTCGCGCGCCAGGTTGCCGACCGCGTAATCTTCATGGAGGACGGTCAGATCATGGAAGAAGGGACGCCCGAGCACTTCTTCGAGCACCCCGACAACCCGCGCTGCCGCAGCTTCCTCGCGAAGATCCTGCACTGAGGGGGCACGCCATGACAAGAGGTCTTTCTCGGCGTGACTTTCTATGCCTGTGCGGCGTGGCGTTGTCCGGCGCGCTCGTTTCGGCGCCACTTGCGGGCTGCTCGGGCGGCGCGTCCTCAGGCTCCTCCACAAGCTCGGGCTCCAAGCTCTCCTCGGTGCAGTCCCGCGGTCGCCTTAACGCCGGCGTGAAGAAGGACGTGCCCGGCTACGGCTACTTCGACCCCGCATCCGGTACCTACCAGGGTATGGAGATCGACCTGTGCTATCAGGTCGCCGCCGCGATCTTTGGCGTCGACTACGAGACCGCCCGTGCGGACGGCCTCGTGGCGTTCACCGACGTCACGCCCAAGACGCGTGGTCCGCTCATCGATAACGACCAGCTCGACATCGTCTGCGCGACCTACACCATCACCGACGCGCGCAAGCAGTCTTGGGACTTCTCGACGCCCTACCGCACCGACTACGTGGGCCTCATGGTGAAGAAGCGCGCCCAGATGACCAAGATCGCAGACCTCGACGGCAAGATCATCGGGGTCTCGCAGGGGGCCACTACCCAGGGCCTCGTAGAGCAGATGCTCCAGGACAACGCCATAGACGCCGCGCCGGAGTTCCTGGCATTCTCGGGGTATCCGCTCATCAAGAGCTCGCTTGACGCGGGCAACATCGACTGCTTCGCCATGGATCGCTCCACGCTGTCGGGTTACATGAACGACACCGTCGAGCTCCTGGAGCCGGACGTCAAGTTCGGCGAGCAGAGCTATGGCATCGCGACCAAAAAGGACTCGGACCTCTCCGCCACGGTCGACCACGTGGTGCAGGACTGCGACGCGAGTGGCTGGCTGGCGGACGAGATTAGCGCTTGGGGGCTGGTGTAGATGCTGGCGGGGCTTCTTGACGCGGCCAGATGGTCTGCGGCGTTCTCTGAGATGGACACCTTCTGGGCGGGATTTGCCGTCACGCTTCAGGTGGTCGTAGCGGGCCTTGCGCTCTCGCTTGCGCTCGGCGTGCTTCTGGGGGTTCTCTCCACCACGCGCTCCAGGGTGCTGCGCGGCGTGACTCGCGTGTACGTCGAGTTTTTCCAGAACACGCCCCTGCCGGTGCAGGTGCTGTTCATGTACATGGCCGGCCCGCAGTTCCTGCAGGCCCTGACCGGTGCTGAGCAGCCGGTGCGCATCGCCCCGTTCGTCTTGGGCTTCCTGGGCGTGGGCCTCTACCACGCCGCCTACATCTCCGAGGTCATCCGAACGGGCATCGAGGCGGTGCCGCGCGGGCAGATGGAGGCGGCTCGCAGTCAGGGCTTCTCGCGCGTCCAGGCCTACGCTTTCATCATTTTGCCGCAGACATTCAAGATCATCTTGCCTCCCCTGTGCAACCAGGCGCTCAACCTAGTCAAGAACACCTCGGTTTTGGCCCTGGTGGCTGGTGGTGACCTGATGTATCGCTCCGACAACTTCGTCTCGCTCTACGGCTATCTGCAGGGCTACATCATCTGCTGCGGCATGTACTTCATCATCTGCTTCCCCCTGGCCCTGCTCGTGCAGCGGCTCGAGAAGCGCAGCAAGGAGCGCCCGCGTGCCAAGGTCATCCCTGGGATTTCGCCCGAGCCCGCTCCTGCGTCCGCGAAGGAGGCGTAGCTCATGGAGATCTTCAACGCGACTAACCTCGTCTACATTATGGGCGGCTTCCTCAAGACCATCGAGATTTCGGCCCTGGCCATCGTCTGCTCGATCGTCCTGGGCACGGTGCTCGCCCTGGTGAAGAGCTATGCGCCGCGCCCGCTCTCCCTTCTGGTGAGTGCTTACATCGAGCTCTTCCGCTGCACACCCAACCTCCTGTGGATTCTCTTCATCTACTTCACGGTGCAGGGATCCGACATCTTGATCTCGGTGCTCGCATTCACGCTGTTCACCTCCGCCGTCATGGCCGAGATCGTGCGCGGCGGTCTGAACTCGGTCCCGGACGGGCAGTTCGAGGCTGCGCGAAGCCAGGGGTTTGGGTTCTTCTCGTCCATGGTCTTCATCATCTTGCCGCAGACCTTCAGGGCCATCATTCCAGCGCTGTTCAGCCAGTGCACGACGGTCATCAAGGACAGCTCGTACCTCTCGGGCATCAACGTGGCCGAGTTCATGTACACCACCAACGTGGTCATGGCTCATGCGGTCGAGCTTAGTCAGGTGCTCGCGCTCTACGGCTTCGTGTTCCTGCTCTACTTCGCGCTGAACTTTGGAATCTCGCTTCTGGTGCGCGCCTACCAGCGTCGCGTCGTGGCAGCATAGGGAGGAGTCATGGAAGTGATCAAGAAGGTCAATCCGAACGCCGCCGTGGGGAGCGCGGCCGAGCGTGCTGGCCAGCCCGTGGTCATCACCATCGCGCGCGACTTTGGCGCGGAGGGTCACGAGATCGGCAAGCTGCTCGCCGTGGAGCTGGGCATCCCCCTGTACGACAACGAGATCTTGGTGCGCAGCGCCCTGCGCGCCGGCGAGACGGTGGACCAGGTGGCCGCCTATGACGAGCGCATGGCCGCGGAGATCACGGCCTTCCTTCCCGACCGGACCGACTCGCGCACGCTCTCGGACAAGCTCTTCGGCGCCATGTCCGAGGTCATCGTCGATTTGGGGGCCACCGAGAGCTGCATCATCGAGGGTCGCCTCTCCGACTACCTGCTGCGCAGCAATCCCAATATGATCGCGGTGCTCGTGACGGCGCCGCTCGAGGATCGCATCCAGATCGTGAGCGAGAAGCGTGGCCTCACCCGTCGCAAGGGAGCGCGGCTCGTTCGGCAGATGCAGAAGTCGCGCGAGCTCTTCTACAAGCGCTATAGCGCTGGCAAGTGGAAGATGACGAGCGGGAAGGACCTCGTGGTCAACCGCGCCAAGCTGGGCAAGCAGGGCTGCGTGGCCGTGATTGCGGCGGCGTATCGGGCCAAGCTCGCCGAGCTCGCCGCTGCGGAGAAGAGCTCGGAGCCGAGCGCGTAGGACGCCTGGGGCGCGTGACATCATCGTTCTTTGAACGCCCTCGGCAGTTTCGGGGGCGTTTTTCTCGCCAGGACTGCCGATGGCGTTCAAAGAACGGGCGGGGTGCCGCAGACGCCTGTCCTCACGAGTCACGAACGCATGACCATGCTGGAGAATGCGCTAGATGTTAGCGGGACATGCAAAGCCTCCTGCATGAGGCGCCTCACCAGGCGTTCGTGGTAGGGTTTAGAAAAACACAGCGCTTCTGAGCGAACATCCGAGAGGGGCACGAAACATTGAGGGACCTGGATACGCTGATCGTCTATTGCCACCCCTATGATCTGAGCTTCAACCACGCCGTGCTCACGGCCGTCGAGGCCGGGCTCGACCGCGCGAATCGCACCTATGAGGTGTGCGACCTCTACGCGGACGGCTTCGACCCCACGATGAGGGCCGCCGACCTGGCAACCTACAACGAGGGCTCCAGCGCGGACCCGCTCGTGGCGCGCTACCAGTCTCTGATCGAGCGCGCGGAGCGTCTCGTGTTCGTGTATCCCATCTGGTGGAACGACATGCCCGCACTGCTCAAGGGCTGGTTCGACAAGGTCATGCTCGTGGGCTTCTCATGGAATGCCACCGGGCAGGGGCTCGTGGGCACGCTTGGGAACCGCATCGGGCACGTGGACGTCTACACGACCTCATCCGAGCCGACGGAGCATCTCAGGGAGGCCGTCTCGGCGGCCTTTACGGACGGGACCCTCGCCCAGCTGGGCATCTCCAAGCGCGCCTGGTACAATTTCGGCGGCTTGGACCAGAGCAGCGTCAAGGAGCGCGAGGCTTGGCTCGTGCGCATCGAGGAGCGCGAGGCCACGCGCCGCTAGGACCGGGGAGGTCGCATGAAGAAGGTGCTGATCGTCGGGACGAGCCCCAGGAGAGATGGCAACTCGAACGCGTTGTGCCAGAGCGCCCTCGAGGGGGCTCTGGCCGCTGGGGCAGGTGCGGAGTTCATCCGCACGTCCGACTGCAACGTTAACCCCTGCTGTGCGTGCAACGCCTGCGTGAGGACAAATGGGGTCTGCGCGATCAAGGACGACGTACCGCAGATTCTGGAGAAGATGGGGAAGGCGGACGCTATCGTCATGGCCACGCCCCTCTACTTTCACACGCTCTCAGCGCAGATCAAGATGGTGATCGACCGCGCCTATGCCACCTACAACACGAAGCCCCACAGCCCCCTCGAAAACAAGGACTGGTACCTCATCGTTACGGCACAGACTGCGGTGAAAGAAGATCTGGAGGTGGCGGTGGACAGCTTCAAGGGGTTCCTGCGCGACGTGCCCGGAAGCGTCCTCAAGGGCGTGCTCTACGCCACGGGTACGAGCATCGAGGGCCCGGCCAATGCGGATCGCTACTTCGGGCAGGCGCGGGCGATGGGCATGAACGCCGCCCGGTGAGAGGGTCCTCTCTCGTTTTCGCAGGTATGTGCCCTGTCGACAAGAACGGTGCCTCTGGGTGACATACATGTCGCTGCCACAAGGGCTAGGGTAGGGGCTACACCCGCACCCACCTGATGGAGGTACACAGATGTCTCTTCCTGCCCCACGACCTGCAGCCAGCGCCCTGCCTACCATTGGGCTTATCGTCCTTGGATCTGCTGCCATGGCGGTGCCAGACTTTGCGACCACGACGAGCCTTTCCGTCGCCACGGGCGGCATCACGCAGGGAGCGTCCCTCGCGGCGTTGATCGTACTTTCGCTGCTTGCCACATCGGTGCCGCGCGGGTCCTCTGAGAAGCGCATCCGTGGGGCGAGCATTTTACTGTCTTTGTCGCTCATTGCCTTCGAGGTCGGCTGCCTCCTGGTTCGTGACTCGTGGCTAGCCTGGAACTATCTGAGCGTTTCCCCGGCGATGGCTCTCGTCGAGCGGCTGCTTCGCGTGGCCGTCGCAGCCTGTCTCATGGGGGTTTTAATCCGACCCCGTCCTTCGGAGGGGCCCATTGCAGCCCCTGCGATGGTCGTGGTTCCGCTTCTGCTGTGCCTGTGCGCCGGAGTGGGCTGGTACGTGTTTTCCTGGTTTGCCCCTGCCCCTCTGACGACCTCGAGCCTGCCTGCTCTGGGCACCTTGGGGGCAAGTCTTCTGGGCTGGATCATTACAGCGGTCTATGCGTTTTTCTCCTTCCTCATCACTTGGAAGGGGAGTGTGGGTCGTTTGGGAGGCTGGCCTCTGCTGGTGGCGTTTCTGGGTGGAGCCCTCTATGCAAACGCTGCGCTTCGGCTTGTGGGAACGAACCTCATGCCAAACTCCGAGAAGGTTTTCTTTCTGGTCGTGCTTGCGGTCGTTGCCGTGTCACTGCTCCTGGGGGGCACTCTTATCTGGCTCAAGTCACATGGGGCTTGGGGATCCGAAGGCAGCCAGATGCCCACCGGCTCACTGAATGCGACACCAGGAGAAAGATTTCCCCAGGTGGTGATTGACAGGATGCAGAACAGTGGGCTCCTCTCTCGCCGCGAGCGCGAGGTGGTGCTCCTAGAGCTCGAGGGAAAAACAAGGCAGGAGATCGCGCGGGCGCTCTGCATCTCCCGGTCGACGGTCGCCACGCATCTTGGTCGCGCCTACGAGAAGCTGGGAGTCTCCTCTCGTCAGGAGCTCTTGTCCAAGCTTCTCGATGAGGTGCAGATTGATCCTGAGAAGAAGCCACATGCGCTACCTCTTACTATCCCCGGGACTTCTCGTCTCGGCGGGCTCCTTGTGCCCCTTTGTGCAGTAGCCCTTGCGCTGCTCTGTGGCCTGTTGGTCTCCGAACCCGTATTGGCGGCAATGCTGACGATTGCCGGGGAGCTCGCCCTGATGTGGGGAGTCTGGCTGGCCGTTTGGAGCAAGGATGAGAGGAAGCTGTCTCTAGATGTTCTTCTCCAAGAGATCCTCGAGGGGACGCTTGTGGCAGGGGGTCTCTGTGTCGTTCTTGCCTGGCCTGGGGTCGAGCTGGGTCTCGTGGGGGTTCTCTGTCTGCTTGCGGGATGGTCATCATCTTACGTGAGTCCCTGCTCAGGCTCTTCCTACCGCTATCCTGCCCTGATTGCTGCCGGCGCCACAGGACTCTCGCTCGTCTCGCTTGTCTCTGGCCAGGTGTCATCGAGCCTGCTCATGGTTGCCCCAGCTCTTATCGCATGCCTTGTCCTGTTGGCCTGCGTGGTGCGTATCAACGTCCGCCAGAGCCGTATCGAGGTGGCAGACGTCATTTTGGAGGGAAGCGATCGCACACGGGCCTACCTCATGGGTAGGGGACTCTCCGAGCTCGAGGCCAGCATCGCCCTGCTTACCGCGCTCGGCTTCGACTCCGTAAGCATTGCCGGTAGGCTCGACGTCTCTACGTCGACGGTCTCTTCCTGTCGCTCTTGCGGCTATAAGAAGCTGGAGGTCGAGCACCGGTCTGGGCTCTCGGCTCTCCTCAGAAGGGAGGCGGGGATGGAGTAGGGGGAAGCAAAGTAGCTGTATCTGCTATCACAGTGGAGAGAAGGTCATTGTGGAAAAAATGAACAGTACTGGGATTTCACGTCGATAGTTCTTAGGCCTTACGTTTGCACTTGTACCAGGCATAATTACTATGCCGACTGAAGCATATGCACTCGACTCTGATGAGTCCACTGAGCAAATTATTCTTGAAGTTTCCTAGGATCCAAATGATAGCTTTTTTAATGGTGTCGGTGCTCAATCATGGTACGGTTCGTCACTCTACTTGAGTGCGACTTCATACAGTGGGCAGAAACGCTATTATGACGGAAACAATGTTGGAATTGAAATGACTTGTTCTGCTGCTGGAGGCTCTGCTTGCGATTCATATTTTAGCGTTGAACTTCATCGTAAGAATAGTCTTCTTGAGGATACATATATTGGCTCTGCTCCATTTAAGAGAAATGGTTTCTCTAAAGCAACTTGGAGTAATGTGGGATCTGGTAATTATTTCTTCAAGTTTGTCAAATGCAGCGATAGTCAATCTATCAGTTCAAATGATGTTGCAATGTATAGCTGGTAGAATTTAAAAACACTGCAGAAAGATAGACAATATCTTTCTGCAGTGTTTACTTTCGTACGGACACGTGACGTCCCACGCGTTCCTGCAGCGCGTAGATGGACTTGTCCTGGTTGAAGAGGTAGGCCACGGAGCAGACCAGGAAGAACGCGGGCAGATACGCGAAGCCGAAAACCTCGCCGCCGATGAGGATGGGGGCGAGCAGGGTGTTCGTCGCGCTGCCAAAGACGGCCGCGTAGCCGAGTGCGGCCACGAGGCCCGCGTCCATCCCCAGAGGCCCCGCGAGCGTCACCCCGAGGGTCGCGCCGATGGCGAACAGCGGCGTGACCTCGCCGCCCTGAAAGCCCGCGGCCAGGGTGGCGATCGTGAGCGCGAGCTTCAGGAGCCAGTCCCACGCCATGACGCCCGCCCCGTTCTCGGCAAAGCTCGCGGCGATGAGGTTCGTCCCCAGCCCGGCGTAGCGTCCCCTTCCGAGCGCGAGCAGGCACACGGCCACGGCGGCGCCCACGCTGACGATGCGTACGATGGGGTTCTCGAGGCGCGCTCCCAGGATGCGCTTGGCACCCCCCAGTAGCCAGGCAAAGCCGCCGCCCACCACGCCAAAGGCCACGCCCAGAACAAGGAGGCGTGCGAGCGTGCCCGCGTCAAGCGCGAGGGGAGCGCCGAGCGCCACCTCGAACTTCGCGAGCCCCAGCGCGCCCGATGTCGTGCTCGCGGCCAGCGCCGCCACGAGGGAGGGGAGAAGCGCCCGATATTCCAGGCGTCCGGCCACGAGCACCTCGAGCGCGAAGAGCGTGGCGGCGAGCGGCGTCCCGAAGAGCCCCGCAAAGCCGGCCGCCATGCCCACCACGAGGAAGGTGTTCCCGGGATTCTTAAAGGGCAGGCGCTGCCCGACCCAGTGCGAGAGCGTCGCGCCGATCTGGACGGCCACGCCCTCGCGCCCGGCGCTGCCGCCGCACAGGTGCGTGAGCCAGGTTCCGCCCATGATGAGGGGGACGAGCCTCAGGGGGATGGCGTCCTCGCGCCCGTGTCCCACGTCGAAGACGAGCCCCATGCCACGCCCGGTGTTCTTGCCCAGACGCAGGTAGGCCCAGGCTATGAGGGCGCCCGCGGCGGGGAGGCAGACGATGAGGGCGGGGTGCGCCGCGCGCAGATCTGTGATGGCGAGCAACGTCCGCCCGAAGACGGCGTCGACGGCGCCCACGGCCACGCCGATGGGCACGCCCACCGCGCCGAGAAGGACCACGCCCCCATATGACCTTGCGACTCGCTCGATTCTCTCGCGCATGTGACGCACCTTTCTCGCTCATAAAAAATGACCCCTGCCCAGACGTCTTGCGTCTCGGACAGAAGTCATCAGCCTGTTAGGCGGTTCGGGGCAGCGGGCCCCGCGGAGAACCTCATTCCGCTCGGCTCAGAATAGACACGCCGCGCGGCGCCGTCAAGAGGAGTGTATTTTCGCTCTCCCCTGCCATTCTTTGAACGCCATCGGCAGTTATCGGCAAAAAGAGCGGCCCCAAACTGCCGATGGCGTTCAAAGAACCTCTTGGGCGACGGCGACGGTGCGACGGCGACGGCGCGGCAGAGGCGACGGCGCGGCAACGGCGGCACAGTCCCCTCGACCCGGCAATCGTCTATGATGCCCGTGGCCGTTGGTTCGCGGAGCTCTGGGGGAAATGCCATGGGGATCGTGCTGCTCGTTTGGACCGTCATCGCCATCGCGGCGGTGGTCGTGATCACGGTGGCCATCACCAGGCACTTCCTATCCGGTGGAACGCAGACGGAAGATGCGACCGCCGCCTCGCTCACCCAGTTGCATGCTGACGTGGAGCGTCTCGCAGCCAGGCAGGAGCGTCTGACGGAGTCGCTCGAGCGCCTCGGCCGCGCTCAGGTCGATGGCGCGGCGGCCACGAGAACCTCCTTGGACGCCACCTCTCGGCAGATGGCGGGCGTGGCGGCTCGTATGGATCAACTGCGCCAGGACGTCACGGGCCAGCTCACGACCAGCCGAGACTCTCTCGACAGACGCCTCGACGCGGTGGGCCAGACGGTCTCCACCCAGCTCGAGGCCATCAGGACGGATAATGGGGCCCAGCTCGAACGCATGCGCGCCACCGTGGACGAGCGTCTCACCAAGACTCTGAACGACCGGCTCTCTACGTCCTTCTCGCAGATAAACACCCAGCTCGAGGCCGTCGACCGAGGTCTTGGCGAGATGCGCGGCCTGGCCAGCGGCGTCGGAGACCTCAAGAAGGTCCTGGGCAACGTGAAGACTCGCGGCACTCTGGGCGAGGTCCAGCTCGGGGCCATCCTCTCCGAGGTGCTCGCGCCCGAACAATACAGCGCGCAGGTCGTCGTCAAGCCGGGGAGCTCGGAACGGGTGGACTTTGCGGTAAGGCTGCCCGTGGAGGAGGGGGAGCCCATTGTGCTGCCCCTCGACGCCAAGTTTCCCGGGGATGCGTACGTGGCCCTGCGCGATGCCGCCGACGCGGGCGACGCCACCGCCGCCGCGTCCGCGCGCGCCCGTCTGGAGAGACGCATCAAGGACGAGGCCAAGAGCATCTCCGAGAAGTACCTCTCGGTCCCTGACACCACCAACTTCGCGGTTATGTTTCTGCCCTTCGAGGGGCTCTATGCCGAGGTGGTGAGCATGCCGGGGCTGGTGGAGTGCCTGCAGCGCGACTATCGCGTGAACGTGGCAGGGCCTTCCACCATGGCGGCCCTGCTCAACAGCCTGCAGCTCAGCTACCAGAGCTTCAGTCTCCAGCGTCGCACCGACGAGGTCCTGCGCACCCTGCAGGCCGTCAAGGCCGAGCTCCCCAAGTATCAGGAGGCTCTGCGCCGCGCCAAGAAGCAGATCGATACGGCGGGCAGCACGGTCGACAGCATCATTACCACGCGCACCAACGTCATGGAGAAGAAGCTCCGGTCCATCGCGCTCGATGAGGGGGGCCTGTCCGCGATGACCGACGAGTCGACCGCGCTCGGGATGGCCGACGAGTCTTGGGAGGGCGCGGAGTAGGACCTCACGTCCTCACGCCTCGTAGCCGCGCTCCAGACGTCGCCTGATGGTGGCATATTCGCTCACGAGCAGAACGAAGAGGATCGCCATCGAGACGAGGCTGGCCACCACGGCACCGGAGAGCTCTGCGAAGTTGACCAGCAGGAGCGCCACCGGCACGCTGAATGCCAGCGCGATGAGATAGAGCCGCATGACCTGCCTCTGGGCTCGCAGCACGGTGATGATCTGGTAGACGAAGTCGATGCACGCACAGATGCCCCCCGAGACCACCATTACGTAGGCCAGGCTCCTGAACTGCTCGAAGTCGATGCCGTACATGAGGCTGAGCAGGGGGATTCCCAACCAGCCCATGAAGACGGCCACAACTGCCGTGATGAGTGCGATCACGGCGAGCATGGCAAGGACCAGAAGGTCGAAGCGCTTGTGCTTGTCGGGCTCCTCCCAGATGCGCGTGAGGCGCACGAGCTGCGGCTTGTACACGAAGCCGGCGATCATGAGGATCGAGTTCGCAGGAAAGAACAGGGCACTGTAGTAGAGCTGGTTGTCGTAGGAGAGGGCGCCCTCCATGGCGAACTTGGGCATGGAGTCGATGAGGTTGTAGAGGAACAAGGCCACGAACAGTGGGAGGCACTCGCGGAAAAGCTCTCCCACGCCGGGAAGGCTGAGGGGCAGGCTGTGCTCGGTCTCAAAGAAGGCCAGAGGCACGCTGAGCAGCACGAGAGACGCTATGGCCCCCACTGCCAGGGCGACGCATGCCAGCGCGAGGTCCCGCGTGATCAAGAGCGCTACCGTAAAGGCGACAAATCCCAGGACGCAGCGCACGGCCTGGGAGAGGCCGGCGAGATAGAGCTTGTCCCTCTGCTGCAGGCGCCCCTCGTAGACGTCGGCGAGCCCATCCACGCAGCGAAAGACGACCACGCCCATGCAGGTCGAGAACATCAGGGCGTCGTAGCCGCGCACACGGCACCACAGCCATCCGAGCGCAAGCGCAAGCGCGCAGGTGATCAGGCGATGCACCTGATAGTCCAGAAACGAGCGCATCTCATCGAGGTCCGAGACCTGGTAGGTGCGCACGCCGTAGTTGGCAAGGAACAGCAGCAGCGTGCCCACCGTGAACGCCATCGAGAAGAGTCCCGCCTGCTCGGCTCCCGCGAGCCAGGTGCACACGAGAGTGAGCAGCGGAAACAAGGCTCCCCAGGCAGCCTGCCCCAAAGTGTTGCAGACGTAGTCGCGCGTGGTCTGGTGCGCGAGGTACTGCTCGGTCTCGTCGGAGAAGCGCCCGCCGAAGACGGCGCCGATGAGTCGGTTCCACCAGCCGTTCACCACGCGCGAGAGAAAGCCCGGCCGACGGGTCTTCTCGGTTCGCCGAGAGCGCCTCTGACGGCGAGCCTCGACGCCATAGCGCGGCGTGAGGGGAGCTTGGGTGGAGGCCTGCGCACTCGCGGTGCGGGAGACTCTTCTGCCCCTGAGCTTCTTGAGGGGATTTTCTCTCATGCGGCTACCTTCTCTCGTGTCTCTTCGCCTTGATTGTACGGCAGACTCCCGCGCCGCCCGCACGCTTCGCCCAAAGCGTGAACGGAGGGTTTCGCCCTCATGGGAAATTAGGCAAGCCACGTAGGTAGCGCTAAGGTAGGGAACGCGTGACTACCGTCCGACCGTCAAAGGAGCTACGTTGGCCGAGAACAACTTCCCTGTTGGAATCGCATCCGCTAGGGAGTCTGTGACCTCACCGCTCTCCGAGGCCATGTGCGCGGCCATGGACGCCGCGAAGCAGACGCTCTCGGGCGTCGACGTCCCCGAGAGCATCGGGGAGAACATGGCGCTCTTTCTGAGGCTCGTGCGCAAGGTGCTCGAGGAGTGCGACCCCGAGCTGCGTGCCTCCTTTGACGTCCTTCTCGCCGACGCGATCGAGGCCAGCTCCGACGAGGCGGCAGAGCAGGGCCGTGACCTTGCGGCCTTCCAGGACCTCGAGCGTGCCATCGACGGCCTGTCCCAGGAGCGCGCCACGATGCTCATGCGCGCATTCGTCTCCTACTTCCATCTTGCCAACATATGCGAGGAGGAGTACCGCACCTCATCCCTGCGCGCTCGGGAAGGCTCCGTGTCCATGGAGGCCGACGCGGACCCCGTCAACGACCTCACCGTGGCCTATGCTAGGCTCGTCGATGAATGCGGGCGCGGCAAGGCCATCGCCCTGCTCAACCGCCTGGAGTTTCACCCGGTGTTCACGGCGCACCCCACCGAGGCGCGTCGCAAGGCCGTCGAGGGCAAGATCAGGCGCATCGCGAGCCTGCTCGAGGAGCGCCCCGGCCTGGGCGACATATCCTTGGCCGAGAACGAGCGCCTCCTTCTGCAGGAGATAGACGCGCTCATTCGCACCTCCCCGATCGCGCACAAGAAGCCGACCCCCGTTGAGGAGGCCGACACCATCACCGACATCTTCGACCACACCCTCTTCGAGATGATTCCCGAGGTCTATCGCCGCTTCGACGACTGGGAGCTCGGTGACAAGGCCGGTAGCGTGCCTCCCGTCTGCCCCGCGTTCTTCCATCCTGGCAGCTGGATTGGCTCGGACCGCGACGGCAACCCGAACGTCACCGCAAAGGTGAGCCGCCTGGTCGCTGAGAAGTACCGCGTTCACGTGCTGCGGGCCCTGGCGGACGCCACGCGCACCGTGGGCATGAACCTCACCCTCGACACTGCCTCGACGCCCCCATCCGACCAGCTCGTGAGCCTCTGGAACCACCAGTGTGAGATGAGCGAGGCCCTGACCACGCGCGCAGCTGGCATCTCGACGCGCGAGATGCACCGTGCGACCATGCTCGTCATCGCCGAGCGCCTGGAGGCCACAATCGCCCGTACGGCCGACGTCATGTACTCCTCGGCGCAGGAGTATCTCGCTGACCTGCGCGTCGTGCAGCTGTCGCTTGCCAAGGCGGGGGCCGTGCGGACGGCGTACGGGCCTGTGCAGAGGCTTGTCTGGCAGGCCGAGTCCTTTGGCTTCCACCTCGTCGAGATGGAGTTTCGTCAGCACTCGCTCGTGCATACCCGTGCGCTCGACGACATTCGCGAGCACGGGGCACATGGCGAGCGCGGAGAGCTCGATCCCATGACGCGCGAGGTCCTGGACACCTTCCGCGCGATCGGCCAGATTCAGCGCAGGAACGGCGTGGACGCCGCGCGTCGCTACATCATCTCCTTCAGCACGTCCGCCCAGAACGTGGCCGACGTCTACGAGCTCTCGCACCTTGCCTTCGCGCACGAGGGGGATGTCCCCACGCTCGACGTGATCCCGCTGTTCGAGCAGATCGAGGACCTCGAGGGAGCCGTGGACACGCTCGACGACATGATCAGGCTTCCCGACGTGCAGCGCCGCCTGTCAGAGACGGGTCGCAGGCTCGAGGTCATGCTCGGCTACTCTGACTCCTCCAAGGACGCCGGCCCCACCTCCGCGACCCTTGTCCTGCACGCCGCGCAGGCCGCCATCGCGAAGTGGGCCGAGGAGAACAGCATCGACCTCATCCTCATGCACGGTCGCGGCGGTGCCGTGGGCCGCGGCGGTGGGCCCGCCAACCGCGCGGTCCTCTCGCAGCCCAAGGGATCGGTCAACTGCCGTTTCAAGCTCACTGAGCAGGGCGAGGTCATCTTTGCGCGCTACGGCAACCCCACGCTGGCCCGTCGCCACGTTGAGTCCGTCGCGGGGGCCACGCTTCTACAGAGCGCCCCGTCGATAGAGTGGATTAACACCGAGTCCACCGACAAGTACGCCGACCTGGCATCCGAGCTCGACCGCGCCTCGCGCGAGCGCTACCTCGACCTGCTCCGCTCCGACGGCTTCGCCGCGTGGTTCTCCACGGTTACGCCTCTGACCGAGGTCGGCCTCATGCCCATTGGCTCGCGTCCCGCCAAGCGCGGCTTGGGCGCGAAGTCCCTCGACGACCTGCGTACGATTCCCTGGATCTTCTCGTGGGCGCAGGCGCGCATCAACCTCGCCGCCTGGTATGGCCTGGGCACGGCGTGCGAGAGGCTCGGCGACCTCGACAGGCTGCGCGAGGCGTATCGCGAGTGGCCGCTCTTTACGACCTTCATCGACAACATCGAGATGTCGCTCTCCAAGACTGACGAGCGCATCGGTAGGCTCTACCTGGCCCTTGGTGATCGCGAGGACCTCTCCGAGAAGGTCCTCGACGAGATGCGACTCACGCGCCGATGGGTGCTCCAGATCGTGGGCGACGACTGGCCGCTGCAGCATCGCCGCGTGCTCGGCCCGGTCATCCGCATGCGCCTACCTTTCGTGAACGTGCTCTCGATGACGCAGGTGCGGGCTCTGAAGACCCTGCGTACCCAGGGCGACAAGCTCACGCCCGAGGAGCGCGAACGCTTCACCTACCTCATCTTGTGCACCGTGTCCGGCGTTGCCGCCGGCCTGCAGAACACGGGCTGAGAGTGCGGCCGCGATGATCAGGGGAGTCGGTATCGACACCGTGGACGTGGTCGAGATGGAGCGCCTCTGCGCAGACGCGCGGGGGGCCTTCGTGACGCACACCTTCACGTCTGCCGAGCGCGCCCAGGCGTTCGAGCGGCACCGCCCCTGCGAGTGCCTGGCGGGAAAGTTCGCCGTCAAGGAGGCCGTCTTCAAGGCGCTTGCTCCCCTTACGGCCGAGGGCTTCGACCTGCGCCTGGTCGAGACGATCGAGGATGCGAACGGCTATCCGCGCGTCACGCTCGACGGCCCGCTCGCAGGCGTGCTCGCCGAGGCGGGCGCGAGCGAGCTGCTCGTCTCCATCACTAATGAGCGCGAGCTCGCCACCGCTTTTGTGATTGCCCAGTAGGGAGCGGGGGCCGTGTGCCCGGAGGTCGGTGCTCCTCGCGCCGGAATCGCGAGAAGTGAGCGTTGGTGGCACCGGAATCGCGAGAAGTGAGCGTCCCTACGCACTCACAACCGTCGAATCAGGTGTCGCGCGCGCTCACTTCTATCAAATCAGGCACGGTACTCACAACCGTCAAATCAGGCAGCTCATCGATTCATTCTCTTGTGCACGGACCCAAGGGCCCACCTTTCTCATTGCGTTTTTTGGGGCCTTCCACCATGGGATGCGCGTGCCTTCCTCTCTAACATGATGCGTACGGGTTATGGCCCGGGCTCGTCCCGGGCGCGGTTCTCACGGTACGTATCGGTTCTCCACACGAACGGAAGGTTTGCACCATGCCCATGAAGAAGTCCACCAAGCTCGTCAAGATTCTGATCACCAACATCCCCATCGCCATTTCCATCTCGGTGGTTGCGAGCTACCTGGGAGTGAGCTCCGCGGGGCTACCCTCCGAGGCGTTCATGCCGGCGTTTCTCTCTACGACGCTCATGAACACGGGGCTGTCCTATGTCATCTCGTTCCTCGTGGGCTGGTTCATTCCGGCTGAGCGACTGGGCTTCTCGTTCGCGCGCGCCTGCGGCGCCAAGCCATCCGACGGTCTCAAGTTCGGCCTGCTGCTCAATCTGGTCGTCGACACCATCTACGTGATCGTGAACGCGCTCATCTTGACCTACGTCAACGCCATCATCATGCAGGGAATGCCTCTGGCCGCGTTTCCTGCGGCGCTTATGGGGAGCCTCCTGCCGTGCTGGGTCGTCGGCTACGTGGTGTCCCTGTTCTGGGCCCCGTACTCCGAGCGCCTCGCGCGCCGTCTCATGAAGGACCCCGAGCCCAATCGCGAGCCCGAGGCTCGCTAGCCGACGTGTTCGGCTCCGAGCCGGCGAGAGAGATCACGAACCATCCAGACCCATCGGGTCCGCATGCGTGCGGGCCCGCTTTCTTTCAAGGGAGATGGAATATGACGGACCCCATTCGCGTGGAAGAACTCGACCGGGGCGTCTTTGCCCTGTCGGACCCGCTGGGCTGCCGCTGTCACCTCGTGGTGGGCGAGAGGCGCGCCGCGCTCGTGGACACCATGTCCGGGGTCGGCGACGTGCGTGCGGCGACCGAGGAGCTCACGGGGGGCCGACCCATGGACGTGCTTCTCACGCATCGACATCCGGACCACGTCTCGGGTGCCTACCGCTTCGAGCGCGTGGCGATGACGGCTGGCGAGGACGGTCACTGGGAGGAAGCGGAGAAGAACGCGTCGGCGTTTTGCGTCGCGGCCCTCGACGGCGGGCTTATCGAGAGGGCGGACGCCTGGCCCGTGCGTCCGCAGAGGCGGCCAAGGGTGAGCCATGTGAGAGAGGGGGACCGCCTCGATCTTGGGGGCCTGAGCCTCACATGCGTCCTTCTCCCCGGACACACGAACGCGTCGGCGGGCTACCTCTGCCCCGAGCGGGGCATCCTGTTCTCGGGCGACGCCGTGACGCCCATCATGTGCCTGTGCTTCGAGGAGAGCCTGTCCCTCTCGGCGTGGCGTCGCACGCTGGCAAAGATGGGCGAGCTCGACTTCGAGCGCTTCTACACGGGCCACCACGCGCACGCGTTTCTCAAGGCCGACCTCGCGAGCTTCGACGAGGCGGCCCGCTTCGCCGAGGGCGACCGGGGCACGAGCTGGCAGCACGGCATCGTGGAGGGCTGGACCGGCGTCTGCCACCTGTGCCCCTGCGCAACCTACGACGCGGACAGCCCCGACTTTCGCGCCGTCATCACGCCTTCGCGCTTTGAAAGAGGTCCTCAGGCTTAGTCGCGGGTTTCCTGTCCGACTGACTTCCCATGGGAGAACAAGCAGGACTCAAACGGGTACGAGGCTCTTTGAGAGTTTATGAATGTGCAGTGACGAGCAGGGCTCTGGCCCTCCTCGTTTCTTTGAAGAGGGGGCGTTGTGTATCGTCTCGCGATGCGCCTGTCTGCGTGCGCCTTCGCGGTGGTGCCCTGCTTCTGCGCGCTGCAGGCAATCCAAGGCTGCCAGAAGCAGAAGCCGTTTGACGCGGACGTCCACTTTGGGCCCAACGCCTCGCAGGGCGGCCAGAGCGTCACGTACGCCAACCCTCTCGTCGTGCTGGTGGACGGACCGATTCAAGACCTCAACCCTGCTCAACTGCCTGAGCCTCCTGCTGCGTCCGACGCGCGGGCGGGTGGGGCTGGGCGGCCGGTCGGCGGAGCGGGCGGCGACCGCGGGATCCCTGTGTGGACGGCCCCTGCCCCCACGCCAAGCACGCCCCCGACGAGCGGAGCACGCCCGCCGGGGGCGTGCCATACTGGCGGGTGTCGAAAGGAAGTAAGCCATGTATGACAACGGACCGACACCCGGCCGCAACGACGACTGCTGGTGCGGGAGCGGCAAGAAGTACAAGAAGTGCCACGAGCGTGAGGACGAGAGGCTCCAGAGGCTCTACAGCGAGGGGCACGACGTCCTCGCGCGCAGCCTGCTCAAGACGCCTCAGGACATCGCGGGCATCAAGCACAGCGCCGAGGTGAACATCGGCGTCCTCGACTACGTGGGTGAGCGCATCAAGGCCGGCGTCACCACCGCCGAGGTTGACCGATGGGTGCACGACTACACGGTCGAGCACGGTGCCATTCCCGCGCCCCTGGACTACGAGGGCTTCCCCAAGAGCGTCTGCACCTCGGTCAACAATGTGGTGTGCCACGGCATCCCCAGCGAGGACGAGGTGCTCAGGGACGGCGACATCGTCAACGTGGACTGCTCGACCATCCGCGACGGCTACTTCTCGGACTCCTCTCGCATGTTCTGCGTCGGCGAGGTGAGCGAGGAGCGCCGAAAGCTCGTCGACGTGACCCACGAGGCGGTCCAGCGCGGCCTTGCCGCCGTGAAGCCGTGGGGCTACCTCGGTGACATGGCGCATGCGGTCCAGGCCTACGTCGAGGAGAACGGCTTTACGGTCGTGCGCGAGTTCGGCGGCCACGGCATCGGCTGCGAGTTCCACGAGGACCCGTTCGTGGGCTTCGTGGGCGAGCCGGGGGAGGGCATCGTGCTTGCGCCCGGAATGTGCTTTACGATCGAGCCCATGGTTAACGCCGGCGCGCCCGATATAGACATGACGGACCCCAACGGCTGGACCGTCCGCACCAAGGACGGCTCTGACACGGCCCAGTGGGAGGTCCAGCTCGTGGTCACCGAGACGGGCTACGAGCTCCTGAGCTGGTAGCAGCCGCGGCTTCGGAGGCCCTGCGACGGGCCCTCCGGCCGCTTTTAGCGCCGAGTGCGTGAAAGTCGGGCATGCGATGCGGACCGGGCTTCTCGCCAGCTGGGCAAACGCTGGTAAGAAGGCGAGAAAAACAGGAACGGGCCCCGGACTTTCGCGCACTCGACGCTAAAAGTCCGGGGCCCTTCGTTGCACGCGGTCGTGCGAGTGCCGCTACGCCCGTACGACCCTCTTCTGTCCCAGTGCGAAGAGTGCCAGCACGAGGCAGGCAGCCATACAGACGTAGCCAATCGTGAACAGCAGGGGATAGCCGCCGGTGGAGTCCACCACCAGGCTCCACAGGACCGACGCGATGGTGCCCATGAGCGAGCCCACCATGGAGATGCGCGAGTAGATATTGGTGTAGTCAGCGCTGCCGAAGACGGTGCGCACCAGAAGCGGCGTCTGCACCGTGGTCATGGCGTAGACCACGCCAAAGAGGAAGGCACCCACGAGGAGCAGGGCCATCACCTGGGGGATGAGCCACATGAGGGCCACCCCCACAGCTCCCGCACCTATGCCCACGCAGACGCCGGCGGTGGCGGAGCGGTCGTTGACGATGCCCAGCAAAACCTTGCCCACGGCCTGCCCGGCCATCGCCGCGCTCGCGACCACGCCGCTCGCGGCGGCGATCGTGGGGAGCGTCTCGGCAAAGGATTGGGCGTAGCTGGGCAGGAACTGGTAGATGGTCTGATTGAGCGTGATGATTCCGCAGAAGGCCGCAAGGGCGAAGAAGGCGGGGGTCCTCATGGCCTGACTTGCGGTGAGCCCCGTGTTCTCGGGCCTTGCAGTCGCGACCACCTCGGACGCGGCCCCCGCGCTGTCTCCGTTCGCGGAAGCCTCCGTGGCGCCGTAGGGGGCAAGCCCCTTCTCGGCGGGGGTGCCGCGTACCACCAGAAGCGTGAAGGGCAGCGTGCCCACCAAGATA
>CAYSIC010000014.1:0-57593 GCA_964430985.1 uncultured Atopobium sp.
GTCCGAGGGGGCGGGGGGCCGAGCGCCCCCCGCCCCCTCGCCCGTTTCGGGGGGGTCGAAAAGAGAGCGGAGGGGTCCCATATTGGAGTACCCGACTGTTGCGGGCATCTTGGCGTCGTTCGCATCTCGTCGTCACACCCCTGCTCACTTTTGCATTCTCATAGGCTCTTTATAAAGAAATATCATTAAGAGGATTTAAGATGATGTAACTAGTCTGTTACACCATCTTTCACGAATCTGCCCGTAATCTTTCCAGAAGGTACCAAAACTAATTTTTATAGCAATGAATTGACAACTCTTTAATGTCAGCTGAATGCTAACTTGTGGTGAGGACAGCCTAATTGTGCTGTATGAAGACGAGAAGCCGGAGGCGAGCGTGATGGCACGAGCGTTATGTGAGTCGCAGGGTACGGGCAGAGCGGCGATTGAAGTGCTCTCGGTTGAAGAGGCTGAGGGCGCTCCTCCCCAGGGCGCTCCCTTTACCGTCTTTCTGGGCGAGGAGGCTCGCCCACGCATGCTCGCATTGTGCTCAGAGCCGGGGATGGGGCGTCGTGATGTCATTACGGCTACGCTCTCACGCGCTTCGAATGAGGGTGCGCGCGTACTCAGGCGCGACTTTCGTGGCGTTAGCTCCGAGGCGACCGCCGCGCAACTGGTAAGGATGGCGCGAAACGTCTCGCGCATGGGCGCTGGTGTCGTAGTGGGTTTGGATGAGCTTCCCGCCTCAGATGAATCATGCGTGCGCCGCGAGGCGCGCGCTCTGCACAGGATGTGGGAGTCGGGAGCTTCGATCGTCTTCTCGCTATCTCCCGAAGCCCGTCAGCTTCTTGAGGCTTTGCCGGGGTGCGTTGTCGTTGGTGCTTACGATCTGCTCGTCCGCGCGATTGCATCTGCGTCTCGGAGCGATCCGCTCTACGAGATTCGTATGTTGACACGGGGGATTCCCAGTCTGGTGAGGGGGCTCAGGGTTATCGATACCACTGGGACCGCCGAGCTCGTGGTGCCCAGCTCATACTATGATGCGCTTTCTCGACTCGTCTCCTCGTCTCTGCGCGTCACGCTTACGGAGGAGGACCTTAGGGTTCGTCTTGCCATGCTGCTTCTTGGGCATGGCACTGCTAGGGACTTGGAGCGCGTCCTCGGCAGTGCCGATGGCGAGCTCCTGGCGAGCCTCAGGGGAGACGCGCCTCTTTTTGGCGTCTCGGAACGGCTCGATTCTTTTGCTTGCCTTCGATCGGACACGACCACGATCCTCACCTCCTGCTTCCCCATTCTGAGCTCATCGTGCGCGCTCTTCTCGGACGTGGGAGTTGCCTGCGCGGAACTTCTCATACATAGGGGCGACTATGAGCGCGCCGCAATCCTGATTGGCATAGTGCCTGATCAAAGCGTGCTTGACCTCGTGATCGCAAGGGGATCGGGCTTTATTGAAGCCGGCGAGATCGCCCTCGTGAGTGATGCTGTGGAGAAGAGGGCCTCTTTGGATGACGAGCGCTCACGGGCGCTGTCTCGGGCTGTGGCGAATCTGGGAAGCAGATTGAAGCCCCTGTCCCCGGCTCAGGGTGACGCTGCCTTCTGTGCTCCCATCGTGGATGAGGAGGGGCGCGCGATCGCGCTCTTCTCGGAGGCCCGTCAGGTGCTGCGGGGCGGACTCACAACGTGCTCCTCTTTCGGGGAGGCGAACGGCGCATTGGGCAGGCGTCTTATTCAGCATCGTGAAGCATGCGAGCTCATGGTGCGCGGGCACTTCTCGGCGGCGCTGGATCTGCTTGCAGCACATCAGTGCCCTAAGTCTCAGAAGGGGGTCTCGGCGGCGCTGCTTAGTTGTGATCTTGCGATGACGCGTCTGCTTCTGCTCGATGGTCCGGTAAGTACGGAGGAGACCCTCGCGCAGGTACGCGAGACTTTTCACGCGGCGGGGCTTCTGGGGCTCGAGGGCTATCCTGACTGCCTTGAGGTCATGTCCTCTCTCTTGTCTGCGAATGGTGAGGGTTCTGCGGAGGCGGATGCGCTGGCGGTGCGTGCTGAGCGAGGGGGTGACATCCTCGTGCGGGTGCTGGCGCTCGTGGCAGGCAGTGTCTTTGACGTGCGCCGAGGCGCATATTCAAGGGCGCATGTCCGTGCGACCTTGGCGCAGGTCATCGCACGCAGCTCCCATCTGGACTACCTGGGTCGCATAGCGGGCCTATTCGACCTGGTTGCGCGTTTCTCCCTGGGAGAGCGCGATAGCTCCGAAAGAGTCGAGAAGACCAGAAACGATGGCCTGGGAGTCGTATGCGCGCTTGTGGGCGAGGTCATCGATTCAGGGGGAGATGCCACCTCGGCCTGCGAGATCGGCACGTCAGACGTTCCGCGAGACGCACTCTGGCTGCTCCTCGTTCTCACTGAGGGGATGGGGGACCTTTCCGATCTCTTGAGAGAGCAGATTCCTCCCTCATGGGCACGAGCGCTCTTAAGGGCAGGGAGCGTGCGCAGAGGGCCCTCTTGCGCGGAGGTGGGCTCCTCTCCCGTGCTCGTGCCGGCTCATCCCGTGCCAGGGGCTGAGGGACGTGCCGCCCCCCTTGAGATACGTCTGCTGGGAGGCTTCGAGATGCGCGTGCGGGGCTCGCAGGTGCCAGATTGGAGGCTTGATCGTCGCAATGCGAAGTCGATGATTGCGTTTCTGGCCCTGCAGCGCGGAGGCACCGCGAGACGCCATCGGATCGTCGAGCAGGTGTGGCCCGAGAGCGACTACACATCCGGCTTCAACAAAGTCTACCAGGCCACGAGCGCGGTACGTGCGGCCGTCTCCGAGCTTGACGAAGGACTTGATCCCTTTGTCATGTCGCGCTCGAGCAAGGCGGTGACTCTGAACATGAGCCTGGTGAGCTGCGACATCGATGAGTTCAGGGCCTGCGCCCGAGAGGCCTCGGACGGCGAGGGGGATGCTCATGTCGTTGCCATGGCTCGTCGTGCGGAGCGGCTCTACGAGGGAGACCTCTATGTGCCGCTCGTAGATGCGACAGGAGTGCTCGCGGCGGCACGCCTAGAGTTGAGATCGCTCTACATCGACGGAATGGTGGCAGGTGCTGATGCGGCATTGCGCCTGGGGCAAAAGCGTACGTCCGCTCGCCTTGCGACCAATGCGTTTCTGGCAGATGACATGCGAGAGGATGCCCTTATCGCCTTGGTTCAGGCACTCAGGGCGAGCGGAAGAAACGCGGAGGCCGATCAGCATTATCGTAGCTACGCCCACAGGCTGGCGCAGGCCTCCAGCCGCCCTCCCTCTCGTATGCTGCGCCAGGCAGTGGGGGAGGAGGGGCTTGCCCTCCCATCCGCGCAGGGAGGGGGACGAAGTGTGCTATGAGGGCGCGGTTGCCGGGTGGAAGCCAAGGGAAGGTTGCGCTTTTGGTGAGACCTGGCCCTTTGGGGGACCTTGCTGCGTGCTATGAGTAAAGTAAAAAGGGTGAGTGTCCCGGCGGGGTACCGCCTTCCGATTGCAGAGGGTGTCACATGACAAACTTTCTCTCCAAGCTGCTCTCTATGGGGTCTGATAGGGAGCTCAAGGAGTTTGAGCATATTACAGCGCAAGTGAATGACCTTGAGCCGAGCTTCGAGGCCATGAGCGAGGAGGAACTCCGGGGCTACACCGCCGTTCTTCGCGAGCGCTATGCTCAGGGAGAGACGCTTGACGAGCTCTTGCCCGAGGCGTTCGCCGCCGTGCGAGAGGCCTCACGACGCACGTTGGGCCTTCGTCACTTTGACGTGCAGATTATCGGTGGCATCGCCTTGCATCGCGGGACCATCGCCGAGATGAAGACCGGCGAGGGCAAGACGCTCGTTTCGACGCTCGCAGGCTATCTCAACGCCATTCCCGGCGAAGGTGTCCACATTGTCACGGTGAACGACTACCTGGCCAAGCGAGACAGCGAGTGGATGGGTCAGATTTATCGCTATCTGGGCATGAAGGTCGGCCTGCTCCAGAATGGCATGCGACTCAACCTTAAGAAGCCCGCCTACGAGGCGGACGTCACCTACGGAACGAACTCTGAGTTCGGTTTCGACTACCTGCGTGACAACATGGTCACGCGTTCCAACATGCGCGTGCAGCGTGGTCATCACTACGCCATCGTCGACGAGGCGGACTCGATTCTCATCGACGAGGCCCGTACTCCGCTCATCATCTCGGGCGGTGGCACCAAGTCTGCGTCCACCTACAAGGACTTCGCGCGTGCCGTGCGCGGGCTCACACCCGATACAGACTTCGAGATGGACGAGGCCAAGCACACAATTGCCACGACCGACGAGGGCCTCAAAAGGATCGAGCGCGCCCTGGGCATCGAGGACCTCTACTCCGACGCCTCCGGTCAGCTTGTGAATCACCTTCAGCAGGCCCTTAAGGCCGAGTACATGTTTCACCGTGACCAACAGTACGTGGTCACGGACGGCGAGGTCAAGATTGTCGACGAGTTCACGGGCCGCATCATGGAGGGCAGGCGCTACTCCGAGGGCTTGCACCAGGCGATCGAGGCCAAGGAGGGTGTGATCGTTCGCGAGGAGAACCAGACGCTCGCCACCATTACGCTGCAGAACTATTTTCTCATGTACGACAAGCTGGCCGGTATGACGGGCACCGCCATGACGGAGGACGCGGAGTTTCGCGAGGTCTATCACGTTCCCGTCGAGGTCATCCCACCTAACCGCCCCATCGTCCGCATCGACCACGAGGATCTTGTCTATCGCACGATCGAGTGCAAGTTCCAGGCCGTTGCCGATGATGTCGCTGAGCGTCACACAACGGGCCAACCGTGTCTGGTGGGCACCGTGTCCATCGAGAACTCCGAGCGCCTCTCGCGCATCCTCGACAAGCGCGGCATCAAGCACAATGTCCTCAACGCCAAGTTTCACGAGCGTGAGGCACAGATCGTCGCCCAGGCGGGACGCGAGGGCGCAGTCACAATCGCCACGAACATGGCCGGCCGCGGTACGGACATCCTCTTGGGCGGCAGCCCCAACCTCATTGCGCTAGACCTACTCCGCGCACAGGGCACGGATCCAGAGGAAGCGATCGAGGGGCAGTACGCCGCTGCTCTCGAAGAGGCAAAAAAGACGTGCAAGCAGGAGCATGACAACGTTATCAAGGCCGGGGGCCTGTGCGTCATTGGTACCGAGCGCCACGAGAGCCGACGCATCGACAACCAGCTGCGTGGCCGTTCCGGCCGCCAGGGAGACCCCGGCGAGACGCAGTTCTACCTCTCTCTCGAAGATGACCTCATGCGCTTGTTCGGCGGAGACCGCATGGAGCGCATATCGGCCATGATGGAGCGTTACGAGATGCCGGACGACATGCCCATTCAGGCGAAGATGGTCAGCAAGGCCGTCGAGAGCGCTCAGCGCAAGGTCGAGGAAGTCAACTTTTCAATGCGCAAGAACGTCCTGGATTACGATAACGTCATGAACACTCAGCGGCAGGTCATCTATGAGGAGCGCAACAAGATTCTCGATGGCAAGGACCTGATGGAGCACATCGATGAGGTCGCTCTCGAGACAGTGCAGCGCGAGGTGGCCAGTTTTGCTCCGCAGGATCATGACGATGTGTGGGACGCGCGCGGCCTCTCGAAGTGGCTCACGGAGCTCACGGGGCGCAAGAACGTTCCCACGATCGACCCGGACGTGGACCCCGAGCCCAGCGACGTAGTCTCTCTGGTCGAGGATTATGTGGACCACTGCTTTGCCGAGAAGGCCGAGCGCATCGGCGAAGAGCCCATGCACGCCCTCTCCGCTCAGGTCATGCTTCGCGTAATCGATACGCGCTGGATGGCGTACCTCCAGGAGATGGACTACCTCAAGACGGGCATTGGCCTGCGTGGCTTTGGTCAACGCGACCCCCTGGTAGAGTACAAGAGCGAGGCCTACTCCGCCTTCACCGAGCTCGTGAGCACGATGTACGAGGATTTTCTCCGCACTATCCTACGTCTCGAGGTCGTGATGCGTCCTCGCGCCACCTCAGGCGAGGAGGAGCCTGACGAGTTGCGTGGCGCTCAGTACTCGGGGCCGTCGGAGGTCGACGGGGACCAGGGCACGCGTCGTGCGTCCGGGCCCGTAGCTTCCCAGGTTTCCGCCGGCCCTCAGGGCGCCAATCCCGGTGCCGCAAAGCCGCGCACCTATCGTAAGGCTGACGACCCAGATCCGTACGTGGGGGTGGGTCGCAACGACCCCTGTCCCTGCGGAAGCGGTAAAAAATTCAAGAACTGCCACGGTAGGAATCGATAAATGAGTGACGTTACCAAAACGAGCTTTGATGCGCTCGCACAGCGACTCGATGAGGTAGAGGGCTACCTGCACCTTGACGCACGTCGGGGAGAGGTCGCAGACCTCGAGAAGAAGAGCGCCGCGGCTGACTTCTGGGATGACGCTGACGCCGCGCGCGTCGTCATGGAGCGCCTCTCGAGCGCGCGTGACGACGTCTTGGGCATGAAGTCGGCTCGAGACAAGCTCGAGGACGCCCGTGCCGCCTTTGAGCTGGGCGAGGAAATGCAAGACGATGACCTTCTCGAGGAGGCGGACGAGCTCTGCGCGTCGCTCGAGGGTGATCTCTCCGAGCTTGAGCTCTCGAGCTGGTTTACGGGCGACTTCGATCACGGGGACGCCATCGTCACCGTGACGCCGGGACAGGGTGGGCTTGAGGCGCAGGACTGGTGCGAAATGCTCTTCCATATGTATCTGCGCTACTGCGACCGGCGTGGCTGGAAGGTCACGGTCAACGATGCCCCGGCCGCGGAGGTTATCGGACTCGATCGAGCCACCTTTACCGTGAGCGGCAAGAACGCCTATGGGATGCTTCGTGCCGAGCAGGGCGTTCATCGCCTCGTGCGCATCTCTCCCACGGATGATAAGAAGCGTCGGCAGACGACCTTTGCCGGCGTCGAGGTCCTCCCGGTAGTTCCTGATGACGTCGAGGTGGATATTGATTCCTCCGACTTGCGCATAGACGTCTACCATGCATCGGGTCCCGGTGGCCAAGGCGTGAACACGACCGACTCGGCTGTGCGCATTACTCACCTGCCCACGAACACGGTCGTGACCTGCCAGAATGAGCGCAGCCAGCTCCAGAATAAGGCGGCCGCGCTGCAGATTCTGCGCAGTCGTCTCTACGAGCTGGAGATGGCCAAGCGTGAGGCGGAGCTCGACGAGCTGAGGGGCCCCAAGCGTGCGATCGGCTTTGGCAGCCAAATCAGGAGCTACGTGCTCTACCCCTATCAGCTCGTGAAGGACCTACGCACGAATGTGGAGACCGGAAACGTCGAGTCCGTCTTGTCCGACGGCGATTTGGACAAGTTCATTGTGGCCTATCACCGCTGGGCTGCGGGCGGAGGGGGGGCGCTCTCGTGAGCGGCTCCTGGCGTCGTACGGTCGCTCGCGATGCGACCCTAATCGTGGTCGGCTCCCTCATCTTTGCCGTTGGCGTAGACAGCTTCGAGATTCCCAACGGCCTTGCCGCCGGTGGCGTGACGGGTCTAGCCACGGTTTTCCATGCCATGGCGGAAGCCTCGGGATTCTATCTTCCCGTGGGCCTGCAGACCATTGCTATGAATATCCTGCTCATGACTCTGGTCATCCGCTCTGGCGATAGGGGTTACATCGCACGAACCCTGGGAGGAATCATCGCCTGTGGCGTGCTGACCGACGTCCTCGCCCCGATCGTCCCTGTTCTTACGGGCGAGCGCGACCTTTTGCTGTGCGCCTTGTGGGGTGGCGTCATCACTGGCGTGGGGCTGGGTCTCGTATTTCGCACGGGGGGCAACACCGGAGGGACTGATATCATCGCGCAGATTGTTGCGAGAAGGTTCGGGATGCCCATGGGCACGGCCGTTATCATCGTGGACGGCATCATCATCGCCTTCTCCGCTACGGTCTTTTCGGTTGAGCAGGCGCTCTACGCCGCGGTGGCCATGTTCATCAGCGGTAAGGTCATTGACGCCGTGGTGGACGGCCCGCGCTCAGAACGTGCCGCCTATATCATCTCGGCCGAGCACGACGAGATTGCCAGCGAGATTCTTTATACCCTCAACCGCGGCTGCACCGAGCTTCAGGCGCGTGGGGTATGGAGCGGCAACTCCCGCCCCGTTCTCTTCTGCGTTCTAGGGCGCTCGGAGAGCATACGTCTCAAGAAGATCGTTGCCGCATGCGATCCCGAGGCCATCGTAATCATCTCGGAGGTCCACGAGGTCTTTGGCGAGGGATTCAAGCAGATCGAGGGCTAGCGTTTATCGCCGCAGTCCGTCTCAAGCGCGGGGTCGACGAGCACATGGCCGGAGGCAGCAAGCCAGGGCATATCTCAGGCTACGCTGCGCCGATCTTCTCGTCCGCCGACGCCCCGCGCCCCTATCTTGGCGAAGGTCATGGAGTTCCAGCGCCTTCCCAACCTACTTCACCACGATGCCCACGGCGTGAAGATCCCCGTCATGCCCTGCAACATCCCTAAGACTACGGGCACAAATATCTCGCCTGAGTTCGCTTGGATTGACAATGTTGCGGGCGTTGACTGCTGCGGCATGGGAAGCCTTCTCACTAAGGGCACCTCTGAGGAGATTGCGGCCAGCGCGGCACGGGTCAGAAGAATCATTGATGAGACTCGTGCGGAGAGCCCTCTGCTTGCTCGATGAAATGATGTCGTTTGCAGTCTTGCGGACGTGATAGGGGCTTCGGGTGTGTATCGTTAGAGTATCTGGTAACTTGCGGGAAAGGGGCACCATGAAGTTCTTCATCGACACGGCGGACCTCGGCGAGATCCGGGAGGCCCTCTCGTGGGGCTGCCTGGCCGGCGTCACCACCAACCCGTCGCTGTACGCCCGCACGGGCGGCAGGCTGGCCGACTTCGAGGGCCACATGGTCAAGATAGCCGAGCTCTGCGAGGGGCTGCCGGTCTCGGCGGAGTCTCAGGCCAAGACGGCCGACAAGATGGTCGAGGAGGGGCGCCACCTGGCGGGCCTGGCCCCCAACATCGTGGTCAAGCTCCCCGTCTGCGAGGCCGGCCTGGCGGCCACCCGCCAGCTGGCCTCCGAGGGCGTGCGCGTCAACATGACGCTGGTCTTCTCGGCGCCGCAGGCCCTGCTGGCCGCCAGCGCCGGCGCCCGCTACGTGAGCCCGTTCGTGGGCCGCTTCGACGACATCGGCGAGGACGGCGTCGACCAGCTCGCGACGGTGGTCAGCTGCATCGGCAACTACGACTGGGCGGGCAAGAACGTCGACGACCGGGTCGAGATCATCACGGCGTCGGTGCGCACGCCCAGCCACGTGACGCAGGCGGCGCTCCTGGGCGCCGACATCGCCACCGTGCCGTTCGCCGCGCTCAGGAAGTGCGTGCGCCACCCCCTGACCGACCAGGGCATGGCCTCCTTCGACGCCGACTGGGCCAAGGTCGTAGCGGCGCAGTAGATCGTACGATCGGCGGGACGGGCGAGAAGCTCCGCCTCGAGGGGTCACTTTGCTGCGTAAAGTCCCGCAGCCCCTCGGCCCAGAGCTTCTCGCTTTCTGGCTCAAGTACCTTCAGGTGAAGATCAAGAGCTACATACCAAAGGACAAACCGTCAAAGGAGACAGCCTATGCGCGACGAGGAGCTCAAGAGGGTTGCCAACGAGGTTCGCAAGGGAGTCGTGACTGCGGTGCATGCGGCCAAGTCCGGGCACCCCGGCGGGTCGCTCGGTGCGGCCGATATGTTGACCTACCTGTACTTCGAGGAAATGAACATCGATCCCAACAAACCCGACTGGCCTGGGCGCGACCGTTTCGTGCTGTCCAAGGGCCACTGCGCCCCTGGCCTATACTCAGTGCTCGCCGCGCGCGGGTTCTTCCCCGCCTCCGATCTCGAGGGCCTGCGTCACATAGGCAGCCACCTACAGGGTCATCCCAACATGTGCGACACTCCCGGCGTCGATATGACCACGGGATCTCTTGGCCAGGGGGTCTCGGCGGCTGTGGGAATGGCGCTCGCGGCCAAACATTGGGGCGAGGACCATCGCGTCTACGCGATGCTCGGTGACGGCGAGTGCGAGGAGGGCCAGGTCTGGGAAGCCTCCATGTTCGCTGGAAACCGTAAGCTCGACAACCTCTGTCTGATCGTGGATCATAACGGCCTGCAGATTGACGGTACGATCGAGGAGGTCAACTCCGCGATGCCGTTGGCCGAGAAGTTCCGCGCGTTCAAGTTCCACGTGGTGGAACTCGCGGATGGCAACGACATGGCTCAGATCCGCGCGGCCCTGGCGGAGGCTCGTGCCACCAAGGGTGTGCCCACGTGCATCGTGGCCGAAACCGTCAAGGGCAAGGGAGTCTCCTTCATGGAGAATCAGGTGGGCTGGCACGGCAAGGCGCCCAACGACGAGCAGTACGCTCAGGCCATGGCCGAGCTTGAGAAGGAGGCGCAATAATGGCTGACGTGAAAAAAATTGCCACCCGGCAGAGCTACGGGGAGGCTCTTGTCGCGCTGGGCGCGGAGCACGATGACTTTGTGGTGTTCGACGCGGACCTCGCTGCGGCCACCCAGACCGGTAAGTTCAGGGACGCCTATCCCGATCGCTTCTTCGACGCGGGCATCGCCGAAGCTAACATGATGGGCATGGCCGCCGGCGTCGCCGCCACGGGCCATGTGGCCTTTGCGAGCACCTTCGCCATGTTCGCGGCTGGCCGCGCCTTTGAGCAGGTCAGGAATTCCATAGGCTACCCTCATCTCAACGTCAAGATTGGCGCTACTCACGCCGGCATCTCGGTGGGCGAGGACGGCGCCACCCACCAGTGCAACGAGGACATCGCCCTCATGCGCACGATTCCGGGCATGACGGTCATCTGCCCGTGCGACGATGTGGAGGCGCGCGCTGCCGTGCGGGCCGCCTACGAGATTGACGGGCCTGTCTACCTGAGGCTCGGCCGTCTCGCCGTGCCCGTTGTCAATGACCGGTCCGACTACGAGTTCCACGTGGGCAGAGCCGTCACCCAACGCGAGGGCTCCGACGTCACCCTCGTCGCCACGGGGCTCATGGTTCAGGCTGCGCTCGGGGCCGCCGAGGCGCTTGAGGCCAAGGGCGTCTCCGCCGAGGTCCTCGACGTCCATACTATTAAGCCGCTGGATATCCAGGCGATTGTGGCCAGTGCCGAGAAGACCGGCCGGGTCGTGACCTGTGAGGAGCACTCCGTCATAGGTGGCCTGGGCGGCGCAGTGTGCGAGGCCCTATCCGAGCACCGACCGACGCCCGTGCACAGAATCGGCGTGCACGACGTCTTTGGTCATTCCGGCCCCGCCGTCGACCTGCTCCGCGAGTTCGGTCTCGATGCCGAGGGGGTTGCCCACGAGGTCGAGGACTTTCTCAGCCGCTAGGTGCCCAGACGCACGGACAAACCAGAACCTCCTCCACAATGCGTGTGGGGAGGTTCTGCTTTATGGACGCAAAATACGAGGAGTTTGGTGAAACCGGAGCTCTTTGCTTAGACTGAAGCGGTATTTATTCATCGTGAGCTAAGGAAAAGGAGCTTCTGTGGCCAGTCACTTTCGCAGCGCTGAGCAACAGGGGCCGGACGGCACCGAGCAACCCGAGGCTGTAGTGCCCGAAGCGGCTCCACAGGCAGAGATCGCCGATTCCGGCGAATCGAGCGTCTCGCAGGACGATTCTCTCGAGGAGGTCCACGTCGTCACTGCCGCCGAGCCGGCGGATCCTGCCGAGCAGCCAGGTTTTACCAGCGTGTTCGCGCCTCTTGCGGACGAGAGCAGGCCGGCGGTTTCGCGCACTGGCACCCCCACCGTATCGTTCAAGAACGTAACCCTTATCTATCCGGCTCAACCCAACAAGCCCGCCCTCGATGAGGTTGGCCTGGACATCTACCCGGGCGAGTTCGTCTTCATCGTCGGGCACTCGGGCTCGGGCAAGTCGTCCCTGCTTCGTCTGGTCACGCGCGAGCTGCGCGCCACCTCCGGTCAGGTAATCGTAGCCGGCCAGGACCTCACCAAGATGAAGAACAAAAGGGTCCCGTATCTGCGCCGCCAAATCGGCACTGTCTATCAGGACTTTAAACTTCTACCCGACAAGACGGTTTACGAAAACGTCGCCTTTGCCCTTGAGTGCATCGGCAAGCCCCGCTCCGTCACAAAGGCTCAGGTTCCCGAGGTGCTCAGACTCGTGGGCCTCGGCGAGCGTATGGAGCACTTTCCCGACCAGCTTTCGGGTGGCGAGCAGCAGCGCGTCTCTGTCGCACGCGCCATGGTAAACCGGCCGCCGCTCCTAGTCTGCGACGAGCCAACGGGCAACCTTGACCCAGCCATCTCGCTGGGCATCATGAAGCTGCTCGACCGCATTAACCGTGCCGGCACAACCGTCGTCATGGCCACGCACGACCGCGAGATGGTCGACTCCATGCGCAAGCGCGTTATCGCGCTCGAGGCTGGTCGCGTGGTGCGTGACCAGGAGAAGGGAGGCTATGGCTACTATGGTGCCCTCTAACTTCGGCTACTCGCTGCGCGAGTGCGGCCATCACTTTCGCCGCAACTGGACAACGGTGCTCGGCGCCATTGTTACCATCTTCCTCTCGCTCTTCATCATCGGTCTATTCGTGATCGGATCGGCCATGATCAACAACATGGTCGGCAGTGTGGAGGATCGCGTTACCATCCAGGCGTTCCTCTCCGATGACGCTGACCAGGCAAAGGTCGACGCCTTTCAGGATGAGATCGCTAGCTGGGACAACGTGGAGTCCGTGACCTACAAGTCCAAGGACGAGGCGCTCGAGGACTATCAGACCTCAATGTCCAATCGCAATGCCTCGGACGCTCTGGCCGCTCTGGACAGCGAGAACCCGCTGCCAGCCTCTCTCGTGATCAAGCTGACCGATCCCCAACAGGTGGAGTCCACGGCACAGAAGATTGTCCAGAGCAGCGCGTTTCAGAAGATCTGCGACCAGCCCGATAGCCCCGCCGGTGACGTCAAGTACGGTCAGGAGACGGTCGAGAAGCTCTTCAGCGTGACCAACTACCTGCGTATCGGGGCAGTCGTGCTCGTGGCCTTGCTGACCTTCGTGGCCTTCGTATTCATTAACAATACGATTCGCCTGGCCATCACGGCGCGTCGTCGCGAGATTGGCATCATGCGTCTGGTGGGCGCCTCCAACGGCTTCATCCGAGGGCCGTTCATCATGGAGGGCACGCTCGAAGCCGTCATCGGCGCCCTGCTTGCGATCGTCGTCCTCTTCGTTGGCGTGAGTGCTCTTCTGCCCGCGCTCTCGAGTAGCATGGCGTTCCTGTCATTCGCCGTCTCAAGCATGACCCTGTATGCCACTTTCGGCCTTCTGCTCCTACTGGGCGTTCTCATCGGCTTCTTTGGCTCGGCAATCGCCATGAGGCGCTATCTGAAGGTATAGTTCACGCATATAGCGTGCAGGCAACGGGGGCGGTGCGCATGGGTGCACCGCCCCCGTTTGCGAGGGGGGGGGATCTCATGACGCGCAAGAAGCCGCATCATGGAAACCGTCGTCGCGGCTCGGGGCGCCGCGCGCTCGGGCAACGTCAGGCGCTCGAGGGGACGCTGGTGCTCACGCGCGCGGGGGCGGGCCGCGTCGAGACGCCCGAGGGCAGCTTCGACCTGGCGTACCGTGGTCAGCGCGAGGCCATGAACGCGGACGTGGTCCAGATTGTGCTCGTGGAGGGCCGAGGTACCCCGCGTGCCGTGGTTCGCTCCGTCGTGAAGAGGGCCACGAGCACCTTTCTGGGGCGCTTCTCCCACGCGGGCCCCCTTGGTGTCGTCACGGCGCTCGATGCGCGCCTGGGACGCGACTTCTTTGTGGTGCCTGAGGACACGAGTCCGCAGCGCCTTGGGGTGGGGGGGGATGATGTCGTGGTCGCGCGGATCACGGAGTACCCCACGAGGCGGAGTGCGGCGGTGGTGACCCTGGAGCGCCGCGTGGGCTCCTCTGATGAGCTCGACCTTGACGTCGAGGCGGTCGTGGCCTCCTTTGGCCTCGCAGGGGACTTCCCCGCCCCGGCGCTCTCCCAGGCCGAGGGGATCGAGGTGCGCGTCGGCGAAGCCTTGGCCTCGAATCCGCGCCGTCGCGACCTGCGCGATCTACTCTGCGTGACCATTGACCCCGTCGATGCGCGCGACTTCGATGACGCTGTGAGCGCTCGCCGCCTGCCCCAGGGGGGCTTCGAGGTGGGCGTCCACATCGCGGACGTCTCCCATTACGTGAAGGCGGATACCCCGATTGATAATGAGGCCAAGAGAAGGACCTGCTCGGCCTATCTGGTGGATCGCGTGATTCCCATGCTCCCCGAGAGGCTCTGCAACGATGTGTGCTCGCTCGTCCCCGAGTCCGACCGCTTGGCCATGAGCGTCCTCATACGCCTGAGCACGTCGGGCGAGGTCGAGCGCTTCCGCGCCATGGCCTCGGTGATTCGCTCGTCGTCGCGTCTTGACTATGACACCGTCGAAGCCCTGCTTGAAGGGCATGTGTCGGGGAGCGACCTGCCCTGCGCGGACTCCCGCGCCCACGAGGTGGCCGAGATGCTTACCGTCCTGGACGAGGTGCGGGGCCTGCGTGAGCAGGTGCGTCGCAGGCGAGGGGCCCTGGACTTTGATACCGTGGAGTCTCGCGTGACGCTTGACGCCAGGGGCGTGCCGACAGGCGTCTCGGTGCGTCGCCGCACGCGGGCGACGGGCCTCATCGAGGAGGCCATGCTCGTGGCCAACGAGTGCGTGGCCCGCATGCTCGCGGATGCAGAGGCCCCAGCCGCCTATCGCGTCCACGAGCGTCCCCTCCCCGAGGACCTGCGGGCCTGTGTGCTGCCTCTGCGCGAGTTGGGTCTACTTGATGGTGACGTTGCGTCGGGACTACTCGCGGGCGATCCCTTTGCGGTTCAGGACGTACTCGCGCGGGCGCGTGGCACCGAGGGGGCCTACCTCGCGAGCGCCTTGCTTCTGCGCGCCCAGAGGCGTGCCGTCTATCTTCCTGTCAACGAGGGGCACTACGCGCTCGGGGCCTCGGCCTACTGCCACTTCACCTCCCCGATTCGTCGCTATCCTGACCTGCTCGTACACCGCGCGCTCAAGGCGCTCATTTCCGGCAGGCTCGAGGGGCACGCGATGCGCGTCCAGGCAGCCTCACTTCCCCAGCTTTGCGGCACGTGCTCTGAGCGCGAGCGCGCTGCCGACGCCGCGGCGCGCGCATCGCAGAAGATCAAGATGGCCGAGCTCTTCTCGACCCGGGTGGGACAGAGCTTTGAGGGTCGCGTCAGCGGCTGCGAGCGCTACGGGCTCTTCGTGACCCTTGATGAGTCGAAAGCCGAGGGGCTTCTTCCCGTTCGGGCTCTGGGGGCCGAGTGGTTCTCCTATGATGAGGGAAGCATGACCCTTACTGGCGAGGAGACGGGCGAGGTCTGGGGTCTGGGTCGTCGCGTTGTGGTAGAGGTTGCAGGCACAAATAAGGCACGAGGGCAGATTGACTTTGCGCTAGGCGCTCGACCGGCGCCGCACCCTGCGCAATAATGAGAGAGCAGACAAGAGGTCAGGAAAGCTCTGGCCGCGAGGAGGGAAGATGGAGCAGACAGGATTGGCGGACGAGCTCGACCGCGCCGAGGGACTCATGGTCCAGGGGCAATTCGAGGCCGCCGTGGAGCTTCTTGCCCGCCTAGCGGAGGACGCGGAGGAGTACGTGGACAAGAACTGTCCCACGACCGACGAGGTGCAGTGGTTCAGCTTCCCCACGATCTTCGAGCGCCTCGCGTATCGACGCGTGGAGAGTGACCCGCGCGAGCTGCGCGACGTGGGCGAGCCGCTCGACCGTCTCTACGGGGACCTTGCTCTTGCCAGCGTACAGTCGAACAATTATGACGAGGCCATCGAGGCACTCAAGTGCGCCATCCGATGGAACCCCATGGACTGCGGCTCCCGGCTCAATCTCGCGGACCTCTTTCGCGTGAATGGGAACATGCAGGAGTACCTTGCGCTCACCTACAGCGTCTTCGAGCGCGCGAGCGACGCGCAACACCTCGCGCGCGCTTTTGCGAACTTCGCGGGGTGGTTCGAGACCTCCGAGAAGCCGCGCACCGCTGCCGCCGCCCTACATGCTGCACAGCTGCTTGGCGTGTCCGACTCCGCCCTCGACACGGCACTCGCGCAGGCCGCGGGGACCGATCGCGACCCCGACCTCGTGACCGACGCCGAGGCCGAGGAGCTTCTCGGCAACGAGGGGCTCCCTGACGGTGCCAACGCCGAAATTGCAATCTGTCTGCTCATGTGCGCGGGTGACGCCGCCCATGTCGGCGCTCGTGAGCTTGCCGCTAGCCTCACGTTACGCGCGCGGGACCTGGTGGGGGAGCCAGCGGCGCGTGCCCTTCTCGTTCTCATCAACGCCGATGAGAACGAGGGCGAGGAGGGCGGTAGCGATGCAGCCCACTAGGCGCGAGAAGAAGACCATCGCTCGGAATCGCTCCGCACGTCACGAATACTTCATCGACGAGACCTTCGAGGCGGGCCTCGTGCTCACAGGCACCGAGGTCAGGAGCTTGCGCGAGCGTGCCTGCCAGATTACCGACGCCTTCTGTCTGGTCAGAGGCCATGAGATTTGGCTGCATGGCGTGCACATCCACCCCTACTCCAACGGTGGCGTGTGGAACGTCGATCCCGACCGCAAGCGTAAGCTCCTCATGCATCGTCATCAGATTGACTATCTCGACGGTAAGCTGCGTCAGAAGGGTCTCGCGCTCGTGCCGCTCGAGCTCTACTTCGACGAGCGCAACCGCGTTAAACTATGTCTGGGCCTCGCACGAGGCAAGAAGCTCTACGATAAGCGTGCTGATATGGCGCGCCGCGACTCTGATCGAGAGATTGCCCGCGCGATCAAGGAGATGAGTCGCTAGAGCACTGGTCCGGGTGTGCCTGAGGGGACCGCTCGGAAGGAGAGGAGAGGGTATGGACGCCACCGCACTGTTCAAGTTCTCGTCGGGTCTCTACATCGTGTCAGCCAACGACGGAGAGCGTGTTTCTGCCTGCCTGATCAACACGGGGCTGCAGCTTACATCAAAGCCTCCTCAGGTCTCGGTGACGGTCAACAAGGAGAACTACACGGCGGGTATCATTCAGAAGGCCGGGCACTTCTCGCTTTCGGTCGTTGACGAGACAGCAGACATGCCCTTCGTGGGGCGCTTTGGCTTTAGGACCTCCGAGACGTACGACAAGTTCGACGGCGTCGCGCATGCGACGGCCTCCACGGGAGACCTCTATCCCACCGAGCACGTCTGCTCCTACGTGGCCTGTCGCGTGGTCAAGACCATAGACGTTGGTACTCACCTGGTGTTCGTTGGCGAGATGACGGACGCGGGTAATCTCTCGTCCGAGACCCCGATGACCTATGCGTACTATCGCGGCACGCTCAAGGGCAAGACACCCAAGAAGGCATCCTCCTACGTGGAGGTATAGGCGAGCGCGGCCACTGCGGCGGCGAGGAACGCTGTCGTTGTGATAGCATTTATCGACCTATTCAAGAGGGCGAGAAAGGAAAAAGTATGGCTGACGAGAAGAAGCAGTATACGTTCCGTTGCACCGTCTGCGGCTATGAGGTTACCGTCGACACTCCCGAGCTGCCCGAGGACTTCGTGTGCCCGGTTTGCGGCGTCGGCCCCGACCTGTTCGAGCTCGTCGAGGACTAACGGCTGATTTTGCGTTTACGAGGGGCGGTCTCCTTGGGGGATCGCCCCTTCTTCGTGTCGCGGCTCCTGCTGTGACGGTGCGGCATCATTGATCTCAAGAAGGGCAAGTCTCGTTCCATGAAGCGTGCCAGGCAGTCGTCAGAGTCCCTCGTGCTCGCGGTTTTTCTCGCCCTCTCGGGTGGCCTCATGGACGCGTATTCCTACCTGGGACGCGGTCAGGTCTTTGCCAACGCTCAGACGGGCAATATGCTGCTGTTCGGCGTGAACCTTGCCCAAGGAGACCTGGAGCGCTGTCTGCGCTATGCGCTGCCGGTCGTCAGCTTTGCGGTGGGGATCGCCCTGGCGCATAGCGTCAAGCTGCTCGCGCGCCTTGAGCATCTGCACTGGCGACAGCTCGCACTGGTGATCGAGGCGCTCATCTTGGTGGTCGTGGCCTTTGTCCCGATTGGCCACAACCTTCTGGCCAACAGCCTCACCTCCCTGGCGTGTGGCATACAGGTCCAGGCGTTTCGTAAGGTGCATGGGCACGCCTTTGCCACGACGATGTGTATCGGCAACCTGCGCAGCGGGACCCAGGAGCTTGTGACCTATGCTCATACCCATGAGCGAGAGAGGCTCGAGGCCGGCCTCGTCTACTACCTTGTGATCGCATGCTTCGTGCTAGGGGCCGTGATTGGCAGTGCCCTGCTCGCAACCCTGGGCCTGCGCACGATCCTGGTGAGCCCAGCGCTGCTTTCGGTGGCGTTTGCACTCATGTTTGTGGACCGTGAGAGACGCCGCGAGCAGCGCCGTGCGGCAGAGGGCGAAAACCGGGTAGAATAGAATGGCAGCCGCGCGAGCGGCTCGTACGTTGACAATCGCATGGTGGCAGCATCCTCGCACCATCTCATGGGGGTGACTGGTTTCGACAGGGTGAGTCTGAGATGGGCAGCAGGCCGTGGTCTCCTCGCCACGCTAAACAGGGGTACCGTCAAATTGAATTGACGACAACAACGCTTTTGAGCCTCAGCTGGCTCTCGCTGCTTAGTTTTAACTAACTAACCAGCGCGTCAAACCGGAGGTTGCTCCCGCCTCCGGGGCGGCGTCATTCTAGGGAGATGCACGAGCGGACGTGGCTGGTATGCCGCTCGCCAAGATTGAACCAGCTGGGACGTCGCGCGCGGGTGACCGGGTGCGCGTCGTCTAAGACTTAACCGGTAACTGAGCCTGGAGACACCTGTCAGGGATTTGCTTTGGACCGGAGTTCGATTCTCCGCACCTCCACCATACGAGAACCAGACGAACCCATCTGTTCACCAGGGGGTTCGTCTTTTTTGTGCGACGGGCGGCCTCATCGGTCGCAGTACCATACCCTAGATGGCAGCAGGGAGGATTCATGATAGACGAGAGGACCGATGTCCCCGCACTTGTGCTCGAGGGCGGTGGCTTCAGAGGGATGTTCACGGCCGGCGTGCTCGATGTGCTCATGGAGCGCGGCCTCACGGGCTTCTCGAGTGTGTGGGGCGTCTCAGCCGGAGCGATATGCGCAGCGAATTTTCGCTCTGGCCAGATTGGTCGGACTATGCGCGACATGCTGGCTTTTCGCGACGACCGGAGGTTCATGTCGTTGTGGTCGTTTGCGTCGACGGGCAACATGGCCGGCGTGGACTTCATGTACGACGAGGTCCAGAATCGTCTTGATCCCTGCGATGTGGACACCTTCAATGCGAGCGAGCTGCCTGCCTACGTGGTCGCCTCCGATGTCACCTTTGGTACGGCGGCCTATCTGCCCCTGTCTCACTTTCCCGAGGACGTCATCAAGGTCCGTGCCTCGGCATCGTTGCCTGGGGTGTCCACCATGGTTGAAATCGAGGGCCACCGCTATCTCGACGGCGGAACGACCGATTCCATCCCGTTCGAGGTGGCGATGGGGCTTTCCGCCGCTCGTGAGGTCGAGGGCTACGTTCCGGCCTCCCGCGCGCTCGTGGTGCTCACGCAGCATCGTGCCTATGAAAAGGGGCCTGGCACCGAGGCGCTGGTCATTCGCTCGCGCCGCTACGACAACTACCCCTACTATCTCGAGGCACTCTCCACGCGTGGCGAGCGCTACAACGCGCAGCGCGCACGACTCTGGGAGCTTGAGCACTCGGGGACGTGCCTGGTACTTGCTCCCGAGAAGCCCGTCGAGGTGCGTACAAACGAGCATGAGGGCGAGCCGCTGCTCACGCTCTATCTGTCGGGTCGGCGTCAGGCCGAGGCTCGTCTCGCCGAGATAGACGCGTTTCTCGCCTAGCATCGAGCTTCGAGTACGCGCGAGCTTGTGCGCGGCCTCAGCAAGCAATCAATTAGATCAGATGTGCCAAGAAATTTCATCACGGAGCCACGAGAGGAAGGGAACGTCATGAAGCCCACCAAGAAGGCAGCAGAGATGTGCGAGCGCGAGCTGGCCGCCTACATCGACCAGTCGGTTCTCAAACCCGAGTTCACTGTCGAGGAGATCAAGAAGTACAGTCAGGAGGGCATTGACTTCGGATGCAAGACCATCTGCATCAATCCCTCCTCGCTGGACATTGTGGCGCCCATGGTCAAGGGAACTGGCACGGGCCTGTGCGTGGTGTGCGACTTTCCGTTTGGCTTGGCCACCACCGAGGCCAAGGCCCTTCTCGCCGAGAAGTACTGCTCCGAGTACCAGATCGAGGACCTGGACATCGTGGCCAACTTCGGCCGGCTGCGCTCCGGTGACCTTGACTACGTGGTGAGCGACCTTGTTCCCACGGTCGAGGTCTGCCACGCTCACGGCGTTAACGTGAAGGTCATCATCGAGACTGACTCGCTCACCATCGATCAGGTGAAGCAGGGCACGCGATGCGCCGTCAGGGCCGGGGCCGACTTCATCAAGAGCTCCACGGGCTTTCTCACGGGCCACGATAACGTCGGCGCTACCAACGAGGTCGTCGCGGCCATGATTGCGGCCGGCGAGGGCAAGATCAAGGTCAAGGGATCCGGCGCCATTCGCACGCGCGAGCACTTCCTCGAGCTCATCGACATGGGCATTGACCGCATGGGCATAGGCTATGCCTCTACGCCCAAGGTTTTGGGCTGCACGCCCGAAGATGCCAGGAGGCAGGCATAGGGATTGTGATTCTTGACCCTTGAAGAAGGCGAAGCCGCCCCTCGATGTCCAAATTGCGTCGAACGCCTGCTCCCCATCGCATTCGGACAGGTAGAATAGGCGAGGCTTGTGACGTTCGGGAGCAATGGGGGCAGCTACGTCTACGCTAGGAGAGCGCGCGAAGAGCAGGATATGGGGAGACGTCCACACGGGGCATCGCGGAGGCCTCGAGATTCTCAAGGCCATCGGGCCGGGGCTTCTGGTCACGGTCGGGTTTATCGACCCGGGCAACTGGGCGTCCAACATGGCGGCGGGCTCCACGTATGGCTACGCGCTCCTGTGGGTGGTCACCCTGTCTACCGTCATGCTCGTCGTGCTGCAGCACAACGTTGCGCACCTGGGAATCGTGAGCGGAAAGTGCCTGGCCGAGGCCGCGACGGACTATCTTCCGCGCCCGGCGTCTCGTGTCGTGCTGGCGACGGCGATGCTTGCATCCGTGGCTACGACCATGGCCGAGGTCCTGGGTGGTGCCATCGCGCTGCAGATGCTCTTCCAGCTGCCTCTGCAGATCGGGTCCATTTTGGTGGCGGCCGTCTCGCTCGCGCTGCTGCTCACCAACTCGTACCAGCGCATCGAGCGGCTGATCATCGGCTTTGTGTCGCTCATTGGCCTGTCTTTTCTGATTGAGATAGCGCTCGTGCAGGTCGACTGGCCCCTTGCGGCGGTCTCGTGGGTCGTGCCCAGCATGCCGGCCGGCTCGTCCGTGGTGATTATGAGCGTGCTCGGTGCCGTGGTCATGCCGCACAACCTCTTCCTGCACTCCGAGATCATTCAGAGCAGCAGGTACGACACGCAGGGTGACGAGGTCATCCGGGAGCGTCTGTCCCACGAGTTCGCGGACACGCTCTTCTCGATGATCGTGGGATGGGCCATTAACTCCGCCATGGTCATCCTGGCGGCGGCCACGTTCTGGAAGGCGGGAGTTCAGATAACCGACCTTGCCCAGGCAGCCTCCACGCTCACGCCGATGCTGGGCCGTGCGGCTTCGACCATCTTCGCGCTGGCCCTGCTCATGGCTGGCGTCTCCTCGTCCGTTACGGCGGGCATGGCAGCGGGGACCATCTCGGCGGGCATGGCGGGGGAGCCGTACGACATCCACGACCGTCACAGCTCGCTGGGTGTGGTCCTCACGTTCGTGCTGGGTACGGCTGCCATCTTCTTCGTGAGCGACCCGTTTCAGGGGCTCGTGCTCTCGCAGGCGGCGCTCTCGCTGCAACTTCCCATCACGATCTTCCTGCAGATCTACCTGACCAGCTCCAAGCGGGTCATGGGTGACTATGTCAACGGAGCGGGGCTCAAGGTCCTTCTCGTGGTCATCGGCATCATCGTGACTGTGCTCAACGTGCTCTCGCTCGTGAACGGCGGCTAGGCTGCCGCCAGCGATGCAAATACATTCCTTCGCCTGGCTCAACGGTTGGCATTCGTTTGAGGATGGGGCCCCACGCACGCGCAAAGACAATGATTGGAACTTCTCTCTGCTGGCGATGGGGCAACGATTGCAACGCGGGCAGGGAGCGCGCATGGAGATCGACATTACAAGCCTGAGAGTCCCTGCCGTCGTTTAAGTGGCTGTCGTCATTTAATTACTGCGGGCCACGTTTTAAGCTATATACATGAGCCACGATACGATGTTAAGAGACTGCATATGGCACCGCGCTATATAGACTGGAACGGAAACGGACGCATCGACCCCGCTGACGTAGGGGTGTCGCACGCCGTCGGCGATGACGAAACCGAGGAGGCCGGGCACCCCAACAGGGGTGGTCCCGCGCACAGGCCGGGTGTCGGCTGCCTCGTAGCACTGATTTGCGTCATCGGCGTGACGTCGCTGCTCGCCCTAGTTGCGGGGACGCTGCTATGAGCTCGGATGGTCGCAAGGGTGAGGGGTCGCGGGAAGGGGCGGGTTTTGAAAGAAGCACGGCTTAGCGAATGGCTGCATGGCGAGGACAAGAACCAGAAAACGATTTTGTGCCGCATCAGCAATTGCAAGAAGGTCGAACGCTACGGGGGCAATCGTGACGCGACGAGCGACCAAGATGTCTCGGCTGTTCCGGCTCGAGACAAGACACCCGAGATGGCCACGGAAAGGTCGACAGCCGATAATGCTAACGCCATCAAGGCGATGCCGGATGCTCGATTCAAACGCAAGATGGCTTCCGCTGGCAAGACGTTTCTCGGCTTGAAGCTCGCCGAGCTGATTGCAAGCGGCAGCTATGAGTCGGATTCAATCCGTACTCATATGACCGAAGAGCTCTATGACAACCAAGACGGTTGGGAAGATAGGGAACTGAGCGGCACGCAGACGCGGGTGTCATGCGCGGTGGCGATTATCAATGCTGGTAGAACAGTAGACGCACTTGAAGCAGTGCTGACCGCTGATTGTAGGGTAAGCGACCAAGCGAAGACCAAAGCGCGTCAAACGCTTGCTGATATCAACAGCGGTACCCTCAGGTTGCCGAAGTCGACGCTCGAGGTGATTCCGAGATCTCAAGAGTCGCTGCCAGAAAGAACGAAACGAGCCAAAGGAGAGCCAATAAGAGATGAGGGCCGGTATGGTTATACATCTAGTTGGCATTGCATCTGCCCGACCCCGAAAACAAGTGGCAGGAGAAGGCATCACTGATTAAGGGGGCAGGCAGCTTCAAGAAGATCGTGCTCGTGCGTGACGTAGTGAAAACGATCCACGACGAATGGGGCATCCTCACCATGAGCGCGTATGACTTCATGCTCAATACGAATAGCCTTGATTGATGGGGAGATATTCATACGGCTTATTCGGATGATAGGCCTTCAGGGGTCCGACGGAAGAACGACCCTCCGCGGCTTCATGTGCGGTATGCATATGATCACTGAGCGAAATCTGCGACTAATGAGCTGGTCTCTGGGCATAGAGGTGACCATATCTCATTATTGTAGGTAAACAGAGGATCCCTTCCATCAAGGATGGAGTCCCCTGCCACACTAACAAACGCTTCATTCGGGATTGTCGGTGGTAGCCCCGTGCCGCATGCTCCTGGTTGTTTGCACGTGCTTACGACAGGAGCAGGCGGTTGACCAGCACGTAGGCGACTATCACCAGGATGACAACGAATGCGAGGACCCCGAGTCCGCTCTGGCTGTTCTTGCTCATGGCGTTGCTCCTATTCGCTCCCACGGAAGCGCATTTCCAGCGTGACACCCTTGGGTATGGCGTTTTCGAACAGCGACTCGAAGGTCGCCTTCGCGTTCTGCTGGGCCTTTTCGTAGAGGCCGAGGGACACGGCGCGCGCCTCCATGGCCTCCTTCTGACCCTCAATCCAGGACGACTCCTCGCCGAGGTGCAGGGGGTTCAGGATGTTCTGCTGCTCGTAGACGACCTGCACATCGCCCGTCTCGTGGGAGAGGATCTCTACCGGTGGGAGCGTGACCACGACCGTGTCCTCGCCCTCCTGTCTTATGTCCGCCCCGCTCAGGTCGTATCCGGCCTTGATCGTCCCGTCGAACTGCAGGATGTAGGTGGCGTCCGTGAACGGGAGGGCGATGTCGTCGCGCCCGATGATGCCGAGCGTGTTCTGGTCGGTCACGGAGATGGAGTCCGTGTAGAGGTACTGAGCCGTCGACAGCTCGTTGTTCTCCTCCATCGACTCCTCGAGCACCGTGAGGTCGATGTCGGTCCTGCCCTCCGGGTGCGCGGAGGCGGCCTGGGTCCGTTGGTAGGCCACGAACGCCACGCCGGCGACCGCCAGGCCGATGAGGACCCCAAGCATCGTGCTTCGCAACCTATGTGCCCCCATGGATCTCCACCCCGGTCTCCGGCTCGACTTCAGTATTACTTCAGCAGTCGCATTATAGCGGCTCGGCCGGGCGTCAGCCCCTCGCGCGTCGTGGTCGACGCGCGAGGGGCGCTAGCTCAGCAGCATACGGTCGTTCGCGAACTCCCCGCCGGAGACCTCCTCGAACTTCTGCAGCAGGTCAGGCACCGTGAGCGCGTGCTTCTCGGTACCGGAGACGTCGTAGATGATAGTGCCCTCGTGCATCATGATGAGACGGTTGCCCAGGCGAATGGCGTCGGTCATGTTGTGCGTGACCATGATCGTGGTGAGGTTGCGCTCGCCGACGATTTTCTGGGTAAGGTCGAGCACCTTCTTGGCCGTCTTGGGATCGAGTGCGGCGGTGTGCTCGTCAAGGAGAAGCAGCTCGGGATTGGTGAGCGTTGCCATGAGCAGGGTGAGCGCCTGGCGCTGCCCGCCGGAGAGCAGCCCCACCTTGGAGCTCATACGGCTCTCCAGGCCCAGATCGAGCTCGGCGAGCAGCTGCGGGTACTCCTCGCGCTCCTGCTTGGTGACGCCCCAGGCTAGCCCGCGTCGCCTGCCGCGCCTCTTGGCCAGTGCGAGGTTCTCCTCGATCTGCAAATCGGAGGCCGTACCAAGCATGGGGTCCTGAAACACGCGGCCTAGGTAGCGAGCTCGCTTTGGCTCAGGGAGGAGCGAGATGTCCTCGTCTCCGAGCGTGATGGTTCCCGAGTCGAGCGGGTAGACGCCGGCAACCATGTTGAGCAGCGTGGACTTGCCCGCTCCGTTGCCGCCGATGACGGTGACGAAGTCCCCGTCGGCGAGATCGAGGCTCACGTTGGTGAGGGCGCGCTTCTCGGTAACGGTCCCTCGGTTGAAGGTCTTGGTGACGTGCGAGAGCTTGAGGGTGGCCATCAGAGCTCGCCTCCCTTCGCGTAGGAGTGGCGTCGCTGGAGGCTCTCCCAGAGAATAGGCACGCTCAGGGCCAGCACCACAATGATGGCGCTGAGCAGTTTCATGTCGTTGGCGTTGAGACCCATCTGCAGCACGATGGCGCGGATGAGGAAGTAGATGACGGAGCCTGCCACGGCCGAGACGAGCCTGATGGAGAACCGCGAGAGCCCACCGGGCACGAGGCGGCCCAGGACCTCGCCGATGACGATGGCCGCGAGGCCGATGACGATCGCGCCCGTGCCCATGCCGACGTCAGCGTACTTCTGCATCTGGGAGATGAGCCCTCCCGAGAGGCCTACGAGCGCGTTGGAGAGCGTGAGGGCGATGACCTTCATCGTGTTCGTGTTGACTCCGAGCGCGCGGATCATGGCTGCGTTGTTGCCGGTGGCACGCAGGGCGCTTCCGAGCTCGGTGCCAAAGAACCAGTACAGCAGGGCCACCACGATGGCAGCTACCACGAGGCCGATGATGATGGCGACCGTGTTACTAGACAGACCCGTGAAGTCGCCGAGCCGGTTGAATACCGTTTCGCCCGTGAGTAGCGGAGTGTTCGACTTTCCCATGATGCGCAGGTTGATGGACCATAGGCTGATCTGCGTGAGAATTCCGGAGAGAATCGCGGGAATCTTGAAGAGCGTGGTGAGCAGACCCGTGACCAGGCCGCACGCGGCTCCGGCGGCCGTGGCCGCTGCGATGGCGAGCGCGGGATCGTGGCCGCTCGCCACGAGCACCGCGCACACGCACCCGCCCGTGGCAAAGCTGCCGTCAACCGTGAGGTCGGCGATGTCCAGTAGCTTATAGGTGATGAAGACGCCGAGAACCATGATGCCCCAGAGGATGCCCTGGGAGACGGCTCCGAGAATTGCTATCTGCATGAGGATACCTAGTCGTCGAGGACGGAGAGATCGATGCCGAGGGCTGCGGCCATGTCCTCGTTCTTGATAATCTTGAGCTGAGAGGAGTCCTCCTGCTCGATGGGCATCTCGGCGGGATTTGCGCCCTGCGTGAGGATCTTGACGGCCATCTCCCCGGCCATGTGACCGAGGGTGGTGTAGTCGATGGAGAGGGTGCACAGGCCACCAGCCAGGCACATGTTCTCCTCGCCGGCGATGATGGGCAGCCTGCCCTCCTTGGCGATCTGGCCGACCTGCGCCATGCCGGCGGCGATGGTATTGTCCGTGGGAGTGTAGACGGCGTCAACCTTGCCGACCATCGACTCGACGACGGACTGGATCTCGTTTGAGCTGGAGACCGTGAAGCGGGCGTGCGTGAGGCCGGCCTTGTCGAGCGCGTCTTCGGCCATCTTGATCTGGACCTCAGAGTTTGCCTCGGCGGTGCAGAAGAGCAGGCCGATGTGTGTGGCCTCGGGGAGAACCTTCTGGAGCATGTCGATCTGCTGGTCGACCGGGTTCATGTCCGAGGTGCCCGTGATGTTGCGACCGGGGGCGTCATTGGAGTCGGCGAGGCCGGCGGAGGCGTAGTCGGTGATGGCGGAGCCCACGATGGGGATTTCTTCCGTGACGGCCGCTGCGGCCTGGGCCGCCGGGGTGGCGATCGCGAAGATGAGGTCATCGCCATCGCCCAGGAACTTCGAGGCGATGGTGGTGCAGGCGGACTGGTCGTTCTGGGCGTTTTGCTGGTCGGCTTCGTAGGAGATGCCCGACTCGTCGAGTGCGGCGATGAAGCCCTCGTTTGCGGCGTCGAGCGCAGTGTGCTCGGTGAGCTGCAGGACGCCGATCTTGTAAGCCTGGTCGGGCGAGGTGCCGGATGCGGTGCCGGTGGAGTCGGAGTTAGACCGGCTGCACGCACCGAGCGCGAGCAGAGTCGCGCCTGCAGCGCCGGTGACGAAGGTCCGTCTGCTGATGGATCCCATGAGTCCCCCTTGGATGTGGCGACGGGGCAGTCTTGTGAAGACGTCATCCGCCGCGGGTACGCGAGTATTTGGATTCTACCTATCGTACGGGTGTGGCGGGGAGCGCGTTTGGCGTTACGTAACCGTATCGTTGCTAATGGCTGCAAAGAGGCGGGCAAAACGGGTGAGCCGTACGAGTCTGCTGTGACGAACGGCCATCCCATCTGAGCCGAGTGCCTCGCAGCCCCTAGCGAGCTTGCAGCCCCATGCCCTCGAAACCGGTCTGGCGCAGGGCCTCATAGAGGATGATGGCGACGGCATTGGAGAGATTGAGGGAGCTGATGCGATAGTCCTCGGGGTCGATGAAATTGCCGCAGATGTCCTGTTGGCGAAGGGCCGCGTGGTCGCGGCTTGGGTTAGCCGAGGCCCATGCCCGGGCGTTGTCCAGCGAGGCGGCGTCCGTCAGCATGGGGACGCGCTCGCAGTTTTGCGGTAGCGAGGCGAGCACGTCCTCGGGAATTCCAGTGCTCTCCTTGCCAAAGACGAGGTAGTCGCCGTCAGCGTAGCGCGTCTCGACATAGGTGCGCCGCGCCTTCTTGGTAAGCAGGTGCAAGCCCGGTGCGGGGCCGGTCGACTCGAGGCCGTTGCGTGCGAGAAAGTCACTCCAGCTCTCGTAGACGGTGACGTCAAGACTGTCCCAGTATCCAAGGCCCGCTCGACGCAGCAGATGATCATCTAGAGAAAAGCCGAGCGGCCCCACGAGGTGCAGGCAAGAGCCCGTGAGCACGCACGTGCGCCCGATGTTGCCCGTGTTGGCGGGAATCTCCGGTTCGTACAGCACGACGTTGAACACGAGGTGTCCTTTCGGTGGTCACTGGATGCTAGCTTTTTGCAGTTTGGACCTTCGCAACACGTTTTGCGAAATCCAGATGTAGTTTGACCTCTCAATGCATGACATTTTCTCTCCTCGAGCAAAAAGTAGGAGAAAAAATACAAAATTATTTTCTGCTACCTGGCCTTTCATGGAGCTTTATGCATGAACCCTGACGCTGATTCGATGCTGGTGCCAAATAAGTGCGTGTCGAGAGCCCAAACTACATCGCGTTTTAGAAAAACGTGTGTTGAGGGGGCAAACTGCAGCATGAAGGCTTGGATGCGGCGGCTGAACGGACGGCGCGTCTCGGAGGTTCTGCCGACCGAACAGCGCTGCCGCTATAATGACCCGCAGCAGGTACGCCCATGACCCAAACCCGAAGGGACTCCTATGATTAAGGACCTGACACAAGACGACGCGCTTCTCTCTGTACCGTGCGAGCCTGCCACTGCCGCAGATGCCGCCGTCGCAACCGATCTGGTGGACACGCTCGTCTCGCTTGACGAGGCCGTGTGCCTTGCCGCCAACCAGATTGGCGTCACTAAGGCCATTGTGGCCTACCAGGACGACAAGGGCCAGACGCACGTCATGTACAATCCCAAGCTCCTCATGGGGCTCTCGCGCTCCAAGCTCACCGAGAGCTGCCTGACACACGAGGAGGAGACGATCGTGACGCGATTCTCCAAGATTAAGGTCTCGTATGACGAGCTTGATGGCGATGTTCTCAAGTCTCATCGACGCGACTTCACGGGATGGACCGCGCAGATGATCCAGCACATGATTGACCACTGCAAGGGAAAGCTGGTCTAGTCCCATGCCTCCGCACCCCACTGGAGCGACCGACCTCTGCTGGTGAACCCGAGCTTTACCTCCTCGCGGCTACCCCTTGATATTCCAGGGCCTCGCCAACGGTCGAGATGCCTCTGTCAGGGGAGATGGCCCCGAGTCCTGATTCGAGCCCGGACCGCATCAATAAGCGGCCGCCGTCGTGCGCAGAGGGACCATCGTTGGCGGGGCGTGCTTTAGCAGCGGTGGGCACTCGGGCAGATGTCCTCGAGCACGCAGCCGTCACAAAGGGGGCTGCGTGCGTGACAGGTTTCGCGCCCGTGACGAATCCACTGGTGGTTGACTGGCCCCCACAGTTCGTGGGGGAGCAGGGCAAGTAGGTCCTGCTCGGTCTTCAGGGGCTCCTTCTCATGAGTCTTTGGCGAGAGTCCCAGGCGGTGGGCGATGCGGTTGACATGTGTGTCCACGGCGATGCCCTCGACGATGCCAAAGCTGACGTTGAGGACGATATTAGCGGTCTTGCGTCCCACGCCCGGCAAGCGGGTGAGCTCGGCCATCGTGTGCGGAACCTCGCCGCCAAAGTCCGAGACGATCATCTGGGCGGCCTCTACGCAGTGCGTGGCCTTGGTCTTGTAGAAGCCGAGCGAGTGAATAATCTGTGCGACCTCAGCTGGCGTTGCCGCAGCCATGGCCTCGGGCGTGGGAAAGTGCTCGAAGAGCACTGGTGTGACTCTGTTGACCTGTGCGTCCGTGGTCTGTGCAGAGAGAAGCACCGAGATGACCAGACGGAACGGATCCGTGTGGTCGAGGAAGCACTCGACGGAGCCGTACTTCTCGTCAAGGCGTCGGCACACCTCAACGGCGCGTTCCACCTTAGCTTTCTTGGTTTCTCGTGGCATGAGTCTCCCCTGGTTGGCGCCTGCGCTCTACTGAGATGATAGAACGTGGGGCGCGGCGGTGTAGGCTGGGCGCCCTATGGCGCGGACGCTTCGGACGAGATGATTGAGCTCGCGCGCACTCGCCGCCCCGACCCAAGCCTCATGAGAACCAAGTCCACGATCCGCACGCCAGGTGAACTTTCTATGCCAGCGACTCCCGATTTACGCTATAAGTTCAATTTTGTTGTGCTAAAGTGATTCGACGTTGAACCTCTTGAAAACAGAAGTTCAATTTAGGCAGAAAAGTTGAACTTCGAGGAGGTCTCGTGCGGAACGAAAAGTTTTCCGACCGGCTCGTTATGGCCTTGGATCAGAGGGGGCTCAGACAGGCCGATCTGGTTCGCATGGCTGCCGAACGAGGCGAGAAGCTCGGAAAGAGCCAGGTCAGCCAATACGTGAGCGGCAAGGTCACCCCGCGTCGCGACGTGCTCGAGCTTCTCGCAAGCATTCTGGGCGTCGAGGAGGACTGGCTCGACGGGACTAATTCTGCTGCCGCACCCACGCCGACACCCCTCACCCCCTCTCAAAATCCCATCCAAAGGAGCGGCGTCATGCGCGAGTTCAAGAAGTCATCCAAGCTGGAGAACGTTCTCTATGACGTGCGCGGGCCCGTCGTCGATGAGGCGGCGCGTATGGAGGCCGACGGCCAGCGTATCCTGAAGCTCAACATCGGCAACCCCGCCCCGTTTGGCTTTCGTACCCCTGACGAGGTCGTGAGTGATATGCGGCAGCAGCTCACGGACTGCGAGGGCTACTCGGACTCGCGGGGACTCTTCTCCGCGCGCAAGGCGATCATGCAGTACGCGCAGCTCAAGAATCTCCCCAACGTGGACATGGAGGGCATCTACACGGGCAACGGCGTCTCTGAGCTCATCCAACTCTGCATGCATGCGCTGCTCGACAACGGTGACGAGATCCTCATTCCCAGTCCTGACTACCCGCTCTGGACGGCCTGTGCGACCCTGGCTGGTGGGACCCCCGTCCATTACCTCTGCGATGAGAATGCCGACTGGTACCCTGACCTTGCCGACATGGAATCAAAGATCACGCCGCGCACCAAGGCGATTGTCATCATCAATCCCAACAACCCCACGGGCGCCGTCTACCCCCGCGAGGTCCTCGAGGAGATCGCGGAGCTCGCCCGTCGCCACCAGCTCATGATCTTCTCGGACGAGATCTACGACCGCCTGTGCATGGATGGCGAGAAGCACGTCTCCATTGCGAGCCTTGCGCCCGACCTGTTCTGCGTCACGTTCTCCGGGCTCTCCAAGAGCCACATGGTGGCAGGCTACCGAATCGGTTGGATGGTGCTCTCGGGCAACAGGAGTTGCGCGCGCGATTTCGTCCTGGGCATCAACATGCTCTCTAACATGCGGCTGTGCTCCAACGTGCCAGCGCAGTCCATCGTTCAGACGGCGCTGGGCGGCTACCAGAGCGTCGAGCGCTACGTGGAGCCCGGCGGGCGCATCCTGGAGCAGCGCGACTACGTTTACGAGGCGCTCAACGCCATTGATGGGGTCACGGCGGTCAAGCCAAAGGCGGCGTTCTATATCTTCCCCAAGATTGATACCAAGAAGTTCAACATCACCGACGACGAGCAGTTTGCACTCGACCTCCTGCATGCGAAACGCATTCTGGTTACGCGTGGGGGAGGGTTCAATTGGGATAAGCCCGACCACTTCCGCATTGTCTACCTGCCGCGCATGGGCGTGCTGCGCGAGTGCATGGATGATCTCGCCGACTTCCTGTCTGACTATCATCAGGCATAGCGAGACGGTGGGGAAGCCTGCGCCTTTCCTGTGGATGTGCCTGCGTACGGTCCCTGCCGGCGGGTTATGGGTAAGCTAAGACCAGTATCGGGGGGCCCAGAGAGAGGCCTTCCCCATTTTATGTGGCGCAGACGCGCAGAAGGAGACTGAATGTCCCAGTTTGAGAACGACGAGAAGGACCTCGAGGCCATGGAGCCCGAGAAGACGATGGAGCCCGCGGAGGCTCCCCAGGCAGCTGAGGCTGCGAAGACCGAGAAGGCCGAGCCCGTGACGGGCGATTTGGACAAGCAGCTCCTGGATAAGGCGAACCGTGCGGCTCGCCTGCTGCGCAACAGGCGCGACATGCTCTCTAAGCAGGCTGATGAGGGCTCTGGCCAGACAGGCGCCCTCGAGCGCGCGCTGCGCCTGCTCGAGCTCAAGCCAAAGATGGAGCAGAAGGAGATGGCCGAGCTCCTGGGCGTGCGCCTGCGCGAGCTCAACGAGGTTCTCGCCAAGGCTGAGGCCGACGATCTCGTGGCGCGCGTCGAGCCCGAGGACGCCGACATGCGCAAGGTCGTCGTGATGGCGAGCGACAATGCCCTCGAGCGCGTTGAGGCGCTGGGGGACCAGGTGGAGCGCTACGTTCCCGGCTTGGACGACGAGATCCTGACCCGGCTGCTCGCCCAGCTCGATCAGGTGATTGATCCGCTGGCGGCCATGGGCCTCGAGAACGACCGCGACGAGCGTCGTGGGCGCCCTGATGACCGCGGGTCGCGCGGGGGCTTTGGTGGTTCCCGCGGGCGCGACGACCGCCGCGACCGTGGCGGCTACCGCGGCGGCAGCGATCGTGGTCCACGCGGAGGCTTTGGCGGGCGTGGTCGCGATGACCATCACGATGACCGTGGCGGGCACGGTGGCTACCGCGGGGGCAACAGCGGCGGCTACGATCGCGACCGCGGTGGCTACCGTGGCAATGGCGGCGGCAATGGCGGGCATGACCGCGGCGGCTATCGCGGCGGCAACGGCGGTGGCTACGACCGCGACCGCGGCGGCTACCGGGGCAACAGCGGTGGCTACGACCGCGACCGTGGCGGTTACCGTGGCGGCAGCGATCGCAACGATCGCGGTGGGCATGATGACCGCGGCTCTCGTGGCGGCTACGGCTCGCCGAGCCGTGGGGGCTACCGCGGCTAGGCCGTGCTTTTTCTAGCGTGCAAGGGGTCTGGAGTTCGCTCCGGACCCCTTTTCTGTTGCAGGCCCTTCTCGTCTGCCGCGCAGCCCCCTGCTTCCCCGCCCCCTGCTTCCCCGCCCCTTGCACGATTGGGGCTATCTTTTGATATCCGTACATCTGTTGTCGAGAAGAGACGCATGATTCTGCATCATTTCCACTCAGAACAAGGAAAAATGCATAGCGCCGCTGACCCGAGACTATCAATATCAAAATAGTGCCCCGATCGTGCCAGGGATGCCGAGAAACCCTATAGCGCCTCGATCCGCCAGACGTCCTCGAAGCGCATGCGGGTGCGTACCACCTGCAGCTCGTGGGCAGTGACGTCGATGCGAGCGACCATGCCCTCCTGCGTGACGTAGGCCCCATCGGCGTAGTGCGTCACGCGCACGAGATCCCCCTTGCGCACCCGGGAAAGCTCGTCCGAGATGCGCTCGACGTCCTCGGACGAGAGGTCGTGACGCTCCTCGACGACGCGCTCCTGAGCTCGGACGAGATCGTAGAAGCCGGTGAGCGCGGCAAAGGGCATGAACTGTGCGGCGCGGTCCGCATGCCTGCGTCCGTCACCGCCCACGGGAGGATGCTCACTCATGGTGGCCTCCCACCTGGGCGTTTCGCTCCATGCCGGTGGCCTTCTCCCTGAGGCTCGTGCCCCGTACGAGGGCGTTCTTGCCAAACCTTCGCTTCACGGCCAGCGTGGCCTCGGCGAGGCGATGGTCGCTCGCGCGCGCCTTGGCATCCGTGAAGAGGGTGAGGGTGGCGAACTCCTCGGGGACCAGCTTCCCCATGCTGATGTTGATGCGCTTGAGCGCGCGGTTGCGATCCATGATCTGATCGTAGAGGGCCAGGAAGCTCTCGGTGAGCTCGGCGCGCGCGTTGGTGAGCGCTCCCAGCTTGTGGGAGGCGCTTGTGTGGGGAAGGTCGTGGACGAGTCGTCTTGTGCCGTGCTCGCCCGTGAACGTGGGTGCCGCAACGGCCCCCAGGCCCTCGTCCCAGCGCGGGCGTTCGGTGGTATAGCCGAGGAAGAGCGAGATGTGGCCGCAGACCATCCCCTTCTCCACGAGGTCGAGCGCGGAGGCGTCGACCATCTCGCGCAGGACGACGCGCGCCTCATCGTAGTCGTAGTCGCAGTGGAGTACCTGCCCGTTGCAGAGCGAGCGGGCGCGAGGCCGATATTCCTGTATCTGCGCGATGGTGCAGGGCTCGACGCCCCAGGCGTGGTCGATGAGCAGCTCGGCGTTGATACCAAACTCTCGGTAGAGCTCGTCCTTGTCCGCCAGTGTGACGCCCAGTAGGTCGTGCACGCCCATGCGACCCAGCCGTTGGGCGATTCCAGGTCCGATGCCCCAGATGTCCGTGAGGGGGCGGTGCTGCCAGATCTGCCGCTTGAACTCGTCCTCGTCCAGGCAGCCGATGTGGTCGTCGACGTGCTTGGCCATGACGTCCAGCGCCACCTTGGCGAGAAAGAGGTTGGGCCCCATGCCCGTGGTGGCGCAGATGCCCGTCTTCTCGAGCACGAGGTCCATGAGCTCGCAGGCCAGCTCGCGCGGGGTCTTGTCATAGAGCGCCAGATAGGGGCCCACGTCGATGAAGCACTCGTCGATCGAGTAGACGTGGATGTCATCGGGAGAGAAGTGGCGCAGGTAGAGGGCGTAGATCTGGGCCGAGACCTCCATGTAGCGCCGCATGCGCGGGCGAGCCTTCTCGTAGTCGATGCTCTTGGGGATCTGGAAGACGCGGCAGCGGCTGCGAACGCCGAGCTCCCTCATGGCGGGGGAGACGGCCAGGCAGATGGTCTTGGGCCCTCGTGCGGGGTCGGCCACCACCATGAGCTTCTTGAAGGGGTCCCATCCCCGGTCCACGCACTCCACCGAGGCGTAGAAGCACTTGAGGTCGATGCAGAGATAATAGTGACCCACGATCTCCTCCTGGCACAAACACGTGTTCTTACTAAGGACCATGATGAGGGGAGCGCCGGACACAAATCACGAAGACGGTCGTCGGCACAAAGCCGACATGCCTTGTTCGTGGAGGTTGATTTGGCGACGGGGAGGCGTTATGAACGCCTAGTTGGGACTTGTCAATAGATTTCCGAGGATCCCCCGAGTAGCTGGCGTCTTCATGAGAGTAAATCACCAGGTCAAAGACTCGTACAAAAAAGGGATACTCAGGGGGTCGCGTCAAATCTATTGACAAGTCCCCTTGGGGGTCAAAGCGTGACCCTAGGCGAGCAAATCGCCCTCCTCGGGATGCTTCTCGAACCAGGCGACGGCGTAGGAGCAGGTGGGGTGCGCTCGGCGCCCGGTGCCGCGCAGTGCATCGACCACATGGCGCATGAGCTGGCCGGCTATGCCCTGGCCGCGCAGTGACGGATCCACGAACGTGTGGTCGATGTTCACGACGCCCAGTATCTCCTCGGGAAACGTCGCCTCGGCAAGCGTGTTTTCGTTCTCGTCAAGATAGACGACAGCGCTGTTGCGCGTCTCAAAGCCCATGGGGTTCCTTTCTGCTGCAATCGCACTCATCGGTATGGAGCCTCTTGCTGCTTCATAGCGTACCCAGAGATTTTGGGGCTCGTCAGCACGATGGAAACAGTGCTCTGGGTATATGGTTATCGTCAGACGGGCTTGGCAGAAGGAGCGCACATGAACGTAGTGATGATTAACGGCAGCCGTCGCGCGAAGGGCTGCACCTACACGGGGCTCGGCATCGTGTCCGACGTGCTCAAGGAGCAGGGGATTGACTCCGAGGTCGTCCACGTGACGGATGCGGACGCGGTCAGCCGCACCTTGGGGCTCCTGCACGATGCGGACGGTCTCGTAATCGGCTCGCCGGTCTACTGGGCGGGCCCCTCGGGCGAGGTCAAGACGTTTCTCGACCTCCTTTGGGGCAGGGCGTCGCGTGACCTTCTGGCCGGGAAGCCCTGCGCGATTCTCGCCTCCGCGCGCCGCGCGGGGACCACGACCACGCTCGATGCGCTTGCCAAGTATCCCGAGTACGCCGAGATGCCGCTCGTGAGCTCGTTCTACTGGCCCCTTATTCACGGTCTTGCACCCGAGGACGTCATGCGCGACGAGGAGGGCGTCGAGATTCTGCGGCAGCTGGGCGCCAATATGGCATGGATGCTCCGCTGCATCGAGGCTGGGCGCGCTGCGGGTATCGAACTACCCCCAGCTCCCAAGAACGTGCAGACGAACTTCATTCGGTAGGGAAGGGCGACACACCAAAACCCCTCGCGTGGTCGTTGTCAACGACGTCTGCGTAAACTTTTGCGTTACCTTCTCTGCCTCATTTCCCGCGCACGCCATAATGGGCTTTCAGCAGTAGCTCCAAGCCTATGGGGATGAGGCAGAGAGGGAAGATTTGTGCTGCAATTTGGCGAGTACGTGTGTGTCCAGAACGTGGGGGAAGCCTACGAGCTCCTCCAGCAAGACAAAGCAAATCACATCATAGGCGGAGGAGTGTGGATGCACCTGCAGGGTGCCCGCGCCCTGACTGCCATCGACCTCTCGGACTGCGGGCTCGACCGCGTCGAGCGCGTCGACGCCGCCACCGGCGAGCCGGACCCTGCGGGGGATGCCTTCTCCGTTGGCGCGATGGTGACGCTGCGCCAGCTCGAGTGCGATGCGGCGTTCAACGACGCGACGTGCCACGTGTTCGAGCACGCCGTGCGCGACATCGTGGGCGTGCAGATGCGCAACCTCGCGACGGTGGGCGGCAGCGTCTTCGGACGCTTTGGCTTCTCGGACGTGCTCACTTCTCTGCTGCCTCTCGACTGCGAGGTCGAGCTGGTCGGAGCCAGTCGCATGCCGCTCGTCGCCTTCGCCGAGAAGAGCCCCGGGCGTGACGTGCTCGTGCGTCTCATCGTCCACGTGCACGACTATCGTGCGAGCTTCCAGTGCCTGCGCCGCAACGCGACCGACTTTCCGGTGCTCAATGTGTGCGCTGCCGCTTGGGACGGCGCGTGGCGCGTGGCGGTGGGCGCCCGCCCGGGCCGCGCCCAGGTCGTGGCTGCAGATGAGCTCGGCCTGCCCCTCGACTTCACCGCGGACGAGCTCGACGCCGCCTGCGAGCGTCTGAGCGCCCTGCCCATGGGATCTGACCTGCGTGGATCCGAGCGCTACCGGCGGCATCTGGCACGTGAGCTGGGCCGTCGGGCGTTCACCGAGGCTGCTGGAGAGGGGCGTGAGGCCTCATGCTCGTCAATCTGATCGTCAACGGTGACAAGGTCGAGGAGGACGCCGCCCCCGACCAGTCGCTGCTTGAGTTTCTCCGCGCGCGGGGCCTCAAGAGCGTCAAATGCGGCTGCGAGACGAGCGGCTGCGGCCTGTGCACCGTGTGGCTCGACGGTCGTCCGGTCCTTTCCTGCTCGGTGCCCATGGGGCGCGCCGACGGTCACGAGGTGACCACGCTCGAGGCCTTGCGCGAGGAGTCCGCCTCCTTCGCGCGATGCATGGCCGAGGAGGGCGCCGAGCAGTGCGGCTTCTGCTCCCCAGGCCTCGTCATGAACGTCATGGCCCTGCGGCGCGACCAGCCGGACGCGGACGACGAGGCCATCCGCCGCTCCTTGGTGGGCAACCTCTGCCGCTGCAGCGGTTACGCCAGCCAGATGCGGGCCGTTCGCAGGTTTCTGGGGGAGGAGCGCGCATGAGCGTCATCTGCGATCGCATACCGGCAGACCCGCGGGCCGGCGAGCTGCGGCAGGTCTCGCACGGCGTCGTGAAGAGGGACGCCCGCGCCCTGCTCGAGGGTCGGCCCGTCTACACGGCCGACCTCGTACCCCCCGACGCGCTCGTCGTGCGCCTTCTGCGCTCGCCGCACGCCCATGCGCGCATCCGCTCCATCGACGCGAGCCGGGCGCTCGAGGCCCCCGGCATCGCGGCCGTCTACACCTACGAGGACGCGCCGCACCACCGCATCACGCTGGCCGGTCAGAGCTATCCCGAGCTCTCGCCCTATGACATGGTGCTGCTCGACCGCACGCTGCGCTACGTGGGCGACGAGGTGGCCATCGTGGTGGGCACAAGCGCGCGGGCCTGCGAGGCGGCCATGAAGCTCATCAAGGTCGACTACGAGAAGCTCCCCGCCGTACTCGACTTTCGCGAGGCGCTCGACAACCCCGTCATCGTTCACGACGAGGACGACATACACGTCAACATCCCCCTGGGCGAGGACTTCTCGCGTAATCTGGTCTTTCATGAGGAGACGGTCGTGGGAGACCTCGATGGCGCCTTTGCCCAGGCAGACGTCACGCTCGAGCGCACCTACACCACCCAGGCGGCGCAGCAGGCCATGATGGAGCCGTTCACGAGCTATGCCGAGGTCGACGCGTACGGCCGGATTACGGTGACCACCTCGACGCAGGTGCCGTTCCACATTCGTCGGCAGGTGGCGGGCGCGCTCGGGCTGCCCGTGAGCCAGGTGCGCGTCATCAAGCCGCGCGTGGGCGGCGGCTTTGGCGCCAAACAGAGCGGCTGCAACGAGATCTACGCGGCCTACGCCGCCTGGAGGCTCGGTCGTCCCTGCGCATGTGTCTACACGCGCGAGGAGACCTTTGCCTGCGGAAACACGCGCCACAAGATGCGGCTGCGCGTACGCGTGGGAGCTCGGCGGGACGGCACGATCGTGGCCCTTGACCTGCACGTGCTCTCCGACGCCGGTGCCTACGCCTACCACGCGCCCACGACGGTGGGCCTGGCTGGGCACAAGACGCTGCCGCTGTACAACCACGCGTTGGCGAGCCGCTTCACGGCCGACGTGGTCTACACCAACACCGAGCCGGGCGGTGCCTTTCGCGGCTACGGTGCCACGCAGGGGACCTTTGCGGTCGAGAGCGCGATCAACGAGCTTGCCGACGAGCTGGGGATGGACCCCTGCGAGCTGCGCTTCAAGAACATGGTGCGTGCGGGCGAGATTATGCCCCAGTTTGGCAACGAGCTGCTGCGCAGCTGCAATCTCGACGTCTGCTTGCGACGCGCCCAGGAGATGGTCGGCTGGGCCGATAAGCCCCTGCGTCGCGACCTTGGCGACCGCGTGCGCGGGCTGGGCGTGGCCATGACGATGCAGGGCTCGGGCATTGCCAACGTGGACACCGCGAGCGTGAACCTCATGCTCGACGAGGGCGGCTCCTACGTCCTCGATACTGGCTGCACCGACGTGGGGACCGGCTGTGACACGGTCTTGACGCAGCTCGTGGCCGAGGTGCTCACGTGCGAGCCTGACCAGGTGGCGGTGCGCGGGGTGGACACTGACACCTCCCCCTTTGACACGGGCGCCTACGCCTCGAGCGGCACGTACGTCTCCGGCGAGGCCGCCGTGCGCGCGGCTCGCGCGCTGCGCGAGAAGATCTGCACGCAGGCGGCCGCATGGTGGGGCGTCGAGAAGGGCGCCGTCTCGTTTGACGGTGAGCGCGTCTGGGCTGTCGATGCCCAGGGCGCCCCGCTCGAGCTTACCCTGGCCGCGCTCGCGAACCGCTGCATAGGCGCTGGCTGCCAGCCGGGTCCGCTCACGGCGCACGCGAGCAACGCGCAGCCGGTCTCGCCCCCGCCGTTCATGGTGGGCGTTGCCGAGGTGGACGTGGACAAGGCCACGGGCAAGGTCACGGTGGTCGACTACGCCGCCTGCGTGGACTGCGGCACCGTAGTCAACGCCAACCTGGCGCGCGTGCAGGCCGAGGGAGGCATTGTGCAGGGGATCGGCATGGCGCTCTTCGAGGACGTGCAGTACAACCGGTCCGGCCGCCTGCGCACCCGCGACTTCATGCAGTATCGCATCCCGACCCGCATGGACGTGCCTGACGTGCGCGTGGACTTTGCGCCCAGCTTCGAGCCCACCGGCCCGTTCGGCGCCAAGTCCATCGGCGAGGTCGTGATCAATACTCCCGCGCCGGCCATCGCGAGCGCGGTAGCGCATGCCACGGGCACCTACGTGCGCACCCTCCCCATCACGCCCGAGAAGGTCCTGTTCGGCGAGGAGTAGAGGAGAAAAATGGGAGCTCGGGGGCATCTCTGCGCGTGCTGACTTCCCCGCCTTCGGCCCCTATGGATTAAATTATTTATGTGCGATTACAATCATACATAAATAATGGACACCGTGCGTTTCTCAATCGGCGACCTGGTGTTTTATTGATGGTGTAGATATTTATGTGTGACTTGAGTCGACATAAATATTTTCTTGGAGCCCTGGAGGGATTCTAGGGCTTAAATTTAGGGCGTGGATTCCGCAAACCCTCATGCTGTCGAGAAAACCGGGGCCCGCCGCGATACGTGCGGCAGGCCCCGGGCAGATTTTTGGTATTGTTCCCGCAGCTCCTACAGGTCGTCCACGAGGGCCGTGGACTTGGCGTAGGCGGTCGAGCGCGCCTCGAAGAAGTCGGTCTTGACCATGTTGGCGTTGCTGTACTGGCTGACCCAGGCCATGTCGGCGGGCTCCTCGTCGTGGCCCTCGAAGAGGGTCCCAAAGCCGAGGGAGTGCCAGCGCAGATTGCCCAGGTACAAGATGTAGTCCTCGACCATCTGGTGCGTCAGGCCGGCGATTTTGTCGTCGATCACGTACTGACCCCAGGCGATCTCCTGGCGGATGCCCTCCTCGAGCATGCCGCGCAGCACGGCGACGTTCTCGTCGGAGAAAAGCTCAGGCTCCTCCTTCTGCAGCTCCAGAATGATGCTGCGGAAGAGCCACAGGTGCGTGTTCTCGTCGCGGTTGATGTAGCGAATCTCCTGGGCGCTGCCGGACATCTTTCCGTTTCTGGCCAGGTTGTAGAAGAACATGAACCCGGAGTAGAAGTAGACGCCCTCGAGGATGAAGTTGGCCATCATGACCTTGAGCAGCGTGAAGGCGTCCTTGTGGTCCATGAACTCGTTGTACTGGTTGCCGATGAAGGTGTTGCGCGTGAGCAGGTGCTTGTCGGTCTTCCAGAGGTAGAGGATCTCGTTTCTCTTCTCGGGGCTGCAGATGGTGTCGAGCATATAGGAGTAGCTCTGCGAGTGCACGCACTCCTGGAACGCCTGGATGTGCAGGCAGAGGTTGACCTCGTTGGCCGTGACGTATTCGCTCACGTTGGGTAGGTTGGCCGACTGCAAGGAGTCCAGGAAGATGAGAAACGAGAGGATCTTGTCGTAGGCGTCGCGTTCGGCCGGCTCAAGCTTGGGATAGTCCTTGACGTCCTGCGCGAGATTGATCTCCTCCGGGATCCAGAAGTTGTTCATCGCCTGCCGATACCAGCTTGTGGTCCAGGGATACTTCACGTTGTTGAAGTCGTTGAGGTTGGTCGTATTCCCGCCGATCATCCGGCGGCCCCGCACATCCGTGTCTCCCTCCGGATTGAACAGTGGCGTCTTAGTCAGCCTGTCGATTGCCATGCAATGTCCTTTCAATCGGTTGCCATGCTGTGATTCGCGTGGCCTCCTCGCCCCTGACCCGCGCGCAGTTTTTGCGGAGCAAACTGTTTGAGCACGGGGATAAGGCTGTCGGGTCCCCTCGCAGAGCGCTAGCTGCTGCAGCTCTCACATTCTTCGACCTCGAGCGACTTACTTCTTACGTAGTATACGGTCTTGACGCCGGCCTTCCAGGCTTGCAGGTAGAGGTCGAGCACCTGGCGCATGGTGTAGTCGTTCGTGATGTAGAGGTTCATGGACTGGGCCTGGTCGATGTGGCGCTGGCGCACGCCGGCCGCGCGCACGCTCCAGCTCTGGTCGATGTGGTGCGCGGGCTTGTAGTACCAGTAGGTCTCCGGTGAGAGGTCGGGGGCCACGCGCGGCAGCATGGAGCCCTTCTTCTCCTCGAGGAAGAACCTGCGCATGACCGGATCGATGCCGGGCGTGGTGCCGGAGATGATAGAGGTCGAGCTCGTGGGAGCAACGGCGAGCAAATAGGCGTTGCGCAGGCCGCGCGTGGCCACGCGATCCGCCAAGGCCTGCCAGCGCTCGGAGTCATAGCCGCGCTTCTCGAAGAAGGCCCCCGTGGCCCAGTCGCTGCCTTCGAAGAGCGGGTAGGCGCCGCGCTCCTCGGCCAGGCGCTCGGAGGCGTCGATGGCGTGGTAGGCGATGCGCTCGAAGACGTCGTCCACGAACGACAGGTGCTCCTCGCTCTCCCAGTCGATGCCGCGCGTGGCGAGCATGTGGTGATAGCCCGAGACGCCCAGGCCAAGCGAGCGGTAGCGGCGGTTGGTCAGCTTGGCGTAGGGCAGCGCGTAGAAGTTGAGGTCGATCACGTTGTCCAGGGCGCGCACGGCCGTCTCGACCACGTGTCCCAGGGCCTCGTCATCCTCCACGTCCAGGTGGCCCAGGGTGAGGCTGGCCAGGTTGCAGACCACGAAGTCGCCGGGGCGCGTGGTGGTGACCACGATGGTGTCGCCGTCCTCGTTCACGATCTCGCGGCTGACTTCCTCGATCTGGCTCGTGTTCTGCGCGATCTCGGTACAGAGATTCGAGCAGTAGATGATGCCGGTCTGCGGGTTGGGGTTGGCGCGGTTGACGGTGTCGCGCATGAAGGCGAAGGGCGTGCCCGTCTCGACGGCACTCTTGAGAATCAGGCGCACGACGTCTTTGATCGAGACCACGCGCTTCTCGATGCGCGGGTCGGCCACGCAGTCGCGGTAGCGGCGCTCCCACTCCTCGCCGAAGTAGTCCTCCAGGGCATAGCCCTTCACGCTGAGCACGTCATGCGGATCCATGAGATACCAGTCCTGATCGAGGCTCTCATCGGCCAGCTTCCAGAAGAGGTCCGGGTAGCACACGGCGGGGAAGACGTCATGTGCCTTCATGCGCTCGTCGCCGTTGTTGGTGCGCAGCTGGAGAAACTCTGGCAGGTCACGGTGCCAGACGTCCAGGTAGACGGCCACGGCTCCCTGCCGGACGCCCAGCTGGTCCACGGCCACGGCGGTGTCGTTGATCACGCGAATCCAACGGGTGGTGCCGCCCGCCACGCCCGAGAAGCCGCGGATGGAGCCGCCCGTGGCTCGGACCTTGCCCAGATACATGCCCATGCCGCCGCCGTACTTGGAGACCTGGGCGAAGTTGTCCACGCTGCGGTAGATGCCCGTGAGGCTGTCGGGCACGGTGTCGATGAAGCAGCTGGAGAGCTGGTGGTTGGGCTTGCGGGCATTGCTCATCGTGGGCGTGGCCATGGTGAGCTCCAGCTTGGAGAGGGTGTCGTAGAAGCGGCGGACCCAGTCCATGCGAGTCTGTGTCGGCTCCCTCATGGCCAGGTGCAGGGCTATGCCTAAAAACATCTCCTGGGGACTTTCCAGCGCCACGTGGTCATGGCTGCGGATGACGTAGCGCTTGAGCACGAGGTCGAGGCCCGAGTAGGTGAAGAGGTCGTCGCGCTCCGGATGCAGGAGCCTCGCCGCCTCCTCGATCTGGGAGCGGGTGTAGTGTTCGAGGATGTAGGGGCCGTAGAGGTCCTGGTCGGTGAGGTAGCGGACCTTGTCGTAGAAGGTGGTGAGGCCGCGCTCCTCGCAGGCGGCCGAGAGCTCGCGGTCGAACGAGAGAGCCAGCAGGCGCCCTGCGATCATCTCCCAGCGCGGGGCGTCCTGGGTGGTGAGTTCCACGGCCGCGCGCGTGAGGGCCTCGAGGCGCTCGGCCTCTTCCATGTGCGGTTTGAGGAAGGCGCGAAAGCGACCCAGGAGGGTGGGCAGCGCATAGCCCTCGTCGGGGAAGTCGTGCTGGACGCGGTCGAGGACGGCGTCGAGGGCGTCGGCGAGTGCTGCGTCGCCGCCGGCAGCCTCGTGGGCGATCGTCTGGCGCGCACCGCGTAGCTCGGAGCGGCGGTGTCGGTAGAGGATGTAGCGTTTGGCCACGTCGTAGCGGCCGTGCTCCATGAGAGAGAGCTCGACGAGATCCTGGATCCCCTCCACGGTGGCGTCGCCTGCGCTCAGGCCACCCTCAACGGAGGCGAGAAGCTCCTCGAGCTCACCCGCCCTGGGGTCCTCGCCCACGTCGGCGAAGGCTTTGCCCATGGCGGCAGTGATCTTGTTTGCATCATAGGGCTCGATGCGCCCGTCGCGCTTGACTATGTTCATGTGGTCTCCCATCACGTATATGTTGCGTCGATAATGATACCTAACCACTAGTAATTGTGGCCCAAGAAAGGAGAGCAATGCCGACAGAACCTAGGCGTTGATGAGCTCCAAGAAGGTCTCTCCATAGCGCTCGGCCTTCTTGGCACCCACGCCCGAGACACCCAGGAGCTCCTCGGTCGTGCGGGGGCGCTTGGCGCACAGGTCCACGAGAGTCGCGTTGTTGAAGATGAAGTACGCGGGAACGCCCTGTTCGCGGGCGAGCTCGCCACGCAGCTGGGCGAGGCGCTCGTAGAGCTCCTGACCGGCGGAGTCGAGCTCCGAGATGTCTACGGCGGAGCGAGTCTTCTCGCGCGCGGGCATTCCCGTGGAGCGCGTCGTCCGCGGCGAACCCTGTGCGACCTTAAGCGTGAACGGAGCGTCCCAGGGGGCCTCTCGACGTAGGAAGCCCCTGGCCGCAACGGAGAGCCCCAGCGTGGGATAGCTGCCGTTCGAGCGCGTGAGCACGCCGCGAAAGACCAGCTCGTCAATGAGCTGGCGCAGGCTCCGAGCGGAAACGTCGCTCATGATGCCGTAGGTGGACAGGGTGTCAAAGCCGCGTCGGCAGATCCTCTCGGCGCGCGAGCCGCGCAGCACGTCCACCACGGTGGCAGCTCCAGCGCTCTGGCCGCGCTGGGAGATGCGTGCCACGCAGCTCACCACCTTGAGGGCGTCGGTGGTGGCGTCCACCTCCTCGAAGCTGGTCAGGCAGCTCGAGCAGTTGCCGCAGTACGCGGGCGCCTCCTCGCCAAAGTAGCGCAGGATGTGGGCGCGCAGACAGTCGGTCGTGGTGGCGTAGAAGACCATCTGGCGTAGGCGTTGCTCGTCATGTTCGTGCAGCTCGGCGGTCTGCTCGACCGTGAGGTCATCGCGTTCGCTTCTGCTCAGGAGAAACTCGGCGGTGTGGACGTCTGCAGGGGAGTAAAGCAGCAGGCACTCGGCGCGCGTGCCGTCGCGCCCGGCGCGGCCCGCCTCCTGGTAGTAGTTCTCCAGCGAGAGGGGCAGATTGTAGTGGACCACGTAGCTCACGTTGGACTTGTCTATGCCCATGCCAAAGGCGTTGGTGGCCACCATGACGCGTCGGCGGTCGTAGAGGAAGTCCTCTTGGTTGCGCTCGCGCTCGGCGGCCGGGAGCCCGGCGTGGTAGCGCGTGGCAAGTAGCCCCTCGTCGCAGAGGGCGTTGCAGACCTCCTCGACGGCGCGGCGGCTCGAGCAGTAGACGATGCCGGAGCGTTCGGCTCGCTCGCGCGCAAAGGCTATGAGCGCGCGGTCCTTCTCGGCGCGGCCGCGCGGCCGCTCGACGGCAAAGCAGAGGTTGGGGCGGTCGAAGCTCGCCACCACCACGAGGGGATCGACGAGGTCGAGCGTGCCCGCGATGTCGTCGCGGACGGCGCGGGTGGCCGTGGCCGTGAGCGCCATGACGGGCGGACGCGCAGGCAGCGCATGCACGAAGTCAATGATCCGCTGGTAGCTAGGTCTAAAGTCGTTTCCCCACTGGGAGATGCAGTGGGCCTCGTCCACGGCAAGGAGGCTTACCCCGCACGTGACGCTGACCTCGAGGAAGCTCGGATCGTCGAGGCGCTCGGGAGCCACGTAGACGAGGCTCAGCGCGCCCGCGGCCATGGAGCTCAGCACGTCGGCGCGCTCCTGGGCGCTCAGGGCCGAGTTGAGGCAGCTCGCAGCCACGCCAGACTGGCGCAGGGCCCCCACCTGATCGGTCATGAGCGAGATGAGTGGAGAGACCACCACCGTGAGCCCGCCGAGCACGAGCGCCGGGATTTGATGGCAGATTGACTTTCCGGCCGAAGTGGGCATGACGGCGAGCACGTCTTCGCCGGCGAGCGCCGCGTCGATGATCTGGGCCTGATGGGGACGAAACGCCTCGTAGCCAAAGGTCTCCTTGAGCACCTGGGCGGGCGTGATCTGCGGCATGCGACAAGCTCCTTGGGACGTGGCGGGCGACTGCTCATTGTGCGCCTCGGCCATGGATTTTATGGTAACGAGAAGTGGCACGTTTATGAGGTGCCCGCGAGTGCCCCGCCGGACGCTCGCGAACTCAGAGTTCCTCGGGGTAGACGACGCCCCACTCGTGGCGCAGCCGGTCCATAAGCTCCATGACGTCAGCAGCGTAGTCGAGAAGGCCTTGCTTCTTGGTGTCTCCGGCGACGGCCTTCTCAAGGTCGGCCATCTCGTAGCACAGGGCGTAGCCCTCGGCGCCTTCGTGCACGACCTCGCGGCGGCCATCCTCGGTCCAGACGATGGTGGCGGTGTCGGCACGAGGGTACTCCATGACCTCGACGTAGCAGCGATCGAAGGAGAGGACGGCGCGCTTGGGCAGCTTGGAGTGAAGCGACATCGTGACGGTGGCGATCTGGCCCTCGGCGTTGCGCATCACGATGCCGCCTGTTTCATCCACACCGGTCGCGGCCAGATTCCCCAGAGAGACGACTTCGCTGGGCTGGCTCGCCAGGAAGAGGCGTGCGAGCGAGAGCGCGTAGACGCCGATGTCGAGCATCGCGCCCCCGGCGAGCTTGGGGTTGTAGAAGCGATTAGTGAGGTCTCCGTAGGGCTTGTAGCTGCCAAAGTTGAGCTGGACCAGGTTGAGGGGGCCAAACTCGCCGATGTCAGCGCGTCGGCGAAGCTCCTGGTAAAGCGGCATGTGTAAGATCGTGGTGGCATCCATGAGCACGACGTCGTGGGCGCGAGCGAGGGCGCGAGCCTCGTCAAGCTCGGCGGAATTGAGCGTGATGGACTTCTCGCACAAGACGTGCTTGTTGGCCGCAAGGGCCCCACGCAGGTAGGTGATGTGGGTGTTGTGCGGAGTGGTTACGTAGACGGCGTCGACATCGGGGTCGGCGTAGAGCTCCTCGAAGCTCTCATAGACCCGGTGGACGCCGTAGAGCTCGGCGAAGGCGCGAGCCTTGTCTACGTGGCGGTTGGCGACGCCCGTGAGCTCGCGGCCGGCAAGCGCGAGCGACTGCGCCATCTGGTTGGCGATCACGCCGCAGCCGATAACGGCCCAGCGCAGATGGGGCGCGGTGAAAACGTTGGTGGGGAAGGGGCGCTCGCTCGCGTCCTCAAAGGCTGCCTGTGCGGCGGCGGCTGCGTCGAGCGGAGTGGCGGTGAGGGCGAAATCTGCCATGGTGCCTCCCTGTTGAGCTTACCGAGACGTGTCACCAGACAGTATGACGCGAAGGGGCGTGGGAAGACGATGGGTCCCCTAGAACAGCGCGCCCACCACGATGAGCCCTACGCAGGCCGCCAGGACGATCCCGTCTCGCGCGACGAGCGGATAGCGCTTGTAGCTGCTCTCGCGCGAGCGCAGGTAGAAGCCGCGCTGCTCGGCGGCGAGTGCCGCGGCGTCGGTCTTGGCCACTGAGCTTACCAGCAGGGGTATGCACAGAGGCAGCATGAGCCGAAGCTTCTTCAGGGGGTTGTTGGTATCGTACTCCACGCCGCGGGCGGTCTGCGCCTCCATGATTGCGTTCATCTCCTGCCCGAACACGGGCACGAAGCGTAGCGCCGTGGTGAACGTGAACGCGTAGCGGTACGGCACGTGTAGCACCTCGACGCAGGCGTTAGCCAGGTCTCCCAGCTTGGTGACCGTGAGGACGAGGATAAGCGGAAGTGCCACGCCCAGGAGGCGCAGGCACGCCTTGGACCCTGTGGCAAGACCATCGGTGGTGACCCAGGCAAAGATCGGCTCGCCCGTGCGCATGAAGGCCGTCTGGAGTAGGAGCATCCCCGCGGCGAGCGGCACGAGCAGCTTGAGCAGTGATCTCAGACGTCCCAGAACCCCTGCGTAGGCACCCAGCGCGAGCGTGAGTGCGAGAAGACCCAGCAGGGCCGCGTAGGTCTGTGCAAGGAAGGTGGCCACGATGATGGAGGTCGCGAGCGCGAGCTTGGTCACCGGGTTCAGGCGGTGGAGCACGGTGGTTCCGGGGACGTAGTCGATGACGTTAATCACGGGTGACCATCTCCTGGACGAGGTCGACGATGCCGGAGACCTGGCTGATCCCGGCGAACTCGGGGGAAACGCCGCGCACGAGCGCCTGGGACAGACGAATGACCTGGGGTGCCTCTACGCTCGCGCGTCGCATGAGGTCGACGTCTGTGAACAGGGCGTCCTTCTCGCCACGTGCGAGGACGTAGCCGTCGGCCATGACGACGATGCGCTCGGCAAAGTCCGAGACGACCTCCATGTCGTGACAGACCATGATGACGGCGCAGCCCGCCTCGGCCATCTCGCGCACGGTCTGCATCACGGTCATGCACTCGCGGTAGTCCAGGCCGCTCGTGGGCTCGTCCAAGATGACGACCTGAGGCCTGAGCACGACCACGGACGCAAGGGCGACCATCTGTCGCTGTCCGCGCGACAGCGAGAAGGGCGCCTCGTCGGCCGGCAGGCCGAAGCGCTCGATCACCGCGGCAGCCTGCCGGCGCGCCTCCTTGGGGGTCACCCCGTGCAGTTCCGGTCCAAAGGCGACCTCGTCGAGGACCGTGTCACGACAAAGCTGGCGGTCGGGGTTCTGGAAGAGGGTGGCCACGTGCCGGGCGATCTGGGAGACGGGGGTCTCGCCCGTGTCGAGGCCGGCCACGCGGACCTCGCCGGATGTGGGACGCAGTAGTCCGTTTACGAGCTTGGTCAGCGTGGTCTTGCCGGCCCCGTTCTGCCCGACGACCCCTACGAGCTCGCCGGGGTAGATGGTCAGGCAGAGGTCGTGAACGGCGTCGCCGCTGCCCGAATAGGCAAAGCAGGCGTCGACGAGGTTGACCACGGGCTCGGTGCCCTCGGCGTGCGGCCGCACGGGCGCATGCGGAGAGTCCGCGCGGCCGCTGGCGGGTACGGGTTCAGCGGGCCCGCCGTCCCCCATGGCCGGCGAGACGTGTCCCGTCACCAGGTCGCCCACGAGCCGCTCGGCCTCGGCGACGTTCAGGCAGGGCCTGCCGCTGGCTGCGGTGACGCCCCGCTGCATCAGGCTATTGGACACGCGCGCCACACGGGGACTGTCCACCCCCATGCGCCTGAGCTCCTCGCCATGGGCGAAGACCTCGTGGGGGGTTCCCGCAAGGGCGAGGCGCCCCTCGTTCATGACGAGGATGCGCCCGCAGTACTCCGAGAGCAGCGCCACCTTCTGCTCGATGGCCACCACGGTGATGCCCTCGTCCTCGTTGATGGCGCGCAACGTCTCGAAGACGAGCTTTGAGCTTGCGGGATCGAGCGCCGCGGTGGGCTCGTCGAGCACGAGCACACGGGGGCGCAGGGCTAGGATCGCCGCGATGGCGACTTTCTGCTTCTGACCGCCGGAGAGCGTGGCGATCTCGCGTTCGCGCAGCTCGGGGATGCCTACGGTGTCCAGGGCTCCCGCCAGGCGACCCTCGATCTGGCTGTGGGGCACGCCGAAGTTCTCGAGCCCAAAGAGGAGCTCGTCCTCGACCACGGACGAGACCATCTGGGTGTCTATGTCCTGCAGGACGCTGCCCACCACGCGCGAGATGTCGGTGAGGCTGACCTCGCAGGTGTCCTGGCCGTCCACGAGCGTGGAGCCAAAGAGCTCTCCGGCAAAGTGGTGGGGAATCGCGCCAGACAGGGCGGCCGCGAGCGTGGACTTGCCGGCGCCCGACGGACCGATGATGCCTACGAAGTCGCCGGCGCCCACGGACAGGCTCACCTGATCGAGCGCGCGTCGGGCGCCCTGCGCATAGGTGAACGAGACGTTGCTCATCTCGATGAGTGCTGTGGTGGATGACATGCTGAGTCGCTTTCTGCTCGCGGTCATGGCCAGCGGACGTTCTTGCAAAAAGGGCGCCGTCCCGGGACGGCGCCTCACATGGTAGCGCCCCTAATGCCTGAGCACCCTGGCGAGAGGGACGAGGAGAGCCTGGACCACCGCGGCGTTAAAGGCGGCCGTGCCCAGAACAACCGGAATCTTGACCACGGCCGCGGCCGGCTCGGCACCGATCATGACGGTGTCCACGACGGGATCTTTCTCGGACATGGGGGCTCCTTTCTGGGTGGGGTGATCCTGCGGGTGGGTGCGATGCGGCCGGGGTGGGCCGGCTAGCCTAGTCCGCGAGCTTGAGGGCCTTCCTTATGGGCAGGTAGAGAGCCGCGACGAGGATTCCGTTGAAGGCGCCGGTCGCGACCACGACGGGCAGCATCACGGCGGTCAGGTTCTGGGCGAAGCCCATCGTGGCCATCTTGATGATCATGAAGATGGTGCCGGACACCACGGTGGTGAGGAACGTGCCCGCGGCGGGTACGAACCGCTTGGCGCTCCCGCGCATCCCAACCTTGACGATGACGGCCATGAGCATGGCCGCGATGCCCTCGGCGGCAAAGTCGATGAGCGGGGACTTGGTGGTCAGCTGGATGACCGCGGCCGAGATCAGGCCGATGATGAGCGCCTGACCAACGTTCGGGCGCACGATGAGGATCATCAGGCAGAAGGCCGAGATGGTGAACTCGGGCTGGATGAAGCCGCCGGTCATCGTGGAGACGGCGTTGCCCACGGTGAAGTTCAAGATGAAGCCGGCAGCGAGAAGGACGGCGAGCAGGACGAGTGCCTGGACATCGAGCTTGTCGTGGTCGGTGGACGTGACGGTGCGAGCATTGTTCTTGTCGGTGTCTGTGGACATGGGATTCTCCTTGGTTATGTGGCGGGCTGCGAGTTCGCGCGGGTTTGGATTCTAAAGCGTTGGGGAGAGCTGACAAAAAAGGGCCCCCGGTCTACCGGGAGCCCTCTGTGCGCGTAAGCGTATGGCGCGAGTGACTCACGATCGACCGATCGAGGAGAGGCTGCGCCACCACCAGCTCATGGACGAATTCGTGCTGGGGACAATGAGGGTCATGGTGGACGCTCCTTTCGGTGAGCCTCGCGTTGTGTTGCGGTGACTATACGTCGCAAGGTGCCATGCTTGCAAGGAGGAAGTTCACAATTTTTCGTTCTGAAACAAAGGTGCGTGACGAGCGGTCGTCCCGTGCCGTTTGTGAGGAGCGCGTTGACAGTGCTCTCCTCGCTCCATATTGTTAACAAGTCAACAATTAGTGGAGAGAAAGAGAAAGCGTGGCGGAGGAGCGATTCGAGGATTTCGTGGGGCTTATCGATGCACTTCATCGAGAGATCAGGCGCATAAAGGCAACCGAGGCCGAGCGGCTGGGTTTTAAGGGCGCGGATGTCATGTGCCTTTACTACCTCGTGCGTCATCCCGAGGGACTCACGAGCGCCGAGCTGGCGCGCCGCGCGGACGTGAGCCGAGCGGCCATCTCCCGTACCGTTGCGCGTCTGGAGGCAGAGGGGCTCGTTGAGACGAGCCCTCCAGAGAGTGACGCCACGCGCTACCGTGCCCCCGTCATGCTCACCGAGCGGGGCCGCGAGGTCACCTGCCCCATAGATGACATCGTGAGCAGCGTGCTTAGAGAAACGGGCGAGGCCCTCCCAGAGCCACGGCGCACGCAAATGTACGAAGCGCTCAACCAGGTGCTCGATCGGCTGGAGAGCATCGCGCACGACTAGACATGCGTCGGCTCCTTCGGGTGCGACGCAGGAAGGATGGACATGCCCGTTCACATCATCACCGACTCCGGCTCCGACATCACGGGGGCCTCGAGCTCGCACCTCACGGTGCTCCCGCTCTCAATCGCGTTTGGCGCCACGACGTATGCCGACGGCGTTGATCTCACGCACGAGCGCTTCTACCAGATGCTCGACGGGGGAGGCGAGCTGCCCACGACGGGGCAGGTCACCCCCTACGCCTTCTCTCAGGAACTCGAGCAGGTGCGTGCCGCCGGCGACGAGGCCGTGATCGTGACCCTTTCGTCGAAGCTCTCGGGGACCTATCAGAGCGCCGTCACGGCGGCGGCCGACTTTCCCGGCGCTCAGGTGGTCGACAGCCTGAACGCGACCGTCGGGGAGCGTATCCTCGTGGAGCGCGCGCTCGCCTTGGCCGGTGAGGGGAGAAGCGCGGCCGAGGTGGCCGCCCGGCTCGAGCAGGAGCGCACGCGCATCTGCCTGGTGGCGCTGCTCGACACCCTTGAGTTCCTGCAGCGTGGAGGACGCATTCCCAAGAGCGTTGGGACGATCGGCCAGCTCCTGTCCATCAAGCCGGTCATAGGTGTCGCGGATGGCGAGGTCGTCATGCTGGGCAAGGCCCGTGGCTCCAAAAACGGCCGAAATCTCCTTCAGCAGGAGGTCGAGAAGAGCGGCATCGACTTCACCATGCCGCTTGCCCTGGGCTACTCGGGACTCTCCGACCGGCTGCTGCGCACGTACCTCGAGGACAACCGAGGCATCTGGGAGGGTCACGCGTGCGAGGAGGACCTGCCCGTCGTTCCCGTGGGGGCCACGATTGGCACGCACGCGGGTCCGGGCGCCATTGTGCTGGCATTTTTCCGCGAGGAGTAGGCTGCAAGGAGATTTTTGACCCTCCGGAGAGCAAAAGTGGACTTGTCAATAGATTTGACGGCGAAGGTCGAGTAGCCTGATTTTGGGCAAGCCTTTGACCTCGTCTTTTGCGAGAGCGTTGATGCCTACTACTCGGAGTGTCTCGTGAAATCTATTGACAAGTCCCTCTGGGGTTCTCAGGAGCCCCCTAACGGCGCTGGAGGGCGCGACGAGCCGCGATGGAGGCGAGTCGCGAGAGGGCGGGCACCAGGACGTCACGCGTCTCGCGATCCATAGCGCGGGCAGCCTCCACTACGAGGGCGATTGGCCGAGCGTCTCCCGAGAGGACCTGGCGTGCGTCCGTGACGCCCGATGCGTCAATCGCGCGAAAGAGCGCCTCCACGACCTGCGGCTCCTCTGCATCGGAAAGCGAGTCGAGCCACTCTGCCAATACGTCATGCGTGAGAAGCGCCCCGTCGGAGAGTCCGTCCGCATAGACGAAGTCGTTTCCAGCGACCTCCCAGGTGAAGACGCTATGCTGGTCGATTCCCCGCGCGGTGCTGCGCACCACGAGCGTGGGAGCGGGGTTCTCCATGATCATGCCCACGATTGACTCCTCGGGCACGGTTCGGTGGATGCGACCCACAAGGGGCTTGAACTCCTCGACACTGGCAAATCCGGGCTTGAAGCCGGGCCCATCGTGGTCGAAGACGCGCTCGATGCGGGCGCGAACTTCCTCTGAGCAGCGGAGGGCCGCGTAGGTCGCAAGGTTGCCACCCTTGGAGTGGCCGCCCACATAGAGCCTCTGGGGCAGGTGGCGGGCCACGTCCTCGAGGTGGTCAACGGCAAGGCGTTGAGCTGCAACGGGAGGCTCTACGGCCATGTCGAAGTTCTCTCGCCATCCCACGAGCGAGTTATCCGTGCCACGAAAGGCTACGTAGGCAAAGTCAGAGTCGTGGTTTTGCCCGTGCCAGACGAACGTCGTGGCCGAGAACTGCACGTGAGCGGCCCCGTTCATGACGGAGGTGTAGTCGCAGAGTCTGAGGTCGCGGAAGCGTGGGCTGGCCACGAGAGTCGCGAGCTCGCGTTTTACGCGCTCGGGCGTGAGCCCGCGAAACATCCCCTCGAAGAGCTCGGCGCGGAAGAGATCGCGGAAGCGGACGTCCGGGATGCGACGGGCGCGCCAGCGCTCGGTGAGCCGGCCGAGCGCACGACCCCGTGACAATTCGTCTAGGGGGCGCCCCGATGACCTGGGGATCACGCCGGCGCCGTCAACCATGCAGATCTGGGAGAGCGCCGCAGAGTCTACGGGCCCCAGGGGCCTCTCGTCAAAGGTGACGAGTTCGCGCTCAAGATAGGAGAAGAGGTCCATGGAGCCTCCTGGGGGGGTTGGGTCCGCTGCGCGCCTAGGCGCTTGCGGATGGTATGGATTTCGAGTTCGTGCCGCTACATCGGCTGGAAAAACGTAGGCACGTCCTCACGACTGCGCAGACGGCGAGCGCGGCAATCGTCACGAGGACGATGGTGCCGCCGGGCTTGGTGCCCACGTAGTATGAGATCGCCAGGCCAACAATGCTGGCGCCTACGCCGATTGAGCACGAGATGACGGTAAGCCCGCGCCAGCTGCGCGCCACCTGCAGGGCCGCCGCCACGGGCACCACCATGAGTGCCGAGACGATAAGCGAGCCCACCGTGCGCGACGCGATGGAGACCACGAGGGCGCAGGCCAGGGTGAACAGGGCCGAGAGCGTGCCCGTGCGCACGCCGGCGAGACGTGCCGTGCGCTCGTCGAGGGCCACGAGCAGGAGCTGTCGACGCAGCGCCACGCAGCCGGCCATGACGAGCGCCCCGATAAGCACGACTGCGAGGACCTCCCCATCGCTCACGGTCACGATGCTGCCAAACAGGAAGCTCGAGAACGTGGCCGCGTTGGGCACGAAGCCGGACAGCACGCCAGCCAGGCCGACGCCGGCAGACATCACGACCGCGATGGCCAGCTCGGCGCGGCCCGCGAAGCGCCGGCGGATGGCTTCGACGCACGAGGCGGCCACGAGCGAGGCCATGGTGGCGCCGAGTACGGGGTTCACGCCTGCGATGAGCCCCGCTGCCACCCCGGCGAGTGACGCATGGGACAGCGCGTCGCCGATCATCGAGAGGCGCCTGATCACGACCGTGACGCCTACGAGGGGAATCACGGCTCCCAGGACGACCCCCGCGATGAGGGCGCGCTGCATGAAGGCATAGGCGAGCGGGCTAGGCATGGCTCTCGATCCTTCCGTTCTCAAGACGGGCGAGGTGTGCGCCACTGACGAGGTCTCCCAGGCGGGCGAGGTCGTGCGTCACGAGGAGCGCGGCCGTGTGTTCCTGATCCACGAGGGGTACGAGGAGCCGCGCGAAGTCCCGCGCACCGGCCTCATCCAGACCGCTCGTGGGCTCATCGAGCAGGAGCAGGCCGGGGCGGTTCGCGAGGGCCCGCGCGAGCATGACACGCTGGAGCTGGCCACCCGAGAGCTCTCCCATGAGGTGGCGAGCGAGGTCCGTGAGGCCCAGGCGCGCCAGCAGCTCGTCGGCGCGTGCGCGCGCGGCTCGGCGGGGCCCGACGACGCTTGCGCACACGACCTCGCGAACCGTGGCGGGAAAGCCCACGAGGCCGGCCACGCCCGCCTGGGGCACGTAGCCCACGCAGGTCCACGTGCGACGGACGCGCACGTCGGTACCTAGGACACAGATGGAGCCACGGTCGGCCACGAGCTCTCCCAGAGCCAGTTGCACGAGCGTCGATTTGCCCGAGCCGTTCTCACCCAGAAGCACGCAAAGCTCGCCGGGGGTCACGGACAGACTCGCCCCGTCGAGCACGGGAGCGGGTCTGTTCGGAAACGAGAAGCTCACATCCGTGAGCACGAGCGCTGGCTGCTCTTGCGCCGGCTTATCCTCTGCCATGGGCTAGCTCAGCGCCTCTACGAGCTTGTCGAGGTTTGCGCGCATGACGCTCACATAGTCCTCGCCGTTGTCGAGCTGCGCCTGGGTGAGGCCCTCGAGGGGGTTCAGGATCTCGCAGGTGGCGCCCGTGGCGTCAGCGATGGCCTGGGCGACCTTAGGGCTTACGAGGTCCTCCGAGAAGATCGTGCGTACGCCGTTGGCCTGGACCTGGTCAATGATGGCGGCCATGGTCTGGGCGTCCGGCTCACCCTCGGCGTCCATGCCGGTAATGGCTACCTGGGTGAGCCCGTAGGCGTCGCAGAGATAGCCAAAGGCCTCGTGCGCCACAACGATGGTCTTCTCGCTTGTGGAGGCCAGACGGCTTGCGTATTCCTGGTCGAGCGCGTCGAAGTCCGCAGCGTGCTCGTCGTAGTTGCCCTGGTAATCGTCGGCGTGGTCGGGGTCGGCCGCGGCGAGGGCGTCTTTGATGTTGGCCATCTCCCGTGCGGCGTTTTTGGGCGCGAGCCAGACGTGCGGGTCCGTGGAGCCATGGCCGTGGTCGTCCCCACCCTCTGCCTCGCCGCTCTGGCGCAGATCGATGCCGGTTGAGGCCATGACGGACGCAGGGGCCTGGTCCCCTAGCGAGGAGAGGAGGTCATCCACCCAGCCCTCCATGTCCGCGCCGTTGTAGACGAGCAGGTCAGCGTCTTGGATTGCCGCCATGTCGGAGGGGGAGGGCTCCCAATCGTGGGGCTCGGTGCCGGCAGGCACGAGGTTGGTGACGCTTGCATGGTCGCCGGCCACTTTGGAGGTGAAGTCGTAGAGTGCGTAGAAACTCGCCACGACGGAGAGCCTCCCATCTGCGCCGGTCGTGGTCGTCGCGGCCCCGTCGGGTGCGGACGTGCAGCCCGCAAGAAGTGCGGTGCCCGCAGTCCCCAGCGCCGTCGAGAGAAGCGCCCTTCTGGTGAGCGGGAGCTCCCAGAGGCCCTGGGGGGCATGGCTCCTTGGGGAGGACGTCAATGCGTGCCTAGTCATGCGGATTGTTTCCTTCCGAGACGCGTTCCCGTGAGCGGCGACAGTCCTCGCAGAGCCCACAGAACACGGTCCTGTCCTGGTTGATCACGAAGCCATGGTGCTCCCGGATGTGGTCGGCAAAGTCTTGGAGCATGGAGCAGTCGAGCGGAAAAGCTCGCCCGCATTCAAGGCACAGGAGCTGGCCCTGGGGCTCGTCGACTGCGGTGTCGATGCGTCGATACGAGGCCGAGGCCCCCCGCGCGGCGGCAACCTTGGAGACGAGTCGCTCGTCAACGAGCCGGTCGAGCGCACGGTAGACCGTGGTGCGTCCGATGCGAGCCCCGTCGTCATGCAGGCCCCTGAGGACCTCGTCGACGGTCTGATAGCGATCGGCATGCGCGTCCATATAGGACATGACCAGCCGCCGCTGCTCGGTGCTGTACTCCGCTCTCCTGCCCATGAGCCCTTCTCCGTCGGCCTCGCTGCCTATTTAGAATATGAAAATCGATTTCGATTATGGAGTCTCGGGGGGAGTTGTCAAGAGAAAACCGAGGCCGAGTTCAAATTGACAGAGGCGTGAACGCATGAAGAACAGGGTGCGCCCATCGCGTGCCGATTGCCCTACAGCACGGTGCGCAGGATGAGAAGGATGAATTGGTTGATGGGCAGCGGGTCCTTGTCGGCAATCCAAGCGCTGATCACGGCTACGAGTCCGGAGAGGTAGAACTCGCGTACGATGGCGGCCTCGCGCGGGTCCAGCGCATCGGTGGGCATGATGAAGCGGTCAATGAGAGGTGCGATGATCTCCTTGAACCGGCGTGCGAACGAGGGATCTCCGTGGGGTCCCAAAAGGGCACGGGTGGTCTTGCGCGAGTCTCGGGCAAGTTGAAGGATGAGGCCCATGTGCTGCGAGAACTCGAGCCGCTCCCCCTTGAGAAGACGTCCGTTGACCAGCTGCCTGATATTTTCCAGGAGGCCGTCCTCAATTTCCTCGAGCAGCTCGTAGACATCATGATAGTAGAGATAAAAGGTGGCTCGATTGTAGCCGGCGCGGTCGGTAATCTCCCGCACGGAGAGCCTCTCGATGGGGCGCTCGGCGTAGAGCTCCAGGAACGCTTCGCGCAGATTGGCACGCGTCTGCTCGGTCACGTGGGGCTGCTTCTGCATGGGGCCTCCTCGGGCTGTGAGCGTTTGGAGAACCGAGCGACACTTGGCGTTTGGGTGTCAAGCAACGCGTCCACCCTCTTCTGC
>CAYSIC010000015.1:0-49238 GCA_964430985.1 uncultured Atopobium sp.
CGCCGTCACCATCGCCAACAGCTGGGACCCAAGGCTCGCCGAGCGGGTGGCCGCGGCCATGGGCGCCGAGGCGGCCTCCCAGGGCGTGGGCGTGCTGCTGGGCCCGGGCCTGTGCATCAAGCGCAACCCGCTCTGCGGCCGCAACTTCGAGTACTTCTCCGAGGACCCCTATCTCTCAGGCAAGATGGCTGCCGGCTATGTGCGTGGCATCCAGTCTAACGGCATCGGGGCCTGTCCCAAGCACTTTGCCGTCAACAGCCAGGAGACGCGCCGCCAGGCCTCCGACTCCATCGTCGACGAGCGCACCCTGCGCGAGATATACCTCACCGCCTTTGAGATCTGCGTGCGCGAGTCCGATCCCAAGACGATCATGAGCTCGTACAACCTCGTCAACGGCACCTACGCCAACGAGAACTCCCACCTCCTCAAGGACATCCTGCGCGACGAGTGGGGCTTTGGTGGTGCCGTCGTTACCGACTGGGGAGGCTCCAACGACCACGCCGCCGGCGTCGCCGCAGGCTCCACCTTTGAGATGCCCGCCCCGGGGCTGGGCTCCGTGCGCGAGCTCATGGCCGCCGTCGAGGCCGGGACACTCTCCGAGGCAGACGTGGATGAGCGCGTCAGCGAGGTCATCGAGCTCGTGCGCGCGACGCACGCCGGTGTCGAGGGGGCGAGCGCGTCCCTTGACGTCAAAGCTCACCATCAGCTGGCCCGCAAGGCCGCGGCGGCCGGCTGCGTCCTCCTCAAGAACGAGGGCTCGATTCTGCCCCTCCCCTCCTCAGCCAAAGTCGCCCTCGTCGGCGACTTTGCCAAGACGCCGCGCTACCAAGGCGCCGGCTCCTCGGCCGTCAACTCCACCAAGGTGGACAGCCTACTCGACCTCATCGGCGAGACCGAGCTCGAGCTCGTGGGCTATGAGCCGGGCTTCGAGCGCCACGGTGGCCTGAACGAGTCCAAGCGCGCGGCCGCGCTCGAGCTCGCCCGCCGCGCCGACGTGGTCCTGCTCTGTCTGGGCCTCGATGAGATCGCCGAGTCCGAGGGGGCCGAGCGACTCAACATGCGCCTCAACGAGAACCAAGTCGAGCTCGCGCACGCCATCTCCCAGATCAACCCCAACGTGGTCGTGCTGCTCAGCGCTGGCGCGGCCGTGGAGACCGACTGGGTCCCGGACGCCCGCGCCGTCCTCTACTGCGCCCTGGGCGGCCAGGCTGGGGCAGGAGCGGCGCTCGACGTGGTGTGTGGCCAAGTCAACCCCTCCGGCAAGCTCGCCGAGACCTGGCCCGTGCGCTATGCGGACGTAGCCAGCGCTAAAAGCTTCCCTTCCGACGCGCTGAGCGCCGAGTATCGCGAGGGACTCTACGTGGGCTACCGCTACTATCAGACGGCACACGTCCCAGTGGCCTATCCCTTTGGCTACGGCCTGTCCTACACGAGCTTCTCCTACACGGACCTCGAGATCAGCGAGTGGGATGCCTCGTTCACGCTCACCAACAGCGGCCCGCGCGCAGGCGTCGAGGTCGCCCAGCTTTACGTCTCCAAGCCCGACCACGTGATCTTTCGCCCGGAGCAGGAGCTCAAGGGCTTTGCCCGGGTGGAGCTCGAGGCGGGGCAGAGCCGACGTGTGACCATTGAGCTGGGCGACAAGGCCTTTCGCTACTTCAACGTTCGCACCAGCCAGTGGGAGGTCGAAGGCGGCACCTACGAACTGCGCGTGGCTGCCTCCGCCGACGACGTCCGCCTTGTGGGCTCGATCGAGATTGCCGGCACCGGCGCACCCAACCCCTACGAGAACATCGACGTCACGCCCTACGAAACCGCCGACGTCGCCCATGTCGACGACGCCCATTTCGCGGCGCTCCTGGGCCGCCCGGTGCCTGAGGATACGGCCAAGATCGGGCGCAACATGTGCTTTCGTGACCTCAACCACGGACGCTCGCCCCTCTTCTGGATCGTCTGGTTCGTGCTGCGCACCATCAAGAACGCCTCCGAGCGCTCGGGTCGCCCCAACCTCAACGTGCTATTCATCTGGAACATGCCGCTGCGGGCGCTGGCCAAGATGACTAACGGCATGGTCAACATGCGCATGGTCGACTCTCTCGTCATGGAGATCCGCGGCTTCTGGGTCATTGGACTTGTGCGCCTAATCGTGGAGTTTGTCGTCAACCTCGTCCAGAACGCCCTACTCTCCCGTAAGATCGCCGCCGCCTCGAGCCCCCGCTCGGCGTAGCGGCCCCACAAAAGAAAGGATTGACCATGAGCTTTAAAACGTGGACCGAGGAGCACCAGGGCATCTGGGAGTTCATCAAGTTCAACGTGCTCTCCAACGTCTCCACCATCACGCGCTTCGTACTTGTGTGGATGGGTACGGCGCTCTTCATCGATGCCCTGGGGATGACCACGCCCTTCCGCTTTCTCATCTTCGACTACACGCAGCCCAGCTCGAACGGCCTGGGGGGCTTCGCCACCTTCCTCGTTGCCGAGGTGCTCGCCCAGGTGGTCAACTTCTTCGTCCAGATGAAGTGGGTCTTCAAGTCCGACGCCTCCTTCAAGGACGCCGCCTGGAAGTACGCCCTTCTCGCCGTGCTCATCGTCGTGGTGAACCTGCTTCTGCCAGGCTACGTCACGAACTTCTGCACCACGGCCTTTGGCATGGGCGCGGCACTCGCCGGGACCGTGGCCTCGGTGGTCAACACGCTTCTGGCCGTCGTGGTGAGCTTTCCCCTGCTCAAGTTCTGGATCATGCCGGACGATAAGACCAAGAAGGCCGCGTAGCCATCTCCCGTCCCCCCTCGCGTCCCCCCGGACCGCGCCGCCGTCAGGATCTGTCGGCGGCGCGGTCGTTTTTTGACGACGCAACACTTTCGGCAAACCGCCATAAATTGTCATTGAGTCACTCATAGAACACAATATGTTGTGTAAATTGCACGAGGGCGCCTCGGGGCGCCCCCTTCTGGTCATGTATGGGGAACATCTCTGGTAATTTAGAGGAATCCGTTATCAAAAAAGATGCGCAACGGCATCAGACAAGGGAGCGTGAGCGGTGAGCCACCAGGCATGGCAGGGCTTCATGGGCGGCAGCTGGGAGCACCAGATTGACGTCCGCGACTTCATCCAGAGAAACTACACCCCCTATGACGGCGACGAGTCATTTCTCGCCGGACCAACCGAGAATACCAACAGGCTCTGGAGCGAGGTCATGGATCTCTTCTCCGCCGAGCGGGAGGCGGGCGGCGTCCTAGACATGGACACCAAGGTCGTCTCCACGATCGTGAGCCACCCCGCCGGCTATATCGATCGACCCCTCGAGAAGATCGTGGGGCTGCAGACCGAGAGGCCCCTCAAGCGTGCCCTCATGGTCAACGGCGGCATCCGCATGGCCCAGGCGGCCTGCGAGCAGAACGGCTACGAGGTCGACCCTCAGATCGTCGACTTCTACACCCACAACCGCAAGACCCACAACGCCGGCGTATTCGACGCCTACACGCCCGAGATGCGCGCCTGTCGCCACTCCCACATCATCACCGGTCTGCCCGACGCCTACGGACGCGGGCGCATCATCGGCGACTATCGCCGCGTGGCGCTCTACGGCGTCGACGCCCTCATCGCCGAGAAGAAGGCCGAGAAGGCCGGCACCCAGAAGACCATGAACGAGAAGTCCATCCGCCACCGCGAGGAACTCTCCGAGCAGATTCGCGCCCTGGTTGAGATCAAGCAACTCGGCGAGATCTACGGACTGGGCATCTCTAGACCAGCGGCCACCTTCCAGGAAGCCGTTCAGTGGCTCTACCTGGGCTATCTCGCCGCTGTCAAGGAGCAGAACGGCGCGGCCATGTCCATCGGCAGAAACTCTGCCTTCCTCGACATCTACGCCGAACGCGACCTCGCGGCCGGAACCCTCACGGAGGAGGAGGCCCAGGAGATCGTCGACCACCTCGTCATGAAGCTCCGCATGATCAAGTTCGCCCGCACACCCGAGTACAACGACCTATTCTCCGGCGACCCGCAGTGGGTCACCGAGTCCATCGGCGGCATGGGCGTCGACGGCCGTTCGATGGTCACCAAGACGAGCTTCCGCCTCCTGCGCACTCTCGAGAACATGGGGACCTCCCCCGAGCCCAACCTCACCGTGCTCTGGTCGACGCGCCTGCCCGAGGCCTTCAAGCGCTACTGCGCCCGCATCTCCATCGCCACGAGCTCCATCCAGTACGAGAACGATGACCTCATGCGCGTCTATCACGGAGACGACTACGCGATCGCCTGCTGCGTCTCCTCGATGCGCATCGGCAAGGAGATGCAGTTCTTTGGCGCCCGCGCCAACCTGGCCAAGTGCCTCCTGTACGCCATCAACGGCGGGCGTGACGAGGTCACTGGCGAGCAGGTAGGTCCCTGCTATCGCCCGGTCGAGGGCGACTATCTCGACTACGACGACGTCGTGGCCAAGTACCACGACATGATGGCGTGGCTGGCCGGCGTCTACGTCAACGCGCTTAACGTCATTCACTACATGCACGACAAGTACTGCTACGAGCGGCTGCAGATGGCCCTGCATGACGAGCACGTCCATCGCTGGTTCGCCACGGGCATCGCCGGGCTCTCGGTGGTCGCCGACTCCCTCTCCGCAATCAAGCACGCTCGGGTGCGCGTGGTGCGCGACGAGACCGGCCTGGTCACCGACTACGTCATCGAGGGAGACTTCCCCCAATACGGCAACGACGACGCGCGCGTCGACGATATTGCCCACGACGTCGTCGAACAATTCATGGCCTACGTCCGCGAGAACGACACCTACCGTGACTCCGTGCCCACGACCTCCATCCTCACGATCACCTCGAACGTCGTCTACGGTAAGAAGACTGGCAACACGCCCGATGGTCGACGCGCAGGCGAGCCGTTCGCCCCGGGTGCCAACCCCATGCACCGACGCGACACGCATGGCGCCGTGGCCTCACTCGCCAGCGTGGCCAAGCTCCCCTTTGGCGACGCGCAGGACGGCATCTCCAACACCTTCTCCATCGTCCCCGACGCGCTCGGCAAGGCTGACGCGGTGCTCTTCGACGAGCTTGACCTCGATGCCCTGGGCGTCGATCTCCAAATCGAGAATGTTGCAGCCAGCTGCGACGACTGTTGCCACTAGGCCTCGCCCCCGGCGTCGGGCCTCGACCCGGCGCCCCACCGCCAGAGAAAGGACCCATCATGAAGACCTCAGACGTTTCCCTCGAGCAGGTCGACAACCTCGTGAGCATGATCGACGGCTATGCCGAGGAGGGAGGCCATCACCTCAACGTGAACGTGTTCACCCGCGACACGCTCCTCGATGCCCAAGCCCACCCCGAGAAGTACCCGCAGCTCACCATTCGCGTCTCCGGCTACGCCGTCAAGTTCAACTCCCTCACCAAGGAGCAGCAGGACGACGTGATCTCCCGCACCTTCCACGAGGCGCTGTAACCTTGCCGGTCGCTCCTCACGCGGACGCGGCCACGGACCCGCTCGCCGTGCGCGGGCGGGTTCACTCGATTGAGACCTTTGGCACGGTGGACGGTCCCGGAACCCGCTTCGTGGTCTTCTGCCAGGGGTGCCCTATGCGCTGCGCGTACTGCCACAACCCCGACACCTGGAAGTTCGCCGCCGCCGATGGCACGGGGCCGGGCACCGAGATGAGCGTGGGCGAGATCCTGGAGGTCTTCGAGCGCAATCGCCCCTTCTACCGGCGCGGAGGCATCACGGCCACGGGGGGAGAGCCGATGGCGCAGCCAGACTTCGTGGCCTCCCTCTTCGCAGCCGCGCACGCCGCGCCCGCAGGGCGCATCCACACCTGCCTCGACACCTCCGGGGCGACCTACACGGCTGCGGGAGCCAAGCGCTTCTCGGCTCTCCTGGACGAGTGCGACCTCGTGCTGCTCGACATCAAGGCGGCTGACCCCGTCCTTCACGAGAGGCTGTGCGGCCTTCCCGCGACGCATGCGCTCGCGCTCGGTGACGAGCTCGCACGCCGGGGCGTGCCCGTGATCGTGCGCCACGTCGTGGTGCCCGGCCTCACCGACAGCGAGGAGGAGGTCGCCGGCGTCGGGCGCATCATCGGCGACTGGGACAACGTGATCGGACTCGACCTGCTCCCCTACCACACGATGGGCCGTGTCAAGTACGAGCGGCTCGGCATCGCCTACCCCCTCGAAGGAGTTCCGGCCATGGACTCTGGACGGTGTCACGAGCTACGCCGCGTTGCCCTGCGCGCTCGCGCCGAGCGTCGCCAGGAGCGTGGACGGTAGGACAAGGGCGTCTCTCGCAGTGCTCTCTCTCGCGCGGCAGGCGCCCAACATCTTGTCGAGTTAGCATCTGCGGAGAAAAGCGCCCCTCCAGGGCCCTATTTTTCTCCGCAGATGCTAACTCGACGAAGAGGGCAGCTGTCGTGAGGAGCATCAAAGAGGGGGCGCCACCATGGCAACCCTCCCCCACCGTTTCCTCTGCGCTAGTATGGAAAAGCTATGCTTGCGCAAGGTCAACGGAAACGGAGCGATGCGATGCCCCTCGAGAAGCTGAGCACGCGGCAGTCCGTCACGGTGGGGATCACGCTGTTCTCCATGTTCTTCGGAGCGGGCAACCTCATCCTGCCGCCCCTTCTGGGCTGGCAGGCTGGTGTCGAGAGCCCAGCCGCCATGGCGGGCTTTCTGGTCGCGGCCATCGGGCTGCCGGTGGCCGGCGTCGTGTCCTGCGCGCTCGCCGGAGACCTCACGCACCTCGCCAGCCGCGTCCATCCCCTGTTCGCCACGATTTTCTCGGTGCTCGTCTATCTGTCGATTGGGCCGTGCCTGGCAATTCCACGCACGGCCTCGACGTCGTTCGAGATGCTCGTGCCCCTGCTCGCAGACAGTGTTGACGCGCGCGTGGCGAGCGCCGTGTTCTCGGTGGCGTTCTTCGCTGCGGCCGGACTTCTCGCCCTGCATCCCAACCGCCTCACGCAGCTGCTCGGACGCATCACCGGGCCCCTGCTCATCGCGCTCATCGTGGCCGTGGTCGGCGCGGCCGCCATCCTCCCGCTCGGCGAGCCTCAGGCTGCGCGAGCGCCCTACGACGGCGCGGCGGCGCTCAGCGGCTTCGTCACGGGCTACCAGACGATGGACCTTCTCGCCTCGCTCACGTTCGGCATCATCATCGCCCAGAATGTTCGCGAGCTTGGCGTGAGCTCCGACGGTGGCGTCGCGCGCGAAGTCATCCGCGCTGGGGCCCTCATGGCCGTGCTCATGGGCCTCATCTACTGCGGCACGGCCTACGTGGGAGTCACGCTCGACGGGGCCGCCGGGGCCGCACCCACCAACGGTGCTGAGGTTCTCACGACCTCGGCGAGCGCACACTTTGGCATCGGCGGGACCATCGTCGTCGCAATCATCTTCCTGCTCGCATGTCTCAATGTCTGCATCGGGCTTCTGAGCTGCTGCGGGGCGTTCTTCGAGGAGCTGTGCTCGCGAGTCTCGTACCGCATGTGGGTCGTCGGCTTCGCCGTGCTGGGCTGCGTGATCTCCAACGTGGGGCTCGACGCTATCATCACCTTCTCGGTGCCGTTGCTCTCGGCCCTGTATCCCATGGCCATCGTGCTCGTGCTCATGGGCGTCGCACGCCCCCTCTTCGACCACGTCCCGTTCGTCTGGCCGTGGGCCGTGGCGGCCGCAGGCGTGACGAGCGTGCCCGTGAGCCTACGCGACGCGTTCGCGCCCGCCCTCACGCTGCCGCTCGACGCGCTGCCGCTCGCGAACGTGGGCCTCGGCTGGGTGCTGCCGGTGCTCGCGGGCATCGCGGCCGGCCTCGTCCACACCCGCCTGACAAGGGAGAGAGCCTCGTAGGGAAGTCCCCGGAGCCACCGCAACCGACGTCGTCACGGTCCCGGCACTGGCGCCCCACCGGCGGCCCCTACGCTCGCTCGGCCAGCTCGAGCACGAGGCGCTCGGTGTTCTCCCAGCCCAGGCAGGCGTCGGTGATCGACTTGCCGTACACGCCGCCGCCCACGGGCTGGTTGCCCTCCTCGAGGTAGCTCTCCACCATGAAGCCGCGCACGAGGCGCCCGATCGCGGGCGAGCGCCGCACCGAGTCCATGACCTCGTGGCAGATGCGCATCTGCTCGAGGGGCCGCTTGCCCGAGTTGTCGTGGTTGCAGTCGATGACGACCGCCGGCGAGGCGTACGTGTCGCTCGTGTACCTCTCGCAGAGGCGCTCGAGGTACTCGAAGTGGTAGTTGGGGTAGTTGATGCCGTCCAGGCCCACGTAGCCGCGCAGGACCGCGTGAGCGAGCGGGTTGCCCGTGGTCTCGACCTCCCAGTTGCGGAAGATGAAGGTCTGGGGCTGCTGCGCCGCGTAGATGGAGTTGAGCATCACGGCGGTAGAGCCGCCCGTGGGGTTCTTCATGCCCACCGGCATGGGGACACCCGACGCCACGAGGCGGTGCTCCTGGTTCTCGACCGAGCGCGCACCCACCGCGATGTAGGCGAGAAGGTCAATGAGGTACTGGTAGTTGGAGGGATAGAGCATCTCGTCGGCCGTGAAGAGGCCCGTCTCTTCCACCACGCGCAGGTGCATGTGGCGGATGGCCTTGATGCCGCCGAGCATGTCGTCGGCCGCCTCGGGGTCGGGGTTGTGGAGCAGGCCCTTGTAGCCGGTCCCCTTGGTGCGCGGCTTGTTCGTGTAGACGCGCGGAATCACGACCAGACGGTCGCGGACGCGCTCGGCCAGCCTGGCGAGCCGGTTCGCGTATTCGAGCACAGAGTCCTCGCGGTCCGCGGAGCAGGGGCCCACGATGAGCAGGCGGCGCTCGTCGGTGCCGCGCAGCACCGACGCGACCTCGGCGTCAAAGGCTACCTTGCGCTCGGCCAGCTCGTCCGAGAGTGGCATCTCCTCGCGGATCTCCTTGGGGATGGGCAGCAGGCGCTTGAACTTCATGGACATGGGACCCCTCCGTCCTTATCGATAATTAATCGCAGTATGACGGGTGCGTTTCTCGTAGACAACAAGACGGCCAAGATGAGCGGCTTCCGAAACAAATGCACGACCATACATTCCGCCGAGGCTGCCGTGACGCACAGATTGGTTCTTCTCGGAGGCGATTTTGTGCGAGGAGGCAGGCTCGCAGCGAAGCGAGCGGCTTGCGAGCAGCCCCAAGCCGGCTTTCAACGCTGAGGACTCCCCGCGCAAACGGCAAGCGTCCGCCCGACACGACTAGAATGGGGCCGATAAGAACCTCGATCAAGGAGGCACCATGCCCTGCACCACCATTCTGGTCGGCAAGAAGGCCAGCTACGACGGATCAACCATCGTCGCACGCAACGAGGACTCCCCCAACGGAACCTTCAACCCCAAGCGCTTCGTAACCGTGGACCCCACCGGAAAGACCAGCTACACGAGCGTGCTCGGCCACCTCACCGTGCCCCTGCCCGACGGCGGCGCGCGCTACACCGCGATGCCCAACGTCGACCTCAAGGAAGGTCTCTGGGAGGAGGCGGGCATCAACGCCCGCAACGTGGGCATGAGCGCCACCGAGACGCTCACCACCAACGAGCGCGTGCGCGCGGCCGACCCGTTCGTGGAGTACCGCCCGGCGCAGGGCGCCCCCGGCGAGGACGGCTACGTCCCCGAGCAGGCCGGCGGCATCGGCGAGGAGGACCTTCTCACCCTCGTCCTGCCCTACGCCACGAGCGCGCGCGACGGGGTGCTGCGCCTGGGGGCCCTCCTCGCTCAGTACGGCACCTACGAGATGAACGGCATCGCCTTCTCGGACGTGAACGAGGTCTGGTGGCTCGAGACCGTGGGCGGCCACCACTGGATCGCGCGGCGCGTGCCTGACGACTGCTATGTGACCATGCCCAACCAGCTGGGGCTGGACTCGTTCGACCTCGACGACGCCCTGGGCAGGGGCGCCGAGCACCTGTGCTCGGCCGACCTCGGCGACTGGATGGAGAAGAACCACCTCGACCTCACCATGGGCGGAGACGGGCGGCGCTTCAACCCGCGAGAGGCCTTCGGCAGCCACTCCGACTCCGACCACGTCTACAACACGCCGCGCGCCTGGTCCATGCAGCGCTTCTTGAGCCCGCACGCGGGCCCGTGGGACACGGCCGCCCCGAGCGAGGACTTTGGTCCCGAGAGCGACCACCTGCCGTGGTGTCGCGTGCCCGAGCGCAAGGTCACGATCGAGGACGTGAAGTACGTGCTCTCCCTGCACTACCAGGGCACGCCGTACGATCCCTACGCGCAGGCCGGCTGCCCCGACCGCCGGGGGCTGTACCGTCCGATCGGCATCAACCGCAACAGTCAGCTCTCGGTGCTGCAGCTGCGCCCCTACGTGGAGGAGGCCTGGCAGGCGCTGCAGTGGGTCGCGCTGGGCTCCAACGCCTTCAACGCCCTCGTGCCCCTCTACGCCAACGTGGACAGGACGCCCGCCTACCTGGAGAACACCACGATGCGCGTGACCAGCGAGAACTTCTACTGGGCAAACCGCCTCATCGGGGCCCTCGCCGACGCGGCCTTTGGCGCCTGTCTGCCGCACGTGGAGCGCTACCAGGAGACGCTGGGCTCCACCTGCGCCGCGCTGGTGCACTCCTGCGACAAGGCGCAGGGCAACCGCGAGGACGCGAACGACGCCGTCGCCGACGAGTGCCGTCGCCAGACCGACGAGCTTCTGAACAAGGTCCTCTACGAGACCAGCATGCGCATGAAGAACGGGTTCTCCCGCAGCGACGGGTAGGCGAGGCGGAGCGGCGCCAAAGGTCACGCGGCGTCTCCTGCCGTGACCTCGATCATCTTGCGCACGGGCATGCGGGAGGCCAGCAGCGTGAAGCTCCTGTCCGTAATCTCTCGCTCGTAGACCTCCTCGTTGCCGTTGAAGACGTAGGGGATGTGGACCACGTACTCGGTTCCCGGTCGTATGCTCACGATGGAGCCTGCCCCCTCCTGGACCTGCGGCCACAGGGCGTCGGAGCTCATGACGTCGCAGATGAGGTACTCGTTGGCACGCGCGGGGACCAGGACCATCTGGAAGGTGTTGAGCCCGCCCGGGTCGGTGCCCTCGTTTTTGATGCGCAGGGTCACGTCGACCACGCACCGCGCGGAGCCGTGCCCGCCTAGCTCCTGCGTGCCGTCGCCGTGCGCCTCGAGGTACCCGTCGTAGGTCGTGATCGTCGCGTCCTCGACCATCACCGAGTAGCTGTCGGTGCCCTCGTCCGCGCTGCTCTGGAACGCCCCCTCGAGGGGGGCCCACTCCCCCTGCCCGTAGTACTCGAGGGGAATCCGGGGCAGGCTCGCGTTGACCCACCAGATGCGCGCCCCCACGGCCACGACGGCGGCCGCGAGAAGCGCCGCGATCAGCAACCTGCGCCTTCTCATCTCGTCTCGCCCGTCTTGGCTGTCTCCTTGATGCGCCCGGACTCCATGTGACAGACGCGGTCGCAGGTCGCCTTGAGGAAGCTCGCGTCGTGGCTCGAGAGGAGGATCGCCGCCCCGCGCTCCCGCTCCTCGCCGATGATCCTCACGAGCTCCTCGCACGCCCTCTCGTCGAGCGCGTTGGTCGGCTCGTCGAGCACGAGGAGGTCGGGCGTCTCCATGAGGGCCATGGCGATGCCCACGCGCTGCTTCATGCCGAGCGAGTACTTGCGCACGCGCTTCCTGTCGTCGGGATCGAGCCCCACGCGCTCGAGGGCGCGCCTCAGGTCCTCGTCGTGCGCGACCCCCTTGATGGCTGCCAAAAATCGCAGGTTGGCCATGGCGGAGTAGGTGCCCAGGAGCGCCGGCCCCTCGATGAGGAGCCCCACGCTCGGGGGAAACGAGGCGTCTCGCCAGAGCACCTCGCCGGCGACCTCCACCTCCCCCTCGTCGGGGCGCACGAGCCCCAGCACCACGCGCATGGCCATCGTCTTGCCCGAGCCGTTCTTTCCCTCGAGCCCCACCACCTCGCCGCGCTCGACGGAGAAGCTCACGTGGTCGAGCACCCGCTCGGGACCGATCGTCTTGCCAATGCCCCGCACGTCCAGATAGCTCATCGCTCATCACTCCCTAGATAGTCCTTGCCCCGCGCAACCAGGGCCCCTAGGGCGAGCGCGACCGCGGCAAGGACACCGGACGCGCACGTCGCAAGGATGGAATCGATTCCCGCCTGCAGGGAGCCCTGTTCGACCTCGACCTGCCAGGGGACCACGAACACGGAGCTCCGCGCCGCCATCATCATGTTCCCCGGGAGCGCCGGGGTCATCAGGTAGACCGAGCCCACGACGAGCGCCGCCACGGCGATGAAGCCGACTCGGCTCCCCCACGCGTCCGAGACCGCAAGCTGCGCCAGCAGGAGCGCCAGGGAGAGCAGGACGGTGGCCCCGTAGAACGCGCCCACCTGGTAGGGGGGCTGGGTCTGTGTCTCGTGCGCGAACCCCGCCGCCTGCGGCAACCATGGGGAGGCGACAAGGGACAGCTCGCCGCCGGAGAGCCCGGCCGCGGCAGCGCACACGAGCAGGAGGACCGCCCAGTACCCCGCTCCGTACACGAGCACCGCGAGGCAGCGGCCCGCCCAGTGGCTCCAGCGGCTCCCCGTCGCGACGAGCAGGGAGTCAAAGTCGGCACCGCCCCCGAACGCAAGAGACGTCACCGCCGCCGGCAAAAGGACCGTCACGAGCCACCCAAAGGGGACCAGCACGAACCTCTGGGGCTCGAGGAGCAAAGAGAGCGGGGCGGGCTGCGGCGTGCCGGCCATGAGGAACGCGACGTAGTCCCCCAGGCCCGGGGCCACGCTGACCCCCGCTACCTGCCTCGCGCGGAGTAGAAGCGCCACGCACTGGCCAAAGGCGACCAGCGCCCCCGCCAGCGCCATGGCAAGCAGGGGCCAGGAGGCGGAGCGCAGCCGGCAGACGGCCACGCGAAGGACGAGCGCGCGGTACCTCATCTCCCCTCCTCCCGGGCTCCCAGGTCAACCCGCGGGAACGCAAGCCGACCCACGCAGACGCACGCCACAATCAGCCCCGCAAACAGGACAGCCCCACCCGTCATGGGCCAGGGACGGCCAAGGGCCAATCCAGTGGGGGCAAAGGCAATGACGCGCGAGGCCATGAGCCATGAGCCGGGCAGAGGGAGCGCGGGAGCGTAGGCCGCCGCAACGAGAAGGGCCACCGAGCCCAGAAGAGAGAGGAGCGGGCTGACAAAAAGGCTCGCCACAAGCTCGAGCAGCGCACAGGCAACCGCCCCAAGGAGCATGAGCAGAAGAAGGGCAATCACGTCAGCGCTCGAACCTCCCTCTGAGACAAGCCCCAAAGAGAGCCTCCCGATCGCAGAGGGTCCAATCGAGGGGCTCCCCCCTATGAGCAGCATCAAGACGGCGAGAGAGGCAAACAGGACGAAGCAGAGGAGCAGGGCTCTTCCTGTTGCGGCTAGGCAGCATGCGCCCCAGCAGCGCATTCTGCTCTCTCCCAAAACGCAAAGCGCAGGAGGAGCCTTGCGGATGTCGACGAGTGCGGCGACGAGCACAGCAACCCAAGGAACAATCCAGGTGACGCTCAGGTAAACGGGGTGTCCCATGAGCGTCCAAACCAGAGCGTCGCCAATGCTCGTCTCCCCCACCAAAACGGGAGCCCCCGTGAGCCGCCCGACGACACCCATCTGTGCGCACAGAGAGCCCACGGAGAGACCCGACATCCCCACCATAAGGACCACCAGAACCAAGTCGCGAACGCGCGTCAGAGAACACAGGGCACGCGTCAGGCTCATCACCCGAGAAGGACCCCTCATAGGACATCTCTCCTCAGGCTCGACGCCAGGAGGACGCTTGAGGAGAGCACGAGGACCCCCGTGGTCACGAGCAGTGCCATCGCGGCATCGGGCTGAGAGCGAACCGACACGACCTCGAACACGTTGAGAGAAAGAAGGGAGGAGCGCACCACGTCATCTGGAAGCGCACTCTCAAGCATCGTCCTGGCCTGGGAGCCCACATACGCGAGCACGTGAAGGAGGAGGTACGCCGCAACGGACGTCTCCATGAAGCTGCCAACCAGAGCCGAGAGAGACCCTATCGTCGTTGCCCACAGGCCCGCCACGAGCCCGACCACGAGCGTCCACACCAAGCAGAACACAAGGGGGCTGTTATAGAAGAGCGAGGAGAGCGGCGCGGCGAACGTCACCCCCACGTAGAGCACGTCGCTCACCCACACGGGAGAGGAGGGCGCAAGACAGGCGTTCGCCACCAGGTTGACCACGAGGGGCACGCACACGCAGAGCGCTCCAGAGACAAAGGTCGCCGCCATCTTGGCCGCATAGCACGCCCCCCTGCCTGCGCGCGAAACCTGCTGGCCCATGAGGCCGCTTCTCCTCTCTGAGTGCCACGACCATGCGTAGGGAACTACCGCCAAGAGGGGCCACAGCATCAGGAATATCCCCGGCGCGAAGTCAAACGATCGTAGGGGCATCCACGAGGCAAAGCTGCTCGCTGCCGAGTAGAGCGCCTCGGACTCGTTCCAGTAGCGCAGGGCCAGGTCGAGCGTGTTGGAAAAGACGAGGCCCGTCTGAGCGGCAGAGTAGAGTGCGAGAAACACCCCAATCCCCAGCGCTCCCCAGAACCACGGGTTGCGCCCGAGTGCCTTTCTCAGCTCCACGCGAAAAAGAGGACACAGCCCTTTCATGTGGACCCATCTCCCTCCGCCGGCGTTGCAGGGCCAAGCTCCACCACGGGCGCTCCGTCCGACCACCCGGTATCAAGAACAATCTTATACGCCAAATCGGGAGAGGCGCAGTCAGTGGCGGCATACACGTCTCCATCGACGTTTGTGCCCACCTTTTCCTGTCCCAGCACGTGGTAGGCAATGCGAAAGTCAACCACCGAACCCGGCTCCGCCCATGCGTACGTGGTCTCCTTAAACCCAGAGAACGCAAGGCCGGCCACGTGAGGCGCGTCGGTTCCCGCAAATTCGCAGTACAGGTCGGGTGCGCTCAAATCGAACATCGTAAGGAGCACGGCGGAGGTCCCCTGCGTCTTGACAGACTCCTCCATGCCGGTCGCGTCCACGTTCTCCATGGTAACGTCTATGACGGCGACCTTATAGTTCGCAAAACGGTCGGTATCCTCGATGGGGATTCCCGCAGCCGCAGCGCTCTCATAGATGACGGGATCGGAGACCGTGAAGCGCATGGTGCCCACCCAAGGCCAGTTTGACGAGGTCTCCCACGGCTTGTCGAGGCGATTTCCCCGGTCGTCACGGGCTGGCTCGACTCCCGTAATGTCAAAGGATGTGTTGGACTGATACGTAGCCGATGGCGGCGATGACTCGCTCGCCTGCCCGTTGTTGGAGCCTTGCGCCCTCGAGGAGTCAGCATCAGCCCCCGAAGAGAGCTTGGGGGCAACGTAGACAAACGCCAAGATAGCCAGCAGCGCAAGGATGAGAATCCTGAGCACGTATCGAGCACGGCCATCCCGCATGTGTACCCCCTCGTCATCACCGTCTTAGCCAGTGCACGTGCTCTGCCCAGGTTTTAGTCCTGGGATTTTTACTAGACCAAGTAATTGATCTCTCACTTGTTGGTCGGCGCGCCACCTAACGGAAGAGCGCCGACCAAATTATAGAAACATCATTGAACGCACGAATTTCTTTGTTTCCGTTAATTCAGCGAGGGACGCCAAGACTCATTGGTATCCGGACTCCAATAGCCCCCTACAGAACCCTTTCCATCGGGTGACATTGCCGTCAAACGGGCCCATCTCCCACCGTTCTCATAAACATAATTATGGATGATAAAGTAGCCGGTATAATACCCCACGGCAACGCCTCCGCGAGTACGATTAACCCATGGTCCACTCTGACCCGTCGACCCATCAACGTAGAAGTTAACTCTATTCATAGTGATGTAGTCGATATTAATGAATGTCTCGGTCTGATTTCCCTTGGCTCTTCCGCCTGTGCCTTGAGTTGCCCCAGTCCCCGAGAAATAGAAGTCGTAATCTGCATTTACTGTAGTTGCCAGTGCCGGTTTTGCGGGAAGCACGACGAGCATCGCCAGAAGAACACCCAGCACAATTCCGATTCCCCTTCTTCTCGTTGTAGACACGTCTTTCTCCTTCCCTGCACGTTACTCTTGCCAAGCGTTTTTTTGCTTGGCATCCTTATAAATATCTTAAAAATAGGACTTCCCCCCTGGGGACCTATTGTCAGATCTCTCTTTTTGGGCGAACGGTCGGAAAGACCTCCCAAGCGGAAAACATCTAAATCTTATCTCGGGTTCTCACCCGGGGGTCCTCGTGGCAATCGGCGTACCGGCCACGAGGAACGCGACGTGCCCCCCAGACACGGGCCAGGAGGCGGAGCGCAACCGGCAGACGGCCACGCGAAGGACGAGCGCGCGGTACCTCATCTCCCCTCCTCCCGGGCTCCCAGGTCAACCCGCGAGAGTGAAGGCCTCATTGTTTTGACCCCCCGATTCCAAGGTCATGGCAAGAGAAAAAGCGGGCAGCCGCAAGCACGGACAAAGCCGACAGCGCCCCGAAGAGGACCAGACCCGGCAGAAAGGAGAAGAGCGTCGCTCCACCCGCCACGAGTTGAGACGTCCGCGACGCCATGAGCCACGAGCCCGGAAGGGGGAGCGAGGGAGCTAGCGCCGAGGCGGCGATCGTGATCGCCATGAGCACAAAGGCAACCATGGGCTCGCCATAGAGGCTGAGCGCAAGCTGCAACAACGAGAGCGCGGCGGCTCCCAGTACAAGGAGCACCACGAATTGCAGCACCGCGTTTGCCGAGACGCCTTCCCCTATCATGCCGAGGGAAAGAGGTGAGATCACAGCCGGGCTCAAGGTCGGCTGTCCCCCAAGCGCCGCGACCAAAATCGCGACTTCCGCAAGAAGAGACAGCACCGCAGAGACGGCACAGGCAGCCACCGCCAGGCAGCATGCGGCGCAGCAGAGGCCCCGACCCCCCATCTGCACATACGGGGCCACGCCCAATCCCGGGCCCGAACCACGTAAGTCACACAGAGCCAGCCCGAGCACGCATGCCCAGAGCGCCACCCAGTTGACCGCAAGGCCCGTGGGATGCCCCAAGAAGAGCCACAAGATGGCATCGCCCACACTCACCTCACTCGCCATGACCACCCTCCCCGAAGCCGCCTCCACAAAGCTGGACCGCGAGAAGAGCGACAGCATAGAAAGCCCGCTCATGCCCACGCCCACCAGCAAGAGGAGCAAAAGGCGAAGTCCCACGCGGCCCATAAGGGCGCGCATGAGTCTCCCGACAGACCGCCTCCCCCTCATAGCACGTCCCTCCTGAGCAGCAGGCTCGGCAGCATGAATGAGAACAGGAGCAGAGATGCCACAACGATGATCAAGGCCGGTCCTGCATCAAGATCAGAACGGACTCCCACCACCGAGAATACGTCAAACGTGAGCAACGCCGAGTGGGCGAGCTCCCATTGGGAGCCGACCAAAGGAAGCATCCAGAGCTGGGAGCCCACGAATGCGAGCACATGGAGAAGGAGGTAGGAGACGACGAACGTCTCGAGAAAGTTTCTCACCACCATGCTCAGGGCCCCGACCGCCGTCGCCCACAGGCCCGCGACCGCCCCCGCCACAAGAGTCCACACCAAGCAGAACGCGAGGGGGTTGTTATAGAAGAGCGAGGAGAGCGGCGCGGCGTCGTCCACGCCCACATAGAGGAGGTCGCTCACCCACACGGGGGCTGCGGGCGCAAAGCACGCGCAGACCACGAGGTTCAAAATCAGCGGCAGGACAATGGCCAGGGCGCCGGCCACAAACCCCGCGAGGGCCTTGGCGGCATAGTACGCCGATCGGCTCACCCGGGCGCAGGCCTGCGCGAGCACCCCACTGCTTCTCTCGGAGCACCATGACCACGCATAGGGGGCCGCCGCCAGAAGCGGCCACACCATAATGAAGATACCTGGGGCGAACTCGTGCGGGCGCGTGGGCATCCAGAACGCAAAGCAGCTCACGGCCGAGTAGAGCGCATCAGACTGGTTCCAGTACTTCTGGGCAAGTTCGAGCGTGTTCTGGAACACCACAAAGCTCTGGGCCGCAGAGAAAAGCGCAAGGATGCTTCCCAGGCCCACCGCCCCCCAAAACCATGGGTTGCCCAGCAACGCCTTTTTGAGCTCCACCCTGAGCAGCGCGACAAATACTCTCATTGCGCTCCCCTCTCCTCGAGGGTAGTCGCTTTGCCCAGCGAGACCACGGGCGCGCCGTTGCGCCACCCGGCCGCCTCGAAAACGAGGACGTAGTCGGGATCGAGCCCGGTGTCGTCAACCTTCCTAATCGTCGATGCTGCGTCATTTAAAGTCTCGTCATGCGTCACGAAGTAGCCCATGCGAACGGTGATGCTGCCCCCCGGCTCTACCCACGTATAGCTTCGCGCCCTTTCCGATTCATAAGAAATGCCCTCCACGCGCGGTGCCGAGATTAGGATGGCGTCGGCATTCACGCCGTAGGCCAGCGACGACTCCAGGAAAAACATGGATGTATTAAACGCTGGGACACCGGTGTACTCTAACACGCTCTGTTTGCAGGTCGCATCGATGTTCTCTACCGTCACGTCCACCACGACGACCCTGCACCCCGCGAAGTCTTCCCGGTTCGAGAAAGACCCATCATCAACATAGCCCGCCTCCTCGAGCGAGTAGTACAGAACCGGTTTGGAGACGCTCATGCGCATCGTCCCGTCCCAGTCCCAGGCGGCGTCAAAGAGAAAGGAGCCCGAACCAGAGTAGTCACCGTCTGCAAAAGGTCCGCTTTCGGGCATCGGGATTCCCGTAAGGTCAAAGGGAACGTTCGCCTCGTAGGTAGAGGACGGTTCCTGATGAGAATCGTCCGTCTGGGATTCCTCAGATGCGGGAGCTCCCTCTTGGGACTCCCCCCGCGTCGCGGGGGGAGTCCCAAGAGGGAGAACTTGATACCGCAAAACAATAAAACCAAATATCAAGATTGCAACGCCCGCCACAAGAGGGCCGCGGCCGCCCCTTTCCTTGGTCATCGTCAGCTCCTTGCAAACGGGGACGGAATCAGACCTTGTGCCTGATTCCGTCCCTACAAATGGCTAGTTCAGGATGGTGTGATAGCGCTCGTGCGTGTCGGGGCTCCACTGACCCCAAATGGTGCCAGAACCCCCTGCTGATCTACCAGCAAGACGCGCATAGGAGTATCCGTTTTCGTTGACGTAGTTGCTGATGAGGAAGTATCCCCTTCTGTAGCTGGCCGCGTACGCCGAGCCGCCACGCGTTAGCCCTGTGTTCCAAGGTCCCGTGCTGGAGTGGGAGCCATCAAGACGAAAGTAGCATCCACTGATGCCCGCGATATCCTGAATCTGCAGGAATGCCTCCGTACTAGTGGCCTTGTACCGACCGGCCGTCTCCCACGTCGCATTAGTCCCGGAGAACGGAAACGTATAGCCCCAGTTCGTGTAGGAGTCGTCAGCCAGTGCCGGTTTTGCGGGAAGCACGACGAGCATCGCCAGAAGAACACCCAGCACAATTCCGATTCCCCTTCTTCTCGTTGGAGACACGTCTTTCTCCTTCCCTGCACGTTGCCTTTGCCAAGCACCTTTTTTGCTTGGGATTCTTACCAATGTCTTAAAAGTAAGACTCCCCCCCTAGAGACCTAGGGCCAAATTCCTCTATTGGGCGAACGGTCAAAAAAACTCTTTAAACGGAAAATATCTAAATTTTTCTCGACTTCTCACCCGTGTTCTCTCATGGCGAGCCATGCCGCGGCCCTTTGCCGACCTGTCAGTGGCTTATCGGGACCTGTTGAGTAGAGCGCATCGAAGCGCCAGGAGGCTTGCAGGTCGGAGCCTCGCTGCTTTCCTTGATACATAGTGGACCAAGAGAAACTACCAACAAGCCGCCTTCCAAGGGGAAAACGACGGCCTGCCGACCGCAAGGGAGGCCTTCCCGTCCGACCACCCCTGAGCCCGGCCCGCCCCCCCGCCGGATTGGGGCGCACTCTTGATGCATCTGCGAGGAAGTCATCCCGGTGCGTGACTGTGGCCCGACGTTTTCCCAGTTGACGGTCCCTTCGGTTGCCGAGGAGGGCCCGCTCACATCAAGAGTGCGCCCCAATCCAGCGAGAGTCGCCGCAAGGGCCGACGGGCCGGGCCCCAGGTGCCGCCTCCTCGCTCCCCTCAATGATCTACTATCTATAGTCAACAGTAGATAGTCCCATAACCGGGGGGAGTGCCATGGCAACGGCCACCGTATCGGCAAGCGTGGACGCAGACGTCAAGCGCATCGTCAACAGGCGCCTGCGAGAGCTCGGCACCACGCCCAACAAGGTCATACGCGACCTGTGGGAGCACATCGCGCTGTCGGGAGAGGTCCCCTCATACGCGCGGGACCAGCACGCTCCCTTGTCGGGCAAGCCCGACTCATTTCGTCGTCTCATGCAGCTCAGGTCAGCCGTCCCCGCCTCATCTCCTCTCGCGGACATGGATACGCAGGCCCTGCGCAGGGAGCTGGAGGCGCGCGATGCATAAGCTGCTGCTCGACACCAACGTGCTTCTCGACTTCATGGTTGCCGAGCGACCCGGCTCCGACGCCGCCGTCGAGGTGATTAGGCGTTGTGCGACAAAGGAGGACGTCGGCTACGTCTGTGCCGGGTCGCTCAAGGACACCTACTACGTCGCCCGCAAGTACCTCGGCGAGCAGAGCGCCCGCGACTTCGTGCGAGCCTTCCTCATGGTGCTTGAGGTCTGTGCGCTCGACGGGCCCGTATGCCGCATCGCCGCTGACTCGAACGAGCCCGACTTCGAGGACGCCCTCATTCGGGCATCCGCCGAGGACGAGCGCATCGACTTCATCCTCACCCGCGACGTCGGAGCCTTCCAAGCCACCAAAATCCGCTCGCTCGACGCCGAGCGGTACCTGGCGCTGTTCGCCCGCGAATCTCGGGGGTGAGTTGCAGCGACGACGCCGCGACAAAGACGGACTTATAGGAGAGCAGCATGGGTAATCTTGAAAAACATGATGATGATCTCAACTCTGCAGCTCTTGAAAATCTGTATGGAGCAGTCTCTCACGTTATCGAAACGGCACAGAGTAGCGCACGGACAGCAATCAACTACTCGATGGTGCGCTCTAACTATGAGATAGGCAGACTCCTCGTCGAAGGCGAGCAAGAAGGTACTGCTCGAGCAAAATACGGCTCTAGGGTAATCGAGAAGCTTTCTGCAAGACTCACGGAAAAGTATGGTAGAGGGTGCTCCGTAGAAAACCTACGTCTTATGAGGCGTGTCTTTCTTGTCTATTCCAAGGACAAAATTTCCCAGAGCGCTTCTACCGAATCGCGGGAAAGCCCACTTTCCAAGGGGCAAGTCGAGCAATCCAAAATTACGCAGGATACTTTTTTTATCAGCTCTGAACAGACTCTTCTAAGTTGGTCACACTATGTAATGCCCATGCGTATCGACGATCCCAACGAACGACGTTTCTATGAAATAGAGGCTCGCAAGAACCAATGGGGGCTCAAGGAGCTGCAACGGCAATTTAACAGCTCGCTCTGTGAGCGCCTGGCGCTGAGCCAAGACAAAAAAGCGTTGCCAAGCTTGCTCATGCCTTCTCCAAGAGATGGACACGCCCGTCCCCACACCAGTAGTCACGCAACGTAACAGTTTTACCCTTTCTTTTTATTGTTATCGTGTTATTTTATAAAGTAATACGATTCAGAGGAGGTCCCCTTGAAGCTGTCAGATGCCTCCACTCGCTTTTCCTTGGGGGGGCATTCCCCTGGTGGGCAACCTTCGCACGGGTGGCATCATTGGCCTGACAGGCGAGGGAGACGCGCTCTGCACGCAGATGACCGAGCGCGACGTTTCCCCCGATGAGGTTCCCAGGGGCTGCCACGACCTCGTGGGGCACCTCGCCGCAGGCGGCTACCTTGGGGACGCGAGCTCTGACGCGGCCCCCCGCGTGAGGAGCGCCTATCTTCACGTCACTCAGCGCTGCAACTTGAGCTGTCGCTTCTGCTACTCACAGGATGAGGGGAGAAACTCTCTCCTCGACCCCGCGCTCCCCGATTTGTTCGCCGCGATCGATCTTCTGGCCGCGCTGGGCACCGAGCGTCTGATCGTCTCGGGAGGGGAGCCCTTCTTGCGAGGCGACCTCGCCGAGGTCGCGAGCCACGCCAGGAGCCGCGGCATGGGCGAGGTCTCCGTGCTCACCAACGGCCTCCTCGTCACGAGGGAGCACCTGGAGCCGCTCGCAGATAGCGTGAGCTGCGTGGCCGTCGCGTTTGACGGGTGCTCACCGGACGCGCTCGCGCACCTGCGCGGCAGCTCACGCTTTGAGCGGCTCGTCTCAGCCGTCCAGATGATTCAGGAGGCAGGCATCACCGCTCGGATCATACCAACCCTTCACGCCAAGAGCGTCGACGACATGCCCCGCTACCGCACCCTTGCCAAAAGCCTCGGCGCAGAGCTGAACTTCAGCCTGCTCATCGCCCCCATGGGCGATCTGTGCGAGCTCAGGCTCACCAATGCTCAGCTCGTGAAGCTGGGACGCGACTCGTTCGAGAGGGGGCAGGGCACAGACGACCTCACCGACGACGCACGGGCGTCCTTCAGCGCCAAGCGCTCCTGCGGGGCGGGGGTGCGCACCCTCAGCGTGGCGGCCGAGGGGACCGTCTATCCCTGCCACATGCTGCACGACGCGAGCCTCTCCCTGGGAAACGCCTTCGCCGACACACCCCGGCAGATCCTGGGCAGCGCGGTGGCGCGCAGGTGCCGGGCACTCGACGTGAGGTCGTTTGACACCTGTTCGTCATGCGACAAGAGTATTCTCTGTGGGGGAGGCTGCCGGGCCCGTGCCCTGATGACGCACGGCAGTCTTACTGCGCACGACCCCTACTGTGAGCTCATGCGCACGTACTACTCGTGTATGGGCGACGCTCTGAACGTCCGCTACGCAACACCGGGAGGTGATTCAGATGCTGTTTGAGTCTACACAGGCGGCAGGCTACTGCTTTATAATCGCTGGAATCCGAATTGGTTACTAAGGGAGACCCGATGCCCGAGGAAAAGCTGAAAGACTCGTATGTCCTTGCGAGGAGAGTTTCGTGTCTGGGCGCTATCTGCATGTATATCCTTGCCGCCTTCATGCTGCTTATCCTCTTTGTCTATCTCTATGCATTCACCCAGACCGAGGTTCTTTTTTGGATAGAGCCCAGCTCTCAAGTGCTTATTTCAGTAAGCAATCTAATTAATACGCTCTCCGTCTTCCTTCTCGGGGAATTCTTCCGCGGCTTTGCGAAGGGCCGCTCGCCCTTTGGACCGCAACAATCACGTAGGCTGCTCGTGGCCGGCCTCTTGTTTGCACTTCAAGAAGTCCTGGATCTCGTCATCATCACACCGAGCTTTAGCGTTCAGGTCGTTGACTCAGTCACCCTCACGACGCAGCCCGGCCCAAGTCTCAACACGGTCGTGATGATCGTCTTTCTCATTTGTCTGGCACTTGTGGTGAGATACGGGAACGCCCTCAAGCAGGATTCCGATAGCATGGGGTAGGTATGCTGAGGCACGAATTGGTTACAGGGAGGTAATGAAGTGCCCATAGTCATGCGACTCGACCGCGTCATGGCGGAGAAGAAGATTACCTCCACGGAGCTTGCCAAACGCATAGGCACCTCGACAGTCAACCTCTCAAACATCAAGAACGGCCACATTCGCGGCATTCGCTTCTCCACGCTCGTAGCTCTGTGCCAGGTGCTCAACTGCAAGCCGGGCGACCTCATCGACTACCTGACCCCTGAGGAGGAGATGGCGGAGCGCACCTTGGGTGAGGTCCGCGAGAAGGACCGCCCGGGGAAATCCTGATTCACTGGCAGGAATAGCATACATTCTCCGCCACAAACCAACAGTCACCTGCGGCGATGCAACCTCAGAGACGCAACGTGCATGTTAACCGTACGGGGTACCAGAGGGCGCAACCGCGCGAACCCAATCTCGGAGGGGCCTGTCGCCCACGAGAATCTCCCCCGCACACCTCCCAAAGAACACGCTGGCGGCTAAATTATAGCCATTCACTATAGTTATAATCTAATAGATTAATTACAACAACAAAAGGGTGTACTCTCCTAGACAAGCACCGCCATTGCCTGAGAGGGGAGCCCGTCATGAAAAGTGAGAAACGCATGTTGCTGGCCCTGCTCTGCTGCGTCTTTTTTGGAGCCGTGCTCCTCGCCCTAGTGGTTCTTCCCTCGAATCTCGCACTCGCATCGACCGCGGACACACAATACGATTTCTACTTCGAAAACCTAGCATCGCAGCAGGGTACGGAGGTGAGGAACAAGGAGACCAGTTCCAAGGTCTTCCTCGCAGTTCAGTATAAAGATCGTTCCCTCACAACAGTTAACTTCTATATTGATGGAGCGAGGACCTCGAACGGATACCTTCAGAACAGGACCCGCAACTACGTTGCGCCCGCCTATCACACGGGATACTTCACCATTAGCAACAACGTCTATGAGAGTGGCGATAGATGGGCACGCCTGACGGCGATGTCGGGCGGTGGCTACGGCCGTGTGGCGGGCTACTGGAGTCCTGACACCAACGAGCCTTGGCGTCCTACGCTCAATTAACGCAACCCGAGCCGATGGGGCTGGAAGCGGCCCAGACAAACAATAACGGAACGGGAGGGCCAGATGTCCGAGAGAGGCAAGCTACGCGCGCTCAGGGGCACAATCGCAGTGCTTGCGGCAATCTTGGTCCTGCCCCTCTTCGCCACTGGGACACCGGGCATGCGTGGGGACACGCCTGCGGCGACGTATAGCTCTGGAATCCCCTTCGAGCTCACGGGCACGGGGGACAGCTACGACGCCGAAGGCGAGCCGGTCCCTGGTCAGAGAGACTTCGAAGAGAGGCTGAGCTGGGTGGGCACCTTCCGCCTCACGGTCTCGGATCCGATCGTCTACGAAAGCGCGCGCGACGCTGGGATCAGTGCCATCGAGGAGAACAGCCGATCTGACTACCGTGTCGTCGTCGTGGATATGACCCTCGAGAATGTCGATGCAGCGGGCAGGGACCGTATGGCCGGCCCCGAGGGAGGCTCCTTCATCTTGCTCACCATGTTCCGTCTGAGCTCAGAAGGCCTTTATTGCGACTGGGCCGGCTTCTCCGCACCCCCGGTCGAGGGCCTCGCCATCTCGGCGTACAAGGACCCGGCCGAGTTCACATGGGTGGCCCCGGGGAAGGCCGCCCACGTCCGAATTGCCTACCACGTCATCGGGGGGATCGACGAACCCGAAGGTGGATACGACGCCGCCTCGCTCGACGTCGGCTATCGCCTCCTCATTGACAGCGGAGACGCGGACCAGGCCCGCTCGGTCGACCTCGGCCCCGCCGCGGCGGCGGAGGGGGGCGACGAGAGGTGACGAGCCTGATGGCGCTCTTTCGCACGGAGTTGAGGAAGGCCACCGGGCGCAATCCCTGGTTCTGGGGCTCCCTCGCTGCGGGCTCTTTCCTGGCACTGTATTCCGCCCTCGACTGCTCAGTCGTTTTTACCAATACGCTCGAGCAGGCCCTGAAGTACTGGGGTGAGGCTAACAAGATGTACTCGACGTTGAGCTGCTTCGCATTCTGGATGCCCGTCAAGCCCTACGAGCTGGGCCCCGGGACCTTCCTCCTGCTTTGGCCGCTCCTCGCGGCAATCCCCTACTCATGGTCGTGGTGCTCAGAGGCAAGGGGAGGCTTCGTTGCCCAACAGGCTGCTCGCGCGAGCAGGCGGGAGTGCTATCTGGCAAAGACAGGGGCGACTTTCATCGTCGGAGCACTCGGCGTGTCGGTGCCCCTGCTGGTCAGCCTCGTGGCCTGTGCCTGCTTCGCCCCGGCCGGCCCCGTCTGGGTGAGCGACATCCTCTACGTGGGGGTTACCGACTACGCTCCCCTCTCCTCGCTCTTCTACACGTGCCCCCTTGCGTTCTGCGCGCTATGGACGCTCATTTCGGGGCTCGTGGGTGGGCTGTGGGCTGCCGCAGTCGCTGCGGTCGCCGCGCTCGCAGGCAGGTTCGCCGAGACCGCCGTCGCAACCTACCTCCTCCTGCACGTCCTCTCCTACACGGGGTCCCAACTCACGAGAATCCTCCCGAATGCATTCGAAAACGGCGCGACACCGCTCCCGCTCTGTGCTCTCAACGTGTTCTTGGTGGTGTCGGTACGCAATGAACCCGGGGCGGGGACTGCCCTGCCGCTGGTGGTGGTCTCCCTCGCGGCACTGCTCGCCATTCTGCTCGCCGTCCACGAGAGGAGGGACGTGCTGTGAGGGACTCTCGAGTGACGCGCATGGCCCGCTTCCTGCGCTCGTCCTCGTGTCTGAGGGGCGCGGTCCTACTCGTGCTCTCGGCGGCCGTGTCGAGCCTTTCCATGCTCGCCCTCCTCGGTCAGCTGGGCTACGCTGCGAGGGAGGTGGGCGCGGTGGTCGGCATCGACGATGTGAGCGTCGGAGACGCGCTGCTCTGGTTGCTCATGGGCCACCCGGTCCTCTTCGAGGTCACATGGCTCGCCCCTTGGGTTCTCGTGCTCGCATCAGCACTCGTCGACGTGAGGTGCGCCCCGGTCGCCCTCTACGTAGCCGGAGGGGACAGGGCTCAGGGCTGGGCCTCCTGTTGCCTCGCGACAGCGCGCGGCGCCCTTACCTCCTGCGGGGCCCTCCTCCTGTCCCAGGCGGCGTGGCTACTCGCCCTAGGAGGGATCCCGACGCTGGAGCCCCGCGAGATAGGGTTAATCTCGCTTGGGGCTATCTCGCCAGGCGCGTCGTCCCTCGACGTGGTCTCCCTCCTTACCCTCATTCTCCTAGGCGCAGTCACGTGTTCGCTCCTGGAGCTCGCAGCGAGCCTTCCCCTAGGTCGAGTCTTCGCCTTCCTCGGCTCTGCGGGCCTCATGGCCGCCGCCGGCCTCGCCCCGCTGGCCTGCCTGCCTGGGTCGTGGCTCACCTCGTCGCGCGTCATCCCCTTCGCGCCCCCTGAGACCTACCTCACCCACCCCCGTACGATACCGATAGGCATGCTGCTGTTCACCCTCGTCGTGGCGATGTCCGTCCTCCTCGGCTGGCGTGCATTTTCTCGGACGGACCTGGGCGGAGACGGGGGGCGGAGATGACGTCTGCGGCAGTCGCCCTCCGCGTTGCCCGCCTCCGGCTGCGCTCGAGCTCCGTGGTCCTGTTCGCCTGCTGCACCGCAGGGACTCTGATAGCCCTCGGCCAGTGCCTCTCCCTGCTCCTCTCCGCGCAGCGGGAGATGGGCACGGGAGCGGTCCCGACCTTGGGGGACTTCGCCGCCTACCTCGTGGCAGGCGTGCCTCAGCCCCCGCCCGCCTCGACCGTCGTCGAGCCGCAGAGGCTCCTGAGGCTCCCTTTCGGGTGGCTCGCCGTCACCCTGCTGCCGGCGGCGATGACCATGGCCGTCTCCGGTGCCGCCAGCGGCAGCGAGGGTCCACTCGTCTCATCAGGAAGCCGCCTGGGCTGGTGGTGGGGACGCTGCCTGGCCGTGGCCGCATGCTGCGTGGGGTACTGGGCGCTCCTCGCGTTCTGCTGCGCGTTGGCGGTGACGCTTGCCGGCGGTGAGATAACCGTAGGCGCGTCCGCGTGGCTCCCCGACGTGGCGGGGTTCACGCGCGAGACGCAGACCCCGCCTCCCCACCCGTTGGGGCCCTTTCTCGCATCCGCCGCCCTAGCCTCGGTGGCCCTCGCACTCGCTCAGCTCGCCGCGTCGGAGAAATGGGGCCCCAGGGTCGGCTTCGCCCTTGCCGCCGCAGTCGTCTCGAGCTCGGTCTACATGATGGCCCCTCCCCTCCTAGAGAACCTCATGATGGCGGCCCGGAGCTCCGTGTTCGTAGTCCCTTGGCAGGTCGAGGTCGAACAGGGCTCCCTGCAGGCGGGAATCGACCCCGGTCTCTCACTGAGAATCTCTGCGGTCCTCTCGCTCTGTGCACTCGCGGCGGGGGGCCTGTGCGCTCGAGCAAGAGACTATCTGGGAGGTGTCACACGATGAGCTACTTGGAAATGCGGGGGGTCGGAAAGACCATCGGGGCGGAGCGAGTCCTCGACGACGTGAGCTTCTCCGTCGACCGCGGGGAGGTCGTAGGACTCGAGGGCCGAAACGGCTCGGGCAAGACCATGGCTATGCGCGTGGTCCTGGGTCTTGTGCGCCCCAACGAGGGGGAAGTCGAGGTCGCCGGCAGGATGCTGTGGCGCGACGCCTCGTTCCCCCCGAGCGTTGGACTGCTCGTCGAGTCCCCGGCGCTCCTCGGGGCGTACTCGGCCATCGAGAACCTGCGGCTCCTGGCGTCCATCAAAGGGAGCGCAAGCGAGGCGGACCTCAGGGGTGCCCTCGCGCGCGTGGGGCTCGACCCCGATGACGGTAAGCGAGTCCGGAAGTACTCCCTCGGGATGAGGCAGCGCCTAGGAATTGCCATGGCGCTAATGGAGGCCCCCGAGCTCCTCGTTCTCGACGAGCCCACCAACGCCCTCGACGAGGAGGGGCAGGGGGAGCTCGTAAGGATAGTCCGCGAGGAGTGCTCGCGCGGGTCCGCAATCCTGCTCTCGAGCCACGACGCTGACTTCCTAGTCTCGACGTGCGACCGCGTCCACCACATGGAGTCGGGGCGGATGAAGGGATTGAGGGAGGGTGATCCGCGATGAGGAAAGGCAGATGGTGGGTCCCGGCCGCCCTGCTCGCCGTCGCGACGCTCGTCGCCGCACGCATATGGTGGGTCAACACGAGCCTGCCGCAGATTCCGCTCGAGTACCACGGCCAGGGCGATTGGGTCTCCCTCGAGGGCACGTTCCACAACAGCTCCGAGGAGGGCACCGAGGGATACTCCGTGATGGTCGAGGGGGCGGCCCTCATGACCTACGACGAGTATCTCGACACCTACGGCGAAGGCCCGCGGGAGCCGGGCGCCCACGGCTCCGCGCACTGCGTGGTCGAGGTGACGCTGCGCATAAGAAACGACGGCAGCGAGGCCGGAGGCCTCAACGCCTTCGAGATGATCCTTGTTCCCGACCGCGCCGACGAGTACCTCATCTGCGACGTGATGAACGATGACGCGCTCTGGCCACAGGCGCAGGTAGGGGCGGGGCGCATGGCGAGCGTGCGCCCCGGGACCGAGTACGTGGCCCACGTCCCCTACGTCTTTAACGGCATGGAGGAGACCTACCTCCGTGAGGTCACCGACACGAGGTTCACGCTCCTCGTCTCGCGGATGCCAGAGCGCAAGATGATCGAAGTCAGGCTTCCCACAGACGCATAGGTCCCAAGCTCTTCGCGACTAGGCACCCTGCCGGCAAGGCCGCTCGCATCTAGGAAGCTGTCAGCCGCTAGGCATCCATCCTGAAACGAGAGCATAGTGGTGTCGAGGCAGCCGTAGCTCCCCGACTCGCAGTAGACCTGTATCCTCATCGTCCCTGCATCCTCTTCTGCTTCGGGCCTAGGTGTTAGGTGTTGCGTGCCAATGGGTTGTTTGCATCGGGGTGGTAACAAGCAGGGAAGGTCCTGTAAGGCTAAGTTTTTGAGGCTTGCGTTGAGAGGGATCCTCTCATGTTCCGGCATCCTAACGCGAGCCCGGCCTGGAGAAGCACGCTTATGGCCCCTCGGGGGATAAGAGAGTCCAGCCGAGAGAGTTCCCCTCCGCACACCTCCCAGGCGTCGCAAGTGCAGCAAATTACCTCCCGATAGCACGTTGGCGCAACAACTTCGACCGCTCGTCGCAGTTTTAATCTATTAGATTAATACTAACAATTACGAGATGTACTCTATCCGATGAGCGCCGTCATTGCCTGAGAAGGGAGCCCATCATGAAAAGTGAGAAACGGGTGCTGTCACAGGCCTGGGGCTTTATCGGTGCGGACGCTCTGCAGCCTTACTGGTGCTTCCTATGAAAAAAGGGCGCGCTGTAATCAGCCTGATTATCATACTCTGCCTCGGCGTCACCTCCTTCATCTGCAGCAAGGCAGTCCTAGAGCAACTGATCTACAGAGAGGTGGGCTCATGGCTGCAGGAACAGCCCGAGTTATTCACCTCCCAGCTCACCGACGAGCAGCAAGGTGAGCTTCTGTCCACCTTGAAGGACTTCTCGAACAATCATGAGTTCATCTTCATAAGCGAGAGTCGAACAAACCAGCAGTCGAGCTCCAGTCTCTACACGTTCAGTGTGTTCTCATCGCCCGCGGCGAGCGGGATCTCCTTTGATCCCTTGGTCGTTCTGGGCACGACCATCGTGGACACGACGCTGGTGCAGAAGGTGGCCAGCGCCAATCCCAACAGCTACGCGGGGTACGGCAACGACTCCTTTGGGCGCATCGCAGACCTGCCGAGCATACGCTCCGGCGTTGACTTTCGCGTGGACCAGCTTGGGCCGCAAGGCAGCCTGGGGAGCTCCTGCAAGGTCCTCGGCTTGAGCCAGGGGGAGTTTCAGGAGCTGGTGGGCGACATAGCCTCCTCCACGGGCGTGAAGAGGGAGCTCCTGACCAACCAGATGTCCGGGACGACCCAGGTTCCCGGTCTGCTGTACGTCTTTAGCGCCGGAGCCTTTTTCATTCTTGCCATCGTGTTCTGCCTGCTCATGGTGACCTATGCGCTCCTCGAGCTAAAGACGCTGGGCGTGTACCTGATGCTCGGGTGGAGCAAGCGCGACTTTGTCTCCAAGCTCTTCTCCGCCCAGGCCCTGCAGCTCCTTGCGGTCATCCCCTAGGCGCCGCGGGGACGTATGCGGTCCTTGACGGATTCGCGCTCAACTCCGAGGTCCTCGGCTACGCCTGTGCCACCATGGTGCCAACGATACTCGTGGTGGCAATCTCCCTGGGAATCGCCTCCCTCTCCCTCGTCTCCATCAAACCGGTCGACGCCATCTCCAGTCGCTACTCCAAGCGCGGGTTCTACCTTCTGACGGCGGCGACCTATCTCATGTGCCTGGCGGCGGTCTATGGGGGGTGCCTGTACATAGATCAGCCCTTTAATCTATACGCCAACATCATGCACACCCGATCCACCTGGAGCGAGTATGCAGACTGGTACGTGCTCCAAGACTTCAGGGCGGACGATGCCCTGTTCACCGGCGACCCCATGAAAAGCCTCAGTAAGGATATGTACGCGTGGTATGCCGCCCACGAGCATGACGAAGGGGTCTATCTGGCAAACACGAGCTACTACGGCACCGTCACCATCCAGGCGCTTCTGCCCGACGGAGCGCGCCCGAGCCCTTCTGGTACTTGAAGGCGTCGCCCTCCTATCTCAGGCAGATCGGGATCGAGGTCTCGGACACCGACGTCGCCCTGGCCGAGAGCGGGGTGCGCGTGTACCTCCTGCCAAAGTCCCTGGACGCCGCCCAGGCCGACGCGACGCAGCGATGCCTGGCGGCATCCGACAGGCCGTTCGACTCCAACATCACCACCAGATTCACCGAGGACCCCCAGCGACGCTTCTCAACCTACGACGGGAGCCGGCAGCTGTTCACCTGGTCCACGGACGCGGAGCAGCCGGTCACGGCCGACAACTTTGTCATTGCCGTCATAACGGCGAACAACATGGGTCCCACTGAGGCGGAGAGCCTCATCGCAGCGGGCCTGGAGAACGACTACGTGAAGCTCGATGAGAGGGGAGGCTCCGAGCTCCTGGACGACAAGGGGACCGCACCTCTGGGCGAGGGCTCCCTTGGGGCCCGGTTCGCCACCGTGGCACACTACATCGACGGCCTTCAGAAGAACCTTGAGGACCTCTTTGCACTGTTCTCAATCGTCATGCTCATGATGGTGGCCACCATAGCCGTCATGATCGTCTGCCTCATCAACATAGTCAACCAGATGAGCGCACGTGAGATTGGCGTGAAGTACGTGCTGGGGTTCGGCATGTGGGAGCTCTACAAGAGAGAGGTCCTCTTTGTGAACGTCGCCACACTGGCGGGCATCCTCGTATGCGTCGCTTTCAGGTCCAGTGCGGGAATGATCGTGGGCGCCGCGCTGCTCGTCGTTTCCAACTTCGTCATCTTTGACGTGATGCGCAGGAAGTCCGCAGGGGTCGTACTGGAACTCGTATCAGAGGAGCAATAATGAAGCCCTACGTTCACGTGGAGTCCCTCACGAGGTCCTTCGGCCCGCACACGGTGCTGTCCGGGCTCACGTTTGACATTCAGCAGGGAGAGACCGTCGCGATCATCGGGCCCTCAGGGTGCGGCAAGACCACCCTGCTGAACATCCTGGGCTTGCTCGACACCCCCGACGCGGGGACGGTGTCCCTCTCGGGGAGCAGGTACCCCAAGATAAACAGCGGCAAGGCCATGCTCCTGCGCCGCAGCGAGATCAACTACCTCTTCCAGTCCTTCGCCCTCATCGACTCCAAGACCGTGCGAGAGAATCTCCTGCTGTCCCTCCACTACACCAAGGGGGACAGGAACCAGAAGCTCTCCCGGATTCAGCAGACGCTGGGGAAGTTCGACCTGGGGGACCGGATGGACGCCACGGTGAACGAGCTCTCGGGCGGGGAGAAGCAGCGCGTGGCCATAAGCCGGGCCATCCTCAAGCCCGGGAACCTGATCCTTGCCGACGAGCCCACAGGGTCGCTGGACAAGAGAATGGCCAACACCGTCATGGACTCGCTGATCGCGGCCACGCACGTCACCCGCAAGACGCTCGTGGTGGTTTCCCACGACATGGAGATGGCCGAGAAGTGCGACCGCGTCTTGAACCTGTCACGAGAGAGGCTCGCGTAGCAGCTACCTCGAGCGCGGCGCGCGGCCGGGGTCCCTCACGCCTCCCAGGCGGCGCGGCCTCGGGCCCGGAAGCGCTCGATCATCTCGCCGGTGAGGCTCACGCGGTCGTCCGAGCGCTCCGCGGGGATCTCCGCGCGCGTAAACCAGCGGGCCTCCTTGAGCTCGGCGTGGTCTACGCGGATGGTCGGGTCTCCGTCGACCTCGCACCAGAAGCCCGCGAGCAGCGTGTCCGTGAAGCTCCACGGCTGGCTCTTGTAGAAGCGCAGGTTCTTGACGCGCAGGCCGACCTCCTCCATGACCTCGCGGCGCACGGTGTCCTCGAGCGGCTCGCCGATCTCGGTGAAGCCGGCCACGAGCGCCCAGAGCGCCGTCGTGCGACCGGCGTAGCGCGTGAGCACGATCTTCTCGTCGTCGCCGTCGCAGCCGGTCACCGCGCAGATCACGCCCGGACAGATCTTGGGGTAGACGATGCGCGCGCACGCCGGGCACACGAGCTCGCGACTCGTGGGCGCGAGCGCCATGGCATGGCCGCAGCTCCCGCAGAAGCGGTTGTCGCGATACCAGCGGTCCAGCTGGGAGGCGGTGACGGCCGCAAAGAGGAGATGGGCGGGCTCGGCATGGCGCAGCCATCCCATACTCGCGTAGGAGAAGTCGCCGCCCGCGTGGGCCTCGTCGTCAAGACAGAGAAAGAACCGCTCCTCGCCCAGCGAGAAGAGATAGGTCACAAGCTCCGGGGCGCGCGCGTAGTCGGCGAGGCGTGGCAGGTCGATCACGTCACCGGCGTCGCCCGCATCCGCGTCGTCCGCGCCCACACGGCTCACGCGCGCGAGGCAGGCACCGTCGCGGAAGTGCAGCACCCGGTCGGCTCCCTCGGACTCCAGCCTTGTGAAGTGGTTGTCGAGCACGTGGTCGGAGCCAATCTCCTGGATCATGCGAGCCTCCCGTCATCGGCGGCGACACCGCCGCCGTCGGCGTCCGCCGCAACGCCGCCCCGCGCGCGTCGGCGCGCCAGCCACGAGCCTCCCAGCTCGCTCACGAGCACGGCGGCGAAGATCGTGGCAAAGCTAAGCGCCAGGCGGGGCGTGACCTCCTCGCCGTAGAAGACCACGCTCGCGACCACCGCGAAGACGCTCTCCAGCGAGAGCAGAAGCGCCGCCTGCGCGGGGGGCACGTGCTCCTGACCCACGTTCTGCATGACCATGCAGAAGCACGACGAGAGGAGCACGAGGTAGGCCAGGGAGGCCCACACGCCCGGATCTGCGAAGGCCGACGCGGCCGGGAGGGGCTCCAGGGCCAGCGCCACGACCACGGCAACCACCGCGCTCACGGCGAGCTGCACCACGGTGAGCGTCATGACGTCGTGAGCCGCCGAGAAGCGCGCCACGAGCACGATGTGTAGCGCGAACAGCACGGCGGAGGCGAGCGTCATCCAGTCGCCCCAGGACATCGTCACCGCAAGCTCGCCGTCAAGAGCGATGAGGCCCACGCCGCCCACGGCGAGCACGGCCGCGACGAGGCTGTTGGCACCCGGTCGCACACGGGACACGGCCCAGTTCATGAAGGGCACCATCACGCAGTAGGTGGCGGTGAGAAACGCGTTTCTGCCCGGCGTGGTGTCGGCGAGGCCCAGGTTCTGCACCACGTAGGCCGCCCCCGAGGCCACGCCCAGAAGAGCCCCCGCCACGAGGTGGCTGCCGTCGAGGCTCTCGCGCAGCCGACGCCGGAAGAGGACGCCCACGGCGAGCGTCGCCAGAAGGAAGCGGATGGCCATGAGCCAGGCGGGGCTCACGGCGTCGAGCGTGCCCTTGATGGCCACGAACGAGCCGCCCCAGATGGCCGCGACGAGGGCGAGGCAGAGCTTCCAGAAGCCTGCCGGTATGTTCTTCTCGATGCTCATGGGGTCTGATTATAGGGCAGGGCGACCCGGGGCGGCGGCTACCAAAGATTTTGAGCCGACCCACCTCGCATGGCCCTCCGGTGCCCTAGACTAGGGGCGGTTTGGCCGCACGGCGCCCGCAGCACGCCGCCCGCGGCCGGGCCACCTCGCTCTGCCGACCTGAGGGGGTCGGCGGCGAGCTCGTCGACGCATCGGGCGTCGGCGATCAGGTCTAGCTATGGAGAGGAGCAGTACATGCAGTATTCCGCAGAAGTCGAGCACATGTGCCCCGTGGCCCAGGGCGCGTGCCACGGCCCCGCGCCCATCCCCGAGGAGGGCGCATGGGTGCAGGCCAAGGAGGTCTCCGACATCTCCGGCCTCACGCACGGGGTAGGCTGGTGCGCGCCGCAGCAGGGCGCCTGCAAGCTCACGCTCAACGTCAAGGAGGGCGTCATCGAGGAGTGCCTGGTCGAGACCATCGGCTGCTCCGGCATGACCCACTCCGCCGCCATGGCCTCCGAGATCCTTCCCGGCAAGACCATCCTCGAGGCCCTGAACACCGACCTCGTCTGCGACGCCATCAACGTGGCCATGCGCGAGATCTTCCTGCAGATCGTCTACGGACGCACCCAGACGGCGTTCTCCGAGGGCGGCCTGCCCGTGGGCGCCTCCCTGGACGACCTAGGCAAGGGCCTGCGCTCCCAGGTGGGCACCATGTTCGGCACCCGCGCCAAGGGCGCGCGCTACCTCGAGCTCGCCCAGGGCTACGTCACCCGCATGGCCCTAAACGACGAGGACGAGATCATCGCCTTCGAGTTCATGAACCTCGGCAAGTTCACCGACGCCCTCAAGGCCGGCAAGACCCCCGAGGAGGCCATCGCGGACGCCATGGGCCACTACGGCCAGTGGGACGCCGCCGTCAAGTACATCGACCCGCGCACCGACGACGAGACCCACTCCGTCGCCAGCACGTTCCCCGTCAGCGAGTAGAAAGGGAGGGATAACCATGGCTGTCACATTTGAGGGCTACGAGCGCCGCATCGACAAGATCAACGGGGCTCTCGCCAAAAACGGCATCTCCTCCCTCGAGGAGGCCGAGAAGATCTGCCTCGACCACGGCGTCAACGCCCGCGAGATCGTGATGGGCGTCCAGTCCATCGCCTTCGAGAACGCCGCCTGGGCCTACACCGCCGGCTGCGCCATCGCGCTCAGGCGCGGCGTCGCCTCCGCCGCCGAGGCCGCCTCCGCCATCGGCGAGGGGCTCCAGGCCTTCTGCGTCCCCGGCTCGGTCGCCGAGGACCGCAAGGTCGGCCTGGGCCACGGCAACCTGGGGGCCATGCTCCTGGGCGACGACACCGAGTGCTTCTGCTTTCTGGCCGGCCACGAGTCCTTCGCCGCCGCCGAGGGCGCCATCGGAATCGCGCTCAACGCCAACAAGGCCCGCAAGAAGCCGTTGCGCGTGGTGCTCAACGGCCTGGGCAAGGACGCCGCCCAGATCATCAGCCGCATCAACGGCTTCACCTACGTGAAGACCCAGTTCGACTACTACACCGGCGAGCTCAAGGTCACGGACACCATCGCCTACTCCAAGGGCCCGCGCGCAGAGATAAACTGCTACGGCGCCGACGACGTGCGCGAGGGCGTGGCCATCATGTGGCACGAGAACGTGGACATCTCCATCACCGGCAACTCCACCAACCCCACGCGCTTCCAGCACCCCGTCGCGGGCACCTACAAGAAGGAGCGCCTCGCCGCGGGCAGGCGCTACTTCTCGGTGGCCTCCGGTGGCGGCACCGGCCGCACGCTGCATCCGGACAACATGGGCGCGGGTCCCGCCTCTTACGGCATGACCGACACCATGGGCCGCATGCACTCCGACGCCCAGTTTGCCGGCTCCTCCTCGGTGCCTGCGCACGTGGACATGATGGGGCTCATTGGCATGGGCAACAACCCCATGGTCGGAGCCACCGTCGCCTGCGCCGTGGCCGTGGAGGACGCACTGCGGTAGACGCACTCGATCCGTCGCCCGCGGGCCTCTCACGGGTACGGATGTCTGGGCCGTCGTCTCCTTGGGGGACGGCGGCCCCTTTCGCGCACGTCGATCGAAACGCAACGCTCTGTTAGACCACCGCTGACACGTCCGCAGCATGGAGTGGCATCTGGGCGCCGCCCTGCCATCGAAGTCGCCAGACAACCGACGGGGGACGCCCATGAACGCCATCCTGGCCGGAGCCGTGAGGGCCGCGGCGGCGGCCGCGAGCCTGTCGTCGGCGAACGCGGCTCCCCGCCCGCCGGACCCCGCATCGGTCGCGGACGCGACGCCCCTCCTCCCGTGGCCGTCCGACGTCACCTGGCAGGACGGGCGCGCGACGTCCGCCAGCAGGGAGTTGATCCAGGCCAATCCTGGTCCAGCCTTTTGTCCGGGCCCCTGACCGTTCATACGCTACATTACTAGTAGATAACGCGCGAAAAGCCACCTCGACGAAGGTGTGCACGGATATCTTAAAGTTCTGGGAGGTAGTTGCTCGAAAGTATATCGAGGGGGCTGGCAAAGTTGTGCTCGTGTCAGAGACGTGATTACGGGAACATCGGGAATTGCCAGATGGATCTCTGCCGAGGGTGGGTTATACCAAAAAGGAGGCGTGCGTCACTCTCATATAGGGAGACGCACGCCTCCTTTTTGGTACCTATATAAGCCTCATTCTTTGCGTCACATCAAATGCTATGCTTCACATGAGCCCGAACAAAGGCAATGACTCCTGAGAGCAGAAGTGTCATCACTGTCCATCGCGTCAGCACAATCAGACCCCACCAGAGGTCCGCCCCCGAAATAGAGGCCGCGTCGGAGGTAAACCAGCCCGAAGGGAAGCCCGTCACGGTGCCAAAGGCGAGGTAGGTCATGGGCACCCCCGACAGAATGTCGGCGCCCAGCTCCGTCTGTGCCAGAGGTCCACTAAAGTGCCATATGACCTGAGGAGCGAGGCAGAGCGCAAGAGCAACGAGGGCCGCAACAAGCATGCTGTCGCATGTCGTAAAAACGAGCAGAATGATTGCCGATATAAAGGCGCAGGCCAGTACAAACAGCTCTGCCTGACCCATGAGTGTCGATGAGACAGTCTCCTGCATCACCACACCGTTTTGTATGAACACCACGGGATAGCTTGGATCGCCAACGCCGTTTTTAATCGTTGATACAGCTGTCCCTGGAATAAACGCAACAAGAAGAATCGCTATAGCTACCGCAATCGAGAGCGCCCACGCACCGAGGCCGCCGCCAAAGCGAGACAGGAACCCAGAGCTCGCGGATTTCGCCCCGTCCCTGCTACGAAGAAAAGTCACCACGGCTGCTAGGGGCAGGAGCATCCAGATGACCTCTGGACTTTGAGCGAAGACGAAGGCCGCGTAGTTCAGCCCCGGCATCTTGGACGTGCTCGCGTACATGTGAGGTTCCTCCAATTGGGAGAGAGCCGAGTAGAACCGAAACTGCGCCTCAAAGCTGCTCGGCGAGGCTTCCGCGGAGTACCCCGCCTGGGCTTTTTCGAAGTTTGCTCGCGCATATACAGCAAGCGCAAGGTAGTACTCGTGCGGATCTTGGGTCGAGACAGCCTTGTCCAAGGCCCCCTCCTCCATCTGCATCAGATCTACCAGTCCCTGCGGGGCATCCTCGTAGACACCTGAGTCCAAGTCGGCGGCTACCTCCTTGGCAAGCTGCTGGTAGTACTCCCTTGGTTCCCCTCCCATTGAGGGCTTGGGCCAAAGAGCGGGCAGCGTAGCCGCGACGAGGGCAATCGCGCCCGCTAGAAGAAGCAGACGACACCCCCGCAGGGGATACGCAGACCGCCTGTGACGACATACAAGTTTGGACATGCTCGGCCTCGTATCTCTAATGGGTACGGGGCAGCCATGGCCCGCTGCCCCGTACGGCCAAAACGCTACGCAGCGCACCTGACACATCAGCTAGCTAAGAATCTTTCCTGTCATCCATCCTCCCCCGGAGGGCGAGAACTCTGCATAGAATGCGTAGGCCTGCGTGAGCCCAAAATAGTTCTTTAGGCTGGCAGTAATATGAGCCGCCAGTGTCCTACCGCTGTCCAACTTGGTATACGTGTAAACCTCATGCGTAGGGGTGGACTGGAATCCAGAAAGAAATATGTCATATACCGTGTTGATTCTCGTGGGGCTTGACCCGATAGTATCAAAAACGGCAATCGAGCGGAGGGATTCGGGTAACCCGCTAACCGTTGTGAGCAGTTGAGCGACGGCATTCACACGGGCAAATGGGACTATGACGTTTCCGCCCCTTTCAACTGATGTTATTTCCTCCCCATCGGCTTTTGCCTCTGCAACGGCAAGTCCCCAGAGCTCGTCGACGCTAAGATTTTGCTGCCATTGTTGAGGTCCGATGGGCTCCTCAGAGCAAGAGTCACCCGGTTCGGCAGCTCCTGCGACACCCGGGACAAGAAGGGCCCCCGCGCCAACGCCAATGGAGGCTAGAAAGGACCGTCTCGACATGAGGTTACTATCATAGTTTTTCATTTTGAGCCCTTCCGTATTCGGTTGAGGGCTGCACAGGCCTCTTCGCATCCTCATTTTAGTCACTAGAACCAGCAAGCTGAAACTGAACAGCACGATTTCCGATTAGTGGTAGATTTTTATCTCTATTCGGTAAAAACTAATGGATAAATAGTATTTAAAGTAAAGATGTCTTTCATTTTTTCTCTGTTAGACTGCTGTGGAAATCATCAGTCCAATCGCTAAGAAAAATTACTTTGCTCTGCAAGATCACCGCTGCCTTAAGCCGCAATACACAGGACGGTGTCTGAATATATTGATGTTTAAGCATACTAAGAGGCAGAGCCCCATGGAGATGCGATAGGTCGCCTCGACGTGTCGCGCCCGCTTGCTGCGACCCAAGATCTTCGTAGAGGATGCGCCGAGGCCGTCCTCACAAAATCCAGAGGTGAGCAGGACGATGTCCGCGCAGCGAAGGTCGTACGTGACGGCATCGGCATCCCGCCCGCCGCCCGGAATGCGGCGGCCTCTTGTCGGTATACTCTTGACCCGTCACATCCGACTCCGGGGACAGGAAGGCGCATGACGAGGCAGGACTGAGAGAGCGGCAGGCCACGCGACGCGCGACGCGCGCATCCCCGTCACACACCTCGTCTCTTGGGAGTCCTCATGTCCTTTCTCTCCAGCCTCAGGTCGCTCACGCCCATGGCGCTGAGGCTCGTCCTCATGCGCCTGGTCATCTACCTCGGCGTCCAGTGCGCCTACTTCATCGGCGTCGTGGGCACGCTCACCTTCGCCCTGGGAGGCGGCGTGGGCGACAACGTCTTGGGCATCGCCCTGCTCAACGGCTGCATGATCGTGGGCTCGCTCGTGGGCGGGCCCCTGCTCGACCGCATCGGGCCGCGCGGCTACTTTGGTCTCGTGGTCGCGGGGCTCGTCGTGGCCGCGGCGTCGTTTCAGGTCCTCTCCTCCTCTATGGCCGGTGTGCTCGTGGGGGCCGTCCTGCTCGGCTTTGCCTGGGGCATGGGCGACCTCGTGGCCAAGGCGTTTCCTGCCTACCTCACCGATGACCCCGCCCAGCTCAAGAACCTCAACTCGGTGATGTACACCGTCTCCAACGTGGCCGTCGTCGCAGGCCCGCTCGCCGGGGGCGCCCTGGCGGCCCGCTTCTCCATCCGGGCGGTGTTTCTGGTGCTGGGCGCCTGCGCGCTCGCCGCGCTCGTGCCCGCCGCCGGATTTCGTCCGCAGCGCCTGCCAAGCAGGGCCGCCGCCGGGCAGGACGCGCCGGCGGGAGCCTCGACCCTGCGACGGGGATTCTCCGCGGTCTTCTCGCTTCCCGCCCTCACGTTGCTCTTCTGGAGCTGCTTCTTCTCGTTTCTGGGCTACGGGGCCTTTGACCCCGTCGAGTCGCTCTACTACCGCGACGTCCTCAAGGTGGGCGTCGAGTGGATGGGCTGGCTCTCGGCGGCCTCCGGCGTGGGCGGCATCGTGGGCTCCCTCGTCGTGCTGCGCATACCCACGTGCCACGTCACCGTGCGGACGCTGCTGGCCACGCTCGGCGCCGAGGGCGCCTTCTGCCTCGTCTACGTGGGCACGAGCTCCGTGGTCGTGGCCCTCGTGGGCCAGGTTCTGCTCGGCGTCGCCTTCGGCATGATGATGCCGCTGCTCACCACCCTCGTGCAGACCCATGCGCCGCTTGACGTGCTCGGCAGCGTGAACGCGGTCATGGGCTTTGGCAACAACGTGGCCGGGCTGGTGCCGCTCGTGTGCGCGCCCGCCCTGGCGCGGGCCTTCGGCGTCCAGGGGACGCTCGTGGCCGCGAGTCTGTTGGTGCTCGCGATGCCGCTCGTGATCGGCCTCACGCAGCGCCGGCGCATCGACTCCCTCGTGAACCAGGAGCGCGCGGCCAACCTCGTCGTGGAGGAGTAGTGGCCGCGGGCCCTTCCCGGAACCCCTCGACTTCCGCGGCCCTCTCGGGGGATAATCCTCACAGGCTAGGTCGCGCCTCGGCGCCATCGAGAAGGGCATCGCGTGGGTAGGTCAGGCTCATCATCCGGTGGCGGGCACGGCGGCGGAGGCGGAGGTCGCAGCTCGGGCGGCGGCTTCGGCGGCGGCAGGAGCTCGGGTGGCGGGAGCGGCGGGGGCCGCAGCTCGGGCGGCTGGGGCTCCTCGGGAGGTCGCAGCGGCGGTCGTTCCGGCGGCTCAGGCGGCTTTGGGGCCGGCGGCTTCGGCGGACCGGGGCCCGGCCCGCGGCGCGGCCCCTACGGGGGAGCGTCGTGGTCCCCGTGGCGCCCGTTCTTCGGGGGCTTCCCCATGCGGCCCGTCATCATAAACGCGCCTCGCTACGGCTCGGACGCGTCAGGCTCGCATCCGAGCGGAGACTCCGTCCCACCGGCCTCGGGCGGCGGGGGCCGGCGATCCGGCAGCGGATGCCTCACCTTCCTCTTCTGGCTCATGATCGTCGTCTTTGCCGTGGGCGCGATCAGCTTCGGGCTGAACACCTGCTCGGCCACGAGCGCCGACGTGCGCACCCCCCTGGCCTCCGGGGCCGCCACCCAGACGGCCTACTACACCGACGAGGACGGCGACTGGATCCACAGCGCGAGCACGCTCGAGGCGGGCCTCAAGGAGTTCTACGAGAAGACGGGCGTCCAGCCCTACGTCTACATCCTGCCCAACGCCACGACCACCTCGACGAGCGAGCTCACGAGCCGCGCCCAGACGTTCTACGACGAGCTCTTCCAAGACGAGGGCCACTTCCTTCTCGTCTTCTGCGACGACGGCAACGGGGCATACAACTACGGCTACGTCGTAGGCTCCCAGGCGTCCACGGTCATGGACTCCGAGGCCCTGAGCACGTTCTTCGACAACCTCGAGGACGCCTACGACGACTACTCGCTCAGCGAGGAGCAGATCTTCTCGCGGGCCTTCTCCCGAACCGCCTCGACCATCATGGCCACCACCTCCACGGGCACCACCGTCGCCGTGGTGATGATGGTCGTCTCCGGAACGGTCGTGGGGGTGCTCCTGTGGCAGCGCCACCGGCAAAACAAGCAGAAGGAGGCACTCGAGCGCGCGGCACGCGAGAAGGCGCATGAAGCGCAGGTGGAGGAAATTCTGAGCACGCCCCTCGAGAAGTTTGGGGACAAGGACCTGGAGGACCTCGCCTCCAAGTACGAGGACAAGGGCACTACCGGCGAAACGCCGTCCCCGTAGCAGCAAGCCAACAGAAGGGCAACACCATGGGCATCCTGGACCGCTTCACCACCATCATCAAGGCCAACATCAACGACCTGCTCGACAAGGCGGAGGACCCCGCCAAGATGGTTGACCAGTACCTGATCGACCTCACCGACTCGCTGGCCGAGGTCAAGCGCGAGACCGCCGGCGTCATGGCCGAGGAGGCCCGCACCAAGCGTCTCGTGGACGGCAACGCCGCTCAGATCGCGCGCATGGAGTCGCTCGCGCGCAGGGCGCTCGCCGCCGGCAACGAGGACGACGCCCGCGCCTTCTTGGCCAAAAAGCAGCAGTTCGACACCAAGGGAGCGGAGCTCCAGAAGGCCTACGAGGCCGCCCACGCCAACGCGACCAAAATGCGCCAGATGCACGACAAGCTCGTAAGCGACATCGAGGAGCTCAAGAGCCGCCGCGACACCATCAAGGCCAAGGTCGCGGTCGCCAAGACGCAGGAGAAGGTCGCGGGCCTCACGTCCCAGTCCGACCGCGCGGAGAACGCCCTCGAGGCGTTCAACCGCATGGAGGAGAAGGCCGACCGCATGCTCGACACCGCCGACGCCATGAGCGAGCTCAACGAGCAGCCCGTTGACGTGACGGTTGGCCTCGAGGCCAAGTATGCGAGCGCGGCGGACGACGCGGCAGTCGACGACGAGCTCGCGCGTCTGAAGAAGGACATGGGCCTGTAAAGGACACCTCCGCGGATCTAAAACGTGGCCGGCATGGGGTATCCTGAGCGTTGTTCCCAACGAAAGGAGCCTCATGGCCGGCTACGTTCTTAGCTGTTGCTCAACCGTGGACCTCACGCACGAGTGGCTTGAACGGCGTGACATCACGTATCTCTGTTTCAACTACCAGATTGACAGCAAGACCTACAAGGATGACTTCGGCATCAGCACTCCCCCCCCCGAGCTCTATGCCAAGATGCGCTCCGGCGCAGACGTCAAGACCTCACAGGTAAGCGCCGGCGAATATCTCGAGCACTTCGAGCGCTTCCTCATGAAGGGCCTCGACGTTCTGCACGTAAGCCTCTCCACCGGCATCTCAGGGACCTACGGACCGGCCTGCTCCGCCGCTGAGGAGCTCTCCGCGAAGTATCCCGAGCGCAAGATCCTTGTCGTGGACTCGCTGGCCGCCTCCTCGGGCTACGGTCTTCTCATGGACAAGCTCGCAGACCTGCGCGACGAGGGCATGGGCGTCGAGGAGCTCGCGGCCTGGACCACGGATCACCGCGAGGAGGTCAATCATTGGTTCTTCTCGTCAGATCTTTCCTTCTTCGTGCGGGGCGGACGCATCTCCAAGGCCGCCGGTCTCGTAGGCGGCATGCTCAAGATCTGCCCCGTCATGGACGTGGCGCCCGACGGGTCTCTCAGGGTCAAGGAGAAGGTCCGCACCAAGGCCAGGGCCATCGAGCGCGACCTGGAGCTCATGGCGCAGCTCGCCGAGGGTGGCCTGTACTACGACCAGAAGTGCTTCATCTGCCAGTCAGAGTGCCTCGATGACGCCCGCGAGCTCGCGCGCCGCGTTGAGGAGAGGTTCCCCAAGCTCGACGGCAAGGTCGAGATCTTCCCCATCGGGGCCACGATTGGCTGCCACACCGGCCCCGGCACCGTGGCGCTGTTTTTCTGGGGCAAGCCGCGCACGCAGCAGTAGGCACTTGACCGCCCGAACCTGGCCAGCCAACTAGAGCGGAAGCGTGAGGAACTGACGATAGAGCGCCAGCTGGGCGGAGGTATCCTTGCTCGAAGCAAGCTCGATGCGGCCCGGACGCATGCGACCAGAGACGAGCCCGGTCTCTTCCAGGCGGCTCCTGAGGCGGCGAGCCGTTCCAGCGCCGCCATCAAAGAAAGAGACGCCCCCACCCAGGACCTGGTCGATCTGCGCGCGGGCGAAAGGATAGTGCGTGCAGCCCAGGACCACGGAACGCGCGCTGTCCGCATAGCGGCCCACAAGGCCCTCGAGCAGATGAGTGAGGTCGGAGGCGTCAAGATTCCCTCGTTCGATGCGGTCGGCGAGGCCCGGACACGGCACCGAGACGACCTCCGAGCTCGCACCATACGTCTGCGCGAGCTCATGGTACTTGTCGAGACGCAGCGTGACGGGCGTGGCCATGACGAGAATGCGTCCGTGGTCCGTGGCCTCCGTCGCAGGCTTGAGCGCCGGCTCGATGCCCACGATTGGCAGGTTGGGATGCTCGCGGCGCAGCGTGGGAGCCGCAACGGAGGTCGCCGTGTTGCATGCGATCACGATGGCCTTGGCACCTTCGTCGCACAGGCGTCCCACGATGGCACGGGAGAGGTCGAGAACCTCGTCCTCGGACTTCTCGCCATAGGGGGCGTGGGCAGAGTCGCCGAAGTAGCGGAAATCCTCGTGGGGTAGCTCGCGAACGAGCGCACGCAGCACGCTGATGCCTCCGACGCCGGAGTCGAAGACCCCCACGCATCCGTCTGCCAAACGTTCTTCCATCCTCACGTGCCCCCTTGCGTTTTCCCCTACGCGGTGCGAACCAGCATAGCGCATGACGATGGAGACATACCTGCCGCGCACGTGGGGCTGAGATGTGGCTTGCCAGCGCAGGAGGGCCCCAAGCGGCTGCCCTGCTACCATGGCCTGACGCACAGGGCGAATCGCGCCCTGTGGAAGAGACGATAGAAACGAGAGCCTTCCCATGAGCAACGATGGCAAGAGGGTCAAGGTCCACTACGTGGGCACCCTTGACGACGGCACGAAGTTCGACTCCTCACGCGACCGCAACGAGCCGCTCGCCTTCACCTGCATGGCCGGTCAGATGATCAAGGGCTTCGACGCCGCCGTGCGCGAGATGAGCGTCGGAGAGGTCCGTGATGTGCACATCCCGGCCGAAGAGGCGTACGGCCTCAAGCGCGACGAGCTCATCCAGACCATCCCCGTCAGCGCCCTTCCCGGTGCCGAGAAGCTCGAGATCGGCGCCCGCATCATGCTCTCCTCACCGGACGGCCAGTCCTTCCCAGCCACGGTCGCAGCTCTTGAGGATGGCAACATCACCTTAGACATGAACCACGAGCTCGCTGATCAGGCGCTCAACTTCAACATCGAGCTCCTCGAGGTCGAGTAGGCAGCTCGCACGCGGCGCCCCGGCCACGGAGCGCTCACGAATCAGGGGCTGGGGCGCATGCGAGCTTCTTCGCGCGTGCCCCAGCCCCTGTTTTGTGCGCTTTTTCATTCAGAACGTGCCCCACCCCGGAATTCGTAAGCACGCTCCGCGACCGGCACGCTAGATCGCGGCGAGGGCCTGGTCGATGTCGGCGACAAGGTCCTCGGTGCCCTCGAGGCCACACGAGAAGCGCACCATAGACGCCGAGATGCCCGCGGCCTCAAGCTCCTCGTCGCTCATCTGGCGGTGCGTTGAGGAGGCGGGATGCAAGCAGCAGGTGCGTGCATCGGCCACGTGCGTCTCGATCGAGGCCAGGCGCAGCGCGGCCATGAACTTCTCGGCAGCCGCCCGACCTCCCGCAAGCTCAAAGGAGACCACGCCACTACCCCCGTGGGGCAGGTACTTCTGCGCCAGGGCGAAGTAGGGGTCACCTGGCAGGTGCGGGAAGCGCACCGAGGAAACGAGCGGGCTCAGGGCGAGGTGCTCGGCAACGGCAAGGCCGTTCTTGAAGTGCTGCGGCATGCGCACGTGCAGGCTCTCGAGGCCCAAATTGAGCAAAAACGCGTTCTGCGGACTCTGAATGGAGCCGAAGTCACGCATGAGCTGGGAGGTCGCCTTGGTGATGAAGGCGCCCGCCTGACCGAACTTCTCCGCGTAGATGATGCCATGATAGGACTCGTCCGGGGTGGTGAGTCCGGGGAACTTCTGGGCGTGCGCCATCCAGTCGAAGTTTCCGGAGTCCACGATCGCACCGCCCACCGCCGCACCGTGACCGTCCATGTACTTGGTCGTGGAGTGGGTCACGATGTCAGCACCCCACTCGATGGGCCGGCACATCACCGGCGTGGGGAAGGTATTGTCCACGATCAGAGGCACACCGTGGTCGTGGGCGGCCGCAGCGAAGCGCTCGATGTCGAGGACGGCCAGGGCGGGATTGGCGATCGTCTCGCCGAAGACGGCGCGCGTGTTAGGCCTGAAGGCCGCCGCGAGCTCCTCCTCTGTGCAGTCTGGCGAGACGAACGTGCTCTCGATGCCCATCTTGGCCATGGTGTGCGCGATCAGGTTGAACGTGCCGCCATAGACGGCCGAGCTCGACACCACGTGCGAGCCCTGCTCGCAGATGTTGAACAGCGAGAAGAAGTTGGCCGCCTGCCCCGAGCTCGTGAGCATGCCCGCCGCGCCACCCTCGAGCGCGCAGATCTTGGCCGCCACGGCATCGTTGGTGGGGTTCTGCAGGCGCGTGTAGAAGTAGCCCTCGGCCTCCAGGTCGAAGAGCTGCCCCATGTGCTCGGACGTGTCGTACTTGAACGTCGTGGACTGCACGATGGGCACCTGGCGCGGCTCGCCGTCGCCAGGCGTGTAGCCCGCCTGCACGCAGCGGGTGTCGATGCTCAAGCCAGAGCTCTCGGGCTCGCTCTGGCTTGGGTCGGGATCGAAATTCTCGGTATCGTTCTGGGGCATATCTAGACCATCTCCTCTGGTTTGAAGACCTCGTCAAAGCGCTCGGGCGTGAGCAGGCCCAAAGAGACGCATGCCTCGCGCAGGGACGTGCCCTCGGCGAAAGCCCTCTTGGCCACGCGCGCCGCGTTATCGTAGCCGATATACGGGTTGAGGCACGTCACGAGCATGAGCGAGTCGTGCAGGTTCTGGCTCATCCGCGCGCGATTGGGCGTGATGCCGGAGGCGCAGCGTTCATCGAACGAGCGGATGGCATCGGCGAGAAGCCGCACGGATTGCAGGTAATCGTAGGCAATCACGGGCATGAAGACGTTGAGCTCGAAGTTGCCCTGCGAGGCCGCGATGCCAATGGCACAGTCGTTGCCCATGACCTGGACGGCCACCATGGTGATCGCTTCGCACTGGGTGGGGTTGACCTTACCTGGCATGATGGAGCTGCCCGGCTCGTTGGCCGGGATGGAGATCTCGCCCAGACCCAGACGCGGCCCGGATGCGAGCCAGCGCACGTCGTTGGCGATCTTCATCATGTTGGCGGCGAGCCCCTTGATGGCACCATGGCTGAAGACCAGGGCGTCCTTGCCCGTGAGCGCACGGAACTTGTTGGAGTCGCTCACAAAGGGCAGCCCCGTGAGGCGTGCGAGCTCCTCGGCCGCCGCCTCGCCGAAGCCCTCGGGGGCGTTGAGTCCGGTACCCACCGCCGTGCCGCCGAGCGCCAGGCGCATGAGAGGGGCAAGGCTGCCCTCGAGCTGGCCGCGCGAGGCCTCGAGAAGCCCGCGCCAACCCGAGACCTCCTGAGAGAAGGAAATGGGCACCGCGTCCTGCAGGTGGGTGCGTCCGCATTTGACCACGCCCGCGCTCTTGTCCTCCAGCGCGCGAAAGGTGACCACGAGCTGGTCGATTGCCGGAAGCAGGAGTCCCGTCACCGCGCGCGCGGCGGCCACATTGAGAGCCGTGGGGAAGGTGTCGTTAGACGACTGGCTCATGTTCACGGTGTCGTTGGGATGCAGCCGACGCCCGCCCGCGAGCTGGTTGCCCCGGTTGGCCAGGACCTCGTTCATGTTCATATTGGACTGCGTGCCCGAGCCGGTCTGCCAGACCACGAGTGGGAAGTCGTCCGCGTGCTGGCCATCAAGAACCTCGTCGGCGGCGGCGCAGATGAGGTCACAGTCGGTTTTTGAGAGCTTTCCAAGCGCATGGTTAGCGCGTGCCGCGGCCTTCTTGACCAGCGCGAACGCAGACACGATCTCGGCGGGCATGCGCTCGGTGCCTATCGGGAAGTTCTCGTGGCTGCGCTCGGTCTGGGCACCCCAGAGCGCCTTCGCCGGCACGCGCACCTCCCCCATCGAGTCGCGCTCGACACGGAAGGTCTCCGCAACCGCACCTCGCGTTCCCGCGGCTTCCTCCTCGCTCACGCTAGCGGTCCTTTCCCGGACGACCATCGACCTCGAGGCGCTTGAGGCCCGAGGTGATTGCCGAGACGACCTCGGATTGGTCGCGGGCGACAACGCCCAGGTCGGCACGGACGCCGCCGAAGCGCGGGCTGCGCGCGAGCTCCTCGGCGAGACGCTGGTTCCTGCGCGCGTCGGACAGGTCACCGAGCTCGACCTGGATCTCGTCCATGTACTCGCTCATCTGCGCACGCTCGGAACCCAGCACGGCACCCAGGCGCTCGGCCACGTAATGCATCTCCTTGGCATCTCGGCGCGCAGAGAAGACCGCGTTCCCGTCGCACAGGTCGAGACCGAAGAGGTCGCCGTCGACTGCGGCGAGCTCGTCGTCAAAATGAGACTGGAAGTCCCGTTCGGTGAGGCCTCGTGCGAGGACGCGGGTTTTCCACCTCAGGTGAGAGAGGTCATCAGACAGGCGGGACAGCCCCCTCATCGCATGATGCGCGCGCATGAACTCGAGCAGCGAGGAGCACTCAAGCGCGCGCTCCTTGGAGCAGGCGAGGGGCAAAAGGCTGTTCTCGGCAAGCTCACCGCCCTCTACGAGGTCCGCGACAGTCCGCGCGAGAATATCAAGGGAACGCAGGCGCGCGGAGGCAACCTGAAGCTCCTTGAGCACGTGCTCGCAGCGATGATTCTGCTTCTTCGATTGCCAGGGCTCGAGGAACTCCAGGAGCGAGCGGACGCGCCGCAGTGCGACCCTGAAGGAGCGCAGCGCCTCCGCGTCCCCGGGCGCGGCGAGAAACTCCTGCGCCAAGGCAGCAAGATCAACGGCGGCCTGTTCGATGGCTTCCTCTACCACAGAGAGCCCCTCCCAGGTAGCGGGGTCGGGCCCGGCCACGAACCAGAGCAGTCGGCCGGGCTTGCGCGGACCACCGGGAAGCTCTATG